>LXQD01000084.1 GCA_003326215.1 Nostoc minutum NIES-26 | reverse complement strand
TGGTTCAAAACCGCAAAGCACCGTTTTGGACTTCACCGTTTTGGTCAAGCAACCCTGTTAGGCATTTACCGTTGGTTAGTTCTTTCCTTCTTAACCTTCATCTTGGCACATTGGGCTTATTTATCTACCAACCCTAAAGATTTACCTGACTGGGGACAAGCGGCACACACTGCCCTTGAGTTTATCTTTCCACAAATTGTTGTGTCTTCTTTTTTACTTTACCTTAAACAGATGATTCCTCTTGCACGTAGTTGTGGATTTGACATCCTTATTTCCAGGTGCAAGATATAAGATAAATAGATCCAGAAAAGCTACACCTGCCATCCAATAGCTAGGTTTTAAATCACCAAAGGCAGTATTACGGTAGCTGCCGTAACCGTAGCGTCCAAAAACAGCAACACGATCTGAAAGCGCCAATTCTAAGTTTGCTCCAAGGACATCAAAGCTTCCTCTCAAAATACCACCGCCCGTATATTGCAAGCGTAGTGCAAACCTTCTCGAAGGAGCGTATTCTAACTCAATAATTCCTTGATAAGGATCGCCAAATAGTCCTGCTTCCTCTCGTTTGTTGGGATAAAGAATGTATGCCAGTGGGAAAATACCAGAAACTGGAGAAGAACTGTCTATTTTCGACCGACTCGCAGATGCCGCCACATAAGCAGCTCGTGCCGTAAATGCGCCTTCATTCGGATTCCACCTAACAGCAGCACCCGCTCCTAGCCCTTGAACTGGGAAAAGAATATAATTGTTTACCAACGCTTGCGTAGAGAAGTCTAGAAAACTGACATTTGCATAGCGGTTTAAGTCTACATAGTCAGTAAGACTGATGACTGGGCCTAGGGAAAGCGTCAAATCCTCAGATGGAGAAAAGGTATAGTTCAGACGGGACACGCCAAACTCTTCAACGGGCGGTTTGGCTGAATAGTCTAAAACGCTGCCAAGACTCGGTTCTAACAATCCTGCTACATTGTCGTCTGCCCCATTGCTGCCAATTTCCAGCCAGAGTTCTAGCGCATCTGTTCCATTAAAACTTGTAGTGAAGTCTAGGGTAGCTCGGTAAAGGAATGTAAGGTTTGGATCTTTTGTCGCGATTTCTCTGCTTGTGACATCAACAATGCGATCGCCGCTAAAGCCTCCGCCAGTGACTCCAAATACAACTATTCCTGACAATGTTGTGGTTGTCGAGAACTGACTTGCTTCCAACTTAGCAGTTCGGGCTGCTAATCCATCTACACGTTCTTGTAGTGTGCTGAGTTCGCCAGAAAACTCTTCTTGAAGTCGTTGTAGTGTCTCTAAATCATGACGAGATATTCGGGAACCAGTTCCTTGAGCAATTTGTTCGCTGATTTGTTTAAGTGTTATGTTCAATGCTAGTGCAAATTCGTCGCGAGTCATTGCTCGTAGATGCAAAGCGGCTTGTCGTGAGACATCGCCCCGAAAAGTTTGGGCTGGATAGCCTGTAAGAATGTTATATCGAGAGATCAAAGACTGAAGCACCTGAAATGCCCAATCTGTCGGTTGAACATTATCCAGTTGATTTACTGAAGTCACTTGTCCTTGTAGCGTTGCGTCTGATTCTTGAGGAATAATTTGATGAATTAGCTGAGTAATTGAAGTTGGAGCAACAGGAGAAAGTGTAGGGACATCCTCTGTTGCTTGTTTTTCCTCAAAAGTTAAAGACTCAACAGTCTTGGCTAGGGAAGGAGTTGCATGATTAAGGATGACGAAGCTCAAAATACTCAAATAATTCATTATATGAAAATTTGCAAACCAATAATTTTGCATACTTCAGTAGTAGATTTTTAGAAGGGTTAGCGCTTACGTCCAAGCGTGAGTGCTGCAAAAGCAACGATCAACAAAAACATCCCGGCGGTACAAACTCCATTCCATCGCCAGAGATTCCAGCCGTAAGCACCCAGGAATGAACCGATCGCGCCACCAAAGAAATAGAATGTGACAAACAGTGCATTCAAACGGCTATGCGTTTCTTCAGGTAGCATGTAAATCAATGCCTGGTTGGATACTGTTGTCACCTGTACCCCCATATCTAACAAAATCACGCCAACAATCAGTCCCCATAGTTGGTATCCAAATAACCAGACCACCAGGAAAGACACAGCAGTTGCGAGTAAGCCCAGTGCAATCGCAAGTCTAGGACTTCTGCGATCGGCAAGTTTGCCAGCTAGTGGCGCACTTGCGGCTCCAACGATCCCAATCAACCCAAACAACCCAGCGACCTCGCTGCCATATTGATAAGGTGGTTGTTCTAATAGAAAAATCAAGGTACTCCAAAAAACGCTAAATGCCCCGAAAGCCATTGCACCTGTAATTGAAGCTTCTTGCAAGATAGGCTCTCGAACCAACTTCAACATCGATCGCATCAATTCTCGGTAAGTAAACATGACCGCAGGCTGACTGTTGGGCAGCACCCGAAACAGAACGAGCGCTAACATCAACATTACGCCACTCGCAATCCAATAGATTGCCCGCCAACCTAGTTCTGCACCAATAAAGCCACTCACCGTCCGGGCAAGAAGAATGCCAATCAGCAGTCCGCTCATCACTGTGCCGACAACTTTGCCCCGCACAGCCGCAGGAGCAAGCAAAGCTGCAAAGGGAACCGCGATTTGAGGTACGATCGTCGTTACCCCAACGATTAAGCTAGCAATGATTAACCAGCCAATGGTAGGAGAAACAGCAGCCGCAGCTAAAGCTAGAGCAGTTCCAATGAGCATGTTAACGAGCAAACGTTTGCGCTCTAGAAGATCGCCGAGAGGAACGATGAAAAAGTTGCCCATTGCATAGCCAATTTGTCCCAACGTCGGAATTAATCCTGCGTCTTGAACAGAGGCGTTCAAATTCTGAGTAATTGCTGCAAGCAGGGGTTGGTTGTAATACAGGTTGGCAGCAGCAGCCCCGCTGGTAATTGCCATTAGCAAAACGATATTGCGATTCATCATCATTGAAAAGATAGAGAGCAAGGCATTGCAGGCAATGCAGAACTTAGTCGCTCGATTCAGATGCAGGTACTAGATTGCCAAGTTTCTACAACTTGTTGAATGGCTTTATGAGCAGTTGCGATCGCCAGTTGTCGTTCTTCAGACCCGATTGCCAAATTTTCGGCATGGATAAACGTGACATCAGTTACGCCAATAAAGTCAAACACTGCACGCAAGTAAGGCTCTTGAAAATCGAGTGGTTCGCCTGCATAACTTCCGCCTCGTGTTGTAATTACCAGCGCTTTTTTATCTTTCAACAGTCCTTTGTAACCATCAGCACCCACCACAAACGTCCGTCTGACTCTCACAATCTGATCGATGTATGCTTTGAAACTGGCAGGAACACTGTAGTTGTACATAGGAATGCCAAAGATATAGAGGTTTGCCGCCAGCAGTTCAGCAATCAACTCATCGGAAATCATCAAGGCAGATTGTAATTCTGGAGTGAGTTGAGCTGGAGGACAAAACGCAGCAGCAATCCACGCTTCATCGATGGCAGGTACTGGATAGCGTCCTAAATCGCGATAAATGACAGGAACATCTGGATGCATTTGTTTCCACAAACTCACAAATTGCTGGGTCAAAGTGCGTGAGATAGAGCGCTCGCCGCGTGGGCTGGAATCAAGGTGCAGAAGTTTCATGGATTAATCCTCTTAAAACCTGCTTACAGCAGTCAAAAGAACAATTACATGTAAGTGTTGTGTGAGTACGATTGCAGCTTAAAGATAAAGATGACTAAGCATCCTGCTGGTCTTTCGCTATTCGTTGATATCTGACAAAGAGTAGGGCATTGCAAACCAGCAAGACTGCGCCAAAGCCAAATAACACCTGCATCACGCCAAATTTGTCAGACAGAAAGCCAATCAGAATTACAGGGATGCCGTACCCCAAATAAGCGCAGACAAAATAGCCAGAGGTGAATCTCGCAGATTGAGTGCCACTTATCTGTACCACTTCAGCCAATCCACCCAGGTAGGTGAACCCGTAGCACGCCGTTCCAGCGATCGCCACTCCTGCCAGCACCAACCATAAATGACCAAACCACGCTCCACATGTGAAGCTAAAATAGCCAGCTACCAGCAGGACAGCACCGATCTGAAGCGATCGCTGTGCCTCTAGCCGACGGGCAAAAGGTTGAAACACAACCCCTGCGGTCGTAATGATGAATAGCATTAGACCTGCCCAGTTCGGTAATCCATATCTTGTTAGCTGGGTAGGTAAAATGACACCGACAATTCCTGCCAAAGACCATGCCAATGCGATCGCTAACCCCGCCCAAACTGCACCCATTGAAAAACTTGGCAGCCGGATCAACACTGCTGAAGTCGTTGCCTGTTCTGGAATACTAATAGCTAAACTAATACAGCCTAGAAGAAGAATAAAGACGACCCAATAGCTAAACGGCACCAGTGAATGGCGATAAAACAAAGTGGCATTTGTAAACAGCGCGCCACTGGAAAAGCCCAAAGCGGTGGTTAAGCTGACGTAAGCAGCAACCTTCGTGGTATTTTGTGGCATCAGCGCTGATAGGTATGCCGTTCCTGTTCCAGTCATAAAACCAACACTAATTCCTTGTAGAACTCGTGTGACGAACAGCGTGTAGATATTCGGCTGAACAATCATTAAAAACGTTGCGACACAAGCTAATAGCAAACTTGTGAGGATGACAGTTTTGCGTCCAATCTGGTCAGAGGCTCCACCCAGCAGAACCAGCGTCGGCACCAATCCTGCAATATAAGTTGAGAAAGCGATCGCCGAAACACCACTACCAAAACCTGCCATCTTTGCATAAGTACCGTACAAGGGAATTTGCAAATTCGTTGCGTGGGTAATGAGGAAAATGGCTACTGCCACAATGAACTGGGGTCGTTTCATTGTGAAACTCCTGAAATCCAAGTTGTATCTGTCAAAAAAGCCTTGGTTTGCATCAAATATGCGATTGTTCCAGCAAACTTCAGATGCTATAGCTGCACTTTATAAAGAATAATCTTTATAAAATAACTCTACAAAACCGCCTCAATGCTGTCTTGCACATTCTTGAGTTTTTGGACACATTCTTACTGACTTTTGAGAAATGCTTTGGGACTTACGCCCACTAATCGTTTGAAATGTCGGCTGAGGTGGCTTTGATGGGTGAAGCCAAGACTGTAAGCAACTTCTGCGATCGTCAAGTTACTTTGTCGCAACAACTGCTTGGCGCGATTGATTCTGCACTGAATCACATACTGATGTGGTGCTAACCCGGTCGAATGTTTGAATAACGTTGAAAAATAACTCGGACTCATTTGCACAATGGCTGCCAGTTCGGCAAGCGCCAAGTCCTGCTCAAGGTGCTGATAAATGAAATCAATCACCTGCTGCAATTGTCTTTTGGATAAACCACTCTGAGGTCTAGAGATGGATCTTTGAACTGAGTAGTGCCGCAATAAATGAGTCATCAGAGCAGCTGTTAACGAATTAATATAGAGACGACTGCCAACTCCGCTAGACTCAAGCTCTGATTTGAGCGCGAAGCCAAGACTAGAAATTAGCGGGTCAGGTTTGCTGAAACTGGGAATAAGCTCGACATCAGTGGCAGTCGTCAGATCGAAGGTATGACTTGCAAACGTCCTCGCCTCAAAACTGAGGGTCATAAATTCGTACTCGGTGTTCCAATAAGCAGAATTGAGGACATCAGCAGGCACAACCGTCACATCGCCATATCCAAATTGCCGCTTTTGAAAACGATGCTCGATCATCTCTTCAACCATTGGCGGCGAAGGACTGCGATCGTGAATGATAATGCGATGCTGCTTGGAATAATTTTCCGAAAGCTGATGTGGCGGATGCCGATGATATTGCAGTTGAATACCATCCCATTGGGCTTTGTCACTGGAAAGTAGGGGCGCTTCAGGGTAAAGCTTTAGCACGTCATCCTCTTGAGCAAAGTCAACAACTAAGAAGTTTGAGGTTAACATTGCTTGCTTTACTTCCTTTGGCTATACCTGGCTGCAAAATAATGGGTAGTGAGATATGTTTTTCCTGGATGCTAAGTTGCATAGCAACTTAACCTACTTTCTAAAAATTTATCTTTAGAATAATCATAAGTATCCTGCTTGACTTTGTAAAGACTTTTCTTTAGTTTGTTGATTATGAAAACTGATCGACCAGTAGAATCAACTAGCATTCAGACTCGACAGGCAGTTGTCAAATGGCTCAAGCAAGAAGGATCGATAGATGCGGAAACGCTCGCCTCCTACTTGAACATCACTGCAATGGCAGTGCGGCAGCATCTCTACGCTTTGCAAAAAGAAGGATTGGTGACGTACCAGCAAGAAGCGCGTCCAATGGGACGACCTGCCAAGTTATGGGAGTTAACGCCTGCTGCCGATCGTTTTTTCCCCGATCGCTACGCTGAGTTAACGTTGGGTCTGATTAACTCAATGAAAGAGGCATTTGGTGAAGAGGGATTTGATCGACTACTGGAAGTTAGAACTCGCGAACAAATTCAAGCGTATCGAGCGATCGTGCCTCGCCATACTCCGCTTCAACAGCAACTAGAAGTGTTAGCAGCGCAGCGAACCGAGGAAGGCTACATGGCAGAGGTCATGGCTCAAGCCGATGGCACCTTTCTCTTCGCTGAAAAACATTGCCCCATTTGTGCGGTGGCAACTGCTTGTACTGGGCTGTGTCAGATGGAGTTAGAAATCTTTCAAGCGGCTTTAGGTGACGATGTGAGCATTGAACGAATTGAACACATTTTGGCGGGCGATAGGCGTTGTGTATATCTTGTTATCGGTAGAATGGCACTTAGAAAAGCTCTAAGCTATGCAGAGTAAGGGCTATAGCTCTGGAGTACAATTGCGGGGTTCTGATGAGCGTA
Source organism: Nostoc minutum NIES-26 (assembly GCA_003326215.1). GTDB lineage: Bacteria > Cyanobacteriota > Cyanobacteriia > Cyanobacteriales > Nostocaceae > Dendronalium > Dendronalium minutum. The sequence continues at coordinate 472 of LXQD01000084.1, read as the reverse complement.
TGCAGGAGTTTTAGGCGATCGCACTGGAGAATCGCTATCTCATCAAGACTTGTTTGAACGTGACTGTTAGCGAGAAGTTAACGCCCCTTGCAATCGCACAAAAGCTGTTGAGCAAGATTAATTTGCGGTTGTCTTACGTGGGAAGGTTGGGGCCGAGAGGGAATCGTGAGAGTGTGTATAAGTTTGTTGCTCCTGATGATGGACGAGATGGGATCTTTTCTAGGTGGTTAAATCGGGAGTTGGTGTCAGTCACTAATAATATAGATATACCAACACAAGTTGCTGACACAACATCATTAACCTCTTATAATCTAGATTCCGTGTCAGTCACCAGTAATATAGACATACAAACACAAGTTACTGACACACTCGATACTTCCCAAACATTGGATGAGGCTGTTGGAGGCTGGAAAAGGCTGAGGCTGCGGTTGCGGCAGGGGTTAGAGAATGCTGGTCAGTTCTACACTGAGCT
>LXQD01000083.1 GCA_003326215.1 Nostoc minutum NIES-26 | reverse complement strand
CGAAATGTCGAATCACTGGGTAAACGCTTGTATGTGACCCCTAAATGTTCACACAATCCTTGATAATGTCGCACACAAAAATCTTCTAGTGCTGCATATCCGTAGCATTGACTTAATGTTCCTAATATCACTAATAACAACATCACCCATAATGGATAACGTTTTCCACGTGCGGCACGATAATCTTCTATACCTTGTAATGCTGCTATCAAACTACTACTCATCTCACACTAAAATCTACTTAAGGTAGAGATAATTTTTAGTTTAATTTTTCTCTCACTACAATGAATTAGCCCTACAACTCTAACTCCTAACTCTTGTACAGACGCGATTAATCGCGTCTCTCCTAACTCTTGTACAGACGCGATTAATCGCGTCTCTCCTAACTCAGCACTGATTTAGCATCTTGTCCATAATCCTAAGAATCCCTAATCCCCAGTCCCCAGTCCCCAGTTCAAAAATCTTCTGTTTCGGGAAGTGGGAAGATTTCGCCAGCTAAGTAAGCCTGAAAGTGTTTTTGGAAGTACAGCCAAGAGGTCATATCTTCGCCATCTAGGTAAGCTTTTGGAGCTTGCTTGTATAAAGGAATGCGGTTATTAATTTCATCTTGCAGCAACTGGGGCAATTCTATTAAACCGCCTACTTTACTCCCACTAGCACTATAGATGAGATTACCAGAGCGATCGCCCATCTTCATCCAAGGAAGCCACTGACCAATCCTATCCCAACTCAGTCTGAGTTGAGAAACTGAAAGAAGTTCTGAGTTGAATAAATCTGCGGTTGGCACTGTTAGTTTAAATAATTCCGCTGCTTGATATGTTGCATAGGGACTGTATTCAGCAAATTTCGGATCTTCTGCCAGTATATTCGGGTAAGTAGGAAAAATATCAAAAACAAAGGTTGTAGTATCTCCCTCTACATGGGCAGGAAATTTACCCTGAAACTTACCCTGTACCGGATTATTGGCAACGTGTATTACTGGTAGGATCTCACCTGTCCAAGGATTTTCCCATTTTCGCAGCATTTCACCTGTCTCAGGGTCAAGATAGTAAGTTAGCTCCCTAGAAGTAAAATTCCAGCTATCTTCCGCTGTAGGAATGCACCTACTAATACTCAAACCCAGCATCTTGAACAGAAGCTTTCTTTTCTCTGTGGGAATAAAACTATAAATTTTACCTGTCCACATTAGGAATGTAGATTGGGTAGAGTCAAGAGAGGAACGAGTTTTCACCCAATGTAGGGCATCTAATTCTTGGATTTGGGCAACCATCTACAGCATCCTTAAGTATAGATAGAGGGACAAAGAGGCACAGAGGCAAGGAGCAGGGGATAATAAGGGAGATTGATTTGTAGCTGTAATGCTCGTAAATTGATACTAGCTACTAATTTACATTGTCAATTTTGTGTTGTATCTTAAAACTCTGAATTTTCAGCTTACTACCTGTCCTTTTCCTTATCCCGAACTCAGTTTAAAGTATGTTGTTTGTTGATTAATTTTGCGATGTGTAGGAGGTAGTTCAAACCGCAGATATCACATAAAGTGCCAGCGTTTAAATCAGCCAGAAAATCCTTTCGTCGCGGTGGTAAACCGTAGTGACCGAAGTGAATGTGTTCCCTTCAATAAAACTCTACGATGCCGTCAAGAGTCCATTGATCGTAGGAATTAGCGACTGTGGCTGAGGATTGATACTTGCGGGCAGTCAGGAGATAAGCCGCAATTACAATCACCAAAAGCACAAAAAAACTAATTACAAAATATAATAAAGTTGACATTTTTTGAACGCTCCTGTACGCCTATTTGAGTCGATCTAAAGGTTTACTCAATTGCTGCTCGTCCCGAATCAGACGAGCGATGGCGTAACCGCTCACGGTCGGCGATGCCTACGGCGAGCGGAGCTAACGCAATATAAATCATCCTATACATCGACATTGCACTGTTTTGAACATCTTGAATAATTTTCCCTTGAAGTAGACTGGGCTTATGTTTGCCTTGAGGGAAAGCCGTTTGTTTGACAAAGGGGTAGAATAGCAGTCAGAATCTTCCCAGTTCGGTGAAGATAGAATTTCGGCATGATGATTAACCGAGTAAAAATGTAGTAATATTAATTTTAAAAAATAATGCAACACATGGGCAAACCCTTCCCCAAAGCTACAATTCGCCCATGTTGGACATCCTATCACTGTGGAAGATGCTTGCTACCGCAGATCAATGCTACGAGGTATTGAAAGAGCCATTATTTTTTATCTTTTGAATCTTAACTTCAGTTGCAATTCATCTTTAATGCGGTTAAGAATAGAAGTCTCATCAAGGGTTGCCAAAATCTTAGTAATGACAGCTTTGGGACCATCATTTCCCCAAGTTGCTCCATTGGCTAAATAAACCTTGGTAACTTGTCCAATGCCATAAGAAGAAACACCAGCTACACCTGCTTGAGTGAGTGCCACCGATATATACGGGCCAAGGGTAGCCCCAGCAGTGGCAGATGCAGAGATGCCAAGTAATGTTTTTAGCCCACTCAAGCCCAAGTTTGCCACTAGTTCACTAGCACCGATACCGCCCATACTCAAGGCGATTTTTTGTAGCAACTGTACTGCACCGCTTTCGCTCATGGGAATGCCATAGAGTTTAGATAGACCCAAAATCAGAACTATATCAATTACTACACTGCTCAGTATATCTACTACAGTTATAGGATTGAGAGCGATCGCAGCTGCCTTTGTCATCACAGCCTTCCAAATTAACTGATTGGCGTTCTGTTCGCGAATCATTAGTTTTCGCTGCACCAATTGCTCATTTACGGTATCAGCATAAAGCATGGTGTTAAGAGCAACCAAAGCTTTACCTTCACGGTGCAGAATCTCTAAAATTTTCAGCTTCAGTTCCTCGATTTGGGCACTACCTGTACGCAACTGCACGCCCCTAGTACCATCAGGACGCAGAATCGCCGTTTTCACCAGTGGTGATGCCGCAGCCATCACAATTTCTAAAGGTGTGACTAACTCCCGCACCCTTTCATCTCGAATTTTATGGTAAATTGCCATCCGGTCGGCTTCTGGATACTGGTCTACTTTGTTAAACACCAAAACGATCGGTTTACCTGCTTCCCGCAACTGCGATAAGGCTTCATGTTCGACTTTTGTCATATCACCAGCAATCACAAACAGAATTAAATCTGCCTGCTTTGCCACCTGTTCAGCTAATGCCGCGCGAGTATCGCCATCCACCTCGTCTAACCCAGGAGTGTCAATTAATTCCACTTGAGATTGACCGATCCCAGGAAGAGTAACCCGCAAGGCAGCACGTTCAGTTTCCCCAACCGCCTCCTCATTAATACTCCAATTAACTCGTTGTGCAGCACGGGTGACACCATGCAAAGGCCCAGTTTCAAACACCGTTTGTCCAACCAAGGCATTAAGTAGAGAAGATTTACCCCGTCCTACCATACCAAAAGCAGCAATCTGTACTACCATGCGATCCAACTTCCCCAGCATGGTTTCCAAATCAGCAATTTCCCCCTCTAAACCAGATTTTTCTTGGGGGGTGAGGTCGAGATTGGCTACTAAGTTCCGCAGCGCCGTTTGTGCTTGTTTATAGTTGAGTTCCTTTTGAATGTCTTCAAAGCTGAAAATGGCACTATCTAGTTCTTCCTCCCAGTTGAGAGAATTTGCATCAGTGTTGGCTGAATCACTTTGATGAGGATCGGGTAAGGGCAAAGTCGAAGTCATATCAATTTGCAAGTTGAGATTTGGGATTTGAGATTCACCCTATTTCTTATCCTAGTTATTTTTAGCAGTGTATTGGTGAGCTGGGGAAGCTGGAGGAGAATAATAACTTTTAACTCCTGCCTTCTGACAACTGGCTCTCGTAGAGACGCGATTAATCGCGTCTCTACGACAACTGACTCCCAAAAAGTCCTAAACTGAAAAATGCATCTAGTAGCGTTAGGAACTTGACTAAATTGCCTGTGCGTAAAATCGTTATTGCTGGTAACTGGAAAATGTACAAGACCCAGGCAGAGTCCGAAGAGTTTTTACAAGGATTTCTGCCTCATTTACAGGAAACGCCTGAAGAGCGAGAAATACTGTTGTGCCCTCCTTTTACTGACCTCAGTGCTTTATCCAGAAATTTACATGGTAGCCGTATACAACTGGGGGCACAAAATGTCCACTGGGCAGAGTTTGGAGCCTATACAGGTGAGATTTCTGGCCCAATGCTAACAGAAATTGGTGTACGTTATGTAATTGTCGGTCATAGCGAACGTCGGCAATACTTTGGTGAAACGGACGCGACCGTTAATTTGCGCCTCAAAGGTGCTCAAAAGTTTGGTCTTACCCCGATTCTATGTGTAGGCGAAACTAAACAACAGCGAGATGCCGGAGAAACTGAGTCACTGATTATCAGCCAGTTGGACAAAGGGTTAATAAATGTCGATCAGGAAAATTTAGTGATTGCCTACGAACCGATTTGGGCGATTGGTACTGGTGACACCTGTGAAACAAAGGAGGCAAATCGGGTAATTGGCTTAATTCGCAGTCAGCTGAAGAATCCAAATGTACCAATTCAATACGGTGGCTCAGTAAAGCCAAGTAACATTGATGAGATTATGGCTCAACCAGAAATTGATGGTGTTCTTGTGGGAGGAGCGAGTCTGGAACCAGAAAGTTTCGCTCGGATTGTGAACTATCACTAATCTCATGTATGAGGAGTCAGGAGTCAGGAGTCAGGAGGCAGAGGAGCAGAGGGGCCAAAGGGGCAGAGGAGAGAATTGTTAAATAATTTTCTCTGTGTCCCCTTTTTCCCTGCTTCGCCTGCTCCTTGGTCTCTCCAAATAAGAGCATATTTATGTCCAGCAATTTGATAATTCGAGGACGCTGTTTCGATTGGGGACAGCGTACTTACTTAATGGGTGTTTTGAATGTAACCCCTGATAGTTTTAGTGATGGAGGTGAGGTTAAAACTGCCTCTGCGGCTTTGGCACAAGCGCAAGCAATGGTGATTGCTGGAGCTGACATTATCGATGTAGGTGGTCAATCAACTCGGCCAGGGGCAGAACAAATAACTCTTGCAGAAGAACTCGACCGGGTACTAACTGTATTGCAGGTGCTACGAGAAAAAATTTCAGTGCCGATTTCTGTGGATACAACTAGGGCTGCTGTAGCCAAAGCGTCTGTAGAAGCTGGAGCGGATATTATTAATGATATTTCTGGCGGGACGTTTGACTCAGAGATGCTGCCAACAGTCGCAAGTTTAGATGTGCCGATTATTTTGATGCATATCAGGGGAACACCGCTGACGATGCAACAAATGACTGATTATCAAGATTTAATGGGGGAGATTTATAGTTTCCTGGCAAAGCAAATAGCGACGGCGACTGCTGTAGGCATTGACCGAGAGAAAATCATCATCGATCCTGGTATTGGTTTTGCTAAGAATTATGAGCAAAATTTAGAAATTTTTCGCCGCTTGCAGTCATTAAGAGCGCTCAACTGCCCTATTTTGGTTGGAGCATCCCGTAAAAGTTTTATTGGTCGCATTTTAAACCAACCAGAGCCAAAAGCACGAGTTTGGGGAACGGCAGCGGCGTGCTGTGCTGCTATTTTTAATGGTGCGGATATACTACGAGTTCATGATGTTCAAGAAATGCGTGATGTTTCACTGGTTGCTGATGCACTGTTTCGACAGTTGCCACAACCTGGTTGAAAACTCACAGTATATCAATTTTGGATTTTGGATTAAAAGTCCTTACCAAAGGTCTGTTACAGCAATCTCCATTAATACTACCTATTGTTATTGAGTATCAGAGTGGGTATTGCCTTGGGACTAAATAGAACTTTTCTCAGAACCATTGTCATCAATTTCATGACTTGCGGCCTCGCCAATCATCTGATCTAATGCCCCCTCTGATAATGCTGGATTGAGAAAGACGATTTTAGCATTAGTACTGGCACTAAGTTTTTGGCTAGCTTCGAGATGTTCTTGAGCTACAAGATATTTGAGAATTTCTCTAGTTTCTGGCTTGGAAGTTATAGCTTGCGAAAGTATGCGAATAGATTCCTTAGTCGCTTCTGCTCTCTTAATCGCCGCTTGCAAATCTCCTTCTGCTGTACTGATAGTAGCTTGTTTTCTGATTTCAGCAGCTTGCTGCTCTGCCATTGACTTCTGTACGCTCTCAGGCGGTGTAATGCTCTGAATATCCACCCGAATAATTTGAACTCCCCATTCTGCGCTTGTATCGTTTAAGACCCGTAACAGGGATTGGTTCACCTCGTTTCTAGAAGCAATAGTTTGCGATAGAGTTCTATCGGCAATGTTAGCACGGAGTTCAACTTGAGCCAGGGTTGTCAATGCAATCTGAATATCATCGATTTTGTAAAAACTTTTTTCCATATTGGTAATTCGCCAGTTGACAACGCCATCAACTTCTAGGTAAACGTTATCTTTTGTAATCACGTTCTGCGGCTTAATGTCTAAAATTTGTTCTCGTGTAGTATCTTCCATGACAATGGAATCAACTAGCGGAACTATAAAGTTAAGACCTGGTGTAAGTTTGCGATGATATCGCCCTAAGCGTTCGACTAAAGCTTCATTTCCTTCGTTAATAATTTTTGCAGATCCTAAGGCATAGCCTACAAGGGCTAAGACAATAGCAATGATTGGCTCCATATATGCTCCAATTAGTTTAGCTTTTAGAGAAATTTTAGTTTAAAGGACATGGTACTACCTTGTCCTTCCTTTCAGTCTAATGTGTCGAGTCTGTAATTTTATGAACACAGCAGCTACGTCTCATAACAAGGCTCTATGGGTTTGTGCATCTTTTGCCAACAGGACTATTTGGCAGAACGCGATCGTTATTAAAGCACCTTGATTACATACTGGCAAGGAGTATTTTTGTAATTAAGTTTACTTACCTACCAGTTGTGATTTATATGGACTCTCTGAAAGTTCAAACTTATACCATTTTGGATCTGAGATTTTAGAGCGACTGCGTTGCGGTGAGCAGTCAGTTGGGGAGACAGTACGTTGAGGAGCCAATTGCGTGGTGTTAGCGTAGCGGTGAGGCAGTCGCAATCCTGGCGGTTCTCGTCGGTTGCGATAGCACAGCGAAGCGCGAGTGTTCTCCCAAGGGGAGCCACTGCGGTCTTGGGGTTTCCCCAAAGAGGAACTGCCACCCATGGATTCCCGACCTGACCAAACTGGCGTGATTGTGAAAAACTTGTTTAATAAGCTTTTTGGCGCTTCATCTGTCACAATCATCATTCAAATTGGTATTAAACACTTCCTTCTTTGGCATTGCATAACAGTGGGATGAATTGGGGTAAGCAGGGGAGGCAGGGGATGCAGGTAGGGCTAATTCATTGTAGTGAGAGAAAAATTAAACTAAAAATTATCTCTACCTTAAGTAGATTTTAGTGTGAGATGAGTAGTAGTTTGATAGCAGCATTACAAGGTATAGAAGATTATCGTGCCGCACGTGGAAAACGTTATCCATTATGGGTGATGTTGTTATTAGTGATATTAGGAACATTAAGTCAATGCTACGGATATGCAGCACTAGAAGATTTTTGTGTGCGACATTATCAAGGATTGTGTGAACATTTAGGGGTCACATACAAGCGTTTACCCAGTGATTCGACATTT
>LXQD01000082.1 GCA_003326215.1 Nostoc minutum NIES-26 | reverse complement strand
GGTTGTTGCATTTTGGCGTTGCTACGCGGTGGAATTATCGCTTTTGCCCCGCGTTGTGTAATGGTGTCGTAACAGGCTTTTGTGTCATAGCCACCATCACCAGATACTTGTTCTATCGGTTGCTCAATCTGCTCCAATATGTCAGGCAGTACCTCGCAATCAGCCATATCATTAGTAGTCACCACCGCACCCAGAATTTCGCCACTTTCACAGTCAACGCCTAGATGCAACTTCCGCCACGTCCGTCTTTTCCCTACTCCATGTGTGCGGACTTTCCATTCACCTTCGCCATAGACTTTCACTCCGGTTGAATCCACTACTACATGAACAGCATTATTCTTGGGAATGACTGGCAGCTCTACTGACAACTTGCTTAGACGACGAGATAGGGTAGAGTGATCCGGTACTACTAGCTCAATTCCCATGAGCATGAACAGCGATTCTAAGAACCCCTCTGTTTGCCGCCCTGGTAAATGAAACACCGACTGAATCGTTCCCATCGTCGCGATTGCCACATCAGAGTAATAATTCGATGCTCCCTTTTTCCCCGTTTTCTGCTGATTGCCCCACTGCTCGATAACTTCTTCATTCACCCAGAAAGTTATACTGCCTCGAAGCTTTAGTGTTGCATCATAGGCGTTCCAATTCTTAACTTTGTACTGGGCTTTCGTCTTCATATCCAGGGCTAGGCGGCTAGAAAACATAGGCGATAAGTAAAATTTACCATTTTGCCTATTCACGCAACAAAGTCCTTTCAGACTGTAAATCGATCGCCTGTTTGCGTTTCCAAGCAAAATGTAGGATATTTATGCCTAATTCTTGAGCGGTTCTGATGTCAGATCGCGATCGCTGCAATTCTTCATCTAAACCCCATAATCCCCCCAGATTGCCGATCGCCAGAATAATTCCTCCGCCAGACAAAAGTTGAATTCTGCTTCCATCTATTATTGGCAGTGCAGAAAATAGAAACGGCTTTATTCGCAAGGGATGGTCGCGACGAGCTTCTTGTAAAGACTTCAATGGTGTTTGCAAATGTTGAGCTATTGTTTGGACTGATTGAATCAGTTCTGTACTTTCGGCGGGAGCATCGACTAGCAAAGTACCTCCTGAATTCAAGTAGCTTGAAAGCTTCGAGAATTGATGATTGTTTAGCGATAAACCCTGATTTCCAGTTAGATATATCAGTTCGTAAGGATAAATGTCTCCATCCCAAGTGACTCGATCAACGGTTTCTGCACCTTTTAAAGATGGATAGATATCTTCAACAGCGCGCAGTAAGTAGGTGAAATTGAAAAAATTTCGGTTACAGTCTTCATCATCAGAATTGATTTCGGCAATTTGAACCAAGCCTTGGGGTCTTGCCTGTGCTTGACGGCGATAACGCAAATCTAAATCGCCGTATCCCGGAAAAAAAATATCGGCAGGTGTGCGGAGCAATTCTTGCTGCGACGATCGCAGCAGGACGCGACAAAGCTCCACCTCTGACCGCTCAGGGGGACGGCTTCTCTCGTCAATTCTGAAGGTTTCTTTTACAACTTCGCAATCGGGGCTTCCCCCCAACTGATCGGGATCTCGATACTGAGCAACTAAATAGACAGTGACAGGTTCCGAATCTTTTAACTCGGTTGCAATCCGAAAATTGATTGGATGAGGTACAACAATCGGATTTCCTTCTAAATCGATGGCAATTCCCGGCTGAATTTGCACCCAGCGATTGTCTCGATATTGAGCGGCAACTTCTTCTGGGGCTGGAATTACCCTTACTCCTAACCCGCAAACAATCCCTGGCTGATTGATTGACTGATAGTGAAGATTTTGGCGTTTGCGCTGATAGTCATGGGCACGTTGCCAACGCTCGGCAGTTAGAAGTAAGCCATCTCTAACTTGTTGGCGTTGCATAGGAGCGATCGCTGGGTTTGGAAAAGGATGGGTCATAAGGATATCTCCAATTCAATGGAATAATTCGGTCAAATAAGTTTTAGGTAAATGCTCAACAATGCTCAATTTCTATCCGCAAGCTGTAGGAGCAGAATGCAGGTTTTTCTTGCTCGATAATTTGCCGCAAGAGTTGCTCATCAATCGGGCTGTCCGGCTGGGCGCGCAACCGCACATCAAAGTGATAGGGCTTGCCACCACCGATAATCGCATCTTCTCCTACATGGGCTAATCCAAATAAACATCCTTGACCAAACGGTTCGGTAATGCTAATTGATTTATCTTCTTCCCTGTCAATATGTTCGTCGAGTGGTAACCCTGTATATAAATGCAGATAAAATCGAAGTCCTTTACGAGTTCCGCGACAGCGATAAATTTCTACGGCGCGTCGAATTAGCCGCCTTTGATGGGCTAAATCTATCTGTGCATCAATTGACCAGTCCACCCAGTGAGCTAGAAACGGCAGGAGCGCCTGAGGTGCAGTCAACGGGTCTAGATATGCCCACATTGATGTAAAGCTATTCACTACCGGATCAAACGCTTGCTCAAAAATTTTGATAAAGCGATGAATGTAGTCAACTTCTTGATAAACTATTGGCAAAAAAGTAGTGTAAGTACTTTGCGGTCGAACGTTCAGCTCAAAGTTGGATTCTTGAATCGGAGATGAACTTGACCCTTGACTCAAGCTTTGGCTAGCATAAATCGACAGACAACCTTGAAAGTTGAGTTGGTTGCCCTGACTGCCCTGGAGGGCATCTTGCCCCTCAAAAAAATCGTCAGGAATCAGAAACCATAAGTCAGCATGTCTGCTTTTCTTGGCAGCCACTTCTAGCGTTACAAGGTCGCTCCCAGCCCCGATTGCAGTGCCTGATGTTTGCACCATTGAGTTCTGTGGGGCTGTCTTGAATTGAGGAGCGCTGTCAACATCAGCCTGTACCTGACACCATTCTAAAGGGAATGTCCCCCTTAGCTTTAATGTCAGGTGCTGAGGTTGAGACTCCCAGTTTTTGATCTCAAGGGCAACTCGGCAGAGTTCTCCTGGATAAACCACAATCTGAGATTGCTGTTGTGAGCCTTCTGTGGCTTCAGTTCCAAGCATCCGACCACCTCCTTGGGAGGCGATCGCAGAAATCTGCATGGGAGAGATCTGAAGACTAACTGATTTGGAGGTAAGTACTGGCACCATACTCTAAATCCTCACCGCAGATTGGTCTGTCAGAATATTTATACTATGTCCTGTGCGCGCCTGCGGTTCTTCCCAAGAGCAGAGTAAACCCAAGACTCCGGGGTCTATATGGTTTACAGGCGTTGTTTGCCGCTGCCAAAATTCTCCATTTTTTTGAATAGGAAACAGTAAAATAGCGCCCAAATATTGAATTCCTGCTATTTGCTGAAAAAGAGCCATTATGTCTGACGGATAAAGAGGGCGACCAAAGGGCCAGCCCGTCATCTCTGGGCCGCCAGTTAAAGGATTGAGGTAGCGATAGAGCGCGACTTTGAGTTTTTGGATAATCTCGGCTTGAGCGCTTGGGTTTTTATAAGCAGGCTCTAAGGTGACTTCGGCTTGAACCGATACGCCCATATAGTTGGGCTGCTGTAGCTGCACCTGAACACCTAGCAAACGTCTTTCGTCTAGATAGCGTAAGACTTGATCGCGCAAAGCTGAATTTAAATTAAAGTTTTCTGGAGCAATCCCGCGTCCTAAGTCAATCAAATCGGTATTGGCTTGAGGCACAACGCACACGCTGACACTCCCAGCGGTTTGATTAGCGGACATCGGTAAAGTCAATGCGCGGGCGATCGCCCCGCCACTACCTTTGAGAGTTAAGGCTTCAAAATCTGCGGCAGTGACGGCTCGGTCGTGCGATCGCAGCATTTGCGGCGCTCTCAAGACGGCTCGTTCGAGAGACTCGGCATCGGCACCGTTAACAGCAGCATGATGATTGGTCACGCGGTCTATATAAGGAATTGCCGTCTTCATAAATCTCAGCGTCTTTGCCTGCACGTTTCCTTGTTTGCCACCCCCGGTACGATAGGTAAACATAATTTCAGCACCACGGGGAGGAATTGCCCCATACTGTTGCTCAATCATTTGCTCGTGCAGGTCTCGACCGGGCGATCGCTCTGCTGGTAGTACTTGCTGTAAATAGGCACGAGATTGCGTTTGTTTCTTCAGCGTTTGAGGTTCGCGAATCAATGGCCCAAACTGAATAGTACCTGTCAAGGCATCAACAACATAATGGCGATCGTGGGGTTTTGAGTCAGCAAAATCTTCAACCTCCTGCCAAATTTCGGGGGGTCTCCCTAGGGGAAGAACAAGCAGTTGTTCGTTTCCCCACCGCTCTAAAATGGGCGCAGTCTCAACTTCAAAGCTCTGCCCTGGCTTGCCATTACTGATACCTAATATTTCTTCCTGTACGAGAACGCACTGAGTAGCTTGCACCGATCCGCCAATAGAACGTACTGCAATTGTTTTAATCCGAGGAGAATTTGCATATCCTGGCTGGCGTGCGCTAAATTCGCTGAGGGTGCAGCGAATCCAACGACCTCGATAGGCAGCAAAACTTGCTGTAGGCCAACGTTCGGGTAGATGAAGAATTACATCACCACTCTGCTCGAAACTATCGTCATCTCCCCCATTTTCATCAAAGCTAAAGCCATTGGTGGTGTCATCTGCTTCCCGCAACAGCACCTTTACCCAAGATTCGCCGTCCCAAGCTTCCCAACTACGGGGAGGATGCTTTGGATTGATGCCTGTAGGTGTACCTGGCGCTCCGGTGATGGCGATCGCCAACACATTTCCTTCTAAGCTGGTATCAGGTTCAATTACGAGATAAAAGCTATTGCCAGACTGCGGCTTTTGCGGAAATAGTTCAAATTCGTGAGTCACTGCTAGACCGTCATGTTGACGATGCCATTGCTCGGTGCGATCGTGGAGTGATTGAGGAGTATTACCTGCATCTGGTGCGGACAATATATGTTTTATAGTCGGTTGAGCGATTATCAGGTCTTGATCGGTAGTAAAAATAATAGCTTCTTGAGTTTCAGTGCCCTCTGTTGCTACCTCTGTTCCGCGTGGGATGGTGTAATCTTCCAGTAAATGAGTGCTGAGGTAAAAAGTCAGCCTGACTTGAGCCGGAGTCGGCGGCTGTAAACGGATTCCCAATAGTTCTAAAAAGGCTACATAGTTTTTCCGGGGAATCTGATTGAATCGCATCAGCATCTGGTCGGTGAGCCAAGCAAATAGCTCGACTAAGGTAATGCCAGGATCGCTAATATTGTGGTCAGTCCACTCTGGACAATAACGGGGAATACGTAATAGGCATTCTTCTACTAAATCGTCAAAGTTGCGATCGTCCAGACAAGAACTGGGAAGTTGAGGTAAAAAGTCAAAACTCACTATTCTCCACCTCTGAGACTAAATAAAACGGATAGACAAAACTGTAGGGGTCAGGATGCGACATGAGACGATAGTCAATGATGATATTGACGCGTCCAGTGATTGTGTCAGGATCGGCGCGAACTTCATCAACCTCAATTCGAGGCTCCCATTTTTGTAATGCTTCCAGTACGTAGATCCGAATTCTGAGTAAAGTATCGTTATTTAACGGGGCAAAAGCTAGTTCTGATAAGCGACAACCAAAGTCCGGGCGGTAGACACGTTCGCCTAGATCGGTACGCAAAATTAACCAGATTGATTCTTTGACTTTCTGAGCTTCAGTACTTAGCTTGAGTCCTCCCTGCACATTGCTTTGCAATGGGAAAGATAAGCCTGTACCTAAATACTTTGGCTGCTCGTCTATTAGATTTACCATGCTTATTGTCCCTAAATTTTAGGTATAAGTTTAGGATATCTGGCGATCGCGCAAATTTTATCAGCCGAAGGTCTATATGGTAAAAAAAAGGCTGAAATTACTCTAAAAATGCACCCTAAAACTAAAATCAAAATGCTCAAGCAAAATAAGAATCCGAATTAAAAGAAACTATCTAAAAGTCGTAAGTAAATTGTTTCGTAAAGAGATACGCTATAAATTACTGTCTCTAATATATGCATTATGGCTATTACAATTTTAAAGCCTTTTGCTATTTATCAAACCCAGCAGTGTATTGAGTTACGAGCAAACTCAGCCGGATCAACTGATGCTTAATAATGAAAATCAATAAGATAGTGCAGATAGGCGAGGAAAAATTTGCCAAATAATTCAGTATAAATTTGAAATTAGTCTAGTCTGGAAAGACATATATGCATAGAAACAGAAAACTCAATTACTAATACATAGAGAATATTATGGATATGATCAAAGATTATCTACGTAGTTGCTGCGGCAGAAGAAATAACACAGAAAATAACACACCAGAAACAGATCCTCTAATTCGCCAGTCAACCAGAAATAGTCAGGAGACTAACAACCCCATTTCCAGAATGCCTTCAAATGTCTCACGACAACAAACACATAGTAGTAATCTCCTTTCTTCCACATCTGCATATCCTCCAGAACAACAAGCACAATCCTCTCAAAATTCAGATATTGAGCGGATTAACCAGCTTAGTCAAGACGATAATGTGCCTGAACATTTGAGAAATATCATGACAGAATTGTATGAAGTTAGTAAAAATACAGATATAGAATCTCAGGGTGGAGGAGCAGCTTATACAAGTAGAAAGTTTAAAAACGGAACCTTAGACAAACACGAAGTGAAATATCATGGTCATGTAAAGGATGAAGCAGAACGCGTTGGTAATCTAGTGCATGAACTAACACATAGGAGTGTAGTAGATAAATTCAATACAGATTACGTCAATTACACAAATCCGCCTGAGAACGAAGTAGAAGAAGCAAAATTCAGCTCTAATGGCGAACGGATGACAAATGAAGGAAAGCGGCAAGACCAAAGAAAGGTACAGAGTGTCGATAATGCAATACGCGTCAAACTGACAAGCCTGCAAAAATTAACCCTAGAAGACAAAAACCTAAGTAAAGAGCAAAAAGTGAAAGTTAGAGATAAATTAACATATGGGATTCAGAATGCTCATAAAGAATTTGATACTGTTATTAATCAAATTTCTGTTTGGTTACACTATTGGAATATTACTCCAGATAAGTCTCAACTTGCACAAAAACTCAAAGAAATTGCTGCACAGAATCATATGGAGCGAGAATCTAGGACTAGAATAGTTGAAGCTATTGATGAGCAGCCCAATTTGAATTGGGCAACACAAAAAATCACTTAGAAATCAAAGAATTGTTTTGACCGCACGAGAGAATGTCAGCAAACTCTTTGTTAAATGATAAAAAATAAAAGTCAGTATTATGTTTAATCCTAGGGTGTTGATTTTGTGGGAGAAACCCTCAAAATTTCTCATGCAGTTTCTGTGTCGTCAGTGGCGGCAGAAAACAGAATTCTCCTTTTCGAGAACATGGATTGGCCAAAAACTTGAGCCGCCCAGTCTTCAACATCCAAAAAACGTACTGTCTCTAATGCTTCTTTCACAAGAGTAAGTAGAACAAGGCGAAAAAACAAAACTGTGTAAAGATAAGTAAATACGTAGAATGTGTATACCAAGGTAACAGGGATATGGGCAGCCGTTTAAGGGTATTTCTGACTCCTGAACAAGATAAAACATTGTTTCACCTAAGAACGGCAGATGTACCCCAGAAAGTGAAAGATCGAGCAGAAGTCATTAGATTGAGCGCACATGGATGGTATGTAGAGAAAATAGCGGCTCATTTTCATTGGACTGCACAAACAGTACGAGAAGTATTGCATAGATGGGAGCATCTTGGCTTAGAGGG
>LXQD01000081.1 GCA_003326215.1 Nostoc minutum NIES-26 | reverse complement strand
ACGACGGCGAAACCTCTAAAGCTCTAAAAAGACAAAACCATTCATGCGGACACTGTGGTTTAAAGTTTACCTGTTCTGAGCGAGTACACTTACACCACATAGATGGGCAGCACAACAATTGGAAACCAAAAAATCTAATTGCTGTACACGAATCCTGTCACGATTATACCCACATGAGCAAAGGCACAAGCTAAGAATATCGAAAGCTGGGTGCCGCGAAAGTGGCACGCCCAGATTGAACAGAGAGGTGCGGCGGATAATACCGCCCATCGACTCTACCAATTGCGAATTGCGAATTGTTTTGGCGATCGCTTCGGTACTCAAAAACTATATCTTCTGTGCTGAGTTTCAGAAGGTGGAGGGTGCGCTTGGTACATACTGGTTTATTCAGTGGAGTTACCGCAACCCGGAATCTGATTTTGAGAAAGACGCACTGGAAGCGGCTGAAATGATTCGTAGCGGTGCGGAGTCTGGGGCAACACTGCACTGGGTAATAAATGAGACTTATGAGCGTTGGGCAGATAACGCCATTGCAACAGCACCCGCACTGCCGCCTGTCTCGGAAGCAGAGGCAAGAGCATCATTGCAACCGCAGAATCAGGCAATCATACCGTCGAGTAGGAAAAGGTAATTAGTTACTGGTAGCGGCGATTCAGCTTTAAGTCGCTACTAGATAATTTGCTCACAAACCTAGACAAATTTTTTGTTTGCACGAACACTTTTTTAAACTATGAAACCTAAGAAGAAGAAAATCAAAGAAAAACCACAGCATAAATGTTTATCTTGTGGGCATGAATTAACCAAACCCGGAGGTTATGAAGGCACGGGTTTATGTGGTGTATGTGCTACTGGTTCTAGTTCATGCTTGATGAGTTTGGAGAGTCTTGGTGAATTCTTCTTTGATGAGTCGCAACACCAAAACAATTATGAAACAACTAACAGGTTTTACCCCTATCGCTTCATTGCCAGAATCAACTGCGGCTTCTGCTAAACAACGATTATTAACCACAATTGAATGGCTAGATGAAGAAGGTGCAGCAAGTGAAAATAATCTCAATCTTTTAACTGCGATCGCACAATCAATTCTCTGGTCTGAAGAATCATATACCAGATTTTTACAATGTGCTTTTGATGCAGCGATTGAGTTATTTGATATCAGTTCTCAAAATTGGGAATTTGAGGAAGCCATGTCATCACGTCACAATCCCAGGAATTGGGACGAGTACAAGCAACTAGAACAAACACGGGCATTGTAATTGCAAGAGCAGTAATAAATAATAGCCAACTCTGCCCAGAATGTTTGATTTATCAACATTGAATATTAGGGGTTTAGTCATGAGTATCAAATGGAATGAAGAAGAATTAGCAACCCTTAAAGAAATGGCGGAGATGTTCACAGTAAAACAAATAGCTTTCCGGTTAAAAAGACGAGGATATTATCGTACAGAATTAGCTATTGCCTGTAAACTCTACGCATTAGGTTACTCTACTCGCCCAGTTCTTGATAATTACAGTTGCAGTGAAATTGCAAAACACCTTTGCTTACATCCAAGCACTATTCTTTATTGGGTGAATCAGGGCTGGTTGAAAGCGAAAAAGCGTTGTGTCAATTGTTATCAAATCAAAAGCCGAGATTTAAAACAGTTTTTCAGTAATCCTCCGAAACCAATTAGGCATCGGATTGCGGCGATAGATCCGCAGGTGGTGAAGTATTTGGTGGGGTAGTTGTACCGCAGGCAAAAACACTATAAATAGTACAAAGGCGATTCCAAGAGTGAGTCGCCACACCATATCTCTTATTTTTCTATTTTATCTAGTATTAAAATCCAATTTAATATTAATTATTTTCAGTATAATCTAAGTGCTAGTATTATTAAAAATCAACTTAAAATATAAAGTATGATTGACCATGACAGACTATTCAAAGAATTATTATCCACCTTTTTTATTGAGTTTTTAGATTTATTCCTACCGCAAGTCGCCAGCCAAATAGACCGTGATTCAATTCAGTTTTTACCGCAAGAAGTGTTTACAGATGTTACCTCTGGAGAAAAGAAGGAAATTGATTTACTGGCTCAAGTGCGTTACCAAGGGCAAGAAACTTGTTTTCTAATTCACGTCGAGAATCAATCTTACACCCAGACAGCGTTTGCAAAGCGGATGTTTAAGTATTTTGCTCGGTTGCACGAAAAATATGATTTACCGATTTATCCAGTTGTCCTCTTTTCTTTTGATGAACCACTACGCCCTGAACCTCAAATTTACCGCGTGACTTTTCCTGATTTAAATGTATTAGAATTTCGGTTTGCAGCCATTCAATTAAATCGTTTAAGCTGGCGAGATTTTCTGACTCAACCAAATCCAGTGGCAGCAGCCTTGATGTCGAAAATGAATATTCCAAAGCTTGAACGCCCGCAGGTGAAGGCACAATGTTTGCGATTGCTGGCAACGTTAAGATTAGACCCAGCTCGGATGCAATTGATTTCTGGGTTTGTAGATACATATCTGCGCCTGGATGATACTGAAAAACAGGTCTTTCAAGCAACAATCAGTACAATGGGCTTAGATGAACAGGAGGAAGTCATGGAAATTGTTACTAGCTGGCAAGAGGAAGGCGCTCAAAAGGCAAAAGAAGAGATTGCACTAAATTTGCTGCGTGAGGGGATCGCAACTGAGGTAGTTGTGCGGGTAACAGGGTTAACACCAGAGCAAGTGCAGCAATTACAAACACAGCTAACTCAAGAGAATTAATGCGCCTAATCAAGAAGTGAGATACTGCTCAATAGACGGTTGTTGACGACGCAGAGCAGTCATTGCTTGCTGCTGAATTTGACGAACTCGCTCTCGACTAACATTGAGCTTCTCTCCAATCTGATCCAAACTTCGTTCTTGATTATCTAACAGTCCAAAGCGTAAGATTAATACTTCGCGCTGCACTGGTTTAAGTCGAGAGAATTTCAGGCACATCTTGCTAAAAACATAGAACTATCTCCCCCATGTAGTTTTATTTTTCCCTCCAATATATTTTCGTCTTTTAATTTCAACCATCCACTGCCGTCAGCCGGATCGCATTTATCACTTCCTGACCACGTAAAATCTAGCCTTGCATTGTCATCATCCTTAATGCTTTCATAATCAATTTGTCCCGTCACTATACCAAATTGAAACTCACCAAAACCTTGTTCATTAACTTCAATATAAGCCTGAACTCCCATATTAAAGTAAGATTCATCCCACATTTCCATTCGCTCTCATTAACTGATGCTATCTGCGTATCCTTGATCGGGTTTTGTTCTATGGATTTTCTTGATTTTCAACTCTACTTTGTTCGTACTCAGTAATAATGCTTCTAATGTCGTCTGCTGCAATATCAGCTTGTTCGGATTTAGTATAAATAGTGAGCAGAATAATCCCCATTGCTGTTTTCATATAATAAATCAGACGATAGCCACCACTTTTACCTTTTTGAATATCGCTATTTCGGACTCGCAGCTTAAAAACTGCATAACCAATACCAGATATTTGATCTCCAGGTAACTCTCCCCGTTCAAGTTGTTCAATTACGGGTTGTATATCATTACGAATACTGCGATATTTCTTGGCGAGAGTACGTAGATTTCGGTTGAACGTTGGTGCAGCTTCAACTTGAATAAATGATTGCTCAGACATCTTCAAGTCCTTCCCAAAGTTGAGCCACAGGAATTGTTTGTCCAGTCATAGCTTCATGCCAAGCTTGACGAAAATCTTCTACAATCTCTTTTTTAGATGACTCCAGTTCATCAGTTTCTGCTGCTTCTGGGATGAGGACAATTACTTCAACACGACTGTTCTTATCCTTTATTAAGGGATGATCCAAAGTCAGTTGCCCATGCTCATCAATGGTGCCCATAACTTTAATTGCTTTCATAGTAACTCCAGAAAATATGATATAAGTGTGCCAAATATTTTTTTTGTGATTCTACATAAACTTTATCATTTTCTAAAAAGTTAGATAACCAGATTGGTACTATCTAGTATTTTAATTTTTAATTTAATAGTCTTCAATCACCTGTAAGTATTTTTCTCACCTATGGATAGAATATCAAGCCTGTGATTTCTTCACTAATGAAGAAAAACAACAGTTTAGTCCAGATGGTTCTTTGCGATCTGAATATGTGGAATCGGCACTCCGTAGTGGTATCAGCGAGGGATGGCTAGCAGAGATGGAGCGGCGTAAGAAATTGGAGGTTGACAACTATAATGCAGTATCTGCCAGATATGCCGAACAAGGTATTAACTTTGATCGGCAAGAAATGAATAGAATACGTGCTGCCAACAGAACCTACGTGCAACGCCGCCAGCAGATGGAAGTAGACTTGCGTAATTGTGAGCCTGCTGAGTGCTTACCTTTCGACAAAGACACGCCCTACTAATCAGAATTCAGGAATTAGGAATCAGGAGCCAGAATTCAAGAGTGAACTACCTTACAGGCTCCCACTGATTCTTCAAATCAACGATCAAGGCACGCACGACATTATCGGGCTTAGAGTAATCACATTTGAGTTCCATGAAAAGCAATATCAGTACAGGAGTGCGTGTAATAATGCTAACAAGTCCTCAATCAAGATACCAACCCATCGGGAGCAAGTAATGCAAATATCAGCCAAAGCAATCAAACCCTTAGTGTCGAAGGTAATTGTGATTGGGGGTGGAATTGGTGGCTTAACTTTAGCCCGTGCCTGCCTAGATGCAAATATTGAAGTGGAATTATACGAGAAGCGTCAACTGGATGCAATGCTTTCTGGAGCAGGAGGTATATTTATTCAAAGAAATGCCATACGAGTTTATAAACTGCTTTGGTTAGAAAAGATTTATCAACGTTTTTATGCACAGGGTGGCAAAATTTTTAAGGGTGGATTTAAGAGTAAAAGTGGAACTGAGCTTTACATTAACTCTCCAGAATTTGCTGGGGAAGAAGACTTAGGTATATGTCTTTCTAGAAGAGAATTACAACAAATACTCTATGAAGCACTACCACCAGGAATAGTACGTACTGGCATGACTTTTGAGAAATTCGAGCAGACTCAAGACAGTGTGCAAGTGTACTTTCAAGACGGTAGTACAACTACTGGAGACATATTAGTAGGTGCTGATGGTCTATATTCACAAGTACGCGCAAGTCTTTCTAGTAAAGAACGATTAGAGGAGCCACTCTACAGTGGTATGTGTTGCTGGAGAGGTTTTTTCAACGGCTCAAGTGTTTCATTAGATAAAAAATATAGTTGGATGGAATTTTGGGGTCGGGGAAATCGTTTTGGATATTTTGATGTTGGACGAGGGCAATTCTCGTTTTATGCTTTTAACAACAGCGAACAGGGTGGGAATGACGACTGTGTTGGGGGTTCGTTGAATGCCTTGAAGTTAATATTTTCAGATTATGCCGAACCTGTACCTTCAATCCTCAAGGCTTTAGAAAACGAAAGCATTTATCGAGATGATATTTTTGATCGCCAACCTTTAGGCAATTGTTGGGGCAAAGGTCGAGTCACTTTAATTGGAGATGCAGCACACCCTGTGCAACCAAATCTTGGCCAAGGGGGTTGTATGGCAGTAGAAGATGCCTTTGAACTGGTCAACTCACTTACCAAGGCAGCAAGCCGCGACCAAGTTGTGTTACTGTTACGTCAATTTGAGAGTAGTCGTAGCAAACGAGTCACTCGTGTATTTACTACTTCTCGCCAAGTTGGTCAGCTTGGACAAACTAACTCTGCAATCGGATGTCTCCTGCGCGACTGGATTTATAGGCTGACTCCCACTTGGTTAGCTGATTTGCAGTTTAAATGGTTGTTTGATTATCAACCTTCTTGGAAAGAATAATTCCCTTGAGTAGCTCAAGCCGCTCGTGAAGGCTACTATTGTGCCGCGCCCGTTGCCCAAAATCAAAAAAAGCTAACGATAAAAATACTCTGTTGATGGAAGTCAGTAGTTAGTTGCAGTGGCGCAACTCCATAGGTTTGCGATCGCTGTTCAGTCTTATCTTTGTAATTCTACTTCCTGACCTTTGTTCTTCGTTCTTATCGCATCAATTTGATTATTAACTTGCTCAAAAGCTTGCAACACTTCCGTTGTGACTTTATTAGTATGCACCTTACCTGATTGCAGACTCAAAATCACTTCGCCATTGGAGTGCGCGATCGCCAAATCTTTCTGCTCGGCATTAAATGTCACATCGTAAACTTTACCCTTAACGTGGGTGAAGCCATCATCCCTGACTTGCCCCCAAACCGCCCCAACTCTCTGAGCGATTTGGGTCAGCCTGCTAATAGAATCTAATTCTTGTTTATCCTGACCCATTGCAGTCAAAGCCGATTGTGACAACTGCCCATCAGATTTAAACTGATTGGCAACTTCTACAATCCTCTGTTTGTACTCAGTTGACTTACCCAGCTTATCAGCAGCACTGTACCAAGAGCGCAAGTTGTCAATAGTTACTGATTGGTTTTCAACTCCTTGGTTGGGTAGGCTGTGTGTTTGTACTTCAGGAAATGGAACTATTTTACCGTCTACGTAATCCCCCAACGGCTCCATATGCAACCCCCATACCTGCTGCTTACCATTGAACAATTCTGGTAATGCTAATGGTGAATGCTTTTCCATGTCTGACCATTGCTGTTGATACTTGCGGTCAACAATCATATTTAGTGTGATTTGATACTGTTTGCCTACCCGAAAGGCTACTTGTTTATCTCCAGAAGAAGCGATCGCAATCTCACCCTCTTGAAAGCCATACTGTTTATATGGTTCGTAAGCTCTGGTAGTGTGAGTTCTACCATAACCCCGCATTGCATCAATGCAGGTATTCACAGGCAGCGGGTTCTGTTCGCCGTATAGCATCAGCGGAAAATTCATCGGAATCGGTTTTCCTCTTATGGCCACAGATGGAACTATTGGTTCACTTGTACTAATTACTTGTGGCTTTGGCGGTTTCAAATACTTGGGTCTATCTGGCAGTGCTTTAACTTTCTGTTGATACTCAGTTTCCGACTCAATCACTTCCCCAAACTTCCTAGTCATCGCACCGGACACAGGCTCAGGGATGGATGAATTGACTAGGTTGAACACTGTTAGACCCTTTTTAGTTTCCAATGGCACATCTTCTGTTGGCTCTTGAGCAAATGCTACATCATGCTCTCGCAACCACTTAGTTACAGTTGAAGACTTGTGATTGTCCACTGCCATCTGTGTTATCCCCAGCATTCTATCTTCTGGGGTTGCAAACAAAATTGTCGGGCGCTCTTTGATTTTGTGCAGTATCGGCGCTGTTTTCTCTATCATCCCCTGTTGCTCAATATTGACCGACTGTGTACCAAAAGCCTGAGTTTCCTTTATCCACACTTCGGGATACTCAACCGTTTGTGGGTCAACCTTAATCAGGGTCGTAGAAAAATTGCTTTGTAATGGGGAGCAACGCGATTTTCTGAAGTTAGACTTTAAACGAGCGATCGCTAAAATATACATTTAAGCAGAAAGTTATTTTTATAACAAAGTTTACGCAGAAAAGCACGAAAATTAATCTTGATGAGTTACCTCAAAAAGATTGCTGGGAAGTAATTTGGTAATAATCTAGCGTTAATACTAAGTATTAATTATGACAAAAAGCTGGGGATGAGAAAACTTATGTATAAAATTTTTTAAGCACTGCTGGGGTTAAGGAAAGAATTAAAAATAGAGTCACAAAAATTGTCCCAACTACAAGCG
>LXQD01000080.1 GCA_003326215.1 Nostoc minutum NIES-26 | reverse complement strand
TTCGTAACTTTTTCTTGAAACTTTGCCAGTGATTTGCTTAAATCTAAACTTGAATGTATATTTTTATTCATGAAGTGTAGGCATTCCCTGTTTTGATATTAAACATCAAAACTATTACTCAAAGGGCATCCTACACTTTTTTGTTCCTTTAATAGAATTACACCACCGTCAAAATAAATTTCTCTAAGTATTGCTGAGATTTTTGCTGGTCAATAAGTATCTATTTTACTAATGTACTGAAATTAGTGTTTAGCGATCGCTCGTTTAAAGTCTAACTTCAGAAAATCGCGTTGCTCCCAATTACTTCCACCCTGGCATTTATCAGTGGTCAAGCAGTTGTTAATAATTTCGTTCACATCCACTCCAACACAATTAGAAGTGGCTTAGAAAACTATTTAGATGAGTTGGCAGGTGAGTTAACGGCTTCTGCTCACTCAATCAAAGGAGTTGATGCTAACGATTTTTTAGCTCAACGGGGGATTGCCCCGAAACAGCGAACTGCTCAGAAATCACTAGAAGAAATCATGAATCTGGCAGCCAATATCTAGACATTGCCTACAGGCTAGCACTATCTGACAGTCGCTTCTTATCGTTGTTATTCAGTATTTCAAGATCAAGAAAAATGCACATAATCGCTGAAACTTGTTTCTATTCCGGTGTGGCTACTCTGTCTCTAATCGGTGGTGTAGCAGCAGTTGTTTCGCCTCTAGGAGTGGGTTTATTCGCAGTAGGGTTAGCAATGTATGTCAGCCAAAATCGACGCTAATAAGAACAGATTAGAAGCAGCTTACCAGTGGCAAGCTTTCAAAATTCGTCCGTTACTTTTGATGGGTTGCATTGTTGTTCCTTTATTTGTTGGCAGCTATGTATACACCAGTTGGCAGCAAACTAAAAATCAGAGTCAAGCTCCTTTTGTTGAGATTAAAGACTTGCCTTTAAGGTGCGGCGAAGGCTCTGAATAGAGACTGAAGTTATCAAAGTATTTCAGGTGAATTATGAACACTCAACCACTGCCAGAATTGATTAATCAAGCCCATCAATTACTAACCCAAATTCGGCAGCATCCACAGTTTCAAGCACTCGACTATCACCCAGATTTATCAATTGGGGATGCTATTCAAGCTCTTAATGAACTTCGCTTTTCAGCATTACCAAGCCCTGAACCAGTGCAAATATTTAGTCTTGAAGGATTCAACCAATGAAGAAAGTGATTGACTCGATTGATACTGCATTACATGCAACCGCGATAGCACTTTTGATATCAGCAGGATTGTTTGGCAGTGGAGCATTAATCTGCCACGGCTTGAGCCTAATGGCAACAAATTCCGCCCAAAATACCTTGATTCGTCGCGTTAATTGGGCAATGCAAAGAGAATTTAGTATCGGAGGAATTTTTGTATGTGGGGGTGGTTTTCTAGCCAGCGCATTAGCTAGAGCCGCTTTATATGGGAATGAGGAATAGGGGAGGAGCGATCGCACCGCCGACCAAAGCTTGGCGATCGCCTCTCTTGTACGTATTAAGCACACGTCACCACTCGAATCTTACCAACAATGAGCAAACCCATCGGCTATTTTACTAACACAATGCCCAATGATGGTTCATACCTGGATGAACTTCAGCAACAGTACGGCAGCACATTTGAACGCCTGGGCAAGATAGAAAAACTGTTGCTGTTACATGGGGTCGTCCAAAATCTCTTGAGTGCAGAGATAAATGTCTCTGGCGGTTCAGCAGCAGTCAATGCACTTTCAACAGTCTCTCCTATTGTCCAAGGTCTTCATAAACGAGTTCATATTGGCGACCACCTGGGACTGGCAGAGGCATTAATTAATCAACTCAAATACCAACGCTAAGGAGAAGCTTGCAATGGATTTTGCGATACGTAATCCAGTAATGGGTCATGCAAGCCACATTGATGAGAAGGCACTTTCTTGGGGAGGATTTTCGGCAGATATTCTCAGCTATCTTTCAGACATAAACAAGCTAGAACAGTTTGCAGATTACGCCAATAATGCCCAAGAATTATCTGACCGACTAGAGCCATTCTTGGACAATGCCAAAATGGTTTTTGAAGCAATGGAGAAGCTGACCAAAGGACAAGTAACTTGGACAGAATTAAGAAAGCAATATGGTTCTCATGTAGCAACTGCCATTGCCAAGATTCGCAAACTAAATTCCGAGTTCGATTCGGAGATGAGTAAAATAGATGCCCAAGACAGAGCCGACCTGTTGCGAATTGACCAAAAACGTAAACACGCCCTGGCTGAGGTGGCTGCACAATTACACCACGATTTACAGGCGGAATTGTGGAGACATGAGAACAAAATCAGCAGCATAGAAAATAGACAAACCGTGCAAGCCCAACGGCAAGCAATCACCACAGGATTGAGAGAAAAACGCCAACAACTTTTAGCCCGTGCAAGGTTAGGTTCAAGGGCATTAGAACCAAATCAAGCCCCACTTGATGTAATACCATTTCAATCCCAAAATTCTGCACCAACATCAAGTGTTTCTGCAACCGGAACAGTGAGAGGTTGGGGTGCAATGTTGGGGAATCTTTGGCAGAAATTTGGCGAAAGATAACTAATTGAAAGGACACAGGCTGATGCTAGAAAGGAAACGAGATGAATATCCTCATAGCGTCAGCCCTTTTTCATTTGAAGGGCTGGCACAAAAACCTATTCAACAGCAACAATCCCAACCACAACCATTACCTGAAAACAACCGAGTCAGGACATTTAGACGTGCTGGTAATGCTTGTGAAATTGTCGCTGGTAGTTGCCTAAATTCGGCAGTGATTTTTACCTTTCATTTGTTGCAAGTTCACCCTGTTGGAATGTTCCTGGCTGTTGGCACTGCACACCTGTATTTTACTGCCACTGCAACAGGTGAAGGATTCAACAAATTTGTCACTAATTTAATGACTGGTTGCAGTGCATCATTAGCTTTATTGTGTGCGCTAGGAGAACCCATTGGTGAGTGGTTAGAAGCTCGAACTTCTACTAGCACGGTTAAGGCTTCTATTGAGTCGGTTTATCAGTCAAAAACTGCTGAAGAATCAAGTTGGATGGATAGTGCAGGAGTGGCCATATTTCTAGCGATATTAATGTTTTTTCTCTTTGGTGGTAAGAGTAAATGAATTACTTAAGCGAGAAACATAAACAGTTATCTCTTTCGCAACAATCGGGCTTGATGGTGTGGTTTGGTCAGTTGTCAATGGACAAGAAGGCTGTGGCAATTGGGTTGAGTCTAACTGTCGGTCTTGCGTCAGCTGCAATGGCTTGGAAAGGGGAATCAAGCGACCGCATTTACTTCTGCATTAAAACCCCTTTAAAAACATTGACCTGTCAGGATAAGAATAACCGACCTTTCCGCATGACTCCTTACTACTGGGAACAGTGGCAGTTAGACGGAATGCCAAGACAAGTAATACGAGATCCAGCGATGGGAGTCAACGGACTAGTCAGGGCAAGCAATCCAAACAAACCAATATTTGCTACAGGTGCATTTTTGGGATTTGCGCTTGCTGGGTGGATGCTGCGTCACTGCCAGGACAGAGAGAGGCAGAGGGCAGTTTTTGTTGATATTGCAGAGAAACGGGATGCAGCTATTGCAGAAATGGCTGCGCGTTCTGAACTACTGGACAGTTACAAAGACGTTGCTATCAAGGAAGTAGAGTTGCAGGCGGATTTGGATCTAATCGCCAATGACCGTACTGTTGATATCCAAAAAGCTGAGATTTACGCCCACACTGAGATTGAAGTGACCCAGATGGAGGCATCTGACGCTATCTTTGAAGCGCAAACGGCAGGGATGAACGAGCAACAGAAGGCAGAGTACATTAAGCATCTGCGCGACACGAAAACGCCTTACCTGCAAGGTAGTCAGACTTTACAGGGGACGATTGACCCCAACGATAAGGTAGAAGGTTCTTCACCTGAGCCTGGAGCGATCGCCCCCGGTGATAAATATCGCTGGATTAAAAACACCATCGGCTACCCCACTCTGATTTTTGGTGGCATGGGTGCTGGTAAATCATGGACTACCAGAGAGATTATCTGGGCGAAGCGTACTGCTGGCTGGAATCAAATTTTCGTGCTAGATCCGCACGGAACAGAAGTTGAATGGCGGGGGGTGAATCTAATTACTGGCTACAGAGAGATAGCCGACTTCATGCAATGGTACATGGGGGAAATGCGCCGCCGTTACAGAGCCTATCGTGAAAGTGGAATGGTTGAGGAGCAATGGACGCAACACTTAAGAGAAACAAACCAACATTTGTGTGTAGTCGCTGAGGAATTTACAACTTGGTCAGATAACATAACTGAGCCAATGCCAGATGACTGGACAGACGAAAAGGAATTTAAGCCAGATCCAGAATTTGTTGGTAAATGGTTTCGCTGTGCTATGACCGAATCCCGCAAACAGTTGATGATTCCTTTGTTTGTCGCCCATGATCGCACAATGGAAATCTTAGCCAAAGCCAAAGGGTTATCAAAGCTCAGGGATGCGGCGCTACTGGAGGTTGAGCTAATCGCAACTATTGACCCAGTAACCACAGAAGCAAAAGCGAGTGGTATGGGTAAAATCAAACTGCCGGGGCATGGGCAATGGATTGATATTGAACTGCCTAAACTCGACCACAAAAGAATTGATTTTAGGTTTGATAAACCTTTGACCAGTGATGAACCGCCAACAATCGATAAAGCCACTTTAGAGCGCATTTATGAACTGGAATTCAATCTCAATAGCAAAGTAGACAATACCCCACCGTCACAGAATAAACTTTCGCCAATGGCTCAAAAATTACTCGATTTCCTCATCAGAACCGAGCGCATTGAAGCTGACGTGAGAGAGTTTAAGGGCAACTTTAAAGTACAGGGTGAAAGATTTAGTGTAGAGCTTTTAAAGGGTTGGATGAATGAAATTGTTGAAGCGGGTAAAGCACAGTGGATAAGCGAGGGTGTTATCAGGCTCAATCAAATGTAGCCCCTTTTGGTGTCAGCGTGTCTGCTTCCAAAGTTGCCCTTTTCATTGCCCTAGCTGGACACCAGACACCGTGGACACAAAACGTTGAAACCCTTATGTAGTATGGACATTAGTAGACCCCAGACTAGACACACCCCAGACACCTCAAGACAGGATATGCCTATCCAGTGTCTACTATGTGTCTCTTTATAGGGAGCAATCGCTCTACGCTGTCACCCCTGCATCATGTGGGGATATGTGCGCTCTCTTCACGGCTGATTCAGGGTAGATTAAGCTTTGATACCGCTAGGCGATTGAAGCAATACATACGGTTATGGTACAGACCAAAATTTACGGATTGAGAGAGCATCTTGACCCGATTAAGCCGAAACTCTCCGATATCATTCATTCCTGTGTCATAGATGCACTCCAGTATCCACCTGATAAACGCGCACACCGATTCTTTCCCCTCGAAAGAGATGATTTTTTCTATCCAAAAGGGCGCACCGAGCGTTACACCATCATTGAGTTTAGTATGATCGAGGGACGCAGTGTTGAGGCGAAAAAGCAGTTGATTCGTTTACTGTTTGAGCGGTCACAGCCACTTGGAATTTCAGCACAAGATTTAGAAATGACGATTTTTGAAACTCCCAAGCACAATTGGGGTTTTCGAGGGCTGCCCGGAGATGAGCATCAACTCAATTACAAAATTGAGGTGTAGTTTTGAGATGTAATAAAAAGCCCAATGCCAAGAGCGGATCATCCCTGTAATCGCGTCTGATACCGCAAACATAAGCAGGTTTTATCAGCCAACGATATATTGCGGATTGTAGCGTTTGTGTGGTCAGGCTGAATAATAAGTCTTGGTTAACCGGGTGTCATCGCTCTCCGAAACAATAGGGTTTTTGGTCGCTTAGATTGTGTTCCTACTATTAGTAATTCTCGGCTAAAGCTTGGCATAACAGCGGTAAGATTGCGAAGTTGATTAAGGAGCAACAGTCATGAGTTTAATGGCAGGAAAGGTTGCGATTGTTACTGGTGCGAGTTCTGGGATTGGTCGTGCAACCGCTCTAGCTTTTGGCAAAGCTGGAGCAAAAGTAGTTGTCGTTGCCCGTCGTGAGGCTCAGGGAGAGGAAACCGTTCATTTGATTCATGAAGCAGGCAGTGAGGCAGTATTTGTCAAAGCCGATGTCACGCAAGCAGTTGATATTGAAGCGATGGTAAAAAAAGCAATCGAAACTTACGGTAGCCTCGACTATGCATTTAATAATGCTGGTTCGGGAACCTCTGGCAAAATTGCTGACTTATCTGAAGCAGATTGGGATCTTGAGATTAATGCCAATCTCAAATCAGTTTGGCTATCAATGAAGTACGAAATTCCTGCGATGCAGCAATCAGGAGGTGGAGCGATCGTCAACATCTCTTCTCAGGGGGCATTGGTTGGTGTTGCTAATTACGGAGCCTATGGGGCTGCCAAAGCAGGTGTAATTGCCCTCTCCCGTGCGGCTGCGGCTGAGTACTCTGCGGATCGAATTCGGATTAACACGATTAGTCCGGGTGCTGTGAAAACGGATCTATGGGCAGCTGCTCCCCCCGAAATGTTGGATCAAGTTGCAGCAGGTATTCCGTTACAGCGGATTGGGGCACCAGAAGATATTGCCTCGGCAGTCGTTTGGCTGTGTTCCGATGGTGCTGCATTTGTAACTGGACATAACTTGGTAGTTGATGGCGGATTTACAGCCGTTCAGAAATAGCCCGATACTTTAAGAAGCATTACCTACAGAGAGTATCAGGCATGATGGAAACGCCAGATGAAAAGGAAACCGGACGCATCGAAGCATTTAGCGATGGAGTCTAAGCGTTCGCGCTATTAGTGTTGGAAATAAAAGTCCCGAACCACAGCACCGTAGAAACCTCTGGTTTAGTGTCGAATGGCACGCTTGTTTAGTTTTACCTGTTGAGGCAAGCTCTTTGATCTGGGGGAGCGGGGGGTGCTGGGGGAGACTCATATGTAAGTGTATTACCGCACAATAAAGTAACAAAAAAGACTCTTTTCTTCCCCAGCTTCCCCAGCCTCCCCAGCTTTTCTTAGTGACATTCGGTTTAGTGTCAGCTTTACTGTCTCTCTATCCGAGTTATCTGGCGTTTCTGACAAGCTTTGCCACAATTCTTGTTATGTGGGTGAATCACCATCGGTTTTTTAGTTTCACACAGCGATAGCAACAATTTATCAACCAAGGGTAGACAAATTGGCGACAAAAGGCGCGAACCCCAACACCCTGACCCCCCGTTGCTAGATAATGGTGTGTGGTATTGGAAACAGCCTTTCTGCATACCGTTAGATCAGCGATCACTATCTGACTACTAACTAGTTTTTGCCCCAAGTTTCTGTTCATTCTCCAATACCGGAAAGTACCGCCGAGCATTGGGCGGTTTCTTCCACCCAGTCAACTCAAGCAGGTACTCATCTTTCTTCAACGTTGAGCATCGTTGCCCATTGATTGATTAGAAGAGAGAAAGAGATGATTTGTAGTTAAATTCTAGCGTGGCAAAACTTACTAGAGAAGAGTAGAAATCCTGTAATCTTGACCTTGTAGCGAAATAATCAGTAAACCAAAAAGTTTCCTCAAAAGGGCGAACCATTAGGGATACAGCAGATATCACCAATGAAGAATACTGAGAAACAGGTATCTAATAATACGTAAACTATAAAAAATAATTATCATATTTTGCAGTAGTTCAAAATGTGAAATGATCAAAGTAGTGTGTCGTATATTGGCTCTTGAAATTGACTGTTTCATCTCACCGAATTGCCAAGAAGAGCGAGTCTCCAGAAGAACCGATTTTAACAGACTCAAAAACTCTTGATGAAGTGATTGAGTGTTTAGTAGAAAATTTTTCGA
>LXQD01000079.1 GCA_003326215.1 Nostoc minutum NIES-26 | reverse complement strand
ACGAAATGTCGAATCACTGGGTAAACGCTTGTATGTGACCCCTAAATGTTCACACAATCCTTGATAATGTCGCACACAAAAATCTTCTAGTGCCGCATATCCGTAGCATTGACTTAATGTTCCTAATATCACTAATAACAACATCACCCATAATGGATAACGTTTTCCACGTGCGGCACGATAATCTTCTATACCTTGTAATGCTGCTATCAAACTACTACTCATCTCACACTAAAATCTACTTAAGGTAGAGATAATTTTTAGTTTAATTTTTCTCTCACTACAATGAATTAGCCCTAGGGGGCAGGGGGGCAGAGGGGCAGAGGGGCAGGGGAGCAGAGGGGCAGGGGGGCAGAGGTGGAGAACAGATGCAAAGAGAACCGATCAAAAATCATAAAGACCTTGAGGTATACCAAATGGCGTTTGATGCAGCCATGAAAATTTTTGAACTCTCTAAAAAGTTTCCCCTTGAGGAGCGATATTCATTAACGGATCAGATTCGTCGATCGTCACGTTCTGTTTGTACAAATTTGGCAGAAGCATGGAGAAAGCGCCGATATGAGGCAGCTTTTGTGGCTAAACTCAACGACTGTGAAGCAGAAGCTGCTGAAACTCAGACTTGGATTGAGTTTGCTGTTAAGTGCAACTATCTGGATCTTGAATCAGGTCAAGAACTCTATGGAACCTATAATCGAATCTTAGGTGGTTTAGTAAGCATAATTACCAATCCCTTACCTTGGTTAATGAAACGTTGATATTCCGCCCCTCTGCCCCCTGCCCCTCTGCTCCTCTGCTCCCTCTGCTCCCCTGCTCCCTCTGCCCCTCTGCCCCCGCGTCTCCCCAATAGGCTAATAATAAATATGGAAGCAACGTTTAATATTTGTATTTGACGGCAATGGATAATAATCTAGCGCTTGTGTATCTTTCGATTTTGGTGGGTCTGCTCATATTTGCAGTTGTGACTGTTTTTCGCCAAATTTTCAAAACTCGCAGACGGGAAAACTCACTGTCACGATTGCGAAAGAAGTTGGATAAAGAAAAAGGTACGGCACAAGAATATTACGAGTTAGCTAGTATTTATTCGGAAAAAAAAGTGTTTTCCCAAGCGATCGCGCTGTTTCAAAAAGCTCTGAAAGCTGCTGAAGAAGAAGGAGAAGAAAGTATCGCCCCGATTTACAATGGTCTGGGATATGCTTACTTTGCCCAAGAGCAATATGACTTAGCGATTCGGCAGTATAAAGAAGCTCTAAAAGCTAAACCTGATTACGTGACAGCACTGAATAATCTCGGTCACGCCTACGAGCGGAAAAAATTAAATGCTCAGGCGTTACAAAGTTACGAAGAAGCGCTCAAATTCGCTCCCAAGAACACCACTGCCAAACGCCGTGCTGAATCTTTACGACGCTTGGTTTCTGCGTAACTCCTAAAGCGTTACTGAATGTATGCTGTTCGGCTGCTGTAACGAAGTTTGAAGCTGTTTGTCAATAGGCAACTATTCAAAAATCTCTGTTGAAAGCAGCCCTTCAGCTACTTTAGTGACAGCACCTGTCATTGTTACCAAAAAATCATTGCTAATCTCTATTGCAATTTGTCCCCCCGGCATGTGAACCACAATTGAAGAATCACACAAACCCAAGCGATGAGCCACAGCCGCTGCTGCACTGCTACTACTACCAGATGCTAAAGTGTAGCCTGCTCCCCTTTCCCAAATCTGAATCTGGATATTCCCTCGATCGAGAACTTTCATAAACTGAACATTTGTGCGGTTGGGAAAATAAGGATGAACTTCTAACTGAGAGCCATACTTCTTGACTATTTCTGGCGTGACTTCACTTATTTGTACAACACAATGTGGATTACCGATTGTGGCTGCACAAAAAGTAAAGGTTTTATTGTCAATTGTTATGCTCTCTTCAAGAACTTCTCTGGAATGTCCCGCAACAGGAATCTTGTCACTCTGGAAGCTAACATAACCCATTTCTACTCGAACGCTTTGCCCTGACTTGGCGACACACGCTTTCACTCGTCCGCCAACAGTCTCAATATCAAACTCTGCATCTTTAACAAGTTTTCTATCCCACAAGTAGCGAGAAAATATCCTCAGTCCATTACCGCTCTTTTCTGCCTCGCTACCGTCGGGATTAAAAATGCGTAATCCAAATCTCGCATCTTTGGATGGTAGCGGGCCAAACAATATTCCATCTGAGCCAATTCCAAAATTTCGGTGACAAATCCGCTGGATTTTTTCTGGAGTTAATTCAAAAGCTAGGTCTTCAGGAGCGACGACTAAATAATCGTTTCCGAGAGCATGATACTTAGAATATTTCATTTGGGACAGTATGAAAAGTTGCAGAAATCTCTATCATCCAGAGTTGAGATACTAATACAGATAACCCAATTGGCTCACCAATCAACAATGCTGGTAAACTAATTTGGCATTATTCTCGAAATCTATCGGTTTCTTGGTTGGTGCCGAGAAATAAATAACTGTAGATTCTTGTCAACATGTAAAGGATGATTAAAAGGCTACAGTTTTTTAGTTTAGTTATTACAATTATTTTTGTCATTTCCCTCTCTCTAGGATTGATGGGAAAATTATCTGCTCAACAGCCTGACGTTTCCCATCCTCTGAATTTCTTAACTGAGGTAGAAATTAAAACAGCCGTTTCAGCAGTTAAAAAAGCAAAATCTTTAGACGAAATGGCAGTGTTTCCAGTTATTGCCTTACAAGAACCAGATAAAAACGAAGTTCTTAATTTTACACCTGGGAAACCATTTCAGCGCCAAGCTTTTTTAGTTGTCTACGATCGCTCGCAAAATAAAACCTATGAGGGAGTCGTTGACTTAAAAACCCAGACCCTCAGTTCTTGGAAACACATACCCTCAGCCCAACCTGCGATCGTTGCTTCAGAATATGAATTGGCAACACAGGCAATTAAAGCCGATCCCCGATGGCAAGCAGCAATGCAAAAGCGGGGAATTACAGATTTCGAGCGAGTTAAAATCAGTTGCTGGGCACCAGGAATTCTGAGTAAACAGGAAGAATTAGCAGGTAAGCGTCTTTGTCGGGGCTTATCTTATTATCAAGGCGATCGCTGGAATTATTACGGCAGTCCGATTGAAGGTGTACTGACAACGGTTAATTTAAACACAGGAAAAATCACCAGTTTCGTAGATAGAGGCACTGTTCCTTTTTCTCAGGAAAACTGGAATTACGATTTGCAATCTTTGGGCAAATTACTTTCACCTCCCAAAGCATTGAAGATTCTGCAACCCCAAGGTACGAGTTTCCGCGTCAATGGCAATGAAATTGCTTGGCAAGGTTGGCGGTTTCGCTATCTCATGCATCCCCGCAGTGGATTAGTGCTGTACCAAGTAACATACAACGATGGGGAAAATGTCCGACCAGTGTTATATCGCGCTAGCCTATCGGAGATGGTGGTACCTTACGGCAATCCCGATCCCACTTGGTCGTTTAGGAATGCCTTCGATGTTGGCGAATACAACTTTGGTTTGCTAGCAAACACGATGGAGTTAGGTAAGGAAATTCCCGAAAACGGCCTGTTGCTGGATACGGTATTTGCTAACGAGCAAGGAGAACCTTATGCAATGCCAGGAGCGATCGGTATTTATGAGAGAGATAACGGCATACTCTGGAAGCACTATGATTACAATACACAACGTAATGATGTGCGTCGCAACCGCGAATTAGTGATGACGACGATCGCAGCGATTGACAATTATGATTACAGCATTAATTGGATTTTTCACCAAGATGGAACTTTGGAAGTAGAAAACGAATTAATGGGTATTGTCCTGGCGCAGGGAACAGCAGCCGAAAAACAATCGGAGGACGATTCCTATGGTCGCCTGATGGCAAAAAACATCTTTGGCGTGAATCACCAGCACTTTTTCAACTACCGTCTAGATTTTGATGTCGATGGTCAGGCTAATTCGGTGATGGAAATGAATGTGCAAGGCCTACCAATGAATGAGAAAAATCCTTTCGGAAATGCGATCGCAGTAGAAGAAACTCTATTAACAAAAGAAACGGCTGCTGTGCGCGATTTAGACATGAAACACAGTCGAGAATGGATGGTTGTCAGTACAGAAAACAAAAATGCTTTAGGGGCTGCATCTGGATATATGCTGATGCCAGGAAGCAACTCAACATTTCTCCCTGTGGAAGGTGCAAAAATTAGACAAAGAGCTGAATTTGCTACTCACCATGTCTGGGTCACGAAATATCGACCCAGTGAACTCTACGCTGGCGGCGATTATCCCAACCAAACTCAGCCCGGACAAGGTTTACCAAAATACATCTCAGACGATGAATCTTTGATGGGTGAAGATATCGTACTGTGGTACACAATGGGCGTTACCCATGTACCCCGACCAGAAGATTGGCCTGTGATGCCAACTCACCGAGTCGGGTTTAAACTAGTACCTAGAGGATTCTTTAGCCGCAATCCCGCAATTAATTTACCAGAGTAAAATATTACTTTTCTAAAGTTGCCTTCGTTCAGTTTTTTCGTAATCTGTAGACCTGCAACTTGAATGCTGATAACCTTATCATAGGTCAGATACTGGCAGTTTTTAAAATAGGATACCTAATGAACTTTCCAGAAATTAATATTCCCGGTAATGGCAAACTGCACGCCCGTTTAATTACTTCCTTGGGTGAAATTGTAGTTAGTTTGGAGGAAGAGAGAACCCCCAACACCGTCAAAAATTTTGTAGGTCTAGCAACCGGGACAATCGACTGGAAAGACCCTAAGACTGGTCAATCTATGAAGGGGACTCCTGCCTACGATGGGATTCGCTTTCACCGAGTCATCCCTAGTTTTATGATTCAGTGTGGCGATCCCCTGAGTCGTTATCTGGATACAGCCAACCGTTGGGGTACTGGTGGCCCGGGATATCAATTTGAAGATGAGTTTCATCCGGAATTGAAACACTCTAGTGCGGGTATCCTCTCGATGGCAAATGCAGGACGCAATACTAATGGTTCGCAATGGTTCATTACAGAAGAACCAACCCCTCATCTTAACAACAAACACAGTGTTTTTGGTAAAGTTGTCCAAGGTATAGATGTAGTCAACCGTATCGCCAATGTACCTACGACTAGAGATCGTCCGAATCAAGAGGTAGTGTTAGAAAAAGTAGAAATTTTTCGACAGTAACTAACACCTTTCTAGGTTAATTTATACTCACTCGAATGAACTAATGGCGCTAAGTTTATCTGCCGTTTGGGCAAGGCAGAAGGCAGAGGGCAGAAGAGAAGAAAAAAGTTTTAAGGTATGCCTTTTTGCCTTGCCCAAACTGGGTTTAAGACCTCCATCAAATTGAAAGTTTGGTAGTCTTCGTTTAGGAGGGGTTTGAATCCCCTTCTAAAGTCCTTCTAACAAGCCTACTTCTGCCTTTATTCAATTGTTTCCTTGTTACCAAGCTCGTTTATTGGTAATTTTTGGAAGTTGCGCCTTCTTTACTGATGATATAGACAGTCCTTGGTATAGCTAAGGACTGCTTATATTTTGATCGTGCAGAACACCCATCAAAGGCGATCGCATTCAGACTTGAAAACAAATCTGCCGAAAAATTAAGATTTATTTAAAAAAAACAACAGCAATGTTGTTAAAGTCAGAAGCTAGATTCCAATTGGGGACGAGGTTTGAGCGATCGCACTATAGACAAAACTTGCAAAATCCCGCACTTCATAAGGGCTACAAGTTTTGCGACAATCAAAAACGATTTAATTAATCATCAAGCACTCATAGTCCACCGCTTATTGGACTCTGTGTTATTTCAGTTGAAAAGGGAGAACACCAGATGAAATTGGCTTACTGGATGTATGCAGGGCCAGCCCACATCGGCACACTGCGGATTGCCAGTTCGTTTAAAAACGTTCATGCGATCATGCACGCCCCACTCGGCGATGACTACTTCAACGTCATGCGCTCCATGCTATCGCGGGAAAGGAACTTCACGCCAGTAACAACCAGTGTGGTTGACCGCAACGTTTTAGCACGCGGTTCCCAAGAGAAGGTGGTAGACAACATCACCCGTAAGGATGCTGAAGAACACCCAGACTTGATTGTGTTAACTCCCACCTGTACCTCTAGCATTCTGCAAGAAGACTTGCACAACTTTGTGGAACGGGCACAGTTGGAGGCAAAAGGGGACGTGATGCTGGCGGATGTGAACCACTACCGCTACAACGAACTGCAAGCTGCCGATCGCACCCTAAATCAAATTGTCCAATTCTACATTGAGAAAGCCCGTAAGAAAGGCGAACTGCCAGCAGGCAAAACCGAAAACCCCTCCGTCAACATTATCGGTCTTTCCACCCTTGGTTTCCACAACCAGCACGACTGCACCGAACTGAAGCGGCTGATGGCTGATTTGGGAATTGAGGTGAATACCATTATTCCTGAAGGCGCTGCGGTAAACGACTTGAAGAAGATGCCGAAAGCTTGGTTTAACCTAGTACCTTACCGCGAACTCGGTTTAACTACAGCTCGTTACCTAGAAGCAGAATTCGGTACACCCTACGTAGATATCACCCCGATGGGTGTTGTGGAAACTGCTCGTTGTATCCGCAAAATTCAGCAGGTGATTAATGCCCAAGGCGCTGATGTTGACTATGAAGAATTCATCAACGAGCAAACCTTGTATGTCTCTCAAGCTGCTTGGTTTTCTCGTTCCATTGACTGTCAGAACTTGACTGGTAAAAAAGCTGTAGTGTTTGGTGATAACACCCACGCCGCCGCCATCACCAAGATTCTGACACGAGAAATGGGGATTCACGTTGTTTGGGCTGGAACTTATTGCAAGTATGATGCAGACTGGTTCCGCGAACAAGTCAGCGAATACTGCGATGAAGTGCTAATTAGCGAAGACCACGGCGAAATTGGGGATGCGATCGCCCGCGTTGAACCCTCCGCCATCTTCGGTACTCAAATGGAACGCCACGTTGGTAAGCGCTTGGATATCCCTTGCGGTGTAATTGCTGCACCTATTCACGTGCAAAACTTCCCCATTGGTTACAAACCATTCTTGGGTTACGAAGGTACAAATCAAATTACAGATTTAATCTACAATTCCTTCACTTTGGGAATGGAAGATCATCTGTTAGAAATATTCGGCGGTCATGATACCAAAGAAGTAATTACTAAAGGAATTTCTGCTGATTCTGACCTCAATTGGACTAAAGATGGTCAAGCAGAATTGAACAAAATTCCTGGATTTGTGCGTGGTAAAGTGAAGCGCAACACGGAGAAATTCGCTCGCGATCGTGGCTTCAAGGAAATCAACGCTGAAGTGCTGTACGCTGCCAAGGAAGCTGTCGGAGCATAGTTTAGTGATTAGTTGAAAGCGTTGAGGGGTGAGGAGTCATTTATGCTCTTTACCCCCATTTTTTTCGCTTTAATGATGAAATATAGTGATAAAACTTAAATCATGAGATATCATAGATTTTATATTAGTTTTTATATATTTTTCTCAATAACTATTTAAAATAACTAAATTAAATATGAACGATGACAAAGCGGCATTATTTGCGGCACTGTGTCAGGCTGACATTAAGAGGATGTTTGAAAAGTCGGTCAGGTTGTAAAAAAGCTCTCTCGGTATACGCTGTGAATAGATAGTAGACAGCACCAAAAGAGCAACATGAGTAAAGCATACCCCAGCAATCTGACCTATGCACAATATGAATTTCTGAGTGACATGCTTCCAGAAGCAAAACCCGGTGGTCGCAAGCGCTCTGTCGATATGTGGGAAGTTCTAAACGCGATCTTCTATGTCCTGCTAGAAGGAGTGAGATGGCGAGGGTTGCCTGGGGATTTTCCGCCGTGGCAGACAGTTTACACGTATTTCCGCA
>LXQD01000078.1 GCA_003326215.1 Nostoc minutum NIES-26 | reverse complement strand
ATCCCTTTTCCCAATAAATGTTCGGTTGCAATACCTTCAAAAAACTTCTCAAACAGATATAGTGGAGCACTTACAAAGCCCAAGCCGTTGAGAATCATTGCTTTGATCACTTGACCTGCACTGATTATTTCTTGGGGATGAGTTCCAAGCAATTGGTTAATTTGCTCAACCAAACCCATTTCGTCAATAATTCCTGCCACTATGCCCAAGTGATCGATATCTTGTACTTTGATTTGTGATGCTGAAACACTCATGCTTCAAAAATACAACATTTTGCGAGCGCACCTGCGGAATGTGGGATCGAAAGCTGGGTGCCGCGAAAGTGGCACGCCCAGATTGAACAGAGAGGTGCGGCGGATAATACCGCCCATCGACTCTACCAATTGTCGGTTCCGCTTCCGCCATTCATGATAAACGGTTCCTATTACCATCACAGCAACAAAACCTACAGCAGTCAGCAGTAGAATCCGTTGCCATTTAAATGTTTGTCTAAGTAGAAAGGCGCAAAAAAACTGAAGTATGTAACGAAAAGTAAAGTTGCCTAAAAACCTCTTCCCTTCTGCCTTCTGCCCTTCGGGTTCGCCAGTTCCCCCTCTCGGCAGAAGCCAAGATGGGGACTGGACTCACCTCCTGCCTTGTCATAACGACAATTTTTAACACCGACCTACTAGTAGTGAGCCAAGAAAATTATGACAGGTGTAGGCTCTTAAAAGGGGAAAGGGGAAAGGGAAAAGGGGAAGAGTTTAAAACCTTTACCCCTTACCCCTTACCCCTTACCCTTTTCCCGTCTGTCAAAAAGACTTTGGCAGACTACTACTTAGTTTGCTTTTGACTATTATTTTGCATTGTGGGTTTTTCGTTATTATGCCCACTCTTTCAGGGAAAATGGCTTTCATACGAATGCCCGACCAGAATCACTGTCAAAATCACCAAAAGCGCGATCGCTAACTCTGCATTTCCAGTCTTCCAAACAGCCCAGAACGGCATCGCTCAATAGGATGTTGCGTTTGAGGAGGAGCGATCGTACTTCTTTTCAGCAAGAGCGATCGCTTGTGTAACATCTGCGATTCAATACTTCGGCCTAACCTATACCTTGCCTAATACTGGCTTTATAACAGCGATCGCTCTTGCAACGCTCAAACGCGAACGCTACCAAGCCAAGAGTGATTGGATTAACACTACTAAAGTCAATATATCTGTAGTACTAAAATGCTACTTTTTATCGAAATCGAATAACTTCGTCTGTACTACCTTTGTGATGCCTAATACTAATATCCGTACTACAAAATTTAGCTGGTCGTGTTTGAGCCGAGGTATCAACGATGGGGCGTAACGGTAAGCACCAAATGCCCACTCGTCCAGACGGTGGCTCCCAGAGTATGCAGGATAACCAGAATTTTGAACAGCATCAGAAGCAATAAATCAGGACTTATTATCTCTTATGTCAGGATTTGTTAATTTATTCAGGGTGATTGAGCTATTTACCCCCAATTTTGTAAATATAGATACAGAAATTATTTATTTTACTCTTTCTAGTCTAGTTGGAGAGAGTAATGCTTGCAAGTTTTAGTAGATTACAGACCCAGAAAGCCTATGTCCCATCAAACAGTTTCGGTTAATTCGACCGCTCCGACTCTGGCAAACCAGCTCACTTCAGGTTGGAACCCCGTCTGCCACATCACGTACAACCGAGATACCTGGGTAAAGTTGCTCCAACCACCCAGTGACTATGCCTTTGAGGAAGCCAAGTTGCTCTGCCAGGAATCCCCAGTGGCCTGGGTTGCCTGGGTGCCAGATTACGGTGAAGTGGTACTTGAGCGTAGTGATTTCTATTGCTAATCAAAAGCACGGTTGATATACCCACCAGCTATTTCGCTAATGTTTTATTTGCCAGGTTAACAATGCAAGGTCAAGGTCTGGCTGSTATGRGCAAGTAAGTAATTCAGGTATTAAACAGGTTGAGTGTGATGAACGTCGATTCGGCTATTGATTGGGATGAAATATTTGAGTATCTGCCGGGGACAGTGGTAGAACTCAAAAATAATCCTGGGGTTTTGCATCAGATTGATTACTATGAAACCACGATGGTTCCTCCAATCTGGTTGGTGAATGATCCGCGTCCGCGTTACCCTCACGAGTTGCAAATTGTCTCTCGTCGTGACATCCAGGTTTGTGACATAGGGTCGCAGCTTGTTACATTCTGAGCAAGTGCTGCCTCTGGTATTTAGCGTGAATTAACCACCAAAAATTGAGCTTGAATTTTGAGAATTGAGTGCAGCTTGGCTAATAACCTCTAACAAGAACAAACCTACATCCTTGAGCAGTAGTTCATTTTGCTGAGGACAAGCAGTTGAATGTAAGCATCTTGGACAACCCATGTCACAACTACATTCACTAGCTAAAGCATAAGCTGCGGCTGTAAACTTGGGAAAATCTGTGAAAATGGCTTCTGCTGCACCATTACCCCATCACAAGTATCGAAGAAGTAACCGATATGCCTAGTTTCCTTCTGCTGAAGTTTGCGGACGGTTGTAAGTCTGTTGTGTGCGATTGGCTTGAATGTGTGGGGTGAGGTTGGATAAAGATGTCATATCAGTGCGATTGCACTTATCCTTGCTACATCTGGGTTTGTTAATTGCGCTCATGCGCGAATTGCTTTGTTGGGTAGGTTCGTGTATACGTGCTGGGAGGGAAGCTGTGGAATTGCAGGAGATGATGCGGCGGTTTCTCCACGAACGGTAATGCTAATTCTTTAAGTTTAAGCAACAGATGTAAATTACAAAGGTACTGCTGCATCTAAGTCTTTTAATGTAAATTTCTATAACTTCCTAGTTATTTAAGCCTTGAGAAAGTTTCGTCAACTCTATGGGCTTGCTACTGTTACATAACAGTAGAAATAATTTACCGAGCATGGTAAATGAGGTTGTGGTTTTGAAATCTCAATTAACTAATCATCGGGTCGAATTACAAGATTACACTATTTTTTATCAGCAAAGTAAGTTGGATTCGAGTTCAATCCCCATTCTATTTCTACATGGATGGGGAATCTCTACCCAGCCTTACCAAGAGGTGCTGACACTACTAGCACAGCACCATACCGTAATTGCTCCTGACTTGCCTAGTTTTGCGAGATCGACTTACTCTGGGCTAATTCCTGATTACGTTAGTTATAGCAAATTTCTTATTTCATTTTTAGAAGTTTTAGAGTTACAACATTGTCATGTAGTTGGACAATCATTTGGTGGCGGCATTGCGATTACTTTATCTGCAATTGCTCCAGAAAAAATTACCAGTGTAATTTTGGTAGATAGTACAGGAATTCCCACGCTATCAATACCGAAGATGCTCCTACGAAGGACAATCGAAATGACGTTTCAATTGTTTCTACCCAGACGAAGGTTGAAATTAGTTGATATTCCTATAGTTTTTTCCTATAACCTATTATTTAATACAAGAAATGTTCTGAAAGGATTGCTAATTTCTTTGTACGAAGATATCAGGCATCTACTACCAAAAATCCAAGTTCCTTGTTTATTACTATGGTCAAAGAAA
Organism: Nostoc minutum NIES-26; assembly: GCA_003326215.1. Classification (GTDB taxonomy): domain Bacteria; phylum Cyanobacteriota; class Cyanobacteriia; order Cyanobacteriales; family Nostocaceae; genus Dendronalium; species Dendronalium minutum. The sequence goes on along the minus strand of LXQD01000078.1, from coordinate 4,334 downwards.
GACCTAACTACGCCATTAAGTAACGCTCATGAGATGGCAGCAATTATTCCCAATACTCAATTAATGACTGTAGAAGAAGGTTGCCACGAATGGGGACTTTGGTATCCTGAAAAATTTACCTCACTCCTACTGGATTTTATTTATCAAATTGAGGAACGCAATACAAATAGCTCATTCGGAAGAAGAATGTAGTGATTTCTAACATTTTGTTATGGTGTTTGAATAATACTATATAGCCACTTGTATAAAAGTAGAGTTGTTTGTTAAAATATCTATTTCTACTTCAGAAAGCGTTTTAGGTAGCATTTGTTGTAATTCAATTAGAATGCTTTGAGCATCCGAAGCATTAAATTTAAAATATTCAGTTAAGCTGCCAATGGTATAATTGAACCCATGAAAGCGGTGTTTGAAATACAATTCAACATTGCCTCTATGTGACCAAACCCCAAGCACTTTAATCGCAACGGTTTTGTAATATGGCAGTAAATCTATTTCTATCTCTGCTACTCGCTGGGTTATAGGTCTAGCCGTTACTCCTATTTTGTATAAATTCTCTTTATCTGTTTTAACTTCTAAAAAATAGAGTGTACAAGATAAAATACGTTTGAGTTGAGCGCGATAAAGTTTCAAATCTATATGTCTGTATGTCAAATCTAGTGCATTCTTGTATAGAGCGTGTTCAAAAGCTAGAGTTAGCTTTTGTAGCTTTTTCAGTAATAATGGTTCCTGTACTTCGTTGAATAGTGGTAACTCTAACGCACCAACAGGAATTTTACCTTGTTCACTAAATTCGTATCCAGGCGGTCTTAAGTATACATTCTTTCTTAACATTCCAGCCTTGATTAACTCAGAAGGAATTAGATCAAAACTAATAGGATAATTTTTTGTACCGTACTCATGCCAAAGTAGTTTTAATTGCTTTAAACCTTTAGCAGATAGCTGAATATTGAAATTATCATACAGTGGTAAATTTGGGAAATCTCTTTTAGCTACAGGATGACAAGTTTGTTCCTCATGGAAGAAATGATATTCTTTGACTTTACCTTTTTTAGCAATTAAATTACCCTGGCAGTACGGGCAATTAAGCAATGTCTTCCCACGAGGTATATCTTCAATACATACCAATAACCCATCTTTATCTACACCATATTTTAGCCACATTTCACACCGTCATCTAAAAACTATTTTGGCTCTTACTAGTGTGCTTTAAATATTTTGAAAATGTGTCTATCTTCTAGATGTAAATTGATTTTAAAAATTTAGCTGTAATAGGTAAAGCAACCCCAACAATTTCAAGGGAATACAATATATAAATTCTCACTCTAGTGTGTTTTACTACACAAAGGTATTTGCTGTAGAAACTACACATCAGGAATCTCATGATTTACTCAAAATCAAATTTGTAATGTATTTGTATTCTTTTTGTATTATTAACATGGACAACCGATTTAATCGGCTCTCCAACACAAGGGGAACTCCAATTGGAAATTTAGTAATATGCGATAACCACCAAGTATTGTCCGTAATCCGCGAGTGTATATCTTGCCGTCCATCATTGTCTGAAATGTGAATTTCTAAAAGTTTCTCTGGTGGAAGTCCCAACCATTGATTCAAAACTAGTGGGCTTTTGTCATACCAAATATTGAGATGGGCCAAGTCAACAACTATCTTGACTTGGGGAACATCTTGGCAAAATTGAGCAAGTTCTGAAGCATTATCCAAAAGGTTTTTAACAGCGCTATTTGGGAGTGTAGGATACATTGTTTCTACACCCAGAACAATACCTCGCGTCAGACAAAGCCGATGAAGACGATGAATGTTTTCTGTAAATGTTGCATAAGCTAAGACGCGTTCAGTTGTTTTGGAGAAATTTCCCCCATGTACTGAATAAGCACTAACACCTATACTGGCTAAATAGTCTGTCAGTTGCTCAAAATATTTCCAGTCTTGAGGTTGAGCTAGGTTGAAAGGATAGTGGCGTGCGCTCCAAACAAAAGCATGATGCGCTCGATAGACCATTCCCAGTTTTCTAAAATCTTCTATTGCTTGTACTGCATCAGCATCAGGGCGAGGGCCAATAGCCAGTTCAGTATGCCGGATTCCTGCATTCCAAAATATTGTTAGTGCTTCGCGGGTTGAAACTCCACCATAGGCTGACAAGCTCAAATACAATTGCATCAGTCTTCACCTGTGGATGAATAATTAAAAATTGCTCTTGTGGGTTGAAGTGCGAATATTTTGAGGGAATAACCTACTAATGTGCTGATTTCAGCCGCTAATTGCTGTTTTTGTGACTCTGTATATTTCATCTCTTCTAACAAATCTTCTACTTCACCAGAAATATAATAGTCAATCTGTTCTTTAGCAGAAGTTTCTCTAGATTCGTTTACGTTATATATGCGTTTTAATGGTATTTCCACCGAACGCTCGACGGAGCTTAATCTTAAAGACAGAGTATAGCTATACCCAATAAAGTTGCGTTCGTCATCATAACCATCGAGGTCTTCGTGAGTTTGGTAGTTGCTCAAACCTATCGGTAGAGAGAGCGTCGCCAATAACCAAGTAGTTGGATCTTCTGCAATACTAAATTCTGATTTGCGCGTGTACCAGTTCTTACTTTTAGTCTGTTTTAACTCTTGCACAAATGTTCTTAGTCCTGGTGTTGACAACAAGCAACGAGCATCACTAGCCAAAGCATCAGTAATTCGTTTGAGTTCTATTGCTTGTGCTTCTACTAAACTCTGTTCTGCCTCACGAAGTTCTTGCATTCGTGTCATGACCAACTCTTGCAAAGAAGCAATTTGTGGATCGAATTGGCTGGAATGATTTTGTACTAATTCTTCATAATTTGAAAGTAGGAAATTAGAATCTGCCATAGCATTCCTCAATTTAGAAGTGCAAAATATTAATAACTATTGCAGTTTGAAGCTGTTGAACTTGGTTTGATAGTTCTTTTGTACTAATATACCATTAACGCTTTCAATCGATGCTTCAATGCAAAATTATTTTTCACTCCACACTCTCAGATCCCAGCAAAATCTTTTCCTGAACTAACTTTAGTTGTTTGTCAAGGTAAACTGTTGTATAAATTGTTATTACTAGTTATTAAGTAGAATAATTGCAGTTGGTTTTGATAATTCGTGAGCCTGCTACCCCGCAACAGATAGAAGAAATGCTGAAAACTTGATGAGTGCATAATAAACAGCAGTGCGATCACCTCCGAAACTCTCGCCACCCTTTCCCCGATGTAAAATCCACGCCAAAACCCAGAGCAAAGGCACTGGTGATGAGTGCTGATGCCTTACTAAAGTGGAAAGCACAAATTTTTGAGTATCAGCAACGCGTTCGGGAAAGTAACCCAATAAAACAAGTGAGTCTGTTTGACCTCGCACCAAAGCACTGCGACTCAGACCAAATTGATCCATTAACAATGCGACTTGAATCGATGGCTTTTTACCGAATGCCAGCAGATTATCCCGGTGAGTGTGACTTGAAAAAGATTTTGGACAGGTTTRGGAATGAATACAGCAATCGAAATTTTGGACAAAGAAAATGGACATAATACATAAAGGGGAAGAAGAAAATGGACATAATGACAAAAGTCTGTTTTACCGAAATCAGCTTGTGTCCCGCTGTTCTCAATTTACTCCCCCCAAGCGATCGCAAGCGGGTAATCGTCAGCCCTATAAACGTCGCCTGAAACCCTTAGTTTTCCTTGATGTTATTTTTTTAGTATTTTTGGAAGGTAAAGTTGGACATCTGTTTTTGGAAGGTAAAGTTGGACAACCTGTCCATAATCTTCTTCAAGTCACAGTGAGGCTTGCCTTTACTTTGTAGTTGACACTGCGGCTAATTTAGTGCTTTATGTTGGAGAAACCTGTCGTAGCAATAAACGTTGGAAAAGTGAGCATGGTTGCAAACAGTATTTGGACAGCTACCATTCCCTACATCAGCATTATGGCTTGGAAAGAAGTATAGGCATAACGTTTTGGTGGGACACTCCTGTTGACCGACGCACACGGCAACAGTTGGAGTCTAGCGTGGCAAAACTTACTAGAGAAGAGTAGAAATCCTGTAATCTTGACCTTGTAGCGAAATAATGGTGCAGAAACTTGGTAAGAAAAAGTCTAAAACCAGAAGCAACATCTTTTGAAGTACTCGATTGTGTTCAAAAAAAATGCCCTTCGTGCGGTCAAGCAATGTGGAATGAATACAATAATCCTCGACATATAAGAACATTAAATGGAGTAGTAGAACTACAGCTAAAAATTCGTCGATGTCAAAATAAGTCATGTCTGCGGTACAAAAAAGCATACCGACCAGAGCAAGAAGGT
>LXQD01000077.1 GCA_003326215.1 Nostoc minutum NIES-26 | reverse complement strand
TTCTGTTCAATATGCTTGGTGCTATTGCTGAGTTTGAAACAGAAATTCGCTCTGAGCGACAACTTGATGGGATTCATAAGGCGAAGGAGCTAGGTGTTCGCTTCGGGCGAAAACAGATATTGTCTGCTCCGCAGATTAACGAACTTCATCTCAGACGGTCACAAGGTACTCTTATCAAAATTCTCATGAAAGACTTTGCTATTTCTAAGGCGAGTGTCTATCGTTACCTCAAAAAATCCGCCCCCTCTTAGTTATAAAATCCCTAATCCCCCTTTTCGAGGGTTTGTACAAAAAACCCCAAAATTGATAGCTAAAAGTGGGGTATGTGGTGCAGTAGACATTGATACACCAGCTTACAAACATCAGCCGCAGCTTACCCATGCCTAGATGGAGCAATGGCGCACAGCATCCGTGGAGGCGATCGCCGTTGGTATAGCAAAGGTCAGTTTGTATATACGCTTTGTCTGTACCAATTTCTATACAAGTTCTGGGTGAATGCGATCGCCCCGCGCATAACACACCTCACTTTCTTGAAGCCAAACTAAGTGGAACTCTGGAAATACAATCAATTAGCTGAAGTGAAATAAATCATTAAGGTGCGTCAATTTATGGGAATCTGTCGAAATTGGAGTGTAGCGGCTTTGGTGGCGCTTATGGTCGGGTGTTCGCCTGCCCAATCCCAAGTGCCACCTAACACTGAACTTTCCCCATCAATCAGCGTGCATTTACTCTTGGGAAATGCCAGCAGTGCAACTCCAACGGGTATTACGCCAGATAATTACCTCATGGTAAAAAATCAGTATGCACTCTCCTACAACCGGAGTAAAGGAACGGCTAATTGGGCAAGTTGGCAGTTAAATAAAACCTGGCTTGGCGATGCTGAACGCCTTGATAACTTCCGCCCCGATAACACATTACCTGCTGGTTGGGAACGGGTAACTCCTTCTATGTACTCTGGTTCTGGTTATGACCGGGGTCATATTGTGCCATCGGCAGACCGCAACAAGACAAAAGAAGATAATTCTTCAACTTTCCTGATGACCAACATGATGCCCCAAACACCAGACAATAATCGCAACACTTGGGGAAATTTAGAAGATTATTGCCGAGATTTGGTCAGCCAGGGAAAAGAACTTTATGTTGTCGCTGGGCCTTTTGGTAGTCTTGGCGAACCTCTTAAAGGTAAGGTGACAGTTCCTAAATCCACTTGGAAGATTGTTGTTGTAATAGATAGTCCTGGTTCTGGACTTGATGGTATTACCGCCAACACTCGCGTTATCGCGGTTAACATACCGAATGAACAAGAAATCAATAATGACTGGAGAACTTACAGAGTCAGCGTTGACGAATTAGAAAAACTCACAGGCTATGATTTTCTCTCCTCAGTTTCCCTAAATATTCAGACAGTTATTGAAAGCAAAGTAGATTCGTAAATCACTCAAGTTTCTACAATTTGTGTGGAAATCCCTGCTAAATTTCCTGTCGGGGTTTCACCCACAACATAAACATCAATCTCCATCTCACCGAGGCGATACACCTGCAATTGGCTCAGGTTTTCTTTGAGTGACTGCACAAGAACTTGAAATCGTTTGACGCTTGCTTTCTCTTGTTCACCGTGCCAATCTTCAGGAGTTGTTGCTACTTTAAAAAAATCATCAACTCCCACGATTTTTACGGGTGTGTCTATTGGATGGTTGGTCTGTTGTGAGACTTTCTCTAATGTGGCTGGAGGTGTAATTTCCCACAAGAATACTGACAGTGGATATTCAGACTCGCTCAGAAACAGCAAGTCATTAGATGCTAGTTTGAGTTGTTCAAGGATGGATGAGTTGGTTTTAGTCATTTTAGTCATACAGAAAAGGAACGTCATAAATATCCTCCATTTAGCCCTCAAACAGGGCATGATGTAGGAATTACTCACGGGGTCAACCCGACTTCAATATGATTCAGATGATTAAACACCATGAGCAAACAATATAAAATCTATCTTGATGCTTGTTGTTTGAATCGCCCGTTTGATGACCAAACGCAATCCCGTATTTATTTAGAAGCACAGGCAGTTATGACAATTCTCAGTCAATGTCAATCAGCGACTTGGAAACTTATCAATAGCAGTGCTTTAATCGCCGAATTAAACCAAACACCTGATTTATCAAGACTACAAAACGTCAAAAAATTACTCGACATTGCTAAAATTAAAGTTGTTAATAGCACCTTCATTGAAAACAGAGCCGCCGAACTCCAACTCTTAGGATTCTCAAGCTATGATGCCACCCATATCGCCAGCGCCGAAAGAAGTCAGGCTGATGTATTTCTCACAACAGATGACAGACTATTTAAAAAAGCTCAAAAAAACTCTCAATTAATTAACGTTTTGATTAATAATCCCGTTCAATGGCTGGCTGAAGTAATACAAGCCGAGGAAAGCAATGATGAAAACCCAAAATGAAATTATTAAACAGGGCTACGATGCCTTAATCAATTCTTTGGGAGTTGCCGATACTATTCGGTTTATTCAATATTTCAGTCCCGGCAAAGGAGACTACACCAAAGAACGTCATCAATGGCTAGATGAAAAAACTTTGGCGGATGTGTTGGTGGAGATGAAAGAATTACCCAAAGATGACACCAATCAATATGACGAAATTATTGAGTAGCGGCACTGATGCCACCGATAGTCCAGGCGGACAGTCCATGAGAACTACATCAAACCCTCTAAGCTTTAGCTGGTCGAGAATTTTTGAATTGGTATTAGTCATAAACAATAAAAAAGCGCTCTCTGGTGACAAGACGCGGCATATCACGTTCATAAGCTAGCATCCTTGTTTAGGGTGTGACGCTGGCTATATTGAGTATGTGAAATTGCTGCTTTGATATCGAAATTGATAGCAGAGGATGTAGTCAATGTGTCCAATCCTCCAGCACCAAATTGGGAATTTGAGAGAAATCCTTTTGGTTACGAGTAACCATTACCGCATTCGCCCAAAGAGCGATCGCAGCTATTCGCAAATCTTTCTGTAGTCTTTTTTTATTGAGTTGCTGGTTTTCTTTGAGTAAACCCTGGTAGCAAGTGTAGGCAGCATTATCAAAGTTGAGTATTCTCACTCCTTTGAAATACTCTTGAGTTGTCCAGAGTTTAGTATAAAGGTTTACTAAGTTAGCAGATTCAGTCCGGTCATTAATTTTGACTACCCACCCGTTAAAAATTTCTTGAACTGTGACAATGGTGATAGCCGAATGGCACTAAGAAAACGTGAAACCTCATCTGGGCAGGGTGTTGGGGGTAGGGTGTAGTGTTAATACACATTCAAGCTCACGAGGTGAAACAGAGATTACTTCTTCTTCATTCCCTACACCCCACACCCCACACCCCAAAACCAATAATATCAATGATTTTCGCTTATCTTAGTGCCATTTGGTGATAGCCAAATTGGGATAAACTTGAGCAACTTTAGATATAACAGCTTGGTTTCCTTGAAGTAAAAGCGAAACATGGTCTGTGTCGAGTATATAAAGACTCATCTTGCATTTCTCAATCTGGATCGAACCCTCAGCTTTTTAATCTTCATCTACTGCGTTACGTTCTGCTCTGAGATGATCAGCAATTTCAGCAAAATCTGCATCGTCTTGAAACACACCCGCAAATTTCATCCAAGGATTTTCTGCTTCGCTTTGAGACAATTGAATTTCTACTCTCATAATTTCTATCTTCTCAAGACGAGTTGACAAAAGTTTTTTCAATTCTTGTACAGCTTGTTCAGTAGTAGGTGCTTCAACCTGAGTGTTGGGAAATTCCAGGACAGAAGCTATTACATTTCCTTCATGATTACGTTCCAGTAGAATATGTAACTTCAAGTTTTCAGACTGAGGTAGTGTTACGGAGGAGAATTTGATAACCATATTTTAATTATTACCAAGCCTTGAACAATAATGTACTGCTATATAAATACTAGACGAGTCTAGACATGAGTGGAAAATGCTTGTTTTAACTTAGCGAGAATTTCTGAATTTCTCAAAAATATTGATTCACAGATTTATCCTCCATTCTGTGTTACTCCTCGTCTGAATCTGTATCTAGACTATTGTCAATGCTTACCCCGAAAGGTAGGATATCAAAGCCTATGTTTAAGAGAGTTAAAATAGAGTCCTCAACTGATGAATTGTTGATTGTTTCTTGATTGACTATGGATGTAAGTAAGTCATAAACTCCCTTGTAATGAATGGCTTTGTAGTCAATCCATCGATTCTGAAAGAAGAGTGCATCATGGAGCGCCATTACTACTTCTGTATAGGGGTCAAAAGGTAATTTATCACGCATGAACCGCATAGTACGCAGTAGGTTGTCTGCATAGACCGCTGCTACTGGTTCTCCAGAATAAGAGGAGAGTTTTTGCAAATCTACTAAGAGAGTTTTGGTAATTTCTACTCCTGAAACTTCTAAGACATTCTGTTCAACATTCATTGTTTTTCTAAGACAATAAATTGATTTGATACTGAGCTAATTGATACTTGGTGGAGTTGATTTATGAGATGAAACCGCAATTGGAATAATAAATTATCGCTGATTTTCTAATTATTCTTAGTACGTGCGAAATCATTCTATTTCTCAAGATACTCTATCACCACTGTCAGGTCTGCCATAGCTACATTAAATCGATTTAACATCACTGAGGCTACTTCTGGGTCAGCGTTGACAGATGCCAATTTTTCCCGTATACAACGGTCAAGGGCTTCTAGCCACAGTGACAAGCTTGTATGCCGAATTGCTGATAATAACCCCATGTTGGTGAGTACAGCAATCGTGAAAACCAAGCTGGTCTTGTCCACCATAGCCGAGATATCCGTTTCTCAGTTCCAGCTTTTCTGGGGTAAATTCTAGATACTGTTCAAAGGTAATACCAGCTCTTTCGAGTTGTGGTTGGGGCAGTGAAGGTTGAGATTGAGTCATAAGAAAGCATTATTTTTAGTGGTACATTTTGCACAAAACTCAAAAAATCATGATCATTGGGTTAACGAATCAAAAAGGGGGCGCGGGAAAAACTACAGTAGCTGGGCATCTTGCATACTGGTTGAGCCAGCGTGGAACGGTGATTGTTGTAGATGCCGACGCGCAGCAAAGCAGCACGAACTGGATGAAAGATTTACAGTTACCTTGTAAAACGATGATAGACCCGGACGACCTTTTTGACGAACTTCCGACGCTGGCAGAACAGTATGCATCTGTGGTTGTGGATGGCCCCGGTAGTCTTAGCGAAACAACAAAAGCAATTTTGTCCAGATGTGACTTGGCTCTAGTGCCTTGTAAGCCAGCTGGTCTAGATATGCACAGTACATCAAAGATGGTCAGGATTTTGCGTCAAGCAAGAGAATTGCGAGGTGGAATGCCGAATGTAGGTTTATTTTTAAATCAGGCTAAGAAAGGAACTGTGTTACTCAAGGATGCTCAAAGAGCTTTAGATGCCAAAAACACAGGGTTTCCTTTGCTAAAGTCAATGTTATTTGACCTTCAGGTGATTGCTGATGCCCCAGGGCAAGGAACTACTGTTTGGGGATTGGGTGGAGCAACAGCCAAACGCGCTGCTCAGGACTTTGAGGCACTGTTCACTGAAGCCTTGGAGGTAGCCAATGGCTAAAAGTAGACGATTGGTAGAGGATTTTATTTTTAGGGACGATGGACAACAGACCACAGTCTCCATACCTTTAAACTCGATTGTTCTGCCATCCGAAGAACTAAGGTATTACATCGACCCTGAAGAAGTAGCCAAGATTGTTGCTACTGCCAGAAAAAACGGTATTCTTGCGCCCCTCCTAGTTCGCCCCATCCCTGGCAGTGACAAGCATGAAATTGTAGCCGGGGCAAAACGTTACAGAGCTGCTCATATTCTGAAGCTGGTAGAAGTTCCTGTTGTTGTCAAACAACTTAGTGATGAAGAAGCTTTGGAGATTGCTTTAATTGAAAACTTTGCTCGTTCTGGGTTGACTGACCTAGAAGAAGCTGATGGAGTTTTGAGACTTTTATCCATGAAACTCAATCTGCCTGTAGCGTCAGTCTCAATGCTACTGCATCGCATACAAAACCAATTACGAGGTAAACTCGCCACCAATAACGTTATTGGTGAAGATGTAATTTTTGTTGTGCAAGAGGTTCTCGCCTCTTTGGGCAATATTAAACTCGACTCATTTATCAGCAACCGCCTCCCATTACTTAACCTGCCAAGTGACATTTTAGAGGTATTGCGCTCTGGAAAATTAGAAGCTAGCAAAGCTAAAGCGATCTCACGGGTAACAAATGAGGAGAAGAGAAAAGAACTGCTAAGTGTGGCGGTTGCCAATAAATTATCATTAAACGAAATCAAGCAGAAGATTAAAGAGTGGCGACAGCAGTCAGAACCCGATTTAGCATCTATTCCAGAGTCTTCATCTCTTCAACAACGTGCCGATGAAACTTTCCGAAGGCTTAAAAAGGCTAAGGTTTGGGATGACCCCAAGAAAAAAACTCGCATAGAGAAATTACTAGCCCAGTTGGATGCATTGATGAAAATAGATTAAGCAGAACAGTGCAGGCTAAACTCAGCATAGAGTTTTGAAATTTTTCTCGATGAAGGCAAGATTTCAATTGCAGAAGTACCAGTGCTACTGCATTACACACCATTACCAATTACAAGGTAGACTCGCTACCAATAACGTTATTGGTGAAGATGTAATCCTTTACTGTTTGGGCAACATCAAGCTCAATTTATTGATCGGCGAACGCTTCCGATTACTCAAAGAGTCTAGCAAAACTTAGAAGTATTGTGTTCTAAAAAGTTGAAAGCCAAAATCAGTTACAAGATAGAATTGCTACCAATAACGTTATTGGTGAAAATGTGATCTAGGGAGTGCAAGAATTTGGTCAAGAGTTTTGGCAAGATTTCCTTAGTGCCTTAAATAGGTAAATGGGCGCTCCCCTATCGAGACTTTTACGATCGCACAAGAGATTTAACAGCAACTTAAACAGAAGTAAACCTGCCTAAAGTACAAAGAAGCTGAGAGAGTTTGCAAAAGTAGAGACCACTCCTACTGATTGGAAAACAACTGTCGTTGTTCACTCTCTTTTTTCCTTCTTTAATCAAACCTTGCTCTCCAAGTTAAGTAGACTGGGTTAGACGATGAGGAAAATAAAAAGTTAGACGCTTACCAAAAGCTGATCGAGGAGGGACGGTTGAGTGTTGAATTTCCTGCGTCAATGGATTGACTCTATTGAAGTTCACGATCCTAAAATTGCTCGATTTCTCTGTCGAGTCATTCCATCTCAGTGTCCATTCGAGCGTCACATCAAGGTTTTTAACTATACGCTCTTCCGGATTCCACCATTATGTAAACTTAACCCTTTTTACGAGCAGCTTGTTGGTGTCCGCTGGCGCTCGCTATCTTTTCTGGCAAATGAGTGTGGTGAAAATTAATCTCTCAGTTGAGTTCAACAAAATCTCAAAAAGCGAATCAGTATGGCTTTGCAAATAATCGGCGAACTATGTCATTTTAAAAGATGAGAATTAATTCGGTGACAGTGTTTGTTTTTAGTATTCACAGGCTTCTCTCCGAAATTTAAATCTCTACAAGCTGATAATTTTGGAGAAAATTCATGTCAATTTATGTAGGTAATCTCTCTTACCAAGTTACTGGGGAGCAACGCGATTTTCTGAAGTTAGACTTTAAACGAGCGATCGCTAAACACTAATTTCAGTACATTAGTAAAATAGATACTTATTGACCAGCAAAAATCTCAGCAATACTTAGAGAAATTTATTTTGACGGTGGTGTAATTCTATTAAAGGAACAAAAAAGTGTAGGATGCCCTTTGAGTAATAGTTTTGATGTTTAATATCAAAACAGGGAATGCCTACACTTCATGAATAAAAATATACATTCAAGTTTAGATTTAAGCAAATCACTGGCAAAGTTTCAAGAAAAAGTTACGA
>LXQD01000076.1 GCA_003326215.1 Nostoc minutum NIES-26 | reverse complement strand
TTGTAATGCTTCGTAGATGCTTGGCCACTTACGTCTAAATGCTGGTGATAGCGATAAATCTGCCAAACTGTATGCGTTCCGAGTCAGCAATACTGCATCCATTAATTCAAATGTTGCATCATGCGCTCTTCCTAAATAACTGTACGCTGCTTGACGAAACTCCTCTAATTTGGCACGGTTCATATTGGCAGATGAGAATTGGTGGTTCTTTTCTCAGCTTCTGCTAATAGGGGGCCTGTGTTCAAGCACACCCCTTATTTTTTCGTCGTCACACCGCGAACTAGTCTAAACTCCAGTTAGAAAACTTCAACAAATCAATTACCCTGCGCCATCGATTGCTGACTAGTAAAGGTTTACACTCAACAGTCAACTATTGGGTAGTGAGATTTTTTGATTTGTCAGTCCCTCAGCAACACCTGTTTCTAAACTGTCACTGTTCTCGACATCATTTACAGATGAAAGCCTTTTTCCCCGCAATTCTTGGCGGATGTTTTGGTAAGTGGATGGATTGACTGGCATCATAACTTCTGCTATGCGTTGCCAGCCTTTTTGATGACTCTTTACCCCCATATCTTCTATTAGCTGTTCTAAGTGATGAAAGTTAAATGGGGATACGCATCCTCCATTGCCTCTATCTTGAGGCCACTGAGTCTGCCTCCAGTGCAACTCTGTCTCCATAACTGATATCATTTCTGAGCGTGAGGGTAAAGACAGATTACCTTTGACATATTCTGCCAGCCACCAAGCTCCTACCTCCGATGTTAGTTGGGTAAAGAAACTGGAGTTGTAGCCGACAAAACCGATCTGAGGAATATCAGGATGAATCAGATTGCGGTAGAGATGAAAGTAGCCTCGGTCATCGATTAGCAACTGACGATACTTTTCTTCGAGAAAGGGTACATCCTGACGAAATCCAGTCCCAAAAATAACTACGTCTGCCTGCAACCGCTCACCATTTGCTAGTTCTACTCCATCATTGCAAAATCGAGCAATTGTTGTCTTTTTAGTTTTGATTTTACCAGCGTACAAATACTTGTAAAAATTTTCGGGTGCGATCGCACTAGAACAGTTCACCGATTGGGACATGGGTTTGTCAGGCAACATCCCACTTGCATCAAGACGGAACTGTAACCGTAGGAGAATCTCGTTTGTCTTCCAAAAAGCCCACACAATGGGTTTTCCGAAAGTGTGTAGCACCTTCTGCATACCTCGAAGTTGGCGATAGGGTAACCAAGCCTCTGAAAAGCGGGTTAACAGAATGTACTTGATATTGACCAAACCCAAGAAAAATTTAGGAACTTTCCACAAGCTTTGACGAAAGACAAGAGTACATTCTTTGGCTAGAGCAACAGCGTAGGCAGTTATATCAGTAGCGGATCTACCAAAGCCTACAATAATTACTCGTTTACCCTCGATTTGGCAATTGTCGTTAAACTCAGTGGAATGTAGCACCTGTCCTCCAGATGCAATGAATTCCTCTTTACCAGGTACTAAAGGTATCTTGGGGATATTAAAAAGACCGTTACATACAAGGACGAAGTCAAACTCGTGCTGCTCCTGTTCAATTTCGCCGTTGCTATCATTATGGCAATTAACGTTAACTACCCATCCTGGTTGTACCCCAGTCTTCCTCTTGACCTGAGTGACTTCTGCTTGAAATCGAATTTTCTCTACAAGCCCAAAGTTTTGTGCGTAAGATTCTAAGTAATTCCGCATCTGTTCTGCCGTAGGCCACTCTGGGTAGGATGCAGGCATGGGATAATCAGAGAATGCATATGTGTCTCGGGGGTTCTGGGTGGTTAGCCCTACATAAGTCCGAGAAACCTCCCATACACCGCCGAGTCGTTGCTGCTTCTCAAACACAGTTACTTTATAGCCTTCCTCGATAAAGGTCTTAGCTGCGACTAGACCACTAATACCAGCGCCAATGATACAAATATGCTGAATTGTCATATTCATGGAATTGGGTGAATTTCTATTTGTGTGAGAATGCCCCTAATTTCGTCAAAAGTAGAATTCTCATCACCTTTATTTTGAGGCTATTTTCAAGATAGGAAACTTATTTTCTCTCCAAAGATATAAAAAAGTGTTACAGCGTTCCTAAGTAGGATATGAACAAGTTAAAAGCCATAGACAGGAGATCGGCTTTGTTCATCCTAAATTGGATTGCTGTAACTCTTAATAAAGGTAAAAATGCTTTTTGAGCTTCTATGAAATTGGCACAGTGGTTTGATTTGCCCAATCACTCACTAGTGAGGAATCTATTTTATTTTCGTTGAGATACTCTGACTGCTCTTGAGACTTAATTACATAACTTAAGTATTCATACTGAGACGGCAAAGTACTACGTAGGTAATTAGCTTTTTCCTGTATTGCCAGAAATGCTGCCTTGGCATTTTGGTCTGCAATATGCTCTAAAACAGGTAAACTGCTTTCAGGTAGGTAATTTAACCCAAGTAGCATCACTGAATAAGAGTAAGATTCAAAGCCATGATATTTCGGATTGATGCTCTTGTTATTTGGCAGTCTATTTTTCCATAATCTCAACTTTTCACGTAATTCCTCTGGAACTTGGATTTCGTGCTTAGTTGCCTTCCAAAACTCTGTATCTGCTCGATCGCTGGCACAATAATGGAGTGTTAAGAACTCTCGGACACCATCTATGCAGTTAGCGATCGCTCTATTGTAGCTGCGAATCAGCTCCTCATTGCACGATTTTTTGGGAAAGTGGCTAACTAACTCTTCAATTCCATGCTGAATAAAGAATATCCCGGTAGACTCTAGTGGTTCTACAAATCCACTGGAAAGACCAATTGCTACACAATTTTTCACCCATGAGTTTCTGTTTCGTCCAATTCTCATCTTGATATGGGATGCTTTGCAATTGGTAGAAGCATCTCCTAAATGCTCTCGAAATTCCTTTTCTGCTTCTTCTTTTGAGATAAACGCACTTGAGTAAACATACCCCGTACCACTTCTGCCATATAAAGGTATATTCCAGACCCAACCAGATGAAAGCGCGGTTGCTGTTGTGTAGGGGTTAATGCCATTTTTCTTAATATCTGTTGGTAACTGCATGGCAATTGCACTGTCGCACAGTAGTGACTCCGAAAAAGAAATGAATGGCTCACCAAGAGCTTTGTTGATTAGCAGTCCTCGAAAACCAGTACAATCTACGAAAAGGTCGCTACTAATACTGCCATGCTCTTTGGTTTTGATGGAATCTATGCTTCCATCCTCTGTTAGCTTTACGTCTACTACATCATCAACAATTTGTTTCACGCCTCTCTGCATTGCATAATCTTTCATAAATCTTGCAAGTAGGTTTGCGTCAAAATGATAGGCGTAAGGATACTGAACTTTTAAATTATCTAGGATGTTTTTCTTGACAATATGGTCGCGGGAAAATAAATTTTGAACTTTATTATCAAAGACTTTTCCATCAAGGTATCTAGGCGACCTTTGATTGTCACATAGCCAGGGGATTAAAAAGCAAGCATAATCGAATGCTTCCTGGTTTCTCTTCATTTTCAGCCACCATTCGGAGATATCAAAGCCGTCTATTACTTCATATCTCTGAAAAGGATGGTAGAAATGTTTTTTCTGGGCATTCCAGTTAACAAACTTAATTGCCATTTTATAAGTAGCATTGCATTTTGGCATCCATTCGTGTTCTTGTAGACCCAGAAAATCAAAGAATACTTTGATAGTACTGAAAGTGGCTTCACCAACTCCAACTGTTGTGATATTTGATGATTCAACTAGAGTAATTTGAACATTTCTTTCTAAGGCTTTACTTAGATAAGCAGCAGTCATCCAACCAGCTGAACCACCACCAACAATTACGATATTCTCTACATTTTGTGACATAAAGTTACTATTGAAGGTTTACTGAAATTGCTAAAAATCTATAACCAAAGACTAAATATTTCATCTCTTGAGAAAATGACTACGCCTTTCGGGCATTTAACTAGGAATAGGTAATAGTGGAAAAATCTGCCCGGCTCTTGGACATTAGCACCATTATTTATAAACAAAATAAAAACATTTTTCTCACTCTGGCGTAGCGCAAAAAAAGTGAAAAATGCAGTCTTTAGCTTTGCCCAAGTGGAGCAATTTTAAAAATAACTAAGTCCTTGTACAAATTCCCTAATTTTAATCAAGAAATGAGGATTTATTTGTTGCCTGTTGCTTATTCCCTGTTACCTTCTAAACTAAATAAGTTCGTACTTTTGTTGAAAATTTTTGTGATTTTTGGCATAAATCAAAAGTCCGTTGATAAATTTGCCAAAACATTCAAATAATATTTCGACTAATTCAAAAGCTTCTTGTCGAGTTTCTTCTGATAATTCTATGTCTTCGATAAATTTTTCTATGTCAGACGAGCCTGTCATATGTCCGGTTTCCACGGCTAGATGGAAATCTGCAAAATAGCGACATTGTTTGTTGGTAATTGCTTTAATTTCTTTACTAATTTTTGCTGCATGGGAAAACATAATATTTCCCGTTGCTTCGGTAACTTCAATTATTATTAACTTTTGGATAGGAGTAGCTTGTGAAGTATATCGATAAAGTTGATAATTCAACCAGCGACTATTCTTCGTCTCATCACTCCAAAGAAATCTTAAGGCATTACTAAATTTTAGTGGTTGGTCAAGTTCAAGTTTATCTAAGTCTTCTAAAAACCAAAGCCAGTGATGGTCATCTTCATAAGTATGTTTGTTAATGATTGCTTGAATCGGATCGCTAGTTGGTTCTTCTCGAAAATAATATTTGTTTAGTTCTCCGAAGTTCATAATAAAAGGAGCAGCACAGGGTGCCCAAGCAAGCCTTTGCCTGGGGTCTATGCTTTGATCTTTCATAAATTCAAATAAAGGTAATTGGGCAAACTCTTGCTTCTGTTTTTCAATCAATGCAAGTATTTCTTTCATCTGGAATAATCCATAGGTAAATGATGCAATTGTGTGTCTGTAAGTGGAGTTTACAACACCAAATACTACAATTTATTTAGAAAACATTAAAGAAAATCAAGCTAAATTAAGCTTTATATATGTTGTTATAGATAAAGCTCCATTAGCTAACAATATTTAATTGCTGAAAAATCGCGGTCGCAAGCTTTAAACCAAGTCTATAGAAGTTACATAATCAACTTCTGAATAGTCTAGTTCTATAGCAATTAAGGTCAGTACATAGATTTTCTTCAAAGACAAGACTATTGGAAATAACACTACTGTTAATAGTGTTTAAAGATATGGTTGATTGTTTAACAACCTTATCCGTACATTATTGTTATTTTTTTTATAAAAAATGATAACCGCGATTATATGTATTTATAAAACTTTAATGACTACACTGATACTAATACTTAGTGATGCAACAAATAAATTATGTAAATAGATAGATATACTCTTGTCTGTTTTTACATAGGTTGTTAAGTAGCTGAATACAGTTCAGTTAACGCGAAAAACTAACGTAGGCGTAAGTTGGGGAACCATTCATATGCGGTGAACCACTTGCAGTGGAAGGGTTTCCCGGCATAAGCAAAGTGGTGAACCCGAAGGGGAGTTACGTCTGTTGAGTGAGGTGGTGTTGAGGATTAGAAACTGGGTACTGGAGAAGTATTCTAAAATATGTTCTCTGTTAAATCCCTTTCCATAATTTTCCGCTCTTTACCTAATCCCTAGTCCTCAATTCCCTATATCCGTTGCCAAATATTCATATCAAGCCTGATACATAAAGCTTGCCATGTACTAGGCTTGATATGAGAACTAAACCCGATGTTTTCGAGTTACATAAACACCCGAACCTATGCAGTTTAGCGTCCTTGCCGTTTCCGCTTTATCCACCATCCCATAGCGCCAGCAACCACTGTCCCACCAAGGGTTAGAGGCTCGGGTACTGAAGCGGTTGTGACCACAAGCTTAACTGGTGTATCAGCACTATATGCAAACAGATACTGATATGCTGGTTTGAGATCGTTTAGAAGTGCGGCTCCGATTGAGAAATATTTCTCATCATTTGCATTAATATCTGCAATAGCGTTTGAGTTTAGAGAAAAACTGAGAATTTCATTTTCATCGCCAGAAGAGCTGACTTTGAAGTTTCCATAACTTTTCCCACTCCCTAAATCGTTATAAATACTAAAATCAGGGTTGTTAATTTTCTGATTGAGTGCGATCGCAGGTGTGGAAACATCAAAAAAACCTAAAGTATGAATTGAACGTCCGAAACCTTCAAATCGCTGAATTTTTAGAGTTGCTGAAGAGACAGGCTGGTTTCCTAAAGCAGCAAGGTCAAATGTAAAAAAGCTACGATAAACTGTTTTTCTCAATTTTCCAGTCAGATAGTTGTCATTGTCATTGCTGTTATAGTCAAAATTAGAAGTGTACGTATTCCACCAACCTTGATTATTATAGCCTTCTGTAAACTGGCTATCTGACGTACTTAAAGTAACACTTGATGCCTGAACACTACTCATCATTCCTAATCCAAAACTAACAATAGCAATGCCGGATGCCACTTTGCAACGCTTTTTCATGTTTATGCAGAGTTGTATAAACTAAAATAACAACTTAAGTAAATGTACAATCTAAATCTAAATATTTAAAGTATAAAATTAGTAACTTTATAAAAAAAATATACTAGATTTACAATATTTTTACTTAATATAGCAATCCGATTAATTTACACTTTTTATATTTAAAAGTAAATGAGTTATACGAAGTTTCTTACTTTTCCTACTTTTCCTACTTTTCTTACTTTTATCGGTAGTCAAGTTTTACGCTGAAAACTGTAAATAGTTGAATACTACTTATTAACGAATGCAAGCTAACTTTTATTAAAAAAATAATATAAAATAGTTAATAACATGAGCTTTGCTAGGTATGTAACTTTAGATAAAAGAGAATCGTAAGTAAATACTATTTAAATAAGCAACATACTAGAAACATTTTTGTGCTACTCGCTCGTATAATCGGTATTTAGGTGGTCAAAGTCATATCACAGTACATAGCAATTAACTGTTATCATGCAAAATCAAGCGATCGCTTTAATTTTTCTATCGTTCTTTTATCACTCTAGGCAGAAGAAAATAGAAATTGGATTTTCGGCGTTGCATAGTTGCGGGATGATTTAGCAACTTCTAAAATTCTCTCCCTGCTTACCCTGCTTACCCCAATTCATCCCACTGTTATGCAACGCCGGATTTTCTTAGTGCCATTCGATTCAGAATTAGTTTTTATTCTGGAACAAGAATTACAACTTTACGAGCTAATTAATTCAAGGGGTTAAACTTAAAACTGCATTATTAGTCAATTTGCCATCTTCCATGTGGACAATGCGATCGGCAACATCCAAAATTCGATTATCGTGAGTAACAAGCACTATGGTGCAGCCTTGTTCTTTCGCTAACGTTTGCATTAGATTGACTACATCTCGACCGGATTTACTATCTAAGGCAGCAGTTGGTTCGTCAGCCAGAACGATTTGAGGATTGTTGACTAAAGCACGAGCGATCGCTACTCGTTGTTTTTGTCCTCCAGACAAATCATCAGGATAATAGTTGAGACGATTCTTCAAACCAACATTTTCTAACATTTGAGCAGAACGCTCTAACATCTGTTTTAGTGACAAATGGTTGTGTAGTTCCAAGCCCATTTTGACATTTTGCAAAGCAGTTAGACTATTGTGCAAGTTGTGTGCTTGAAAGATGTAGCCGTTATGTCGTCGTGCTAACGTCAGTTCTTTTGCACTAGCACCACAAAGCTCTCGCTTTAAGACTTTCAAACTTCCACCAGATTGAGCAGAACGCAGTCCACCAATCAGGGTGAGTAACGTAGTTTTGCCAGAACCGGAAGGCCCGGTCATAATGACAATTTCACCAGAATTGATTTCTAAGTTAATATCAAACAAAACTTGTTTTTGTAATTGACCCTGGCCAAAGTAGTGGTTGAGATTTTGAATGGAAATGACAGGTTCGTTAGTCATAATACTAATTTGTAATTAATAAAACAGAATTCAGGAGTCAGGAGCCAGAATTCAGAATTGAATTCTCTGCGAAGTCACGGATGAATAAATGGGTTTAAGTCCCCCTCCAAATTGAAAATTTGGTGGTCTTCAATTAGCGAAAAGTTCTGCGGGAGGGTTTCCCACCGCAGGAAACTTTTCAAGACAGTGATGGGTCTGAATTCCACAATAAAAGATGGCTGAATTCTGTATTCTAAATTCTGCATTCTTCTTCAATTTCTTCTAACTTCTGTTAAAACATATCAGCAGGATCGGCAGATTGTAGTTTACGAGTAGCGATCGCTCCTGAAATTCCACACATAATGATGGTTAAAATCAAAACAAGCGTTGCTCTGGAAAATTTCATGGAAATGGGTAGTGCAGTGGCATTTGCGGCCAATTGATAAAGCCCGATTGGTAACATCAAACCCGGCATAAATCCTAAAAATGCCAGAATAATTGCTTCTTCAAAAACTACCGCTAGTAAGTATTGATTACGGTATCCCATTGCTTTGAAAGTGGCATATTCTTTTATATGACTGTTAACATCAGTTGAAAGTACCTGATAAACAATCACAACACCCACTACAAATGCCATTGCTGTTCCCAATCCAAAGATGAATCCAATTGGACTTTCTTTCTGCCAGTAACTCTCCTCAAAAGCGATATATTCTTCATGAGTGAAAACTCTGACATCATTGGGAAGATAAGATTCTAATGCAGTGGCCACCTGCTTTGAGTTATATCCAGGTTTGAGTGCGATTAATCCCAGGTTGATGCTGGCTGCTTCTCGTCGGGGGAAAAAATGCAAGAAGGTTTGGTCGCTGGCGATCAAAATTCCATCAGCACCAAAGGATGCTCCTAATGTAAATAATCCGCTAATTGTAACGGTACGGCGCTCGATTTCCGTGGTAACAATTTTTCCTTGCTCAACTTGAGCGATCGCATCCTGATAACTTCCCCTAGAATTGCGATCGAACAAAACCCGATCTGGCAGCTTGACTTTATGCAACTGCTGATTCACTTCCGGCAAGTTCAAGGCAGGTTGTTCAGGAGAAAAACCTATCACTTGCATAGATGTATCTTTGCGAGTCTCAGGATGTTTCCAAGTAATCGTGTTGGAGTAAAACGCTTGTGTTAATTCGACTCCCGGAATATCCTTGGCCTGATACAAACGTCGCCGTGAGAATGTACCCAAATTTTGTGTATTTCGCGCTTGGGGGCTGACCAACACAATATCTGCATTTAAGCTGCGACTCAGTTTTGTGTTGCTATCGTACAAAGCGCTTTGAAAGCCAAGCTGCATAAACATCAACACATCAGCAAAAGCAATGCCTGATAATGCCACAAGAAGACGGCCTTTTTCTTTGCTCAGTTGCAGCCATCCGAGCGGTGTCCGCCGTTGAAATTGCTCGATGAATGCGATCATTGTTCGATTTGGGCTGTAATTTGTAAATTGCTAAATTTAGCAGCTTTTTTACTTGAGGCTGCATCTAAAGCTATATGCACTTCAACCACCCTGGCATCAATATTGGTGCTGGGGTCAGTGTTGACAATGGTCTGCCGTCGGACTTGGGAGTCGATACGTTCTACTTTTCCTAGTAGTTCGCCTGGAATGGAATCGCTGCTGATTCGCACTTTTTGTCCGAGTTTGACTTTACTAATGTCGCTTTGATAGACTTCTGCAACCGCATACATCCGCTCAGTCTGCCCAATTTCGATAATGCCATCATTCCCAACCACTTCTCCCGCATGGGTATGAATTTCTAAAATTTCACCATTCATCGGCGATCGCACATAAGCTCGATCGAGTTCGGCTTTTGCTTGCTTCATAGCTGCAACCGCGCGATCGACTTCTGCTTGGTTTTGTTTCACATCCACCGGACGTACTTCAGAAATCCGCTCTAGATTTGCTCTTGCCTGATTGAGTTGCGCTGGACTAGTCGATTGAATCCGTACTAACACTGCTTTTGCTTCTTGCAAACTCTTCTGTGCGGTCTCTAGAGCTAACTGTTTGCTATCTCGATCTGAAGCAGAGATTGCGCCTTTTTGATACAAGGACTGGTAACGGTTGTACTCTCTCATGGCATTTGTTTGCTCTGACGTTAACCGATCTACTGTTGCGGTTTGAGCATCAATATCTCCCTGGCGTTGTGCTTCCAGACGATCTATTTCGGCACGTTGAGCATTGATTTCCCCGGTTTTCGCTCCGGCTTTGGTTATCGCCAGTTTTGCTTGGGCAACTTTCACATCTTCCTGTGCTTGCTGATATGCTGCAAAAAGGCGATCGCGGCTGTCCAAAATCGCGATCGCTTGTCCTATCTTGACGCGATCGCCTGGTTTCACCAGTAATTGTTCCACCCGATTGCCGTTATTTGCAGTCGGCGCTGACAACTTAATTATTTCTCCTTGAGGTTCTAAGCGTCCCAAGGCTGTGACTGTTGTGATTTGTGGTGAACTGATTGCTGTAGTTGAATTCCCTACTTGTTGAGTCGATGGCGATCGCCAGATAGCATAAGCAGAAACTCCACCTACAAGAATTAGTGCGCTAGCTATAACCCCAACCCATTGACGGGATTTAGCAGAAGCAGTGCTGGTTGGTAAATTTTGAAGCATTAGCAAGCTCCTAGTTATCTCTTAAGAACGAAACGAAACTGTTTCGTCTTTTAGATTAACCTAAACGAAACAGTTTCGTCTTGTCAAGGGTATACTTAAAATTAGGTGAATCACTTTAGTGGATTCTCTAGTCTATTTGCACCCATTGAGTCATGAAATCTAAGAGTTTTGAGCGCGACCTATCTCCTGAAAAGACGGAAGCTATTTTAGATGGAGCAATGCAAGAGTTTTTAGAAAACGGCTATGCTGCCGCCAGAATCGATAAAATTGCAGTGGCGGCAGGTGTTTCTAAAGCAACTATTTACAGGCGCTTTCCTGATAAAGAAAGTTTATTTACAGCACTCATGCAGCAATTGGCTTGCAAAAAAGAGCTTTTCAATTCAACTCAACTTCAATTTGCTCAGGGTGATGTCGCTTCTTTCTTGAAATCGTTTGCAACTATGATGCTGAATCGTGTCGCAGAGGATCCGCAAACCCTGACATTCTTGCGGATTGTGATCGGTGAATCAGGACGCTTTCCAGAATTAGCGAGAGCATTTGTACAGAACATTGAAAAACCGATGTTGGAATCTCTCACCCAATATCTAGCTTCTCAGCCTGAACTAGAACTTCCCGATGCTGAAGTCGCAGCGCGAGCATTCATGGGAACAATGGTTCATTTTGTAATGCTTCGAGATATTCTTCATAGTGGTGATTTAGTGCCAATGGAATGCGATCGCCTCCTGGATAATCTAGTCAAACTAATCATTAGACCTGTATAAAAATTAAACTTGCGTAAAGATAAAATTTTATATTTTATCTTCATAAAACCTAATATTTATTCTATCTAGCTTTTGCGGATTTACAGCATAATAAATCCTATTGACACTCAAAAAAAGAAGCCAGTTTTTAAATATTCATAAAAATCAAAAATTAAATGCCTGTAAACTACTTCAAGTTTATTTGAAAAATAAAAAATAAAAATATTATTATGAAATATGACACTCAGAATATAAAACTGTTACCTTTTGTCCCAGAACCCAAATATGTTGTTTTTACTGATTTTGATGAAACTTATCTTGCTCATCAAAATAGAGAGTGTCATAAAAACGATCTCAAATAACTTGAGGAGTATTTATTAAATAAAACACATGAAAAATAATTTTTTTTGGTTGGGTTACTGGCAGTAGTTTAAACTCTATATTTTATAAAATAAAGCAAAGTTTTGCGGTGCATTATCTTTTCTGATCCGACAGTCATCTTCTCTCAAAGTAACATCAAGTACCTAATGTAATGAGTTATTTATGCAACAAAATATTGCTAACATTATTTGGGATGAAATCAAAGTTATGTATAATATACTTACTTGTAAAAGCCGAAGGTATGCGGGAAAATGTGTAGTAACATCAACAACCCAGAGCTAGAAAGAGTATATTGCTCGATTACGAGTTAAGAAATAGGCTGAGATATGGGAAGTTTGCAAATATGTTAAGTTAGACAGTCTATGGCTAAATTATTTGACTGTATTACTGACGAACTACAAAAGTTTATTGCTACCCAACACCTTTTCTTTGTTGGTTCTGCACCTCTTAGTCCTACAGGTCACGTTAACTTATCTCCCAAAGGATTGGATTGCTTTCGCATCCTCTCTCCTAACCAAGTAGCTTACCTGGATCTCACAGGTAGCGGTAACGAAACTTCCGCCCATCTTCAAGAAAATGGACGAATCACCTTGATGTTTTGCGCTTTTGAGGAACCTCCATGCATTCTGCGTCTCTACGGTCAAGGACACACAATTTTACCAAGTTCCCCTGAATGGAACTCTCTGTACTCTCTATTTTCCCAGATTCCTGGAACTCGTCAAATTATTGTTGCTGATATCGAGAAAGTGCAAACTTCTTGTGGTTATGGCGTACCACTATATAAATATCAAGGTCAACGCCAGACTATAGTAAATTGGGCAAAGAACAAAGGGGAACAAGGAGTTCAAGATTATCAACAACAGAAAAACCTCGTCAGTCTTGACGGTTTACCGACTCCACTGAGTAATACCGTTTCTCCTTGAAATTGCTACAGAAGGCTAGCAGGGGAAGCAGGGTAAATAATTTAGAGGATTGGTATAAATTGCCTTAAATGGATTACTCAATTCGTCCACTCACACAGGAAGATGAACCTTTTCTCTGGCAAATGCTTTACGAAGCGGCGCACATGTCAGAAGAAGGCGAACTTACAATTCAGGATGCGATGAATCATTCCGATTTGTCAAAGTATGTCAAAAATTGGGGACTTAAAGATGACTTAGGTTTTGTCGCCACTTTAGTAAGTAGCAATCAGCCAATAGGAGCAGCTTGGCTGCGTTTACTGACAGGGGACAATAAAGGATATGGTTACATTAACGATCGCACTCCAGAATTAGCGATGTCTGGCGACAAGCCGCTTTGCGTCTACGCAATTCTACCAGAATATAGAAATCAAGGCATAGGAACGCAGTTACTTACTCATCTGTTATCAGCTGCGAAATCCGCTTATCCATCAATATCACTTAGTATCAGAAGCACAAATCCAGCTTTGAGTTTATATAAAGGAATGGGTTTTGAAGTAGTTGCGGGGAGTGAGACAATCAACCGAGTTGGTGGTATTTCTTGGAAGATGAAACTAAATTTTGATTAACTTGTTATACTGCTGATTCCTTGGTTGAGGGGCTATTGAATAATAGCTAAAACTAGTATTGAGAAAGAATTTCTGTCTCGTTCTGCGCTGCTTTTATCCACTCTTGCATAGCTGGTAGTGCTAAAACTGTTTCGACATAATCCCTGGAAACAGCATCTAACTGTACATCGTAGGCTCTAAAACGTATAACAACAGGTGCAAAGAACGCATCAGCAATAGTGAAATTGCCAAACAACAGATTGCCACCTAATCCAAAATTTTGGCGTGATTCTTGCCAGATAGCAGTGATGCGGTCAATGTCTTGTTGTACGCCAGATGCTAAATCTTTGCCAGGGTATTTAGTACGGCAGTTCATTGGCATGTTCTGACGCAGATTTTGAAAACCTGAGTGCATTTCCGCACTGATAGAACGAGCGAATGCCCTTGCAGGTTTATCCTCTGGCCACCAGTGCAGAGTCGGAAATGTTTCAGCGAGGTATTCACAAATAGCTAGGGAATCCCACACAGTTTGAGTTTCGTGCAATAGCACAGGTACTTTTCCTGATGGAGAATATTGCCGAATTTTCGGTGAATAATCTGGAGTGTATAAAGGAATGTGGATTTCCTGGAATTGCAAACCGAATTGTTTCATAGCCAACCAAGGACGAAGCGACCAGGATGAATAATTCTTATTGCCAATCACTAAAGTTAGTTGTGTCATTTTCTAGTATCGATAAAGTTGTTCGATCCACAGACATACGTCAGCTTCTGAGCCTGACGAAAAAGATTTTCCCGTTGCGGGGTCGTAAGCATTCCAATAGATATTGCCATGGCGATCTACTTTTTGGAAAACTTGTAACTCGTTAGGATCTGCTAATAAATTTTTGACAAATTTTTGCCAGATACCATACAAAAATTCCCAAACTTGTAAGTGAGTGCTGAATTTAAAATCTTTCTTATTTAGAGCATTACAATTCATTTCTATTTTTTCTGAGTTTAGGCATCTAACGTTATTTTTCATAAAATTATTCCTGAAATTAGCTCTATAAATCAAACTTTAGCAATGCTTCAATTAGTAATCAAATCATAATTTGCATGTTTTCTATAAATGGCATTTATAAATAAAAAGAATGGCTGATATAATGTTTATGCCAGCGTTAAGTCAAGCTTTATATAACCTTGATTACCCATGAAACTCTCTCAACTTCGCGCCATAGTTGCAATAGCAGAGCGTGGTAACTTTAGTGAGGCAGCCTTAGAATTGCAGCTTACCCAACCAGCAGTGAGTCATGCTATTGCTACTTTAGAAGAAGAGCTGGGTGTGCCTTTATTTGCCAGAGGTCGTCATGGTGCTGTACTGACACCAGCAGGAGAGCGTATTTTATACCATGCTCGTCAGGCATTGCAAAATCTAGAGATGATCCAAAGAGAAGCAAACCTACATAAAGGTTTACACGGCGGTCATGTGCGGATTGCGGCTTTTCGGAGCGTTGCTACTCACTTACTACCAAAAGCGATCGCTAAGTTTCACGATAAATTCCCAGAAGTTGCTGTAACAATCATAGAACGCCCTGCCTATCTTGATGTCGAACAGTCTTTGCGTGAAGGACGCGCCGATATTGGTATTACCTATCTACCCACTAGCAATGAATTTGAAGCTTGGGAAATTCTTCGGGATGAGTATGTTGCTTTACTACCACCAAAAGCCAAAATTAGCAGTCCACAAATTACTTGGGAAGACATAGCTCCATATTCACCAGTGTTGCTTTCCTGTCTACCCTGTGGAAAATCTCTCCACAACCATATCAAGAATCTAGCACCTTTTATAAATACCATTGGCGATATTCAAGAAGATTCCACGATTGTTAGCATGGTCAATCAAGGACTGAGAGCAGCTATTCTCCCTCGTCTAGCAGCTGCGCCAATTCCTCAAGGAGTGCAAGCATACAGTTTACCAATACCACTAGAGAGAGTGATGGCAGTTGCAGTTCTATCCAACGGTCTTCATGTTCCTGCGGTATTCACATTTCTAGAAATGCTGAGAAAATTTGATTTTTATAGTTTGACTAAATTAACTTATTAATAACATGAATCTAGCGCAGCGTTCCCCAGTTGCGTCAATTTTCTCAGTCCTGGTTTTTTTACGATCGCTTGACTTTTAAAACAGTCGCTACTAGCGCAAATCGAACTCATATTAAATTAGTAGCAATAGCCATCAGTATTATCTATGCGATCGCACTCATATCTACCCTTAATCTCGTCATTGAAAAACTTACCAATTGAGTCTGTTGCATGTAAATCTTCCCAAGTTTCTGGCTCTACACCTGAATACTGATAGATTGCTCCATTTTGAAACTCAACTTGCAAAATGCATTCGTCGCGATCGTAGCCTACAGCCGCAGCCATTGTTGAGCTAACTGGTAACATAGCAATTGGTTCTTCTTCAAAAGCAAGTGCAGGAGTTTCAGCAATAATCTCGTTCAGTTCTTGCAATCCTTCGTAAGCTTGTATTGGTGCAGGAATTTCTAAAAACTCCAACTCGTCACCTCGGTCGAGCAATAACTGCAAATATCCGTCAGAGTGAGCGATCGCTAATAAACTGCTCAAGTCTACCTTAGATAGCTTCATTAATTTTGCTCTCCTGTTGGCTAACGCGGGAGTGTTAAATCTCGATCCAATAAAATCTTATAGTACATTTATACTTAAAAATTGGTTGACTGTCAAGATTGCAACCATTAATTTAGTTGACTACTAGTCTTATTGATAATATTTAAAAAAAGGTCGCAATTTTTAATATCTGCAACTATCATATATTTAAAGTCTGGGTGAAGATACGATAAAGAGCTTACTATCTGTATACGCGGCAGATGTTTTGTAAAAAGGATGGGTTTGTAAGGTAGTGTATTGCCTTACCCATCAGAGTTTTAAGTCATTTGTGACTGTTAGTAATTAACAGTTACTTGTCAAATATCGAAAGCAATCCAGGCTAAAGCTGTGCAAACACGGAAAGCAGTTCTTGAAATTCGATCGCAAAGACTGCGATCGAGATACTGCAACAAAAGTAACCACACTTTGACAAAATCTGGAATGTACACTCATGAATACGCAAAAATCTCGAAGCTTGATTAAAATACTTGCCATTGCAGTTGTAGCTAGTCTTTTAATCAGCCTTCCAACTTTGGCTCAATTTCACCCTAATTTCTCGCCTCAGTCTAGTGTATTAGTTACTCAAGCAAAAAGTACAGGCACAATTGTCGATATTGCCAGTGGCAACAAATCTTTGAGTACCCTGGTAAAAGCTTTGAAGGCAGCGGGACTTGTAGAAACGCTATCTGGCAAAGGCCCGTTTACAGTGTTTGCGCCCACGAATGATGCATTTGCTGCTCTACCAAAAGGCACTTTGGCAAAACTGCTGAAACCAGAAAACAAGGCACTTCTGCAAAAGATTTTGACCTACCATGTTGTTTCTGGCGCAATTGATTCCAAAAGTATCAATTCTGCTGAGTTTAAGACACTTGAAGGTAGCCCAGTTGAGGTTAAGGCTGAGAAAGACCATATAACGGTGAATAGAGCAAGAGTGACCACACCAGATATCAAAGCTAGTAATGGAGTGATTCATGTAATTGATGGAGTACTGCATCCTCCAGATGTAGAACTGTAGTATCTGGCAAGGTAGGCAGGAGAAAGAGGAAGACGCGCAAATGGGGCGACTGGTGAATCCTAAGGATGACGCAAAGAAAGAATTCTCTGTGTCTCCGTGTCCCCCTTGTTCCCGCTTCCTCATCCTGCTTGCAAACATTCAGGTTCACTTCAATTGAAACATTTGGGAGAAGAGACTAATATTAATTCTCCAAAACAAAGCAACAGATTCAAAGCTGGGAATCCAGAAGAAAGTAGATCGGTGTGAATATTTATATTTATCGTTGAGACAAGGCAGAGGGCAGAAGGCAGAAGGGAAGAAGGTTTGAGCTAAGTTTACTTTTCGTTACATAGTTATGTTTATTTGCACCTTTCTACTAAATCTGAGTTTATTAATTATGAATTACGAATTGGTATAAGTCCAGCTGTTTTGCAATCAAAGCTCTTGCTGCTGATGCTGGTACTGGCTTGGAAAAGAAGTTTCCTTGCCCATGTTTGCATTGCAGTATCCTAAGTTGCTTGAGTTGCTCTACCGTTTCTATTCCTTCGGCTGTGACATCTATGCCCAGATTGTGGGCTAATGCAATAATCGTTCTTACAATCTCTGCGCTCTCACCAATGATATCCATCCGGTTGACAAAGGAGCGGTCAATTTTTAATACATTAATTGGAAAACAGTGTAGATAACTTAATGATGAATAGCCAGTACCAAAGTCGTCTAGATGTAATTCAATACCTAGTTCTCTCAGTTGCAAAAGCTTGGTTCTTACAGATTGAGTGTTTTCCATAAGCACACTTTCAGTAATCTCCAGTTTTAAATTGTGTGGTTCTAAGCTATTTTCCCGTAAGATTTGGCGGATTTGTTCGCTGAGATGAGATTGTGAAAGGTGTTTGCTAGAAAGATTAACGCTAATTATTAGTTTGTTTTCCAAAAATTGCTGCTGCCATTCGTGTAGTTGCCGACAAGCCTCTCGAAGTACCCAATAGCCTATGGGTACAATCAGTCCAGTTTCTTCTGCCACTGGAATAAACTCTGTGGGGAACACAAGACCCCGTTCGGGATGCTGCCAGCGCACAAGAGCCTCAAAACCGATAATTTTGTCAGTTTTCAAAGAAACAATCGGCTGATAGTGAATGAGAAATTCTTGGCGTTCAACAGCACGCCGCAAGTCTATTTCTAATTGCAAAAGCTTTGTGGTTTCGCTGTACATAACCGTGTCAAATATCTTGTAACGCGCTTTACCCAAAGCTTTGGCACGATACATTGCAATATCAGCATCGCGTAGAAGATTCTCTGGTTGCTCATAGCCTGTTGTACTCAGAGCAATGCCAATGCTGACGGTAGTGAATACCTCATGTCTATTCAGATAAAAAGGTATAGTTAATTCCTGTTGGAGCTGCTCGGCAATTTGGATGGCATCGTTGATTTCCTGAATTTCCTCTAATAAGATGGCAAACTCATCTCCTCCTAGACGCGCCAATGTATCTCCAGACTGTAAGCAACTTTGTAGTCGCTGAGCAAACGCGATTAATAGTCGATCTCCGCTGGTATGCCCAAGACTATCATTCACTACTTTGAAGCGATCTAAATCTAAAAAGAGGACGGCAAATAAATCCTTAGACTTTTTGGTACGCTCAATTGTCTGTCCTAGCCGCTTCATGAATAGAGTACGGTTTGGTAGACCTGTCAATGCATCACGATCGGTAATATGGAGTAATTGCGCCTCTGCCTGCAAGCGATCGCCAATCTCCTGTTTTAGAAGCATACTAGATACTGATAGTTTGGCAGTTGCTTCCTCAACCTGTCTTTCTAAATCATCGCAAGCTTTTCGTATTGCCTGCTGATGCCGCTGGCGCTGAGCAAGTTGGATTGCCTGTTCTGCCGATATCTGTTGTTCGCGCCTGACTTTCTCGATGTAGTTGCAGAAAAAATCAGCTAACTTTGGTGTTTCTTCAAGTAAACTACTTAGTTGCTCAACAACTCGGTTGTCTGGTTCATAATTGATTTCAGGGTGAGCTTCCATCCATACATGACAGGTCTTAATATAAGCTAAAAATGTTACTAAGTGCTGGTAATTCATAGGCCCGAGCAAGCGGCGCAACTCAGTTCGACAATACTCAGCTTGCTCTCGTTCCAAGAAGATAAATATTGAACAGTAAAGTAGACTTTTTTCGATTGCCGGATTTAAATCTGATAAAACTATCTGCTCGCTATCTGAACGTACAAGTGTATAGAGATGTGCTGCAATTTCCTTTTCTGTTGGGGGCGGTGATTCCAGTAGCTCTAATACCTCTTGTGTCTTCAACCCCAGAGTGCGTAAAGCGCAACTGTGGCAAATCAAACAGTAAGGAACAGAACAGTAACGCGAAAGGTATGCGAAAAGCTTTTCTTTGAACAGCGCTGATATAGGATTATTGATATAGGCAGAAAGTGTTTGTTGCCATAGGTTTTCTAATACCTGTGTATTGTGTTCTGCTGGCTTAAAGAAAGGTGGGAAAAAACCAAATTTTTCCCGGATTTCTGCCTCGATCTTCTTGCTGGTTCGCATAGGCTTTCCTAATTTTATGCCTTACTGAACATACAATTAATGATAATGACCTGCTAATAACCATATTTTAACATCACACAACAAATATAGTTAATAACTTGTTTGTTTTAAATTTAACTTGTATTAACTGGGTAAACAAAATGCCTATCCTTCAAGAGTTTGATGAAATTTTAAGATGAAAATCTAAATGTGTTTTAGCTTACTTTTTTGTCTTGTACAGATTTGCTGAATATAATTTTCCGTATTTTCTAATAAGAAATCTGTATATCAGAATTATTAGTCAAGATAGTAAGATGGCTTTTTAGTCTATGTGTGGCATAGATAAATCTTGATATAAAAGCGATCGCCTGAATGAACAAGCGATCGCTGTTTTTTATCACTTTTCTACTTGATTGTCTGATAGTGCAAAAACAACTCACTGCCTACTTGCCGAGTTTCAATGAGTTGCAGGTGAGGAGCTGCATGAGGAATAAAACCTTCTCCTTCGACTGGGGTAGGTGCGTCCTTTCCTCCATAAATGACAGGCCAAATGGTCAACCACCAATCGTCAATTCGCCCTGCTTCCACGAGAGTGGCTGTCAAAGAACCACCTCCTAATGCCACGACTTTCTGGATATTTCGTTCTGCCATTAAAGCATAAGCTCGATTCCAGTCTAGTTCTCGATCTCCTAGTTCAATTAAATCAGCTACCTTATCTAAGCTTGCTTTATTAGAATTGCCCTCCAAACCTGCCTTTGTTGTAAAGATCCATCGCTCAACGTCTTGGCTGAAAAAAGCCCAGTCTGAACTTAGATCGAGCGATCGCGTCACCACACAAGTAATAGGCTGGGGAGACTGACCTCGAATTTGACGCGCTGCTAGTAGTTCGGGATTGCGAATTGTAAAGGTTTGTCCTTCGGCTCGCATTGTCCCCGCTCCCACTAGGATGAGATCGGCTAAAGATGCTTGATATTCCAAGTGTACTTGATCGACTGGATCGGAATCACGAGGTGCTTTAGGGTCTACGGCGCTAATTTTTCCATCAGCCGTCATTGCAAGAACCAAGGTTGTTTGGATAGTTGTCATGTTTAGCTTCTGACGGTTCTGTTAAGTTTTAATTTATTTTACTCATGAAATAATCAATAATTTTCAATTTTCATCAATTCAAATTTGAAAATCATCCATTATAAGTAGACAACTGTAAATAAAATTTTGTAGTTACTACCTCTAATCGTTGTGCTAAGCAGTTGAAGCGCTGATTGCGAACGAAAATCACAATAAATACTACCCAAAGATTGCTTTAGGTTATGCCTCAAGAATGTGAATGTTTTACAGATAAATTTAGTAACTTGAGGTTATGAATTGAGATGCTTAGGTATGACTATCTCAATCTTAAGATGACCTCAACTGTTATAGAAAGTAAAATACTACATAATTGTCCTTTGCAATTTTGCCGTATTTGCAAAGTGTGTTTGAGCGATGCCTGCGGCGGGCTGCGCCTACGCACTTCAGTAAAAGGCGTTGCATAACAGTGGGATGAATTGGGGTAAGCAGGGGAGGCAGGGGATGCAGGGGAAGCAGGGGGAGAATTTTAGAAGTTGCTAAATCATCCCGCAACTGTGCAACGCCCAGTAAAATAGCGATCGCAAACCTAAGCAATGCTATGAAGGAAGCGATCGCCTGACATTTTCGTTATAAAGCAATATTACAGATGTAATGTCTGCAACTGGTTACGCTTTCAAACTCCTAATATTGTCTGGAACAGCTTAAAAAACTTTGTCATCAAAGTTTATACCAATTTTAAAAAAGAGTGCAAAATATATAAACCTAAAAACTTAGATTTAAAAGCAAAAGAGATTGACAAATATCTCTTGGCAACTGGTCTTGAAGACTATGGATTTTGGTGGCAGGAAATGCTGAAAGCCCAAGCTAACAAAACCGAACCAGAAAAACCATTTCGTCGCGGTCGGATTTGGTCTTAGAAGGGAAATGGAAATGCGATCGCTAAAAACATTGCAAACATCAGCCGTTTATTCTTAAAATTCTTCGCTCTTGTTTTAAAACTTGTTGCCAAAACAGCGATAGAGTCTCCCAAAAAAGAAGCAATCGCTCTCACTGATGCCATTCGAGAAGCGATCGCCATAACAAGAGAAAGCTCAATATTAAAGATTGTATGCTCTATCAAAAAACTTACTAACCCCCCTAAGATGGAGCAAGTATACATCTTCGGGGCTAGATTCTTGTCCTACACTCGCTCCCATTGCAGATTTAGCGAACTAAAACAGCGATGCCTTCTCCTATGGTCGACGCTGCGCGAACGAGACACTGGCGCGAACGGGAACGGCTTCACCGAACGAGACGCTACGCGTAGCTTGCTTCTCCGTTCGTGTTAGCGTCTCCCTTAGGAAAAGGAGTACGACGAACGCATCCAAAATCCTTGCTCAGTTAAAATCAAACTTGCATCTAGAGAAACTTTTTATACCATATTTTCAAATAGTTCCGCATTCTTATGTCTCATTTGACACTATTACCCATGAATCTTTTTTAACTAGTGTCACTTCATAAACTGTCACTCATCAGCTGCTCAATTTTATTCTAAAAGAGATATTCTTAATAATGCAAGGAGTGATACCATTTCACCCAATGTTTGTTACAAATTATTCTTGCAATGCTTCTTACCAAGATTGTCTTGCAGATTTCAGATGTTGCATCAAACAAGTGAGTTGGTATAGAGTTATACGCAGTGGCACTTGAGCAAGCAAAATTCTCAAGTGCTTTTACGTATATATTCAATTGAGTTATTGGTTTCACGCTACACCCCTAAATCCTCGCACCCAGTCCTCACTTTCTACAACCGATTAGTATCTTTTGTAATCAGTTGCCAACCATCAGCTTGACCAACCAGCTTTACTGATTCGAGTTTGAGATTGTTGAAAGCAGATGCATTCAATAGAAAGTAAGGCTGGCCGTTGTAGTGCCAATAATATTGCAGTTCGCCAATAGAAGCAGGAATGATGGTGCGATCGCTATAAAAATCCAGCGACGGACGATGATAGGGAAAAGATGTATAAATCTTCTTCACCGCTGGATTTACCTGGGCGATCATAGCTGCCACTGGTTTGACTGGATAAGCTTGCCATAATTCCCAAACCCAGTAGTTGGATTTCATCAATAGCATCAGCGAAATATAACTTCCCCAAAACAAAACCTTCAGAAATTGCCCGTCGCCTCTTTCTGCCAAAATAGCTGCCAAAGTCATAGTCACAGCTACTGCCGCAAAAATCAACTGTAAGTCAGTTTTTGGTGTAGTTCCCCAACTAAAGTAAATGCTACTACCAGAAGCCACCAAAGCAAGAACAGAAAAACCAGCTACCCAAGCACGAGGATAAGATGAAATTAAAGGTAAATTTTCTGTCTCAGCCAACTGGGCACCAAGGCCTAAAGCTAAACTAGGGTAAATCGGGAATACGTACCAGGGAAGTTTAGTACCCATCAGGGAAATTAGCACCAGATATACACCACTCCACACCAGTACAAGTTTTGCCCAGCTAAGATTGCGATTTTCCCAAACCATGCGCCCACTTTCGGGCAAAAATACTAACCAAGGCCATGTCCACTTGAAAATTTCGATGGCGTAGTACCACGGCGGTTCCGAATCTCCTTCAACAACTGTTCCAATTCGGTTGAGAGATGGATCGAGAAGACCCGTCTCGATAAAACTGTAACCATAGTGCATTAGTTGCACGCCATACCAACAAGCCGCAGGCAAAATACCAATGAAGATTGCAGCCCACAGATAGTAACTGGTAAGTAATCTTGGTGTATCCCAAAATAGAAATACGATCGCGATCGCACCTAGCAATACACCTAACACGCCTTGAGTCAAACAAATCAACCCAAAACCAATGCCAATACCTAGGCAATAACGTAAATCGCGGCGCGATCGCAAAACGCACAACATCATCACCATCAAAAAACTTACCACTGCCCCATCTAACATTGCCAACCTACCATGACGCACCACAGGCAATGTTGTCAGGTAAATTAAGGCGCTATAAACTGCCGCCCAACGTTGGCGAAATATCTCTCGACCAATGCTATACAGCAAAGGTACAGAAAAGGCTGTTAAAATTGCTCCAGGTAAGCGTGTTGTCCACTCATTTACACCTCCTAGAGAATAAGCCCAAGCAATTAGCAAATGCATCAGGGGTGGCTTATTATGATACGGTTCTCCGCCTAACGTTGGGAAAAGCCAACGCAATGAACCTGCTGGGGCATTCCAAATTTCTCTGGCAACATGTGCCACAGTACCTTCATCCCAATCTCGCAGCGGTAAACTTCCCAGATTGATGCTAAATAGTAACACTGCTGCCACCAGCAGCACTACTAGCCATACCCAATCAATCCATTTGTCAACTGCGCGATGCTGTTTTTCTAGATGACCCCAAATAAAGCTTCCTTCTTGCATATTGTATGATAATCATTTTACTTGCTGGTTTGATTACATAGAGATCGAAATGAATCTCTAATGTTGCCACCCAGTAACAACATGTGTGCTTTATAATCGCTAAGTTCCAAGGTTAACTCAATTTTCTCCAATCAGCGATAATTATTTGAGAAATTTGTCTGATTTTTTTTCAAATTCTTTAACAACTATTAATTGATAAAAATAATACTAAACAAAATATACTGCTCGTTAGATAGAGACCATAAATATAAAAAAGAGCTTAGTTATACATTGATTTTGAAACTTTTGCTACTACTTTAATAAAGACATTAGTAATAGTAAAACTTATTCAGATATTTACTGACTCAAAAACCATAAATTTTAAACACAACTTATCCCGCTTGAAATAGTTGATAGTCATCAGTCTTTACGGGCGCAAGGTCGCAGCACCCGTACAACAATCATCCTTTATCAGTCAACAATCGCAATGGGATATTATTCGGGCTTTCTACTAACAATGGTGCGGTGACGGGGGTTGCTGGCAACTGTAATCGGTTCGCAAAAACCTACTGCCTGCAATGTTGCTTCGATATCAAATGTGTAATAGTCATCGCTCCAAGGTTCGGTACTTTTTCTTAAAATCGAGAGAACGGCTGGTAGATTTTGCATGACAGGCGATCGCGGATCGTTGTCTACTAGTGCTATAAACCCACCTGGCCGCAGCAGTCTTTTGGCTTCAGTGAAAATTTCTTTGCTGGCATAGCCTGGAAGTTCGTGAGCGACATACTGGAGAGTCACCAAGTCAAAAGAATTATCTGGTAGCCCAGTGTCTTCTGCTTTAGCATGGAGCCACTGGGATATCTCATTGTTAACATCCCTAGTTTGAGCAACCGCCAGCATATAAGGTGACAAATCCAGACCAACGGTGCGAATTGGATACCCTTGCTTTTGCTGGTAGTAGCGGTGTAGCGCCAAAGTAGAGACACCAACTGAGCAGCCAATATCTAAGATGTCTCTAACGTGCTGAGGCCCATAAGTCGCCAGA
This sequence comes from Nostoc minutum NIES-26, assembly GCA_003326215.1. Lineage (GTDB taxonomy): Bacteria > Cyanobacteriota > Cyanobacteriia > Cyanobacteriales > Nostocaceae > Dendronalium > Dendronalium minutum. The sequence continues at coordinate 130,788 of LXQD01000076.1, read as the reverse complement.
ACTTCATAAAAGCTACCTCTTAAGCGTGCATGAGCATCTTCCCAAGTCAGGTCTTCTTTAGACCAGACACGCAATGCCATTGCATAGGTAGCTGACTCTGTTTCAAAAGCAGCTTGCCAGCAGAGGTTGCCTTTGGAGTATGCATGGAAAGGTACTTTGTAGTAATCCGGATAAACAATCTGGGAATTAGTAACTTCAGCCAGAAGTTGTTTTGCTCCTGATACTTGCAATGCCTCATAGTTTTTCCGCCAAGGAATACCTTTCTTCTCAGCCGTTTTGATGAGTACTTGCCTCGCTTGGTTTTTCATCAACTCGTACACAGGTTTGGTCTGGATAAGCAGATTAACGAAATTGGAGAGAATGCTTTCACCAGACCAATCTGGCTTAATCTTATTATTCATCAGCTTGAAGGAATGGAGCAAGATAACTGCTTATATTTTAGGTTTTAGACCGTGCATTATAAAATTTATTAATATACGTTTTATGTGAGATAAGGCAGAGGATGTTGTTCAAAAGTAAACACATCAATACCAAAACTTGACGGAGGAAGATACGTAGAGTGTGACTTGCCATTTGAGCAGCGACATGGACGCAAATATCATCAGCTATAAACAAAATTCAAGTTTTATTAATACTGTCTTAACTGTCTTAATTGTCCTTGCATTCTTGCTACGACACTGGGAAGATATTAGCGTTGTAAACAAGAAAACTTATGTCTGACATCAAAAAACTGGGTCAATCGTGGATATTTAATTGGTTCTTTGGTTTTAACCAGATCCCTACAAATGAGGATAGTTGCATTTATATGAAATCAGTTTTGTGTTGTGCTAAAGCAGATGGAGTTCTCTTACCAGAAGAAAAGGATTGGTGTATTGGATTCTGTGCATCTTGGGGAGTAAAAGACTGGGTGATTGAAGAGCTAAAAACATATGAAGCGGATGAAGCTATAGAAGAAGTCATTGCTCGCTCTCCTCAAGTATCCATAGCACAGAAAGATATACTTCTCACTGCAATTTGGGCGTGTGCTGCGGATAGAGAATATCATGAAAAGGAAAAAGCAAAAATTCGGAAAATGGCCTTTATTTTAGGGGTAAAAGAAGAAATAGTAGAGCAGTTAGAGCAGCTACAACAGGAAGAATTAGCACTACGGCAAAAGCGCATGAAACTCTTATATCCTGAGAAAAGCCCCTATTAATAATTTACAGTTCAAAATTTAAGAACATTGTAAGTAACAATATGACTTAGTGAGTTAAGTAAGAGGATGTTGATTAACTTATTTTGGCTTGAAAATCTGATTGCCCACAGCCAAGGCATCATTGTTGCTCGGCACAACCTTCCAACACCATATTATCCCGAATCAAAATAGCCGAGTAAGGATAATTTTTGTCTGACATCCCATCACTGCAAACACTGACTTTTTTGATGATTAAGATATTGTTGCCTCTACCCCTGAGTCTGTAAACTCTTACCAAGTCTGCGGGTCGTCCCTGTGCTTTTAGGGGTGTGACATAAGGAAAAGTTTGCTTTTTAACATCTGGCGTAGAGTAAACAATTCCTTGTTTGCTGATGGTAATGCTCCAAAAAGGTTCAGTACCTCTAGCGATGAAATTTTCACTACTAGCAGTTTCTGCAACAATAAGACTATTGCTATTGGCAGTGCTGGGACTGTCAGCCATTAAGCTAGCACCAAATCCCAGCAGAATCAGACAGGAGACCAAAGCTTTCATATATCAATTTTGAATTTTAGATTGTAGCTTAGAAATTTTAGATTGACAAAGCAGTCCATTTGTTCCGCTTACAAAGAGCAGAGCATAAACCATAAACCCATTATCAAAATCTAACAGGACTTACGCAAAAACTTTCTCAAACTATTATTCCTACCCTACCCTGTAGGAACACTTTCAGCGAACGAAAAACTGCTTCGTGTCTACGTGGTTTGTTTTTACGTTTCTGGTGCGTAAGTTCTAACTTAAATCTAAAATCCCTCTTGAAAAGTTATGCTACGGAGGGAAACCCTCCGACGCTGGTGACGCTCGGTTGCTTTTAGCGTCGCACGCCACTTGACGGCAGTTCCTCTTTAGGGGAACCACCAAGACCGGACTGCCTCACCGCAGTGGCTCCCCTTGAGCGAGGACTCGCTAACGCTTAGCTATGACAACTTTCCGCAAAATCTAAAATGGTATTAGGTAGCCTATTGCTTGTGAATACGTAATTGCTCTACTATATATTCTTCCAATTCTTGCCTTTCTCGATTACTGGCATGGCGCTGATAGTTTTTTCCTGTTTCTTGAATAAACTTGCGTTTTTCACTTTGAGAAGATTTTTGTTTAGTTCCTGTTCCCTTGGTTTTATTTAGTTCCTCCCAAGTCTTTTCACCTACGGTTTCGCCTAGTTTTACCAGTGCTTGAGGGAGTAATATTTTTGCCTCTCTTGTGAAATCGTCATCTGTTTCCAGAGAGGTGAAGTCTACATTGCTGAAATCGATATTGATTTGAAACTTACTCATTTTTTTAGGGCAGCTAAAAAGAGATTTCGTGTATTAAAATTTAGTGACTGTCACACTAATACCAGAATCGAGTCGAGGAACTTTGAAATACTCAATGGGTTCGGCGTTACTTTGAGAAATTTGGTTATTTGTTGGCTTTTGGCATTGCTTAAAGATTGCAGACGGATCGTTAATCAAATCTCGAGGAGTAATCTTTTTGCATTCTCCTTGGCGTGCTGACGCAATTGAGCCAGCGATTTGTCTTAAATTGCTAGTTCGGTCGAGGGTATTACCTGCACCATTATTAATGGTAATTGGTTTAGTGACCAAAGCAGCAGCCTGAGCGCCATAGGTGATGACAGGAGGAACCTCCTCTTCGCTAGCATCAGCAGGATGAGGCAGAGCGATCGCACTAATCACAACAAATAAAGCTAGAAGTGGATATTTCATTATTAAACCTCTAAATAAGGCTTGCAAGTGCAATTCTATGTTATCCGCAGCAAATACTAATTCGTAAGGATGTATTCTAATACGCCCTTACTTGATACAGGCACTTTCCAATTCTGTACCTTGTTTTGTTTGGTGAAATACATCCTTTCCCAGTTTGGTATTATTGGCAAACAAAACCAGCAGTTAGAGTTGATTTTGAGAGCCTAACTATTTTTTTCTCACTTGGTTGGGTAACTTACCGTGACAAGCCTTGAAAATATTTCTTCCTCAACTTACTGTATAGCCGTTGGGTGAGTAATTTTGTCAGATGCCCTCTTGACAAACTTTTGATATTAGGTTCGTGATGTGCTTTACGATCGAAAAAATCGTTTAATTCATCTATAATTACTTGAAATCGCTGAATAATATTCTCAGTCCGATGCTCTGCAAAAAACTCTTCGGGTAAAGTTAGGCATACTGAAGATTTAAGTACTTTCAGGATACGTTGCACATCATATTCTTTTGAATATCCAGCAATTTTGTAGGAATTAAATCCCGGATCTAAGTAATCCGAGAGTCCACCGTTGATACTAGAGAAGACCTGACAACCACAAGCAAGAGCTTCCATCGGTTGCAGTCCAAACCCTTCACTTACCCCCTGTTGTGCCCAATACTCGGCAGAATCATAAAGGTAAATCTTAGCCCGATTAAATAGTCCGGGTAAATCTTCTACATAGGAATCGACTACACATACTTGACATTGCTGCTGCAATACTGGAATCAATTCTTTAATTAAATACTCAGAAGACTTGCGAGCTTGAACTAAAACATCAATATCCCGCTCAAGATGCAAATTTTGAAATTCGTTACTAATTTGATTAGGCAAATAATAAATCAGACAATTAGGAGATTTTTGCCCCCAATATCCCATTGTATTTCGGCTAACACTGATGATTGGGATACTTGCAGGCAGTTGGAATTTGTAACCCGCACTGTGGGCATGATAAACAACATTGTAGGATTTTAGTTTGGTAACAAGTTTAGGAATATCAAATCCCCAGCTAATCACAAAAATTACATCATCTAAATTGTCTTCTTGGAGCAGATCGTTTATGAATAGCTTGCCTGTTTCGCGTTGACGATAAGTTACAACATCAGCACTACAAATCTGCTGAGCGATATGCATTGTTTTTAACTCTGCCCAAAGACCACCACAGGCAAATTTACCATCGGTTCCAGGGACTAAGAAGTAAAGTTTTCTCATTATACAAAATTATTAGGGAGAGATGGGAGCATGAAGAAGACACAAAGACAGGGAGAGGCTGGGACGCGGAGAGTGTTTGCGATCGTCAATTCCCCGTGTCCCTGTGTCCCCGTGTCTTCTTGTTTTCACTCTTGCCAGTTTACCTTTACAAAATGTGCTTCACGCCCCCAAACATCATGTGTACGGGTAATATTTTCAATTGCTAGATTAAAGGGAATAGCAGTTGTTAAGTATCGCTGTGCCATAGAGCCTAAATCAGGTGAGATTTCAGCGGCTGTCGTAGCTGCTACTCCCAAACCTATCAATTGCTCAATAGGTCGGAATGGTAGTAAAAAATACACGCCCATAGCTAGTCCAGCGGTCAATAGCATTGCCACTGATAAATTTGTGCCGCAACGAGGATGTACAGCTAAATCCCATTCGCCACTGGTGAGGCGATGTAGACCTAGCGTGACTGCACGTCGCAAATCACTGATGTTTACTTCACCATAGAGGTAGAACCCCTGTTCTGTAGACAGTCCACCTAGTAGTTCGTTATCCACTTGAATGCTGGTGGGTCGTGTAAGAGTATGAGCGTTTTTTGATTCACTCAAAACCCAAACAGTAGCGTGTTCTAGGGCGTGAACCTGCCGCAGCATGATAATTTCTTTCAACCCTGGAATAAACGATAGATTCCTCAATAAATCGGCATCTTGTGTGGGTTGAGGTGTCGTCAATTCAAAATTAAAAAAGTCAAAAATAGACGAGCCACCTTGAACAGAAGCAGAAGTATTCATAAGAACACTGCTCCCCAAGTCGATGGAGCAACATAGATTTCTTACAAATGTAGCGCTTGAGGCAATAGATTGTTGCTAATTTTTGTTGATGATTGGATAAATATCAATTTAAGGGGAGTGGGGAGCAGGGGAGTGGGGAGCAGTAGAGAGAATTCGTGAATAATTTCTCCCCATCTCCTTCATCTCCCTTATCCCCTTGACCTCCCCTCCATCCCCCCATCCTCATTTTGACGGCAATGAGAACTTACGCTATCAGTTCACACAAAGATAAAGGCGTGAGGAGGAGAAGAATTTAGTAAACCGTCAAAATGGGCTAGGCTGCATACCAGACGAAATTATCGCAATACTAGACGCGATCGCTAGCGTCTGCCAAACGCTATTGATTCGGATCTCTATTCGCAAACAGCCTAATCGTTCTGGTTGGGCAGTGGACAGCAATTGACATCATTCAAGCAAACTTTGCCCCACTGTAAAGCCCAGCGGACAAGAGCCACTCGGTTTTCCGTCTGAGTTTTGGTGAGAATATTGCTGATATGGTTATCAACTGTTCGTTTGCTAATTTCCAGTTTTCCTGCAATTTCTTGGTTAGTTAAGCCAGCGGCCACTAAGTCGATAATTTGCAGTTCTCTGTCTGACAGACTAACAGGGGTCTGAGACTCGCCACCAGCCATGACTTATTTTATCCTCCCTTGGTATATGTACTTAATCGCTCTCTCTAATTCTAGAAGATTCTTTTGTTGGTAGGCGTTTCAAGTGTTAGCAGTAATACCATTGACAATATTTTCTTTAGATTTCAGCTCGTTTTTGCAACAGCTTAACTCACTGGGGATTAAGCTTAATGGCAACATATTTAAATACAGGTAATATCTAATACTTATTTTTTAACAAATTTTACTTAATTACTGAGATTAAAAAAATAGGAATATGGATTATATATACCTTTTGGGAGTAGCAAAACTTGCTATTTAATTCTATGAAGACTGACGACAGATGAGTAAAGAGTGTTGTAGATTTTATACTGTAATTTCTAGTTCCAAATCACGCCAATTGCTTTAACTCTCTTAACCAGAGCAACGCAGTGGCTTGAAAATCTAATATCTAAAAATGAGATGAGCAATCCCCGTGTTTTGTGCCTCGGTGAAATTTTGTTTGATTGTTTAGCCGATCAATTGGGGCTAAAGCTGGAAGAAGTAAAGTCCTGGACTCCTTATCCAGGGGGGGCACCAGCTAACGTAGCTTGTGCTTTGGTGAAGTTGGGAACGACCGCAGGATTTATCGGAGCTGTTGGTGAAGATGAAGCAGGAAATGGTCTAGTCAAGCTTTTACAAGAAGTAGGTGTAGATACAACTGGAGTACAACGCCATCCCACAGCACCAACGCGGCAAGTTTATGTGACGCGGGATCTGGCAGGCGATCGCACTTTTGCTGGATTTGGTCAGTATGATACCACTGAATTTGCCGATACTCGTCTGCAAGCCAAACAATTGCCAAATTTGCTGTTTCAAGAGGCAGATTTTATGGTTTTGGGTACTTTAGAATTAGCCTATCCTGAAAGCGAACAGGCAATTAATCGCGCCCTAGAGCTAGCAGAAAAATACGACCTAAAGATTGTGTTAGATGTGAATTGGCGGCCTGTCTTTTGGAACGATCCAAACATCGCTCGGCAAAAAATTCAAGCAGTATTTAAGCGAGTGGATTTTCTCAAACTTGCTAAAGAAGAAGCTGAATGGCTATTTGATACCACAGATCCAGGAGCTATCACTTATCGCCTAGATTCAGTTGAGGGTGTGCTGATTACAGATGGAGAAAACGGTTGCGCTTATTGCTTGGGTGAGAACGAAGGTACATTACCGTCTTTTTCCGTCTCAGTGGTTGATACAACTGGTGCGGGGGATAGCTTTCTTGCAGGTTTCATCCACCAGTTAGATCGCTATGGTATCCAAAAATTGAGAGATGCAGAAATAGCAAAACAAATTGTTACTTATGCCAGTGCTGTTGGGGCGCTGACTACCATTAAACCAGGAGCGATCGCTTCCCAACCTAGTGCTGCTGAAGTCGAAGCTTTTCTAACCACACATCAATTTTAGGGGGTAACATAAGCAGCTGGGATATCGGTTGCGATCGGCTGATACTCCCAGCTAGAGAATCTAGAGAACGAGCAGCCTGTTTAAATCAGGACTTACGCACAGGTGACGGAAAACGAACCACAGAGGACACAGAGGACACTGAGTAATGAGGGGTTGAGAGGTTTTTTGCGTAAGTCCTATAAATGTTAATCTAATTCTTCCTATTCTAAAAAATAAATCATCAAATCGAATTTTATGCATAGACATGAAGCTTGATTGAATAATAGATAATTTACTAATTTATGAATTATTACCTATCACCAATAAATTTTAAATAAAGTTTTCTGACACTCCCAATAATTTAAGTTTTGAGAATGCCAACACATAAACAAAAAATTGGAGCTTCACTCAGGTAATTTCTACTTTGCCTGAACTCTCGCTTGCTTCACCATTGCAATCAGAGTTTGGTGAGCATCTTCTGCATCTGCTAAAACACGATCGAACTGAATCCGAACTGGTATAGTTTCCCCATTCACTTGTGCTGTTAAATCCATACCCTCAGAGTCTATGGACAGCATTTGGGCTGCTGTTGCATTTGTGACACCGCCAAAAGCTTTGGCATAAAGAACTACTGCATCTGTATGATCTTCATTCATATGGTTACAGATGCGCGAGCTAATTTCGGTAGAGAAATTTTCGGACATTGTTAATTTACCAGTAGAATATAGCAATTGCGTAAATTCTAAGCTAACGTCGTGGATGAAATTTACCGATTTTCAGATTGGCAGGAAAATATTTAATAAGCTAAAGCGCATTTAATCGCATAAATATTGTAGTGGTTAATGACTGATGACTGTCAACTTGAGTTAAAACTTGTTAGGTAATTTTTTACCTTTGTTCGCGGAAACCAAACAGCTTAAACTGTAGCAGAAGTATTCAGGCCAATTATTCATGCTAAGAGCCTATGAGCGAATCTAGCCAACGTCGAATTGTTATTGGGGATGTGCATGGCCACTATGAAGGTTTGATGACATTGTTGGAGGCGATCGCTCCGGCATCAGACGATCGAGTCTATTTCTTAGGAGACTTAATCGATCGCGGGCCGCACAGTTCCTATGTAGTTAATTTTGTTAAAGAAAATAACTATGGATGTCTGCTGGGAAATCATGAGCAGATGTTATTACATATTCTCACCAGCGACAGCATCCCGACACCAGCGATGCAAGCATGGCTATATAGTGGAGGACAAGCAACTATAGCCAGTTACGAAGAAGCCACAATTCCCCACGAACATTTGGATTGGTTCAAAGCTCTACCTACATATCTCGATTTGGGAGATATTTGGTTAACTCATGCTGGTATTGACCCTTACATACCTCTAGCAGAACAAACCGCTGAGCAATTTTGCTGGATAAGAGATGAATTCCACAGCATTCAGCAACCATACTTTCCTGATAAGCTGATTATCATCGGTCACACTATCACCTTTACTCTACCTGGTGTTACTCCTGGTAAACTCGCACAAGGGCAAGGGTGGTTAGATATAGATACCGGTGCTTACCATCCCCGCAGTGGCTGGTTGACTGGATTAGACATTACAAATAACCTGATTTATCAAGTCAATGTTTTCCAAAACTGCCTCCGTACTCTGCCTTTAACAGAAGCAGTAATCAATGTTGAACCATCCCAAATCACTAATCGCCGCAAAAAGTAGCGGGCATAAGTGAAGATGGGATGGTGTTTGATTATTGACTTTTGACCTTGCACAGTAATATTAAGACTACCGTAATGCTTGGATATTAGCTTTATAAGCACTATTATCCAAACCATATCGCCCATTACTAGGTTGGGTATTAATGGAACGTTGCAAAGCTGCTATGCGATCGCTTGTGCCTGGGTGAGAACTCAAAAATGTCGGTGCAGAACCTTTCCCAAGTAGCTTTTTCATAAACGAAACCATTGCAGACTGAGAATAACCAGTGCGTGTCAAAGTTCTCAATCCTCTTCGATCGGCATCATATTCATTTTGACGACTGCGAGGTAAGTCTCGTGCTAACTGGACACCAATTTTCACCGCCGAATTTCGGTCTAAGCCAGCTGCTGTTAATACACCACTTTGGAGCGCTTTTTGCCGCATCTGTTTGATTACGTGTTTCCCACCAATATGACCAATTTCATGGGCGATAACACTAGCTAGTTCCGCTTCATTGTCTGCGGCTTTGATCAAACCCGTGTTGACATAAACATAGCCACCCAGAGTAGCAAAAGCATTAATAGCGTTATCCTCAACTACCTGAAAAGTATAGGGAATGTTAGGGCGATCGCTGTTTGCTGCTAAACGCCGACCAATTTGTTCTACATAGTCATTAATCTCACGATTGCGGTTTAGTCGAACTTCACCACTCACCAATTCCTGATTAATCTGCTTGCCAAGATCGACTTCCTGACTAGGAGAGATATTAGAAAGCTGAAATACCTGGACTCCCTGTAACAGAAAAGGTAATAAATCTAGTGCCCTTCCAGGCATGGGTGTAGTCAGGCACAGACTTAGAGCGACTACCAACGAAATTAACGGATAAAACCAGCGCCGTCGCCATGCACGATAATTTGCAAGAAAGCCTTTCCGATCTATCATATTCAGGTCTGAGAATAATTTCGCAAGAACATTAAGATTGTGTGACGAATTTAGGGCTTTCTAAGTTGCATTTTCTAGACAAAATCGACGCTGGGAGCGATCATATATTTCCTAAGCGTTAGTTATCAAATATACTTCTACTCCTTCTGACTTGTAACAGTGCTGGGTGAGGAATCAGTTGTGAGTCAGTGTGGTCTTGGGGGTTTCCCCCATGAACAACTGACGTTAGCGCAGCGTTAGCGACGCAGGAGCGTCACCCGAAGGGTCAGTTGGAATTTTTCTTCCCCTGCCCCACTGCATTGCCTCCGCTGCTTTCGATTTCCAAACTCGTGATAGACTGTCGCATGACTGCAACACCCACCTGTTTTTAGTTCTTACCCGGTGGGGAAAATTGCAGTGTCCATCATAAACCTTGTTGCTACAATCAATTATTCTGCTTGTATCTGGGAAAAGTTTTTATGGCTATTTTAGATTCCAAAGGTCGTTTGTTTGGCAAAATCAATATCCTCGATTTAGGTGCTGCGTTGGTAATTCTGCTAGTGATTGTTGGCATCTTCGTCTTTCCAGGCACTACTGGTTCTATTGCTCAAGTCGGTAGTAAAACAGTACCCATAGAAGTAGACTTAGCAGTTCGGGGTTTGAATGTCCGTGACCCCGAACGCTTATTTGACAACGGATTTGCAAAAGGCGGTAAAACCAATGTAATTATCCGCAATCAACCCTATGGTCAGATTGGGATTAAAGACATTAAAGTGCTACCAAGAACAGTCAATGTTTTCCAACCAGATGGAACCGTTAAAGAATTGCCAGATCCAAAAACCAATAATTTTAGTACAGATATGCTTTTGACATTAGAAGGCAAAGCCCAAGTCACTACAAGTGGTCCAGTTCTAGGCAATAGTAAAGTGAAAATTGGTATGCCTTTTGAGTTAGAAGGTTTCAATTACAACTTCAATGCAACTGTTATTGATGTCAGAGTAAAAGACAAATAGCATTCTCATGTTTTTTAGCGATAGCCCCCCAAAACTAGAGGCTTGGAGGGCTACTTAATAATTCGTAGTAGGGTGAGAAAAATTACAACTGACAATTAACCCTGTTTTGTCACTCTTGGAAAACAATAATCCAAGCCAGATTCTGGGAATTTGATTTCATCAAGGTTTGAGGTTTTATTTTCTAACAGTAATTAAAATTTTTAGTTAAAAAGTGGAAATTTAAGCCCTGAAAGGCTTTCAGTAATTCGGTTTCCCCACTCTGACAAAAGCGTCCTAGGAAAGCAATCGCATTCCCTATGGATGTAAAGAAACATTTCTGTTTCTTAGAAGCAGATCCACGGGCGATCGCTCACCCGCTATGAATGAAATAAACAAGCCAAATCCTCTTCCCTTCTGCCTCCTGCCCTCTGCCTCCTGCCTTGTTTCTTGAAAGCGCCCCACAGGCAGCGATCGCCACCTGTTACTGATGTAGAGAAACTTTTATAATGAAAAGTACCCTGACAGCTAAAACCGAATCCTCAATAGTGCTTTTAAGCCTGCTTGAAAGCGTGGTTCTGGGCTTTTATGGTTACTACATTGGTGAAGTGGTTCTCGCCACTATCCCGTTCAGAAGATTATCTAATAAGACCAGCCCAGGTCAGGGATCTAATTATGATTTAACCCTAGAGTTCAGATTAATTCTAGGCAATTTTGATGTGTGAAAATTTATGCAATGTAGAAATTTGCACCATTTTTAGTGTTTCTAGCCTGTAAGTGTGGAGCAAAGAGTTTCTCAGAAGAGGGTTAACTAATTCAGCAAAGGTAAAAATCGTCGAATCAATCCAATTGTTACTGCTGGCAGTTCCAACTGTGGTGTCAAACCGACATCTTCCAACTGTTGAAACACTCGAATCGCTTCGGGATTTTTCTGTGCAAGGCGGCGACCGATTTCAGGGCCGGTAAATTCCGACTTTTGTCCCCAAATAATCGCGGTGGGAGTTGTCAACTGTTGAATATAAAGGGATAAATCAAAGCACAAGTCACCGCGTACAAAAGATAGGGCTGCATACTCAGAATTTGGCTGCTGAGCAGATTGTAAATAAGCCTCTACAATTTCGTCATATATTCGATTAGGCTGGGCAAATTGCCGTTGCTCTAAGAAACTGCGAATACCATTGGTAGTGGCAACTCCAGTGCTGTATAGCAATCGGTCAACAATAGGAACCTTGACTACCTGGGCAAAAAAGCTGCGGGAGTAGTCTTCGCCAAAGTCGGAAAGTCCGGCGGGTGTAATGAGAATTAAAGATTTAAATAAATTAGGATGAGCGATCGCTACTCGAATTGTAAATGCTGCTGTGAGGGAAGAAGCGATCGCTGTCACTGGACCTGTACAGGTCTGCTCAAAAAACTCCCGGATCGTTGTCAAATAATCCTCAATCTGATAAGTCCGTGTTGGATGCTCAGATTTACCCCAACCGATTAAGTCTGGTGCTAAAACACGATATTCAGCCGCAAAGGCAGGATAAACTTTCGACCATTCATAAGCAGAAGACCCACCACCAAACCCGTGCAGGAACACCAAAGTTTCCTTTTCACGGTTGGCGTAGACGCTTTGCGGCTTGTCGTTAGACATCGCATCATTCTGCCAAAGTGAGCCAGTAGCAGTATAGTATGCCATTTTACCTAGTGAGGTAATTATAGAGCGTTGCTCAAATCCCTGTGGTTGAAACATAGTCGATCTATTGTTAGTTGTCAGTAAGCAGTAGTCAGAAGGTTAGAGTTATTCTCCGCGTCCTTGCGTCCCCTCATTTCCCTTGTCTAACCGTCTCCCTACAATTGCTATTATCAGCACACTAGTTATTCCTTAACCTCTGGCCTGCGTCAGATTAAGTAGATGTAAAATTACTGTCTTACTCGTAAAGTTTTAGTGATTTTTTTTTCACTTTTACAAGGTAATTTTGTCCGTAATAACTAGCTATAAAGGATTTAGCCGAGTAGCGAGTATCACTTAGTCGGGCATTTCGAGGCGAATTTTTGTATGTTACTCTATCAGGAAACCCACGGATAATATTTAGCGTCCAGAATAGTCAAAACGCTCATTAAGAGCAGATATAAATTCTAGTTATATATTTAGAAAGAACGGCTGTTAGACTAATTGCTCATTTGATGATTTTCTAGGTAATGTTAAGGCGTGATGTCATGGTAAAGCGGGCTACTCTTCAATTAGATAAAATCCCAACGTTTGAAGACGCTAAAGCACTTGACAACAGTGATGTGCAAAACCAAGTTATTGCTTCGGCTTTGCGAGGACAGCTTGAGGAAACCGTTGGCAACCAACAAGCGGCTGTACCTACATGTATTTGTTTAAATTTGGAAGATTTGAAGTGTTTTGAACCCGTCGACTGCCAGTACGAACGCTGGGGCGTGATTTTTCGCAATGCATTAGCAATTCAACCGTCAAATCCGGCATTTCCAACTCATTCAGGGCTAACAGCGTTGATGGGTTCGCCTAAAAGCGGATTTTTAGAAGCTAGTTTCCTGTACCCTGTTAACTGTGTTAGTGCCTATGTCACAAGTTCACAGCGGATAGTACTGTCCGCCTACGATCGCGATCTGCAACTGCTAGCACAAACAGTTCTCCCAGTAGCGAATCTCGCCAATTCTGATTCAGCTTTATCTCCCAACACCCTATTGACTGTAACAGCAAATAACATCCACTCCGTGACTTTCTGTGCTTTTGATGGTCAATTCACTCTTGACGATTTTCGTTTTTGCTCGTAACTCAAAACTTTAAAAACTCATTAACAAAATCGCTCTTCTTCGTCCCAGCCCAGTTATTCTTATACATTAGACAATCTTGTAATTAAGTAGGTAATCACTGTGGCAAAGGCTTCGTCTTTTTGGCAGCAATTAATCAACCAGTATCCAAACTGGTCGCTTCCATTCGAGACGGGAAATTCAAGGCAACGAACTTTCAAGCCGTTTTCAGGGCCAGGAGGCATTTTTGGCTTCTTGACAATTGTCGTTGCGATGCTGCTGTGGAACTGGAAACTGCTCTTGGCACTGCTGGCAGGCGTTGGAGTCATGTTATTGGTATACTCAATGCAAGAATGGGACTGGCAGCAACGCTGGTCAGAAATTCATAAATTTTTAAATAGCCCAAATCGTCGCTTAGCTTTAGCCGTTAGCAGTGGGGGAATTGCCACTGTTAGTACTTACATGGCAGCTGCTATTTGGGTTGACTCTAACAGCCATTGGATTGCCGCTGGTGCTATTTTCCAAGGTTTGGGGACGCTATTAACTTTAATTTTGTTGATATGGCAAATTGTCAGCTTTTATGGAAATCGAGAGGAAGATAATTTTGACCGATTGTTGGTCAACTTAACAGAACAAGATCCCTTGAAACGTTTGATTGCCATACGTCAACTAACTAAATTCATCACACGTAGAAAAATTGATATTGCGGTGCAGCAAGATATTGTCCAATGCTTGCGGCTTTTACTGACTCGAGAGGAGGAAGCAGTAATTCAAGAGGCAGCTTTCGAGAGTTTGCAAGCTTTGGAGCGTTTGCAAGGGATATCACCCAGCCCACTAACCCCACTCCGCTACCCCAACTCAAACCTCCAAAGTCAAAAGTCAAAAGTTCTTGAATACTGACTATTTTCGATACAGTCGGCCATCACGAACTTGCACAACTGGATGATTGCACCGACGCACTAGTTGTTCATCGTGGGTGGTAACAATTACTGTTGCCCCAAAGGCATTTAACTTTTGGAGAATCTGCATCACTTGCCAAGAATTATCTGGGTCGAGATTTCCTGTTGGCTCATCTGCCAAAAGCAATGGCGGTGTCCCAACGATCGCCCGCGCAATACTCACCCGTTGTTGCTCTCCTCCAGAAAGTTGATCGGGAAAACGGTCAGCTTTAGAAAGTAAACCTACCAGTTTTAAAGTTGGTTCTAAACGCCTTTGAATTTCTTTACGGGTATACCCTTGAGCTTGCAACACAAAAGTAACATTTTCGGCTACTGTGCGTTGGGGAATCAATTTGTAGTCTTGAAACACAATGCCAATACGTCGCCGCAATAATGACAAGCGATCGCCCCGCAAAGCCACTACATTGCAGTCATCAATCAACACTTCTCCTTGTGTTGGCAATTCTTCACCATACAACATTTTTAAGAGCGTTGATTTCCCAGAACCACTAGGCCCTGTGATAAACACAAATTCTTTGTGTTTGACCTCTAGGTTCACATCCAACAAGGCATCAAAACCGTTGGTATAGGTCTTTGTTACAGAGCGTAATTGCACCATTGCAGCGTTATTGCTACTCTGCTGTTGAGTTTCACTGTCCTCTCGACGAACGGATTTATCAGTCTTTGCTTGAGTGTTGATAGCGGTTCTCATTGGAATTAAGGTACAAACGGGGTTATGACATGCTCATCTCTGAGATAAATACCTATTAGGGTTTTGCTTTCAAGGGCGTATAAATCCCTCTCAGGGAGTGAAATACACTGTAACTAAGTAGCCTGAAGTTCTCTATTGGAGATTCACCTTAAAACAAGGATTCCCAGGCACAACCTGGGAATATCAAATCCACAAACTAAAATTAAAATTTTTTTAAACTTCCCGTATTTTTCCGTAATCCAGAATCGGGTTTCCGTTTATGAGGCGTTCTTCCAGTAAGGACATCTCCAACTTCTCCAACACCTTGATAGATTCGGTGTTGGGTTTGTCAACTGTTGCCATTATTTGTTCTAACCCAAGCGTATCGAACCCATATTCAAGGACGCATCGCGCGCTCTCTGTGGCTAGTCCTTGCCCACAGTAAGTTGTTGCAATAGAAAAAATCAGGTCAGGCTTTTTCAGTGTCTCACGATCGTCGTAAAGTCCACAAACGCCTTTAAACTTACCATCAGTTTTGTCGACCAGAATCCAAAGACCGTAACCATTTTTTTGAAATGAAGAGCAACTTGCACTCACAAATCCTTCGACAGTTTCATAGTCGATGATGCGATCGTCGAAAAGGTAGCGCCTTACCTTTGGTTCTATCCAATGCTTCAGTAGTACATCGATATCTGCTTCCGTGCAAGGTTGTAGATTAAGGCGTAATGACTGAAGAACTAGATTCATAATCCAACTAAACCTTTGTTGATTAGCTAACGTTCCGTTTCAGCAGCAAATAACTTTTGAAACTATACCAAGGACTTTCAGCAGTTCGCTGTAACGGATTTGCTATGGAATGACCGCAGCTTTATTTACTTCATTTCAACTAGGCTTCATCTTCTTCATCACCATAGGCATAGATATCAAATACAATTGATGCACCTATTTTTGACATACATTGGACAGTATGTGGGGTGAGATTAAAACCTCTATTCCACCCTTCCACGTGGATTGCAATCCTCACTTGAACATCGTAGGTTGCTGATAGCTCCCGCCAGATTTCAGGATCTCTCGGTACATGCACAAGCAAATCTGCGAGCAATTGCTCTGCTGTTATCGGTACATATCCTCTTAAATTAAGAATCCACGCTCCCTTTGAATAGGGGGCATATTTCGGATTTGGATTTCTTCGATCTCCACGACGGTGAGCCTTAGTTGGGCAACAGCCTAAATATTTTGAAATTTCGTCAGGATTTAAATCTTCACCATAGATAGCTAAACAAACCGAAGTTTCACCAACTAAACCTCCAACGAGGATTAGATTTTCCATTTAAGGTGCTAAATATTAGAAATTTTTAATTTTTCTCTTTACATAGCGATTAGACAGCCAAAGCATGAAAGGGAGTAACTAAATTAGTGTTACTCCTACTTCCTAACTCAGAACTTTATACCAGTTGCTAAATAATCGCACCCTTTGCAGTCAAGCGATAAACAAAGGCTTTCAATGCAAACTCCGGCAAAGCTAACATCCGTCGCCAACGCCAAGGTTCTTGATAAAGCCGATACAGCCATTCCAAATTGTTTTTTCCCAACCAAGCAGGAGCGCGAGTTTTTGTTCCCGACCAAATATCAAAACTACCACCAACACCAATCCAAATTGCTTGGGGACATAAATGGCGATTTTGGGCAATCCATAATTCTTGACGTGGCACTCCCAAACCAACAAAAATTACTTGTGGTTGCAATTGGGCGAGAGTTTGCTTTAATTGCGCTTCTTCTTCTGGGGAATGGTAGCCGGAGTGAGTACCCACTATGTTCAAAGCAGAAGTTTGCTGTTGCCAAAACTCTGCTGCTTTTGCAGTCACTCCAGGTGCTCCACCATAGAAAAATACTTTTGCACCTATTTGCTTTTGCCCAAGTTCTTGCAGCAGTGTTTCTGCTAGTTCAATCCCCGGACAACGTTTAACTTTTTGCCAAAAAAGCCATCGCAAATACAGAACTACTCCCGCGCCATCTGGAATCACTAGCTCGGCATCTTGAATTACTTTCGCTAGGGAAGTATTCCGCTCTGCCTGCATGGTCATTTCTGCATTGAGCGTGACCACATGAGTACCTCTGCTGGCATGCAGGCATTCTAGCAACCAGCCTGGATAATTACTCATTACATGAACTGGTATTCCCAGTACCGAAAACGCTTTAGGCGGTTTAGACATAGCCTACTCTTATATAGTCTCACACCAGATTCTCTCGAACGATAGTTTATCAAATTTTTTCATAGGTGTCTGTGGAAATTTTAGCAATTAACAACTGGCTTGTTAAAAGGTCAAAACCAAGAAAATTATCTCTAGTAAGTAATTTAAGCTGCTAGTTGAAAACCGTACACTGTTTATTAAAAGTCATAAAAATAACTTTTATCTTTCAAGAGTTAAAACCTAATATACCGTATGGGTAGATGTACTGAAACAGTATGCTTTCTACAGATAGTTTCATCAAAACTACAATTGTTCATCGCCTCAAATCCAATCAGTACAGGTATTTAAGGCTTTTTCTCATTTATTAGGAGTATATAAAAGTGGTTTTATTATCCTCAATAATTTATTGAGAATAGAGTTAATAAGCTTAATTTTGACACCTTAATTCGAGGCGATCGCTGCTATATAATTTCGGCTTAAAGTGTTGAAACCCTTGTCCTGCCTGAATTATAGAAAACACCAAATTCTTAAATTAACCAGCCGCATGTGGTAGAACCCAAACTGGTTTTATGATTAAGGTGTAATATTTGCAGAGAAAGTTAATACTTGTCACTTCGGCAATGCCCATACATGTTAGCCTTATTCAGGGCAGTGCCTATATATTTATTTTTGTAGAAGTGTCTTTCAACTCTGTATATTAAGACTTTTGAGGAAACTCGACTTTACAGTTAAGGTAGTGTAAAGGGCGGAAGTTGGCTATGAGTAAAATTCGGATTGCTCTCATTGAAGATCACGATCTCACCCGCGTGGGTATTCGGACAGCACTGCTGCAAAAGGAAGAAATAGAAGTTGTGGGAGAAGCTGCCAATGCTACAGAAGGGCTGAAAATGTTAAGAATGCTACAACCTGATATCGCAATCGTCGATATTGGTTTACCGGATAAAGATGGCATAGAACTGACACGGGAATTAAAATCTACCGCTAATGGGGAAGAGTTGTTAACAAGAGTGTTAATTTTGACACTGCGAGATAACAAAGAAGCAGTGCTGGCAGCCTTTGCCGCTGGGGCAGACTCCTACTGTATGAAAGATATCAAGTTTGATAATTTGCTGGAAGCAGTACGAGTAACTTACGATGGCAACGCTTGGATCGATCCAGCGATCGCTCGGATCGTATTACAACAAGCTCAACAAAATCCGCGATCGCCAGAAACAACGCTAGCAGATAATAAAAATCTAAGTCAAAACCCAGATTCTTTAGAAAATCAGGAAATTATTGACCCTTACACCCTGACAGAAAGGGAATTGGAAGTGTTACAGTTGATTGTCGAAGGTTGTAGCAATGCAGTTATTGCAGAGCGACTTTACATCACAGTCGGAACTGTGAAAACCCACGTCCGGAATATTTTAAACAAGCTATGTGCCGATGACCGCACCCAAGCAGCAGTGCGCGCTTTGCGTTCTGGATTGGTGGGATAAAGTTAATTTTGGCGTGTAGCTACTGTGAAGGAAATAAAAGGAAATTGAAGACTTTGAGTAATTTTATGTGTTCAAAGTGGGTATCTTTTATTAAAGAAGTCTGAAGTGTAAAGGTGAGACAGCGCGGTGAAGCACTTGCTGTCTTCTCCCAAAGGGGAGACGCAGGCGCGAAGGCGGTTTCCGTCGATAGCAAAGTGCTGTTAGTGCAGCGTTAGTGATGTTAGGAGCGTCACCTGAAGGATCTTGGGGAGCCAGTCCGTTGCGGGGGTTTCCCTCGTTGTAGGAACTAGCGTGGTTTCCACGCCACTTGCTCCCTGCGGGTACTCCTTCGGAGAACTCGTACCCCTACGGGGAAGCAAGCTACGCGCAGCATCTCGTTAGGAGAAGAGTAGCCGCACAAGCGTCTACAAGTCCGCATAGAGCCGCCTTGGCTCCCCATGAGCGACTGCGTTAGCGAACCTGCGAGCGTCATCCGAAGGGATGAAGTAAGAAACTATTGGTACGCGCTTCACCCACCAGTGGAGTCAAAAATCCGATTTTTCCAAATTCATGCCTTATCCATTTAGGAGTGGAGCAATTTTATACTACATACTTCAGCCTTTGGCGTTGGTGACGGGGTGAGATAAAGATTGCACTATCTCGCCATTCAAGTATTCTAAAATTCAAGTCAAATATGACTGACACAGAGGTAGACAAACTTAAGCTCATGATCGTAGATGATGAGCTGGATAACTTAGATTTACTCTACCGCACTTTTAGGCGAGATTTTCAAGTGTATAAGGCTAATCATGCCTTAAGCGCACTGGAAATTTTAGACAAAGAAGGCGAAATGGCTGTAATTATCTCAGACCAGAGAATGCCAGAAATGAATGGTACTGAATTTCTCAGTCGCACGGTAGAGCGTTTTCCTGATACGATTCGGATTTTACTGACTGGTTTTACGGATGTTGAAGATTTGGTGGAAGCAATTAACTCCGGTCAAGTGTTCAAATACATCACTAAACCTTGGAGTCCCGAACGACTTCGGATATTAGTCGAGCAAGCCACTGACACATATCGTCTAGTTAAGAAACGCACCCACGAATTGGGTCGTGCCCTGCGGCGAGAATCTTTGTTTAATGCAGTGACAACAGCAATTCGCGAGTCATTGGATTATGGCACCATGCTACAAAAAATAGCAGCAACCATTGGACAAGCATTTGAAGCGACTTACTGCATACTTAGACCCGTTGAAGGCGATCGCTTAACACAAGATTTGTTCTCCTACCACGATCCTAAAACTTATTTACCAAGTCATAGCTTCAACTCCGATATTTCAATTGAAAAAGTTCTCGAAACCAGTCATTATCAACTGACTCAAGACATAACCTATGAGGGCAACGCCTGTAACTACTTGGTAGTGCCACTTTCCTATCAGCAACATCTTTTGGCTGTACTGACAGTTTATCAGTGCGGAGGCGATCGCCCTTGGCAAGAAGAAGACATCCAATTGATTGCAGGTGTTGCCGAACAAGCAGCTTTAGCCCTTTCCCAAGCGAAACTCTACCAGCACCTCCAGGAAAAGCAAGAGCAGATTCGGGTTGAATTGGAAGTTGCCCGTCAAATTCAACACAACCTGCTACGCCAAAGCTTGCCTGAAATCAAAGGTGCAAAGTTACAAGCTTGCTGCTACCCAGCTCGTGAAGTAGGAGGTGATTTTTTTGAAGTGTTTGTCCATCCGAAGGGCGACTTGTGGTTAGCAGTAGGTGATGTTTCTGGTAAGGGTGTCCCCGCTGCTTTGTTCATGGCCAGTGCCATTTCAGTGTTGCGTCGGGAACTCTCTCAAGAAACGCCGGCTCAGCCAAATATAGTCATGGAGAATCTCAACTACGCTCTTTGCAATGACTTGATTGGCAATAATTGTTTCATTACTCTTGTCTTAGCTTGTTATACCCCTACCACCAGGGAACTAGTCTATGCTAATGCGGGTCACATATATCCCCTGCTTTGGTCACGCCAAGACTCTGTAGCAGAACAACCCAACTATCTTAAGGTACGTGGCATTCCTTTGGGTATCTTGCCTAAGTGGCAGGCAAAATCCGGTCAGTTGGCTCTCGCTTCTGGAGATACTCTACTGTTAGCTAGTGATGGTATTACAGAAGCAACAGTATCAAATAAATTACTAATTTCAGAAAAAACTGAGGGTGGCGTTCAGCCAGTTAGCCGTTCTATGCTGAATCAAGACGGTCTTTGGCAACTCCTACAGAGTGAAGCTCAACCGCTTTCTCTGAGCCATTTACTAGCTCGCATCCAAGCAGATAACCACGTTCAAGAAGACGATCAAACTATACTCTCACTGGAGGTTTTGTAAGTGATGAAAAGTGAGCTGCATGTACCAAGTGACTTGAATTATTTAAACATTGTCGAACACTGGTTGCTAGGATGCTTAAAAATTCAGTTAGGAGAATCTGTTGATTGGTCACGGCAATCTAGTCGGTTGCGGTTGGCTTTGGTGGAAGCATACTCAAACGTAGTACGTCACGCTCACAAAGAGCAAGCGAATGTGCCCGTTTTACTTCGTTTGGAATTGAAAGAACGAGATATTGCCTTAGAAGTTTGGGACTATGGCGAAGGTTTTGATATGGCTACTTATTTCCCGCCGAACCCTACAGATAAACAAGAAGGTGGTTATGGTTGGCTGATCATGAGTCGTCTGATGGATAAAGTAGAGTACCAGTTGCAAGTTGATGGTGCTAACTGCCTCAAGCTAGAAGCCACCATACCAGAACTAGCTAAATGATCGAGAGTTAGCATTACTCCAGCAGCGTGGATAATACTAATCTCAGATACTCAGATTTAGGATTGGGTATTGCCAAAACTGTCTATGCAATACCCCCATATCCTCTATTAATAAAATTATTTTATGAGCAATAAGTAATTATAAATAGGTAAGCTATAACAAAACTCAATGTCTTTTAGGATTTAAGTCACGTAAGGTTATTTGTAAATTGGTTAAAGTTTAGTTGTTCTTTGCTCTGAACGATCGCAAGTAGCTAAATTGTCTCGCCTATTACCCGTGATACTAGTCGCGATCGCATTCGCGCTGGTTCTTGCTTTTGCTAAAATGAAGCTCAAAGGCTTAATGCCAAAGGAAGTAGCTTTATGACAATTGTTGTCACCCTGAGTCCAGAATTAGAGGCACTACTGCGCGACAAAGCTGCACGGCAAGGTCAAGATGTTAGTGTTGTTGCATCTGAATTGCTAGCTAATATCTTACAGCGGGAAACGCAAGATTCAGAGGAAGCTATCAAGGGTATTCAACAAGGATTAGATGATTTTGAAGCTGGTAGGTTTCGGTCTTTTCAAGAGTTTGCTGAGGAACAGCGTCGTAAGTATAATTTGCCAACTGGCTAATGAAATACTATATCGAAATTTCTAGTGTGGCTGAAGCTGAAGCAGATAGCGCATTCCTGCGTTTGTCCCAAATCGTATCTCCAACAAAGGCAAATCAGTGGCATTTGGGATTACTACAAACAATTGAGTCTTTGTCTCAAATGCCAAAGCGTTGTCCGCTAGCCACAGAGAATGAATACTTTAGCCAGGAAATTTGACAATTACTCTACGGTCAAGGGCGTAATTCATATCGTATTTTGTTTACTATTTTAGAGGGAGAAGAAGTATCCACAGTTCGTATTCTCCATATCCGACACTCCTCACAGCAAACTCTTGGTGAAGAGGCAAAGAAACCCGACGCAACTTAACAACGTGGTGCAGTAAATCTAATCACCCATCTAAATTTTACGTGTAAAGCTTCTTCAAAATACTTGCGATATAGCTCACAACTAGATATGACCTGATTTCCATGCAGCTTTACTAATCCCATACTGTGTAGCTTAAATGCTAAAGTCTGTTCTATCTCTACAAGTGTTGATAATGCGATCGCTCTCTGTTCATTCTTCAACAACTGTGTTGAGCGAACAATTCGTATAAGTGATATGGACTCAAGTTAAAATGAGCTGCGATCGCATCAATTCTTGGCTGGCTGTGGATTTAACCTCCGAAAGCTTTATCGCTTTTTTGTCAGCGCTCCATTTATTTACTGTATAACTTAGACTACTATTTGTCAGGCTCGACTAGAGCCAAAGAGAATTTAATTATTGCCATTAAGTTCTACTTTTGGGGACGCAAGGCGAGTAACTCTTGAGGAGAGGCTAAGAGTTTGATTCTAGCGTCGATAATTTGCTGTTGCTGGTTGAGGATAAATAGCCACAAGACGTTGACACCACACCAAGAAGTTTGTGCTTTGCCTGTCACCTGAACTTGGATTTGGTCGTTTTCTAAAGTCTCGACAATTCCCTGGCGGGGATAAGCCTTAATGCCTTTGGCTTCTTGTTGTAAATAGCTAGCGATCGCACCCGGCCCTACAATATCAGATTCAAAAGGTGGATGCATCACACCATCCTCGGCAAATAGAGCAGCAGTTGTCTGAAATTCTCCAGCGTTCAAAGTTTGAAAATAACGCAAAATACAGGCTTCTGTAATTCCCTCAATCTCAAATTCTTCTTTTGCTGTAGCATCAGCACTCATCTGGGTTGCGGACAAAGATTCAGCAGCTTTCATAAAAATACCTGTATCATACTCACTGAACATTAATTTGATTCAAAAGCAGATATAAAGAAAGCTGCTGCCGAGGTAGATTGCCAAAATGCGAGTAAGTATTCCTATTGAAAGATAATCTATTACTTTTGAAAGAATTTGTTCCCAAGCTGCTGCCTGGGAACTGTAATTGACAGAACATTGAGGTTGGAGGATATCGACAGATAGTTAGTCGGCTAGGGGGCAATGCCCACCTTAGCCACTACCTTGGAGAGAACCCCTGTTGATTGACCACAACCGAAACTTTCGTTACTTGGGGTTGCTTACTTCTCAATTTACATTTTGCATTATTTCTTAATAAATTGCAAATAAAATTTACATATAGGGAAAGTAGCAAATGTTAAACAGGGGTATTGATTGCATGATGTACAATCTAGTTGGCCTCAGTTGGGCTAAATCCTGATAAGAAAAATGAATCAGTGTTCCGTAACGAGCAGCAGTGTGGTAAAAAATAAAGCTCAAGAGTTGGGTTTTCACAAAGTCGGAATTGCTGCTGTAGAGAAGAGAGACAACACAGCAGCACAGAGGTTGCAAGCATGGATAGCGCTGGGTTATCACGCCGATATGGAATGGATGAATAACCCAAAACGCCAAGATATTAGTTTAGTTATGCCAGAGGCGCGATCGCTAATTTGTGTCGCCCTCAATTACTACACGCCACATCAACGTCCCAAAAGTGAGGAATACGCCAAAATTTCCCGTTATGGCTGGGGAAGGGATTATCACAAGGTAATGCACAAAAAACTCAAGGCGTTAACTAGCTGGTTAGAATCACTCGATCCAGGCATACTAGCTCGATATTATGCAGATACTGGCCCTGTGCAAGATAAGGTCTGGGCGCAACGAGCGGGAATTGGGTGGATTGCCAAGAATGGTAATGTAATTACAAGGGAGTATGGCTCTTGGGTATTCTTGGGAGAGATATTGACAAATCTGGAATTAGAGAGCGATCGCCCTCATACAGAACACTGTGGTAGCTGTACTCGTTGTCTGGAAGCTTGTCCTACAGGTGCAATTACTCAGCCGTTTGTTGTAGATGCTAATCGCTGCATTGCTTATCATACGATTGAAAATCGGGCGGAAAAATTACCAGAGACAGTCACGCCCCATTTGCAAGGCTGGGTTGCTGGTTGCGATATTTGCCAAGATGTTTGTCCTTGGAATCAGCGTTTTGCCCAGACAACAGATGTAGAAGATTTTCAGCCCTATCCTGGGAATCTTGCGCCTGAGCTGATAGAATTAGCGGAAATCTCAAATGAGGAGTGGGACAGACGATTTCCGGCATCAGCGTTGCGGCGGATTAAGCCAGAAATGTTACGACGGAATGCCCGTGCTAATCTTGACGCATCCAAACGAAAGAATGACTCAGAAAGTAATTATTTTTGATTTTGATGGCACGATCGCAGATACGGTAGATGCTCTTGTAGGTATTGCCAACCGTTTAGCTGTAGAGTTTGGTTACGTACAAATCACGCAAGAGGAACTAGCCCTTCTCAGAAATTTAACTTCTAGAGAAATTATTAAATACTCAGGTATATCTCTATTTAAAATTCCTTTTCTGCTGAAAAAGGTTAAAGCAGAATTGAAAAACAAAATCCACGAATTTAAACCTATTCCTGGAATTCAAGAAGCGCTAACAGAACTCCAAAGTCAAGATTATAGCTTAGGAATTATTACGTCAAATTCTAAAGAAAATGTGACTGGGTTTCTCAAAATTAATGGACTAGATAACCTATTTGATTTTATTTACTCAGGAGTAACAATTTTTGGTAAAACAACAATAATTAATAATGCACTAAGACAAAAGCAACTCAAATCTCAATCAGTCATTTATGTTGGTGATGAAACCCGAGATATAGAAGCATCAAAAAAAGCTAATATCAAAGTGATTGCAGTCACTTGGGGATTTAATTCTCCAGAAGTACTAGCTAAACAAAATCCAGATTTTTTGATACATCAACCAAGTGAACTACTAGAAGTTATCAAAAGCTGTTAATCAATACAATACACAAAAGCCTCTAGTCTGTAGTTAATAATTTAACTACAGACTAGAGGCTTCTTCGCTAAACTTAATTTTTCCGTTGACCCTTTTCTAGAGCTTGTTCTACTAAATCATCACTGACATTAGTTACGGCATCGCCCTTTGAAGGCCCAACTTCCTTCGCTATCTCTTTATAATCTTCAGGTTTACCAGTTGGCTGCGCTTCAGTTTTTGTCTCTACTTGTTTGGGAACTGCCTGTTTGGGTGCTGTTGCTGCTTCAGCTGCTGCTGCACCTTTACCAGTGCGGTCAACTTCACTAACACTCAATTTTTGTGCAGCTGCATAATCAGCTTCAAAATCAACCTTCGGTGCTTTTTCTTCACCACTAGCTATGTTTTCAGCAGCTAATTGTGCATCATGCGTAGGAGCTTCATTAACATTTGGCTTTATTTCATCAGTCATTTTTTAACACCTTGTGTAATTTTTAGACTACTGGAGCGATCATACCAAAGTTATCTCTTGTAACGTTGGCATCTAGCGAAAGATATTAACCTCTATTAAAAGGTAGATTAATTTATCAAAATAAAATTAATTTAATTATTTCTCTTGGAAGTAGAATCAGCTCCCGAAATTTTGGTAAGCCTTAATTTGACTTACTTTAATATATGATGGAGACAAATTATGACTGCAAGTTCCAATCAAAAAATTTCTCAAGCCCTAAATAATGAAACACAAAAAGCAGTAGATGCATTTAACGCCTTAGATACCGATGCCAAGTTGGCCTGGCTATATTTTGTTTATGAAAAAATGGGAGATTCTATCACCCCGGCTGCTCCCACTGCTGCAGAACCCGAATTAGCACCACTGCTACTTGGAGACTATTTGAAGTTGTCAGATGAGCAGCAATTAGAGATTATGCGGGATATTGTTAACCGTAAGGATACAGAGTATTCTCGAGCTTATGGTGCGATCAAAGAAAACAATCAATTGTTGGTTTGGTATGCTTGGGCAGTAGCTATGGGAGATACAATAGTTGACATACCAGACAATTACAAACCAACTAAAGCTATTAACGATCTACTTTCCCAAATTGAAGGGCTGGAATTTGAAGAACAAATTTCAATATTGCGGACGATCGCTGGTGAATTAGGCTACAGTGATGTCAAGCCAATTGAGACACAAGCACAAACAGGCAAAACCTCAAGTCTTTAATCTGGTTCAAGAAAAAGGAAACGCAAAGACGCGGAGAATAACTCCTAACTCCTGTAGGGGCGAACAGTTGTTCGCCCCTAGTAACTCCCGACTCCCGACTCCCCATTTCGTATACATTGGTTGATGGACTGTAATAAGGGGAGGCGGGCATGAGTGAAGGGTTGCAACAAAAACGAGTTGTTGTTATTGGTGCAGGCTGGGCTGGTTTAGGCGCAACCTACCATTTGGCAAAACAAGGGTACGATGTCACACTTTTAGAAGCCGGCCCTTATCCCGGTGGACTGGTAGCAGGTTGGCAAACAGCAGCGGGAAAATCTGTAGAAGCAGGGATTCACGGCTTCTGGTATCCCTACAAAAATATTTTTTCTTTAATCAATGAATTAAATATTAATCCTTTTACCACCTGGACTCGTTCCTCGCAATATTCGCCTGTGGGGTTGGAAGTTGAATCCCCGATTTTCCAACACTTACCACGACTGCCCTCCCCTCTGGGCACTTTCCTTTATACTCAGTTTAAGCGTCTGCCACTCGTCGATCGCCTCAGTGCTTTGCCTCTACTTTACGCTGTTGTAGATTTTGATAATTCCGATGCAGCTTGGCGGCGTTATGACTTTGTTACTGCCCGTGAATTGTTCAAAGATTTTAATGTTTCCGCCCGACTTTATCGTGAAGCTTTTGAACCTATGTTGTTGGTAGGCTTGTTTGCCCCTGGCGAACAATGTTCAGCCGCAGCAACCCTAGGAATGCTTTACTATTTTATTTTGGCTCACCAACCTGATTTTGATGTGGTTTGGTGTCGGGGAACAGTTGGGGAGAAAATATTTCGTCCTTGGGTGGAACATATTGAAAAAGCTGGGGCAAAAGTGCTAGCTAAGTACCGAGTTACAGATTTAATTATTGATAGTAATAATCGGGCAAAGGGTGTTGTTTGCGGCGATCAAGTGTTTGATGCCGATGCTGTAATTTTTGCTGTTGGTATCACTGGCATCCAGAAAATTGTCTCAACTAGTGCTAGCTTACAAAGCCGTGAAGAATTTCGTAATTTGAATAATTTAGGGGCAATTGATGTTTTAGCAACACGGTTGTGGTTTGACCGCAAAATTGATATTCTCCGTCCTTCTAATGCTTGCTTTGGATTTGACGCAACTACAGGATGGACA
Source organism: Nostoc minutum NIES-26 (assembly GCA_003326215.1). Classification (GTDB taxonomy): domain Bacteria; phylum Cyanobacteriota; class Cyanobacteriia; order Cyanobacteriales; family Nostocaceae; genus Dendronalium; species Dendronalium minutum. The sequence goes on along the minus strand of LXQD01000076.1, from coordinate 103,117 downwards.
TTTTTTGATTTGAATGTCCTACATGATGAATATAAGTACGAGTCAGGAACGGTGATTGAAGCTGATTTCTATCACGCAAATCAGTTTTTAAGTTTGAATGATGCAGAAATTGTACCGTTAGTCCAGCGTTATCTCGCAACTTGTATACCAGCATTTCGGGATGCGAAGGTAATTGATAGCAGTGTGATTCGGCTGCCAAATGCAGTGACTCACTTTGCACCTGGAAGCTATCGCTATATGTTGCCAGCTAAAACAAGTTTTGCGAATGTGTTTATGAGTGGGGATTGGATTGTGAACCGTCACGGTTCATGGTCGCAAGAAAAAGCTTATGTGACTGGTTTAGAGGCGGCGAATTTGGCGGTGTCCTATTTCAGAGAGGGTACGCCAGTTGAGATTTTACCTGTAGAAGAGGATGAAGCGCATATCCAAGTGGCGCGATCGCTCAACCAAACGGTGCGTAACTTGGGTAAATCCATTCTGCCTGAATTTTGGTTACCTTAGCGATCGCGTGCAGCTTCATTAATTCAGTGAGTCAAGCAACCTGGGAAACTCGCTGTTGAATGGGAATTTGAATCACGAATTCCGTTCCCTCTCCTGGTGTAGATTCACAGCAGAGACTACCGCCATGCTTTTCTACAATAATCTGGTGGCTGATAGACAACCCTAATCCGGTTCCTTTGCCACAAGGTTTCGTCGTAAAGAAGGGATCGAACAGCTTTGTTCTGACATGTTCGCAGATTCCCGGACCGTTATCAGCAATATGGATGGCTACCCAATCGTCTCCAATTGTCTGAGTATAAATCTCAATTCGACTTGGTTGCTGCTGAATCTCGGCAAATGAACGCTGTTGATTGTACTCATCTAGTGCATCAATGGCATTGGCAACAATGTTCATAAATACTTGATTGATTTGTCCTCCATAGCACTCGACTGGTGGCAACAGACCATACTGTTTAACAACTTCAATCGCGGGATGTTCTGGTTGTGCCTTGAGGCGATGATTCAAAATTATCAGCGTGCTATCAATACATTCATGGATATCAACTTCTATCATTTTAGCGTCATCTACACGCGAGAAAATCCGCATAGATTTAATGATTTCGCGAATACGTCGTGCGCCAAAATTCATGGAATTGAGCAGCTTTAACAAATCATGCTCAATAAAATCCAAATCCGCCAATTCCTTTTGGGCTTGAATCCGCGGGGTAGGAATTGGATATTCTTCTTGATAAAGGTGCAGAAGAGTTAGCACTTCTTGAGTATATTCATTGGCATGAATAAGATTGCCATAAATAAAATTTACAGGGTTATTAATTTCGTGAACAATTCCGGCAACCATCTCTCCTAAGCTAGACAGTTTTTCATTTTGAATCAGCTTAATTTGCATTTGTTTGAGTTCATCATAAGCAAGACTGACTTCTGCAAATTTTTGCTCTAACTGAGCATTTTTCTGCTCTAGTTGCTGTGCCAGATCGTGTAGCTTCAGGTGTAATTTAACCCGTGACAGCACTTCCTCTTGCTGAAAAGGTTTAGTAATATAGTCCACAGCGCCAACTTGAAAACCTTCAACTTTATTGGCAGTATCGGAGAGTGCCGTCATAAAGATGACTGGAATATCTTTGGTTGCTGGATTTACCTTTAATTGACGACAAGTTTCAAAACCATCAATCTCTGGCATCATTACATCCAGCAAAATTAAATTGGGCAGAGCATATGTAACCCGCTCCAGCGCTACTTTTCCAGATTTCGCTACCCACACTTCTAAGCCAGCCTGATCTAGGGCATCAGATAACACACCTAAATTTGCAGGATTATCATCAACAATGAGAACCGTTGCAGTTTGGTCAGTTACAAAATTCATACCGCTTAATTAAGAGATTGAATGAGTGCCAGAATTTCTTGGTCTTGGAATTCTTTTGCCAGTTGGTGCAGCTTTTTCGCCAAAGGAATGTATTTTTGATCCATTTGTTCGAGCAATGCTGCCTGTTTTATAATTCCCTTAAAGTTGCCTTTCATTACTAACTCGTAGAGAGTTTCTATTTCTGCGGTGGGTGGTGCAATTAGCGTGGTATTATCTCGCTCTGGCTGGCTTACAGTCTTCTGCTCTTCATAAACCCACTCTAGATGCAGATGTTGCCGCAATTTTTGGAAAAGTTCCGTTGCCTGTACGGGTTTGGGGAGAAAATCATTACCTCCCATTTCCAAACTGCGATGGCGATCGCTTTCAAATACGCTCGCAGATGAAACAATAATCATGATGTCTTTAAATGCTTCCGACTCACGAATGCACTTGATTAGCCCAAATCCATCGAGTTCTGGCATCAACAAGTCGGTGAGAACTAAATCTGGCTGAAATTCTAAAACTTTCTGCCAACCTTCTTCTCCATCGCTAGCTTCCGCAACCTCAAAGCCGATGGGGCCAAGCAAATTAGCAATCACCGAGCGATTTTCCCATTTATCGTCAACAACAAGAACTTTGGGTCGACAATCTTTAATACCAATAATTTGTCCATAATCATCGGCTTGAGATGTTTTCACCCACTCATCAGCCTCAGGTAGATTGACATCAAACCAAAAAATGCTGCCAATACCTATCTCACTCTGAACCTGAATATTACTACCCATCAATTCCACAATTTTTTGGCTAATTGCCAATCCCAGACCGGTACCCTCAGTTTGTCGGCGATTGTCTCCTGCTTGCTCAAAGGGTTGAAAAATAGTTTGGTGTTTTTCCCGAACAATGCCGATGCCCGTGTCGCGTACTTCAAAGCGAATTTTTCCTTCCGAAGCATAACTAATCGTTAAAGTGACACTGCCTGTATCAGTAAATTTGATGGCGTTACTCAACAGGTTAATCAATACTTGCCGCAGGCGTTTTTCATCTGCATGGATACCGACGGGTAATTCTGAGGCTAATTGATAGTGGAAGTTAATGTTTTTCAGTTCAGCGCGGATGCGGCACATTTCCGCCACACCTTGGAGGAAGGCTGGAAAATGGAAATCTGTGGGTATGAGTTCTACTTTCTGCGCTTCGATTTTCGATAAATCTAAAATATCGTTAATTAAAGTCAGCAAATGCGAACCGCACTGATAAATTACATCGATACGCGATCGCTCGTCTTCTTGCAAGTGTTTGGAACGCTGAAGAATTTGAGCATAGCCGAGGATGCCGTTGAGGGGAGTCCGCAACTCGTGACTCATGTTGGCCAAAAACTCACTTTTGGCGAAACTTGCTGCTTCTGCCGCTTCTTTGGCTTGGGCAAGAACGATTTCAGCTTGCTTACGTTCAGTAATATCGGTGTGAGTGCCTACCCACTCACGAATACTGCCATCTGCTGCTAAGATCGGCACACCCCGCACACTCAAGTAGCGATACTCGCCATCGTAACGCCGAGTCCGAGTCTCAGCTTCATAAACTGTGCGATTAGCAAGTGCTGCTAACCATGCTTCGGCAGTCTGAGCTTGCTCTTCCGGATGGATTGTATTCAGCCATCCCCAGCCCCATAGTTCTTCTACCGTTTGTCCTGTGAAGGCACGCCAGTGTGGTTGGTCGGTGACAAATGCACCTTCAGCATCAGTACTCCAAACAATTTGCGATGTTGCTTCAATCAGCGAACGAAATCGTTCTTCACTCTGCTGAAGTGCCAGTTCCGCTTGCTTGCGTTCGGTAATATTTCGTGTTGTGGCGATGATGCCGAGAATATTGCCATCAACATCCCGCCAAGGAGCCTTTGTAGTGAGAAAAGTTCCACTGATGTCACCATTAGAGAGAAATTCCTCGTAAGTTTCGGTAATGCCCGTGCTGATAATCTGTTGGTCTTTTGACATCATTACACGCGCAATGTCAAGCGGAAACACTTCAGAATCGTCTTTACCAATGATGTCCTCAATTGATTTACCAAGAAAGTTTGCCGAATTAGAGTTGAGGGCAACATACTGCCCTTGACGATCTTTAACGACAATCAAGTCTGGTGTACTTTCCAAAATAGAGCGCAACAGTATGTTGCTTTCGCGTAGGGATTCTTCAGCTTGCTTGCGATCGCTAATATCCCGCGTTATTGCAATGATACCGAGGATGTTGCCATGAGCATCCCGCCAAGGAACCTTTGTAGTCAGAAAAGTGCCACTGATACCATTATTAGAGACATTTTCTTCGTAAGTTTCAGCAATCCCAATTGTGATGATTTGGCGGTCTTTTGCCATTATTTCACGGGCAACTTCAGGCAGAAACAGTTCAGAATCATCTTTGCCAATGATGTCCTCCATTGGTTTGCCGAAAAAGTTTGCCAAATTGGTGTTGAGAGCAACATGACGACCTTGACAATCTTTTACAACAATGAAGCCTGGCGTATTTTCTAAGATGGAGCGCAATAGAGTGTTGCGTTCGCGCAGGGCAGCTTCAGCTTGTTTGCGATCGTGGATGTCAGTGTAAGTACGTACCCATTCACGGATGCTGCCATCCGGTTCTAGGACGGGAATACCTCGCGTTATCATGTAAAGATACTCACCATCATGCCGCCGGAGACGAAATTCTACTTGATATGGGCTGCGAGTTTTAACTGCTGTTTCCCATGCTTCAGCCATTAGTTGGCGATCGTCTGGATGAATGGCATCTAACCATCCCCAGCCTTGAAATTCCTCCCATGTTTGCCCCGTTAATTCCCTCCAAGCTGGGTTGTCGTTGGTCGGAACTCCATCAGCAGGAACTATCCAAACCATCTGACAGGTTGCCGTGGCTAAAGACCGATAGCGTTGTTCACTTTGTCGGAGTCCTATTTCTGCTTGTTTGCGCTGCGTGATGTTTTCGCTGAACATAATGATGCCGCCGATATCACCACTTACCGTATACCAAGGGCGAACTGACCAGCGCAGCCACTCGATAGAACCATCTGCTTGTGGATAAGGATCTGCATCATTTTCGGCGATTTGTCCTGCTAAACACTGTTGGTGAATCTGTTTCCACTTTTGGGGAATATCGGGAAAGACCTCGTAGTGAGAGCATCCGATAATGTCATCGGTCAGGTTATAGTCTTCGAGCCATCTGCGACTCATAGCAAGATAGTGCATTTGGCGATCGAGCATGACCATTCCCACGGGAGCATATTCAATTGCTTGTTGCAAATACGATTGGCTCTCAGGTGGTGCGATCGCTGCCCGATCGCACCCAGTCGTAACAGTTTCGTGCTTGAGAGGATTCTGGAAGTTTGCTTGCTCTAGCATTTCACTCGCGATTTGCGACTGATTTGCCAGAGAGTTTTCATGGAAGCTTTGGCTCATCGTCAATCCTGAATTCCACCTGGGATTTGAAGGCTTCTACTTAATTGAGGGTTAAATTCGCTTCACATCTGAAAATTGTTGTGCAGAACTGTCTATATGTGGATGTCCATCACAAAGATTTCTCTGTAAACTTAGAACGATCGCAGAAGTAAAGTAATTTTTGACTCCCCCATTTCCATTGAAACCACATTGTTCCTCAGCCGAGATCCGGGCGAAAACGGAAATATACGTTTTACAATACTTAATTTTTCTTGATTAATAACATCATTGTGTATTGAAAAGTAACAGCTTATTAAATATAAGCCATCCAAAAACACGCACTTCAAAATCAGATATTGGGCGTAAGTTTGGTGCAATTTCACTCAGAAAAGGTATGATTCCAAATGGAAAAAATCTATGATTTGAGAACAGAGTAAAATTTTAGAAACCTTATATAGCTAGTTTTTTTACTGTATTTCTTAATTACAAATGAGAAACTACGTTAGCGCAGCAAAGCGCGAGTCCGCGAGCGTCATTACGAATTATTACTTATTATAGGATGGGTATTTTTAACCCCCGATCGATTACAGGATAATTTCCCATCCCACAATCAAAGCAGAAAAGTTACAAGGGGTGCATCCTAGTTTTTATTTTGCAATGAGAGAATAGCTGTCATTACAAGGAGGAACGACGAAGCAATCGTATGGACTCGCTCGTAGTTGGAGGATTTGGCGATTGCTACTCTGCGAGAACGCTTTCAGCGAACACTTCGCTCGCAATGACATGCAAAATAGTGGGATGCTCCCAGTTACAAGCCCCTGTGCAATCAATGCTTGTGATGATTCCGCATGGCTTTATGGATTTTCTTCCATCGTTCTTTCTCGGCTAGTTGCGATCGCTGGTCTTGTTTGCGGGCAAGATAGTTGAGTTCTTTTTGCAACTTTTGATAGCTAAGAAACCTTGAATAATCAAGCCTTTCCTCTGCCAAAGCCTGCTGCACTGCACAACCAGGTTCGTTATTGTGCTGACAATTGCGGAAGCGGCATTCTTGCGCCAAGGTTTCGATGTCTGCAAAGATTTCCTGCAAACCTTCATCACCTGACCAAATTTGAATTTCCCGCATTCCTGGGGTATCCATAATTAAGCCGCCAGTCGGGAGCAAAATCAACTCCCGATGAGTGGTCGTATGTCTACCTCGGTCATCACCCTGCCGCACAGCTTGCACAGTTTGCACAACTGCACCCTTAAGTTGGTTGGTGATAGTAGATTTACCAACACCAGAAGACCCCAATAAGGCAACTGTCTGTCCTGGTTTCAGGTAAGGTTTCAAGGCATCCAATCCTTGATTACTCGTAGCACTTAAGACGGCGACTGGTACACCAATGGCAACTGCTTCCACTTGTGCCAAGCAATCTTCTAGAGAGTTGCATAAGTCTGCCTTGTTTAAAACGATGACCGGATTTGCACCACTTTCCCAAGCCAAAATGAGATAGCGCTCAATTCGTCTGAGATTAAAGTCTCCATCCAGTCCTGAGACTAGAAACACAGTGTCAACGTTGGCTGCAACAATTTGTTCTTCTGTTTTACTGCCCACCGTCTTACGAGAAAATTTGCTTTTTCTTGGTAAAATCTCATGGATAGTTGCTCGCCCTTCCGACTCGCGTATACGGATAACAACCCAATCCCCCACGGCTGGAAAGTCTTGAGGTTGAGTAGCCCGATGCCGCAATTTGCCTGTAATTTCTGCCGCAATTTCTCCTTGTTCGCTGTAGAGAGTGTAAGTCTTTCTATATTCAATAGCGACCCTACCAACGCTAAATCCTTGTTGGTGATAGGGTTCAAAGCTGTGAGCAAAAAAATCACTCCAGCCTAAGCTATTTAAATTCATTGATGTTTCCTCGATGTGTGTTGCTTGTTTTGCACAAGGCTTCACAGAGGAGGACAGTTCCATTCGGGAGGTTCCATAGTGGTATCAACAACCGTCCCGTTAAAAAAATGCCCTTAAATTCTAACTATCATTCCTGTAATACCAATTGGAAAAATGATTCCGACAAGATGGAAAGCTTATCTAGTAAATCTTTCACAATCCAAAATGGTATGGGCGGAGGACTGAATAAGAATCTCTGCGCCTTGTACCCGTGGGGTTGAAATTGTCAAATTAACCCGGACTGCTACAAACTCAGTCATCTTTGTTCCTCCTTGCGTACTACAAGAAACTATCAACACTACTACAATAGCCTATTCCGGAAAAATTGCTCATAAAGTAAGTAATGATGGCTTGGTTGATTAAAGCGTAGTCGCACAGTGGGTTAACTTTAGACATCACTCACTGCAATACCCTAACCAACCTAGCCATCTGAGGTTACATCAAATACAACTTTTAGCTTGCTCGTTCCCGCATACGTCGCCCATCAAGTCCCTGCTTAATCCAATTTAAGCATTCGTATTCGGATTTGAATAATTTTGGTGCTGCAATATTATTCAATAATTCCGGTGGATAATGGTCGTAAAAATATTTACCTCCCTCTTGGAAAACAATAATTAAATTGTTGCGGTAAATGTAGCGAGACTTAAAACTATCATCTTGGCTAACTAACTCTGAATGTTGGTCAATATGTTCTTTGGCGATCGCAACAATATTGCTGATACTACTGCCATAAATTTCTGCTGGATTTTCTGCTTTGTGAAATTTGCTTTTATGCCCAATTTCTGACAATAGTTTATACGAATAAATTTCGTAATTATCCGCTTTGCCAAAAACAAATGGAATGATGAGATACCCTTGATATGAAACTGAGTTTTCATAAAGAAGACGACTCATCTTAACCTCCTTGGATGTTACTGCTTACACAAAAATTTCCTCACCCACAATTAAATCAGCACTCAATACATTTTTGTTAGTTATATTCAGACATTACTGATACCCTCTTTGCAATTTTGCAAACAGAGGTATTACCCCTTTTTGCAGTGTTGTTTTATCCCCGTATATAGCCCAGATATCAGAATATAAGAACTAAGCCTACTTACATAGACTATTAATCTTACAGCTTGCTGCTTGCTGCTTTGTTGGTATAGCCTCAGGCTTCTAACCTATAGGGTTTTAAATGCATGAAACAGCCCTGCTCTTATTTATCGGACATGGTTGTATCGGCTTTTATCACAAAAGTATTGCAATAACTATTATTACTCTTTTTGCTCACTCTTTTTTAAATCAGTAAGTACTTAGATACATTACAAAAGTCAAAAAATAATGAATTTTATGGTAACAGCATAGATGCCTAATAACTGTAGGCTCGCCAGTATAACTTTGATAATTAGGAATGGAAAAAGGTTTCCTTAATTCTCCACTTCTCTATCAGCCTAAACGGGTAAAATTATGTTTATAGCACTGAAAATATTTACCATAAACTCAGCTGATTGGGAGGACGATCGAGATTATTCCAAGGTAGAGGTGGAACTGCTATATTACTCTGTTCTAATAGCTTTTGGAAGTAACGCGCTGTGCTGGGCGATCGCTCTTCTAGAGGACAATGCACAAAGAAATAAATCCGTGTTCCTGCCTGCAACCATTGTTGAATTTGCGTTAGCCACTCTTCCATAAAAGGCTGATTCACAGATAAATTTGGATGAGAAATAAACCTAATCAGGCTAAAAGGGGCTGTGACGCTAAATTGCACTGGTAATTTAGGTTTGCGCCGTTCGGATTGTAACTGCGGGTCATCATCTCCAGTATAGATGGGACGCGAATCCAATAGTACCCGTCCCACATTAAGCTTCTCTAGAAGTTCTGTCAAATTACTATTATGAGGTTCACTGAACCAAGCACGATGCCTCACCTCCAGTGCCAATGGTACTTCTGTCCGCGGCCAAGCTTCCAGAAAAGCAGTTAAATCTTCCAGCAATAGAGGTGGATAACTTGGCGGTAGCTGGGCAAATATTGGGCCGAGATGCTTACCTAAAGGGCGCATTACCTCCAGAAAATTTAAAGCAGCCAAAATATTAGGTTGTAGTAAACCTTTATGGGTGATATCTCGTGGCAATTTCAAGCAAAATTCAAAACCTGGGGGTGTTTCCGATGCCCAACGGGTTACAGTTTCTTGGTTAGGTACAGCGTAGAAAGTAGTATTGCCCTCAACTGTGGTGAAGCGACGGCTATAGAGGCGCAGAAAATCGGTAGCACGAGTACCTTGGGGATAAAGTTCGCCTACCCAACCTTTATATGCCCAAACTGCACACCCGATAAAAAAGTTCACAAGCTTTTGCAGAAAAAATTCAATTGAAAAATCAGAGCGTTTAGAGGCTTTGATGTTTCATACTTAATTGTACAGGTAGGAGGTAGGAGGTAGAGGGGCAGAGGAGCAGAGGAGAAATTGTTACAAGTCTTTCTCCCTCATCTCCCTATTCCCCTATTACCTCATCCTCCCATCCCTTTACAATTCCCTTGTTGACTCAAAAAGCGTTTATTGACCTATGACAAATCAAGCGCCTATCCCAGTTATTGTTAATGGTGCTGCTGGTAAAATGGGCCGCGAGGTAATCAAAGCGGTGTCCCAAGCACCAGACTTGAATTTAATGGGTGCAATTGACACCAGTCCGGAACATCAAGGTAAAGATGCTGGAGAACTAGCAGGTTTAACCGAACCTCTAGAAGTTCCCATCACTAATCAATTGGAACCCATGCTAGGTTACGTGGCTGGCGAAAGACAACTACCACCTGGGGTGATTGTAGACTTTACTCATCCCAATTCAGTTTATGACAATATTCGCAGTGCGATCGCCTATGGAATTCGTCCTGTAGTCGGAACTACGGGGTTAAGTCCAGAACAAATTCAAAATTTAGCAGACTTTGCCGAAAAAGCTAGTACTGGTTGCCTAATTATTCCTAACTTCTCCATTGGTATGGTGCTGTTGCAACAAGCCGCAGTCACAGCCTCTCAATACTTTGACCATGTGGAAATTATTGAGCTGCATCACAATCAAAAAGCTGATGCTCCAAGCGGTACAGCCATTCAGACCGCACAATTGCTAGCCGAAGTTGGTAAAACTTTTAACCCTACTCTAGTAGAAGAAACTGAGAAATTAGCTGGTGCAAGGGGCAGTTTAGCAGAAGAAGGCATAAGAATTCACAGCGTGCGCTTACCAGGATTAATAGCTCATCAGGAAGTGATATTTGGCGCACCTGGTCAAATATATACTTTACGACATGATACAAGCGATCGCTCATGCTATATGCCAGGAGTGCTACTAGCGATTCGCAAAGTCTTGCAGCTAAAGTCGTTAGTATATGGATTAGAAAAGATACTCTAACCTTCTAACTTACTACTCTGCACTCATCACTCAGCACTTATGATAGTCCCCCTGACTCGCCAGAAATTTGACCAACTCGTCCCCTTAATCGCCACTGGTCCGCAGTACAAGTATTACTGGGGAAAGTTTTCAAATTTTTTGCAACGGTTGTTAATTTCCGTAGTTGCCATAGCTGTGATTCTGCTTGTGAGAGTCTTGTTCCGGCTGGAGTTTGGGCCAATCATGTTTTTTCTAGGAGTATTCGGCGCTCTTTTTTGGCTGTGGTATCCAGCGTTTCAGGCAAGTGTGCGGAATGCAAAAAGCCGCCGCTACAAGTACAGTGGCTTTTTTCGTGGTCGAATTCTGGATTGGTGGATTACAGACCGATTGATTGGCAAACAAGAAACTGTCAACAGCAAAGGTGATTTGGTGATTGTTGAAAATCGAGAAAAACGAATTAACTTAGAGGTGGGTGATGACACAGGATTCAGCGTAGAGTTAGAAGCACCACTACGTCCTGCTCACAAAGTTATTGCGCGTGGTCAGATTGCAGAAATGATAGTCATGTCGAATCGCCCAGATTTGAGCATGATTGAAGACTTCAGCGAAGTATACATCCCCAGTCATGACCTGTGGGTAAACGATTATCCTTATATACGAATTGATTTCTTTAACGAAGTCAGTCGCCGCTTGCGTCCAGACCAACAGGAAAGACCTCGTCGCCGTCGCCGTCAGTATGAGGAGTGAGGGAGATGAGGGGCAGAGGGGCAGGGGAGAGAATATGAAATGATTTCTCTGTGTCTCCTCATCATCTCCCTTATCCCCGTTTCCCCGTGTCCCCGTTATCACTTCCTATCTTGCCCATAGGCTTGCCAAGCCAAGTCTACCAGCCCATCGACGATCGCAGCTGCTACCACTGCATTGCCTTTGCGACTGTCAATGGTGATGTGAGGAACTAGTGAATCTTGCAAGATTTCTTTAGCAGCATCCACACTGACAAATTCCACGGGAGTAGCAATGATTAAAGCAGGTCGAATTTCTTCGGCTGCAATTAAATCAACCAGTGCTGTCAGTGCTGTTTGCGCTTGACCCACCACAAAGATACCCTCTGGGTAACGCTTGGCTAAAGTTTCAATTCCCCAAGCTGCACGAGTTTTTTCTTTTTGGGGACGCGTCAGAGCTTCCATACTGCAATAAACTGGATTAGCGAAAGTGTTTTGAATGTCGTAGGCAATACCTACCTGCACCATCGGCACATCAACCACAATCGTTGTACGCGCTGCTAATGCTGCTGCGCCAGCTTGTAAGGCACGCTCAGAAAAGCGAATTAAAGATTTATACTCAAAGTCAGCCGTAGCATATATCACCCGCCGGACAATTTCATACTCTGCGGGTGAAAAGACATGATCGCCGATTTCGCTATCAATAATTGCTAAACTTTCAGCATCAATTACGTGCCATTCCATTGCTATTCAGATTTGAGATATTAGCTCTCAGCTTATCAGCTAAAGAGAGTGAGGAGTTAATTAAAAGCTCATAACGATTGAGCTAAAAGTATCAAGACTTACGCGGTGTCATAAATTTTTCGTTGGGACTGTCAATCTGGAGTTTCAGTTCACAAAGCGCGATTTGTTTTCCTGCGATCGCAAATTGTTTTGATCGGCGAACGCTTTGAACTCGATAGCATCATGGCTGCAAAAGAGGCGCACCTCACCACTATGGTCGAGCGATAAAGCACGCAACCGTTCTTGATTATCAAGTCGAGTCTTGCGGTCTATATCCATCAACCATTGATAGGAACGCAGACCTGGTGTGCAGTGTGGTTTGGGCGTTCCCATTTCGTGCCGATAAAAGTAGGCATCGCCCGCATCTAAAAGCCACTCAGGGGGAAAATATTTATCTCATAATTTAGTCCAGATCTACAGATAGTTACATCCTTTTCTAATTTGGCATTAGACCGTTGAGCAAAAGAGCGATCGCCCTATGGATAGGTTTATCCCTCAAATAACTCTTGTACAGACGCGATTAATGAGCCAGTGCGTCGCGTCTGTACTCAGCACTCCCGACTCAGGACTCAGCACTCGAAGAGGGCCGACTGAAAATAGGAGACAAGTAGGCAACCAAAGCGCCAATGAGAAAACCGGAGATATTACGAACTAGCGGCAGCCAGTCACTCGTGCGCGTCACTACAGGCCCAATACCGAAGGCAATAAACAAGATTCCCCACAAAGGAGAGAATATCAAAGCCCACTGCCAAGCTAAAACTTGTCCTTCACGTCGGGGTTGAGCTGCAAATCCACAAATAATTCCTCCAATGACTGAGGTAACGAGAGTGAGAATCCATTGCTCTCGTGGAAGTCCGGGAACAACGTTGCAACCACCCTTCAGCAAACAACCTTTGACTGAATCTAAGGCTTGCAGGATGGCTTGGTCTTCGCCTTGTTCTCGGACAAAGTATAAATTACCAAAGCGGGTTTGCAGTTCTATCCAGAAAGTCCGGGGTAGAAGTTCATAAACAGCGTCGCCAACACTGAAACTGAGGATATTACCACCACGAGAATCGGCAACCAGCAAAATGCTTTTGTCATCCAAACCCCAATATTTAATGACTGCCCGACCTGGAGTGCGATCGTACTGAGTCAATACTCGCAGTTTCCAGCCAGTATCAGCTTCAAATTGCTCTAAATCTTGAACAAGCTTTTCTTCTTGCGGTTTGGGGAGAGATTTCGCTAAGTCTACGACTGGCGTGAAAGTGTCCGGTAATAACTCAGGATTGTCATAAGCCAACGCTGGGGAAGAATGCATCGCCCAAATTGACCCAGCCAAGAAAAATACCACAATGGATACTAGGAGTCTTCGCCAAAAACAAAACTGCATGGACGTTTCTATATAAATATCAACGGTAGAAGTGAACAAGTTGTTTTAAAAGAGTACGGGAAAAGTGATACTTCTTTACACTTGTTTACTTTACTCTAATCTTGGGGATCAAAGCAAAGCTTCTCTGAGGATTGGGGATTGGGGATTGGGAGGATGAAGGAGCAGGGGAATATAACTACTGGCAACTGACTACTGACAACTGACCACGTCAACTGATAACTGACAACTGACTAATCTCTATTCTTGTTTGTACCAATCCTCAGAGGCTGTAGGTTTTGAGACAAAATCTTCATCTTCAAAACTCGTTTCCCAATTAGAAGTCTCATTGTAAGGATCGTTAGTGTGGTAAGGTTCTGCTTTTGTGCGCCGATTTTCCTGCCTAAGTGCTTCTCGTTCTCGCAACGTCAGCGGAGATGTTTCATTTATGGGCAGGCGTTCAACTGTTCGCTTTGTAGGTTTTTGGCGTGTAAAGGTCTTCCAGGCAGTTTTTACGCCAGTAAAAATGCTGCGTGTGCCTACTTGAAGATTTTGAGCTTGTTTTCTGGCACCATCTAGGCTCTGGTCAACTTGCTTAACGACTTGACTAGCACTTTTGACACCTTCACTGACATTATCTGTTAAATCAGTGATTTCCAAGCCAGTTGTGCGGATCGCATTTAAAGTAGGTGGTAACTCCCGTGAGAGTGTATCAAACAGCTTTTCTGCACTACGAGCTGCGCGCGCTAACTCCTGCAAAGCTGGTATGGCCGCCACTAAAACAGCAGTTAGACTGGTAGCGACTAAGAGTATGGATAGTCCCAGCCAAAACAGGGGATCGATCACGGTTATGCCATCTATGAGTGTTCTATTTGCTGGGGAAGAGAATCTGAGTCTTCTTGAACTTTTTGCCGCTTCAAGACTTGACTTTCGCGTTGACTCGCATCTACGCCAGCGGCGATCGCTTCCCGTAGTCTTTCTAAAGTTTCATCCCAGTTTCGTAGTGCGCTGGCAGAGATACGGTCTGCCTGGATTTGCACACTCGTAGATAAATCTTCCGCCAATTCTGGTAAGGCATCAGCAGATTTTTTCAAAAGTTTACGCGTTTCGCGCCCTGTGCGTGGAGCGACGAGTAAACCGGTCAAAGCACCGATAGTAGCTCCTAGCATCAAACCGCCAAAAAATACTCCAGAACGGTTATTAGACATCTTGTTGTTTCTCTCCTTACACCCATTTTAGGTGGGTTTCCTCCCCTTGGAAAACCCAAATGGTTTTATCTAATTAACTTATCGTGACAATCTATCAACCAGAAATGTTGCTTTTATTCATTAACTCATTTTGCGATTGTCTTTTTTCCAAATCTATACCCTCGCCTACCAAAAGAGCGCCCCCAGACGTTTCGTCCCAGAAATAACAAGCTAACAATTTGCCGTACTTGTTGAATCTGTACCTGTAGTCCTTGGTTTCCTTGGCGCAAATTATGAATATTCCGCTGGCTAGTATATATATTTATGGGAGCGTTAGACAGTGCTGCATGGGTATTGCGTTCATAGGCAGTTAATCTATCTGCTATGAATGCCAATCGCTGCTTGAGTTGCCACACTTGCCAAGCTACATAAAGTAGTATTAGCGAGATGAGAATGTTAATGACGACAACCAACGTTACCATTTTTTACCTTTGCCAATGTCAGCCTTCAGGAATTTTTATATGTAACTCTGACTTGGTTCTGACTTCATGATAGCGACAGTGCTTTGAGTAAATCAGCAGATGGTTGGAGTATCCTTGTAGAGAATTTTGGCGATCGCTCCGAACTGTTTGACTTGCTAGTGTAAATTAACTCTTGGGAACGGCAGCACAGGTTAACGATTGCTAAACATGGGCAAGGAGATTAAGCCGCAACGGTAAAAACTATCGAATTAAATTATTAATGGCTTCTGGTAAAGATTTACCTCTAACTGCAATATTATACTAATTATTTTAAAAGTAGATTTAATATAGAAGCAACCGCTGATACAATTGAAAAATTTCTGAATCGACAGCAAATTTATCCCTAAGATTAGCAATGACTTTTAACAGTCATCACAAACCAGTGCGTTGCAAACTTTCCCAAAGTTGAAGCAACTGGCGTTCATCAATCATCAGCTCATAGCTAAATCATTAAGATTTCGTCACAAATTTCTAAGGTTTGACAGTGTATGCCTACCAAGCAATAGGTACTATAGATAACTTCCCCTTTTACTGTTTCAGATTGACTTTTGCTTCATACATCTTTACAAATCGACTTTGTTGTCGAGAGTTAGTAAGGTAAATACATTCCTGTGTTGTTGCTGATTTATGCTGGAATAGGGACGATCTAGCAAAAGCAAATTATTAAGAGTGCCTATTAAATTGTTTAAAGTTATGTAGCCTTTTACTTACGGCGCATAAGCCACTGCGGTAAACTATGCCTTGATTATGATTCTTTCGCAGAGAAGAACACTCGAAAGGAGCCGTTTTTTCAATGTCTCATACCGTAAAAATCTACGATACCTGCATTGGTTGCACCCAATGCGTCCGCGCTTGCCCGACTGACGTGCTGGAGATGGTTCCTTGGGATGGCTGCAAAGCTGCTCAAATTGCCTCTTCACCCCGCACAGAAGACTGCGTGGGCTGCAAGCGTTGTGAAACAGCTTGCCCCACCGACTTTTTGAGCATCCGGGTTTACCTGGGGGCTGAAACGACTCGCAGCATGGGTCTGGCTTACTAAGGAATTTACTCTAAATTCCTCATTTGGCTCACCATTAGGTGTCTCAATAGCAAGCTCCTATAGCATTGTAGGGTGGGTACTGCCCATCCTACTCAATTGTTTTTTAGTCTAACAAGCTCAACAAAAATAATCATACTTAGTAGCAGAGGGAGCAAATAGCTCCTTTTTTCTTTGCCAAAACGCCACTTTTGTGCTGACAACTATACTAGATTTAACGTGAGTTCGATAAACTTCACCCCCCTAACCCCCTCGCATTTTAGGCGGGGAACAACGGTAAAATCACCTTTTTACTCCCCTCTTCGACAAAGAGAGGGGCTGGGGGAAAGGTCAAGATAGCACCCATCGAACTCACGTAGATTTAATAATCTTGAATCTTAGGAGCGGTGTGAGCAATGTGTGGAATTGTTGGTTATATAGGCACTCAAGCGGCGACAGAAATCTTACTGGCTGGGTTAGAAAAACTGGAATATCGGGGATACGATTCTGCTGGAATCGCTACTGTTTGGGAAGGTGAAGTGCATTGTGTGCGGGCAAAGGGCAAACTGCATAACCTGCGTTCTAAACTCGAACAAATAGAAACTCCTGCTCAAATTGGTATCGGTCACACTCGCTGGGCGACTCATGGTAAGCCAGAGGAGTACAACGCCCATCCCCACATGGATACAGCGATGCGAATAGCGGTAGTACAAAATGGTATTGTGGAGAACTACCGCGAATTACGTGAGGAATTAAAGCAGAAAGGACATCAGTTTCGTTCTGAGACCGACACAGAAGTTATTCCCCACCTAATTGCCGAATTTTTAAAGAACCCTCCCTCAGTGACGGACACTTTCACGCCAGTTGCTTCAAGTCGGGAAACCCGCCCAACGCACTGGCTCCTCAACAGGGGGAACCCCCGCACGGAAGTGTCCTCCCCTCAGCCCTTTAGTCCCTCTGACCTGATAGAGGCAGTTCGCCAAGCTGTTAACCACCTAGAGGGAGCATTTGCGATCGCAGTTATTTCCGCCGACTATCCTGATGAACTAATAGTTGTCCGTCAACAAGCGCCTTTAGTGATTGGGTTTGGTCAAGGGGAATTTTTCTGTGCTTCTGATACCCCAGCCATTGTTGCCTACACCCGTGCCGTCCTACCTCTAGAAAATGGCGAAATTGCCCGCCTCACACCATTGGGCGTGGAGATTTACAACTTTGCTGGCAACAGGTTGAAAAAACAACCCCGAATGCTCAACTTAAATCCCACGATGGTGGAAAAACAGGGATTTAAGCACTTTATGTTGAAGGAAATTCACGAGCAACCAGGGGTAGTTAGAGCTAGTTTAGAAGCTTACTTTAATAATCTAGGCGACTCTAATCAATCACCAATTAATCTTGGCTTGCCTGAATCATTGTACGCAGACCTAGAACAAATTCATATCGTCGCTTGTGGTACGAGTTGGCACGCTGCACTAGTTGGAAAACACTTGATAGAACAACTAGCAGGCATTTCTACCCAAGTACACTATGCTTCTGAGTATCGCTATGCACCATCACCCCTGACAGCAAATACATTGATTATTGGTGTTACCCAATCAGGTGAAACTGCCGATACCCTAGCAGCTTTGGCGATGGAGAAAGAACGCCGTCAAGGAAAAGAATCCAAATATCAAGCGCGACTGCTGGGCATTACCAATCGTCCAGAAAGCAGCCTTGGTCATATGGTGCCGCATATTATTAGTACGCTGGCGGGAATAGAAATTGGGGTAGCCGCAACAAAAACTTTTATCGCTCAACTGATGGCATTTTACGCTTTGGCATTAGATTTAGCTTATCGCCGTCAGACAGTTTCATTAGAAAAATTAGCAGAGATTATTAATGGGTTACGGCAAATTCCTAAAGAAATTGAAGCAACTTTAGAAAGTCAAGAAAGTTTAACCGAACAGTTAGCCCACGAGTTTGCCGAAACCCAAGATTTTATCTTTTTAGGAAGAGGAATTAACTTCCCAATTGCATTAGAAGGAGCGTTGAAATTAAAAGAAATCAGCTATATTCATGCTGAAGGGTATCCTGCTGGCGAAATGAAGCACGGCCCGATCGCTTTATTAGATGCGAAAGTACCAGTAGTGGCGATCGCTATTCCTGGCAGTGTGTATGAAAAAGTTATTTCTAATGCCCAAGAAGCAAAAGCCAGAGATTCTCGGTTAATTGGTATTACCCCCGTCAACGATGGTGAAGCCGCAGAAATCTTTAACGATTTGCTTCCTGTCTCTCATGTGGATGAGTTACTTTCTCCCATTCTCGCCGTAGTACCTTTGCAATTATTGGCTTATCACATCGCCGCTCGTCGCGGTTTAGACGTTGACCAGCCCAGAAATTTGGCCAAATCTGTAACGGTGGAATAGCCTATTGATAGAAGTAGTAGCCTTTTGTACAAAAATAAAAAAGTCGTATAACAAATAAAAAAGTTGTACAATTCATCCTGTAGGTGCATCTGCAAGCATTTACAGGAGTTTTTATGAATATGTCATCTTCTAAAATATGTGGTAATTGTCGATGATCCCCAACAAGTATAATTCGCCGTTTGGCTTTGGACATGGGAATAAATAAATCTAGGGGGTTTGCTCTTGCGGCTTCATCAACAATTACTGTTTCAAATACAGCATTATCACTTTCTGTTACAAATTGCATTTGTTTACTGGATGACTGTGGACAAGTTGCTGCAAGTACAACTGTACAATCACGCAAAACCTCTATAACACCTTGATGGTCAGTTTCTAGGTCTTTTAAATACTCTGATAAAACTGCTTCTACTCCTGCTTTAGATTGTCTAACATTTTTATACATTTCTTCTCTGACTTCGTTAAGTAAAGCCTCAATTTCTGGGTTAGCAATAGGAATTGAATTGACAATTGCGGTAGCAGCAAAAATCTTTGAATACTCCGCCGCCTACTTTCAAATCTTATCGGCTGCGGAAACACTGTTGCTAACTTTTAAATCGTGACTGTTTTATGAAATTGTAACAGCATCACCAAAATTTGTAGCATCTTGTATTGTGCAGGTGTCAGTATATTTTCAAAGCAGCTTCGGTAGAATTTAGGTAACATTTTCATTTGATAGGTCTTGTTGAGAATACCTGACCTATCTTTTTTTACCCTAAAACGCTCACACTCCTCTACTGACTTGGCTTCATGCCATTAGCTGTGATGGTACTAGAAGAATCTTCTATGCGATCGTCTAGAACGCCAGAAAGGTCGGGAACAACTGCTTTGGTTTTCTTTTATGAGGAGTAGTAATGTTCTCACCACCTTGATACGCTTTATCCCCAGAAAATGGTTGAGACTTATCAAATTTTTCCTGAGACTTACGGAACAAATTTATATCTGCTGTTGGCCCACGAGCGCCTGCTTCTACCTCAACAATATCTTTAGCTGATGGTAGTCCAATTACTTGACTTTTTAAAGTATGTTGTCTCTTCTTTCCAGAAAAATATTCTTGTTGTTCTTTTTGGTCAGAAGGTCGATTTATAGGCTGTTCCATGCTATCGACTAATAACCTAAAATTCGTTAATACTTCTTTAACAAACAGTAAATCACTCTCTTGATTTGAGACTTGTTCTAATAAACTAAAGGATGTAATCAGCTAATTTTGAACCTTCGTTTTCGATATGTCCGTGAAATGTTAAAAATGCTTAGAGAAAACCCTGAGCCTATTTTATTAGCCCAAATTTTTGCCAACCTCACTTAGGCGCGGACGTATTCATCCCCTTGCCACAGGCGTTGAACCCTCGTAAATTGGCTAAGGTATTGAACGAGAGAATAACTTAACAAAAATTGGGCAACATCGTTAGGTAAATTCAAGTTCGCAAACGAGGTAATGAAAAGTTTGGTGTTTCACCATGCCCAAGCGACAAAAACAAAACGCCAACCACGCGCTCAAATTCGCTTTGTGGACACTGTTCAGCTTGTCCATTTTACCAATTTTTGCTCCAAAACTTGTACAAAACCGATCGCAATTTGAATTAAAGGCCAGCCTACTAAACAGATAAATGCTGCTCGTCGAGTAGTAATATCTAATCCTTGGCGCACGGCGACAATTACCGCCAACAAACTCCACACCGCCAAGATCAGCTCAATTGGTCGTCCTAGTAAGGGAATGAGGGTTAAAAAATTCAGTACTTGGGGTGCATAGGCAAAGCCTATCGGAACAAGTAAGTCACCGTAAGTAGGATCGATAGGTTTAAGCCATTGCCCAATTTTCCAAATTGTGAATGTCCAAAAATAATATCCTGCAACAACAGCGATCGCATCAATCAAAAGACCCGTCAAAAGTACAAAAACCGTAGCTCGATTGATTAATAAAATTACGCCGCTACCTATGGTATGAGAAACAGTAGCCAAAATTACAATACTTAGGGCTAACCTCAGGTTTCGCTGTGTATTGCGAGCATTTTCGTAGAAGTCGCCATTCAAAGATAGAGCACGACGAAGTGTAATACACAAACCTGGCTTTGATTTGATATTATTGCTGCTCATTTGTTCTAACTAATGAAGGTTGACAAATCACAAAAAGGATAATTTTATAAAATAAGCAAACAAAAATCAAAGCTGAAACTCAAGATTATTTTATTTATTAACTATATAAAACAATAATCTCAAATGCGTAAGATTGGCGAGCAAATACTGCAATGGTTACAAAGTGGAACATTAAAGCTATTACTTTTAGCAGGGATAATACTTCTTGTTTGGGGAACTGTTGCTCCTGTTGGAACTTTGGTATGGTGGTTGAGTAAGAGTTCTGAAAGCTTGGGGATTAAGAAAAACCTAACGAAAAAGTTACCCAGAGATAATCGTTCACTTCAAGTTGACAAATCAGAAAATATTGATTGTTATATAGTTTTTTTACCAGGAGTGGGAGATTTTTCTGCTAACGAATTAACTCCAGGCGAAGAATTTTTCCTAGATAAATTAGAGCAGATTCATCGTAATTGTGTAACAGTACGGGATGTTTTTCCCTATTCTGCTGCTAACGAAAGTCTAGGAGGACAAAGGTTATTAGCGCCTTTGTGGAGTGCATCTGAAAAAGCAGATGGTTGGCTCTCTAATACAGATGTTTTAATTAAAATTCGTAATCTCTGGCGGTTTGCTATTTCTGCTGATGACCGCTATGGACAGATTTATAACTTGGGAATTGCGAATGCGATCGTCGATCGCATGAATGCTGTATATCCTGTACCTAAATATCCAAAACAAGGACTCAAAGTGATTTTAGTTGGAACTAGTGGCGGAGTGCAAGTCGCTCTTGGTGCGACTACTTATCTCGATCGGTGGCTAGATGCTCAATTAATTGTTGTCTCAATAGGTGGTGATTTTGATGGTGAAAAAGGCTTTGATGCAGTTGAGCATGTATACCAACTTGTAGGTCGCCGAGATTGGATTGAAGATATTAGCCAGATTGTATTTGCTTCACGCTGGGCGATCACAGTAGGTTCACCTTTCAATCAAGCTCGTCGTCAAGGACGTTATACACTTGTGAAGACAGGCCCTCATGCTCACAGCGGTTCTCAAGGCTATTTTGGCACAACAACAATTGGACAAAGTCAAACAACTTATGTAGAGTTAACACTCAAAAAAGTGAATCAACTGCCAATTTGGTCTGTCATGAACTAGCCAGTACTTAATTGCATCTGCCCATTGAGGAAAATGATATTGTTTAGTATTAGCAATTTGTAAGGTATTAAGGGAAGGTGCTAGTCCACCATCAATATTGCCAGACAGACTGCCGTTAATATCAAAAATGAAGGTATTTCCGGCATCTCCACCTTTGAGGTTAGCAATATTAGTGAAACCACTAGCAATACCTATAACCGTTCCTGCATCTGTACCTGTGAGTGTCCAGGTTAGAGAGTTGGTAGTATTGCCTTCTACAACATTATCACCACCATTACCATCAACTGTACCTGATAAAGTGCCACCAGAAAGGATAAAGCGATCGCGTTCTGTTCCGCCTTGCAGGTTGCCCACGTTTTTAAAGGTAATGGTTGCGGTTGCTGAAAAACGATCGCCAGGAGAAAAATAATTGGTAGAACTGTAGGGAGCATTTTCT
Source organism: Nostoc minutum NIES-26 (assembly GCA_003326215.1). Lineage (GTDB taxonomy): Bacteria > Cyanobacteriota > Cyanobacteriia > Cyanobacteriales > Nostocaceae > Dendronalium > Dendronalium minutum. Next base: position 80,897 of record LXQD01000076.1, on the reverse strand, counting down.
ATCTTAATAGATTGAGGGTAAGATTAATCGCCGTGGGGAAGGTGCTAAAGTCGAGGGTATCTTCTCCTGCTCCACCAGTAATTAGTCCTGTAGGATTTACACTCAATTGGAATAAGTCTGCTTGATTACCTCCAGTGAGATTTTCAAAGTTATTCCACTCTAAGGGCGTTGCATAGTTGCGGGATGATTTAGCAACTTCTAAAATTCTCCCCCTGCTTCCCCTGCATCCCCTGCTTACCCCAATTCATCCCACTGTTATGCAACGCCAATTATTGGATGTCCCTTATATCCGAAAGTATCCATGCTGTCTCCCCAAGACCAGACTTCCTCACGAATTACGAATTAGTATTAGATGCAAATATCTTCACCCACCAATTAACACAGTTGGCGCACCTATTCCCACAATAGTAGTTAATGGTACGCCAGTAATAGTATTAGCTCCAGCTACCTGGGATGTCACCCGCGCTGCTGGTCGTCCACCAATCAAGACTGTGAAAGAACCCATAACAATACTTCCAGTCACAACCGGCCCTACCACAAGGTCGCCAACACAAGCTGCGGGTAAACTCAAAATCAACACATTTGGCACTCCTGGCGCAGTAATTGGATCGCCTGTCACAGTTAAATCGGTAAGTCTTGCTGCTGGAAACATAATAAATCTTCCTTGAATAAATAATGATAATTAACAACTGACTATTAGCAATTTAGCCGAATTAACCCACCCATAATACCTACCGTAGCAGCACCATTAATGCTAACTGTAGCGCCAGCATTAGCACTAATTGAAGCACCAGCACTAGCACTGATAGAAGCACCAGAATTGATACTCAATGAACCCCCAGATTGCACGCTTATTGAACTGCCAGCTTGCACGCTAACAGTTCCAGTTGTTCTCATCGTAATACCGCTGGGAGCCAGTTCTATACTAGTAGCCCCTACAGTTAAGGTAATTTTTTGAGTTGCAGTTAGAGCAATTTCGCCACCATTAACACTAATTTTTTTAGTTGTTCCAGTGGTTCCAGATTTAACTGTAATATCACCTGTTGAAGTTAAACTGATAGTTTTATTACTATCATCACAACGAAATTTGTGACCTCCAGTAGTTTCCAATTCTGCAAACTTCTCACTATCATTCAGTCGAAAATTATGACCGTCTGTAGTCTGAAGATAAACACCTTTTTTAGTACCTTTATCTTCTTCCACAAACTGTAGTTTATGCCCAACGCGGGTTTTAAAAGTACGTAGGCGCACTTTGCCGTTAACGACTGTATCATTCACATTTTCCGGTGGTGCATCCGTGCCATTCCAGACACCACCAATTACATAAGGACGATGGATGTCGCCGTGTTCAAAAGCTACTAATACTTCATCATTGACTTCTGGTAAACAATCAAACCCTCTACCAGGGCCTGCTCCGACACTCACAACTCTAGCCCAGTTGCTTTCATGCTCCTCGGTCAGGGTAGGAAACTTAACTCTTACACGACCCCAGCCTTTAGGGTCTTTGTTATTACTGACAATTCCTACTAAAAGAGTTTGTCCTGGTTGCAGGTGCGTTTGGGGTGACAGAGTAGCTAAAAGGTCGCCAGAGCGCAAGCCGCGTACACTGAACTCTGTAGTATAAATTCTTTCGTGGAATAAGTGACGAGTTTCAGTGACGTAGTAACTACCACTGTAATTACCCATGTCTGTAAGCTTCACTACCCTTCCCGGTCTGAGGTAGGGATTACCTTCACCTTTGGCATCAGCATAGACAAATTCTCCTCCAAGTTCATTACACAGAGCTTGAGCCATTTTCTGGGCTTCGTTGGCACTAAAAACTGGCCGATCCACGACGATCATCTTCGGCTGAATGCTAAACTTAGTGCTGGTTTTACTGCCTGTGCCATTTTCTGTATTAGTGATTACCTGCTCTGTTGATGCTGTAGAAACAATTGGCCGCTTTGTAGTGTAGTCCCAACCCCGCACCTCAACAGAACTGACTTGTTCTGCACTGGTAACTCGAACGCGGAAGTTATGGATGTCTTCCAACCATTTAAGGCTTAGGGATTGATTTTGTGCAGGCTGGCGAAAGTTGAGCTTGCCATCTTGAACATATAGTTCAAAGCCTAAACGAGCTGCCCTTTCCCGCAGAAACTCCATGTTGGTCTGATTTTCTTGAAAGACATAATCATGAATAATACTAGTAGAGGCGATCGCGCCAGTTGCAATTCCCGTTTCTCCGACAATCTGATTGACGATATCACTATCAGTCACGTTCTGGAAGGAGCGATTATAACGTCCTCGGTGCAGGCGGTGGGAAATATCATAACCACGAATAACGATTGGAGCCTGAGACTTTTCAGTAAACTCTGTTTCTATGGCTGTAATTTCCCCATCTAATACATAGCCCTGTTCCGCAGTTTCAAAGTCTACGTTTTCTGTGGTACTAGAGACGAAACCAATTTTAATCTTTTTACCAATTGCAAATAAGCTCTGGTGTCGCCAAGTCTTTTCTTCTGTGCGTCCGGGGAAGTAATCATTTTTGATAATCAAGGTAAACATTCCCGGTAGGTGAAGACTCTCTTCTACAGAGATTTGCAAAATGTCGTTCAGCAAATCAGTGGAAGCATTAGTACCATCAATTTGCAACAGCGGCTCGGGAATGTAACGGACTGCGGGCATACATATCCTGAAGGGTTGATTTCCAATAGCCTATTAGGACATCTGATTGTGTACCATTCCCCAAAGGTCGAATCCTACCAAGTTGCCCAAGTAAATATTTTTAGATTTCGTTATTTATAACAGATTCATTCAAAAACAACTTTTATTGTGATAATTACAGCGCTTTTCAAGTAATTGAACTCCATTACTCCCCATTGCCCATCTCAGCTGTGGTCTAATTACTAAAAACTGCTGTAAGCATTATCCAACTTGCGGATGGTTACTCTGATTCAGAAGCTCCATTATTTCAATATGTCTTAGGTTCGGTTCCTGAAGGTTTACCACAAGGCACAGGTATATATATTGACCAAGAAACAGACTTACTCATTGGTGTTGTACAAGGAGTTACAGGTCTAAGTCTCAATGAAAACTACTTTCGTTTCGTTTAGGCTTGTGTCCCTCATACGACATCTAATAAGATAAAACTTTATCTTACCCCATAAATTTTGGGATAATTTTTGGGTCATAAATAAAATCTATGACCCAAAAATTACTCAGGCATGACTGGACTTAATGGATCTAAAGGACTTGTAAAAACAAAATAAATTACCCCAGCACCCAGAATCATGATGGCGAGACTGAACAGGAGTACCCAACGGTCTGTAGGTTCATAGGTGTCTTCTTCAATATCACGACGAACAGCGAAATAGTGTGCCGTTGACAGCCACACCGCGATCAAACCTACCAGTGAGAAGACTAAGCCTAGCTTCCAGCCAGTGCCAGGACGAGGTACTAAGGGTACTTGGAAGGCACGCAGACGTACAATAACGACACCAAAACCTAACAGAGCGATCGCCGTCCGCATCCAAGCAAGATAGGTACGCTCATTAGCCAGGTGATCTCGTATTCTCGACGGATTCAGCCGTCCTGGCTTTTTCTTATCCTTGTCTTCTTCTTTAGGTTTCAACAACTGCATCAATAACACCCTTATCCCCAATGAAGCCTCTCTTAAAACAATACCAAGGTAGTAGCAAATCTCTCTCCAGATAATTTGTATCAACTGAGATAGTTGCACTACCGAAATATACTTGATATGTTTGTTCATTTTTTCAAAGTTTATTGTAGTGCAGATATCTAAATAAAACAAGCCCGTTATCATTAAAAATCAAAAAAATCAACCCCAAGAAAAGATATTGTTGCTAGAAAAAGCCAATTTATTCTCTGATTTTAGCTCTTATGCCATGTGAATTGATATTAGGAAATTTTCAGAAATTAATTATACTGTTTGAAGTTTTTGACTTTTGAATGTCAACAATTACAAAATTATAGATGATGCACATTAATAATAAAGACACCCGAAACAATCAAGATATAAGTAACAAAAGTATTGCCATGTTCAGTTAGAAAGTGTGCGATCGCAGTCAAGCTAATGAACTTATAAGCGGCATATAACTATACACCCACTAACGAAGTCTTGTAATCAGGACTTTCAATCCAAAATCACACGATTTGCTACAACTTTGAGAACCAAAGCAACGCAGTGGCTCCAAAATCGGTATAAGGTAATAATTTAACCAAGGGTTCGCCTAATGGGAAAACATTGCCAGACTAGGTAAAAGTTGAAATGAGCCACTTTTCATAAGAATGGAGAATCCCACCCAGATCAACACAAACGGGAAGACTTTGCGACCATAGCGAGCGAGAACAGGAGCCATCAGAGGATTACGAGTCAAGTTGTAAGAAAGGAAGCACCACACCCCAACAGTCATATAGCAAACACACAAAATTAACCCCAAACTTGGGAGATTGCTACTAGCAAACAACGGCACGTAGATTCCGATGTTATTTCCTCCATTGGCAATGGTGACTGCGGAAACGCGATAGGTTTGGGGATCGCGCAGAGTTGCCAATAGTGATTTCTTCCGGGACTGAGATTTGGTAGGAGTTAGGTCAATTGACACAGTTTGCACTACTGCTTCTTCTTCTTTACTTAAGAGATGACCGATCCCAATACAAATTGGTAATAAACCTAGCAATCCAATCCAAGCCTCTGGAAGGATTAAACCACCTAAAAAGCCAGGGAGACTAGCAAACACTAGGGCAGTAAATCCAAGAAATTCACCAATAACAACATGTCTGGCTCGAAAGGTGCGGTTGACTTTTCCAAAAAAAGCTGTCAAGTATAAATTGTCGTCAAATGTGGTGGCAAAAGCAGCAGAAATCCCAATAATTAATGTACTAATCAACCAACTGTTCATAATTTATCTCCTTTAACTGCCGAACGATCGCGATCGCTGTTATGCACAGCCCTGACCGCAGACACTTGTTAGGTGCGGTTGTGTTGAACAAAGCTTGGGGAAGAGGTTTCTTTTAGAACTCTCTGCGAGGTGTATACGAGCGATCGCTTATTCGCGCTTTGCTTCTTCGCTCGACTGGAATTTACAATCTCTGCCTTAGCCGTTTAGCCAGGTGCTAAAGGCTTGATTTATACTTTAGGCAAACTAATCGATAGAATCAAATGCTTTTTTTTGTCAAAATGATAAATGTAAATGATTGAATTTTGACATTAGTTTTTTAGGACACTTTAAATGGCAGGGATGACGCTTGAGCAGCTAAAAATCTTTATAGCCGTGGCAGAACATCTACACTTTACCCGTGCAGCTGAAGAGCTTTATATTACGCAACCTGCTGTCAGTGCAGCAATCCACAACTTAGAGCAAGAATACGGAGTCAAACTGTTCCATCGGATTGGTCGCCATGTTGAGATTGCTGAAGCTGGGAAGTTACTGCAAGTGGAAGCACAGAAAATTCTCGATCAAGTCTCCTTGACAGAACGAGGATTGCGGGAATTGAACAATCTGCAACGAGGTGAATTGAAATTAGGATCGAGTCTGACAATTGGTAACTACTGGCTGCCAAGCAAGATTAGTGAGTTTAAGAGCCAATATCCTCATATCCAGATCGACTGTACTCTCGCCAATACCGAAGATATTTGTACAGGAACAGCGATGGGACAATTTGATTTGGGTTTGGTAGAGGGAGATATTAAGCCAGCGCTTCAGAATACTCTAGAGTATGAAATTGTGGGGAGCGATCGCTTACAAATCGTTGTCGGTCAAACTCACCCTTGGTTTGAGCGGGGAGAAATTGAGTTAACGCAACTGACTCAAACTCCTTGGGTCATGCGAGAACCTGGGTCTGGAACCCAGCAAAGGTTTGAGGAAGCCTTACAAAATTGGGGCATCAATCTGGGCGAACTGAATGTAATTTTAGTGTTTAACAGTGGGGAAATGACAAAAGCCGCTATTGAGAATGGTGCAGGTGCAATTGGAATTTCTGAGTTGATGGTCAAAAAAGAAATACTACTTGGAACTCTACGGGCAATTAAAATTATTGATAATAGAGAGCGTCATGGTGCGATCGTAGAAATAGTGCGACCTTTTTTCAAACTCAAGCATCGACAGCGGTTTCAAACTGCACTTTCCAAAGCCTTTGAGCAGATGTTGCTATCATGTACACATAATTTACTTTGAGAGCAAATTGTTAGAAGTATGATTTTTGTAACAGAATAATATTTTTTTGGATTTAGGATTTTTTAGCCATGTGTTACTTTGGTTTTCAAAGTTGTAGCAAGTGGTGTCATTTTAGATTTTAGATGGTAAAAGAGTCATTGGTCATGGCTTTTTAGCGCTTAAACTAGAGCAATTATTGTTAAACTGGGCACAACCGATTATAAACCGCTTGTATCAAACCTTGTTCTGTGTTTATTAATTACGAATTCCCCTACCCTGCGGGTTCTGCTTTAGCAGTACGGGTGACGCTATGCTAACGGACTCGACCTAAACCGCAGCCACTCTGCTCTTGTGCTCTGCTGACGTGTAGACGCGCTCTTCGTAGCTACCCTGATGAGTTCTCTGAAGGAGTAGCCGCAGCGTCGAAAGTAGCATATAAGACTCCGATTTGCTCAGGAATTACGAATTACGAAATTAGAAAGCATTTAGTCATAGCAATATTAGAATAATTTACGCAATATTTGAAAATACAATGCGATCGCTTGATTTGTAAACTAGATTCGATCACTCACCTTTGGGTAGATTGTAGAAAACCTCTAAAGCTGTATATTTGTTTGAATGAACTACCATACAATTTGTCAAAGTACCTCATGCTAAATTAGTAATTTATAATTTCAAACTTTAAATCCTGATTCAGTTCTAATTAACTAGTTAATTTTTTAAGTTGTTCTTAGGTTGCCTGTAAGCCATGACATCCCCTGAGCCACAAACTGATTTTGGAGACAATCTTCCACAAACCTCATACGAGCCACCCCCCAAACAACGGCGGTGGCTTCGGTTATTGATAGCTTTAATACTAGTTATAGGGGGTGGAACAGCGGTAGTTTGGCGTTTGCTCACTCCTACAAACCAAGAACCTTCATCTGCTGCTCAAGCTCCAGGGGTAAGAGTAAAGTTATCGCCAGTACAAGTCGGCACAATTGACGATAGTACAGATTTTATTGCCAGTCTTGAGTCCCGGCGTTCCGTAACGCTCCAGCCGAGAATTCAAGGTCAAGTCACTCAGATATTTGTCAGATCGGGAGATCCAATTGCAACAGGAGCAGCAGTTATCCAAATAGACCCCAGACAGCAACAAGCAGCAGTTAGTAGTATTGATGCTGCTGCCCAGGCATCGAGGGCACAGTTGGAAAATGCTCGCGCTACACTTAAATCTCTAGAAGCGGAACGTTTATCTAACCTTGCGGATTTACGACTGAATCAGCAGGATTACGAAAGGTATGCAAGTTTGGCGAATCAAGGAGCTGTATCTCGGCAAACTAAGGATCAGTATGCCAATAGGCTCGCCACAGCTAAGGCTAATCTCGGTGCTATTAATTCCAGGATTCAAGCACAGCAAGCCAGCATATTGCAGGCTGAAAAAGGCTTGCAGCAAGCTCAGGCAAATACTGACGAGCAACAAGTCCAGCTCCAGTACTATCGAATTACCGCTCCCTTTGATGGCACGGTTGGCGACATCCCGGTGAAAATAGGTGATTTCGTTAATACTTCCACACAGCTAGTTAACATTACCCAAAACCGACCTTTAGAAGTCAAAATATCTGTGCCACTAGAGCGAGGCCCTCAATTGCGTAAGGGAATGCCAGTGGAAATAATGAATGCACAAGGTCAAGTTGTAGGTAATAGCCGAGTATTTTTCATTGCTCCAAATGCTAATAATGATACCCAGTCAATATTGATCAAAGCACTTTTTAACAACTCACAAGGTCAGCTACGGGCAGACCAATTAGCGCGAGCTAGAGTGATTTGGAATCAGCGTTCTGGAATCTTAATCCCAACGACAGCAGTATCTCCTGTGGCTGGAGAAACTTTTGTCTATGTAGCGGAAACGGAAACATCGCCAAAAGGAGCGTCTCAACTAGTAGCTCGGCAAAAGCTAGTGAAGTTAGGCAATATTAGAGGTAATAATTACCAAGTTCTCGAAGGATTACAGCCAGAAGAGAAAATTGTCATCTCAGGACTACTTAATCTTAGGGATGGCCTGCCGATTGTTCCTGAATCTTAATATTGGGAACTGGCGACTGGGGATAAATCAGTACTGAGTAATGAGTACCGAGTTCCAAGTGGGGAATTTCACTCAGGACTCAGAACTACCTCATCCCCAATCCCTAATCCCTAACCCCCATTGCCCCTAATCCCCAATCCCCGATGTTTGTTGATTTCTTTATTAGGCGACCTGTATTTACCAGTGTCTGCGCGATTCTGATTCTCCTAGTAGGAGCAATAAGTATTCCAACGCTACCTACGGCGCAGTATCCAGATATTAGTCCAACTCAAATTACTGTTAGTGCTAATTATGTTGGTGCCAGTGCTGAAGTTGTTGAAAATACGGTAACGACTGTCTTAGAACGCCAAATTAACGGTGTTGAGGGCTTGAAGTACATGACTTCAAGCAGTAGTAATAATGGTAATAGTACGATTACAGTCACGTTTGACGCAGCGCGGAACAAAGATATTGCAGCGGTTGATGTGCAAAATCGTGTGTCTGTGGCTGAACCGCAGTTGCCAGAGGCTGTACAGAGAACTGGAGTTACTGTTAACAAGCAGTCCAATAACATCCTTTTGGCGATGGGACTGTACTCAGATAACCAAAAGTTCGACAACGTATTTTTAAGCAACTATGCCGACCTCTACATCATAGATGGCCTCAAAAGAATTAACGGTGTGAGTGAGGCACAGATTTTTGGCGAACGTCGCTATGCTATGCGTCTTTGGCTCGACCCCAACCGCCTTGCTAGTCGCAGCCTCACTGCCCAGGATGTCATTGATGCCCTCAACGAACAAAACTTACAGGTGGGCGCTGGGCAAATTGGTCAGCAGCCATCACAACCAGACCAGATGTACCAAATAGACCTGCAAGCGGTGAGTAGGCTGACTGAGCCATCAGAATTTGCAGATATAGTAATCAAGACAGGTGCGGATGGCACCTTGATAAAACTCAAAGATATAGGTCGGGCAGAGCTAGGGGCACAAGACTATAACTCTTTCCTGCGATTTAGAGGCAATGAGGGTGTGGGGATAGGAATATTCGCCACGCCAGGAAGTAACGCCTTGGACGTTGCTAAGGCTGTAAAAGCGGAAATGGCTCAACTAGCGCAACGCTTTCCGCCAGGAATGGAATATCAGGTGGCGTTTGATACGACCTCGTTTGTAGAAGCATCTCTTGCAGAAGTTGTCAAGACCCTGATAGAAGCGATCGCACTTGTTGTCTTGGTAATCTATATCTTCTTACAGGATTGGCGCACCACGCTGATTCCCGTCATCGTTGTTCCCCTAACTTTGGTTGGCACTTTTGCCTTTATCAAGGTTTTCGGATTTTCCATCAATACCTTAACGATGTTTGGTCTAACCTTGGCAACAGGGTTAGTGGTTGACGATGCCATTATCGTTGTCGAGAATATCTCTCGGTTAATCGAGGATGAGGGAATGCCGCCCCGTCAGGCCGCCTCTGAGTCCATGAGGGAGCTATTCGGGGCAGTGATTGCAACTTCCTTAGTGCTAATGGCTGTATTTGTACCCGTAGCCTTCTTTCCAGGAGCTACAGGACAGATATATAAGCAATTTGCGCTGACGATCGCCTTTTCTATGGCAATTTCTACCTTTCTTGCCATCACTCTGACTCCTTCGCTTTCAGCGTTGCTACTGCGTCGGGGACAAAGACCACGTGGTTGGTTGGGCTGGATTTTTGACCGGATTAACAGGTTTATTGATTGGATACGCCGAGGATATGAGCGCATACTCAATCGTTTGACAAGGATGACAGCGATCGTCGTGCTGCTATTTATCTTGTCTTTGGGGGTGACGGGCTGGCTTTATATCAGCGTCCCAACTGCATTTATCCCTGATGATGACCAAGGCTATTTCATCACTATTATCCAAGGGCCAGAGGGGGTTTCACTCAACTACACCAGCAAGGTGATGGCTCAGGTAGAAAAAGAAATCCTCAAATTGCCAGAAGTCACGGGTACTTTTGCCATCGGTGGCTTTGGTTTTAGTGGCAACTCTGCTAACAGTGGGGCAATTTTTACCACTCTCAAGCCTTGGGAAGAGCGTCACGAATCAGGACAGTCAGCAGCAGCAATTATCGGTAAGTTAGGGGGAGTGCTGTCGGCAATTCCCGAAGCGAGAATTTTCCCAGTTAACCCACCATCAATTCAGGGTTTAGGCAGTTTTGGTGGCTTTCAATTTCAGCTACAAGATAGAGCAGGTAATAGTGGTTTGAATACCATGCTGCAAGTCATGGGTCAGTTACTCCAGCGCGGTAATCAGACACCAGGATTGCAAGCTGTATTTAGCACATTTAGCGCAAATACACCTCAGATGTTGATTGAAGTAGACCGCAATAAAGCTAAAGCCCTACAAGTTGATGTAGACGAGATTTTTAATACTCTCCAGAGTTACTTAGGCTCGCGGTATGTCAACGACTTTAACTTACTACAGCGGACTTATCGGGTATATGTCCAAGCAGATGCTCAGTTTCGCTCTAACCCCGATGATATTGAGAGATTGTACGTTCGTTCTGTGAATAATCAGATGATTCCCTTGAGTAATCTGGTGAAAATCACTCCTAACACTGGGGCGCAAACAATAAATCACTTCAACTTGTTCCGCTCGATTGAAATCAACGGCTCCGCGGCTCCTGGTTATAGTTCTGGACAAGCAACCTCAGCTATGGAAAAACTGGCACAGGAAGTTTTACCTGCAACTATGGGTTATGAATGGGCGGGGGTTACCGCTGAAGAGAAGGAGTCTGGGGGTCTAGCGCCACTAATTTTTGGATTGGGACTTGTTTTCGTTTTCTTGGTACTAGCTGCTCAGTATGAAAACTACGTTGACCCACTAATTATTATGTTGTCAGTTCCTCTAGCTATTTTGGGGGCACTGTCAGCACAATCTCTGCGAGGTCTGCCCAACGATGTGTTTTGTCAGGTTGGTCTAGTGATGCTAATTGGTTTGGCTAGTAAAAATGCTATTTTGATTGTGGAATTTGCCAACCAACTGCGAGAGCAGGGACTTTCAATTACTAAAGCAGCAGTGCAAGCATCACAAGAGCGTTTGCGACCCATTCTCATGACTTCCTTATCTTTTATCTTCGGTATTTGGCCGTTGGTAAATCCTGAAGGAGCAGGGGCAGCTAGTAGAAAATCTCTTGGTACAGCAGTTGCTGGGGGAATGATTGTCTCGACTTTATTAAGTTTGTTTGTGGTGCCAATTCTCTATATTGTGATTGGCAGAATTCGCGATCGCTTGCGGTCGCGTCGCAAACCTCAGTTGACTGATTCTAGTCATGATGAAAAAGTCCCTTCTGCCAGCCATCGGTAGGAAGGTATGGGAGTACTGAGTTAGAAGTTAGGAGTTAGAATATTCTCCTATAGGACTCATATTTTATTTTTGAAAAAACTCAGTACATTTCTACCTGCCTTTTGCCTGTTCCTATTCCCTCCCTACACAAGTATGTTTAGTAATCAAACCGGATTCCTATAATTCCTGGCTTCTATCTTTTAGTTATTTAGTTAACCAAAGCAGTTAGCGGCGAGAGGATGTCAATGCAGCTTGGATTTGCGCTCAAAATCCAGTAGCCGCAGTTGAACAAGCAGGTAATAGAATGCTGTAAACATGACTGCTGAAAAGATTTGTCCTCCCCAACCATCATGCCAAAAATCAAATGCTTTTACATCCCAATAAGCAACAGAGATTGCCAGTAATGCAATGCGAGCAGTGTTGAAAGTAAAAGCGAGAATGCATCCCAAAAAGCTTATTGTTAATATCTGGAAGCCCTTTAGTCTGTAAACCATACCTATTAACAGACTAGTCACAAGCATCAAGACCATCAAATCAAATCCGTTACAACCCCATCCTATATCTACACTACCTGTAGGTAATTTCACCCATGTTTCATCTATACTGCTTGGATAACCTATGGTGTGAAGTGCTAAATTAACGCTCCAAGCTTGAATGCGATCCATTGTTCTTTCAGGAGTAAAGGCTCGCCATATATATCCTGGTAGAGAGTAAATACCAGGATAGATACTTAAAATCATCAAAAAAATTTGACGTTTATAGCGTTTAAAGAACTTCAGTCCCCAAGTACTAAGGACAATACCTACTAAAATTACTAACCAAACTAATGCTTGAGACCACCCTTTGTTAAGACTGTAAGGGAAAAGACCAACTCCAAATAAAATCAAACTATGGCCTAGTCGTCGTTGGACGATTGCAGGATTTAACTTAGCAAGTTGATTTTTCTGTTGCCATAACTCCTGTAATGCTAAATAAGCCGTAGTAACTGTCAACAATGGAAATGTACTGCCACCAATCAGGAACTGTGTTAATGTCTTTAACCAAAAAGATAAGTAATAGTACAAACCTATAGCCAAACCACACAAAACAATTCGATTATGGTTTTTTGCTAAATATATTGGTAATATTTTTTTGATTGTATAAACATACTTTTTATAGCTATTCAAAGGAATCAAAACCTCCTTTTTTCAACTATTAATTAAGCATTGTAAAATTAGCAAATACTCTAAAATCAGTACCTGCTTAAAGTCAATTACCTAAAGATTTATGAATAATCTGAATATGTTTCAGTGAGAACGAATATTCGTCTCACTGTTTACCTTTTAGAGGTAATGAAGTAACTTATTTCATCTCCATTTGCTTTTGCTCTTGGCGATGTTTGCGTATTAAGCCTATACCAAAAGCAGCTAGTCCTGGTATTAAGACAGGAACAGGTACTTGTTTATGGTTATATCCTTGCTTTGTACCTATTGGTTTTGGCCTATTTGGGTTACCTATATTTGTTCGTATGGGATTGTTTGGGTTATTTGCATAGATAGTGCTATTACCTGAATTTTGGCTACTGGGACTATTTGAATTTCTAGTGAATGTTGGCCAGGGTATAAACCCCAAAAGCCATTGAATTTCCAAAGACCTTGACGCTCTTGAATTCGCCTGTTCGGTTTGAGTTGGGCTGTTTTGAGCCAGTGCATGAGATTGAGGAACAAATATTATACCTGTAGCCACAGAAGTAGCGACCGCTATGCTTGCACATACGGTTTTAAATTTCATAAATTATTCTCCCCAGAATTTTTATTTGATAGGTATTTGCACCTTTTAAGTATTAATTCTTACCTAAAAATTAATTATTATTCATCCGTCTTTAGATATATACCCAGCATTTTATGGCATATTCTTTAGATATACAGCAGATTGCAGCTTTATTGAGAGATTTCAACCTTTAACTAATTTTAGTCCGCTATATCTTTATTTAGCGCTGTTTTTCACCACTTATGCACCCGTAGTTTTGTATATAATTTATACTTAATACTGAATTCTGAACGCCAGTTGCTCTACTTGGGGAGACCCCTGCGTACCCGTCACTGGCTCCTCCTGAATTCTGTTTAATAAAAGTGCTGGCTGAAATAATTACGAAACCTGCCGACCTCCCTCACCTCCTAAGAAATCTTATGCACCAGAAGGGCAAGCCTAGAGCCAAGACTTATAAAAGTGACGTGGATTTCAAAAAATAGTTGCGAGGCGATCGCTACTGCGGCAAACAAAATGCTTCTAAAATAACTCACTAGAAGCATTTTGGGTGTGTTTTAACTTTGAGCAACTTTAACAATTAATAGAATAAATGTACTATCTATTGCGAACAATCTTTATCTCCACTTTTTGAGCTAGTTATCACCAGCAAACACAAGTAAACATCGAAACGAAGTTAGAAATTAGCTTTATGGTGCAGCAGCAAGAGTCAATTGAAGTAAAACTGGGTGAATCTATGGCAGCTTTAACAGGAAAGGTTGCAATTGTTACTGGTGCATCGCGGGGTATTGGACGAGCGATCGCCCTGAAGTTAGCAGGTAACGGTGCGTCTATTGTCGTTAACTATGCGGGTAATGCAACCAAAGCACAAGAAGTTGTTGTGGAAATTGAGAAATTAGGAGTACAGGCGATTCCTGTGCAAGCAGATATTAGCAAAGTAGCCGATATAGAACAGCTGTTTGAAGAAGCTATTGAACGCTTTGGTAAGGTTGACATTTTGGTGAATAATGCCGGAATTGCCTTCTATAAGCCAATTACTGAAACTACAGAAGCAGATTTTGACAAGATTTATGCCGTTAATGTCAAAGGCACTTATTTTGCTTGTCAACAAGCCGCGCTATATATGGCAGAGGGGGGACGGATTATCAACTTTTCCTCATCAACCACAGCCATGATGTTACCAACTTATAGTGCCTATGTGGCAACCAAAGGTGCTGTTGAACAAATTACGCGAGTACTAGCTAAGGAATTGGGTACAAAGAAAATCACTGTCAATGTTATTTCTCCTGGCCCTACAGATACAGAACTGTTTCGAGAAGGCAAAACACAAGAACAGATTGACCGTCTAGCTAATATGGCAGCCTTTGGCAAACTAGGAGATGTGCAAGAAATCGCCGATGTGGTAGCGTTTCTCGCCAGCGATGAAGCACGATGGATGACTGGGCAAAATATCCGCGTCAATGGTGGAATAGCCTAATTCTATAGGTAGGAGGCAGAAGTTAAGAGTTTCTATTCCCCTTCACACTTTTCCCAATCCCCAATCCCTATTTCAGGATATGACTTTTTCAGACTAAATAATACATAACAATTGAAAGTTTTCGTTTAAGTCCTAACCCTTTAGGACTTTTTCATGCTGCATTGTTTAGCATTCAAGCTTAATAATTTATATAACAAAGCAATTGCCAGATATCTATTAGTTGATATTTACATTACTTAGTGTCTTGGTAGTTAATCCATTTATTTTTAAACCACTAAGATACAAAGAAAACTCACTTCAATCCTAAAATAATTAGTCTTTGAGGAAATTTGATTGTATGTCAACTTTAACTGGAAAAGTTGCGAGCAGGAAGCATCGCGGCACATGAACGATCGCGGCAGAATCATCAATATCTCTTCTAGTACCACCGTTTATCCGCAAGCTGGTTTAGCCGTTTACATTGCTAGCAAGGAAACCGCAAAGACATTTACTCATGTGTTGGCCAAAGAACTGGGAGGACGGGGTATCACTGTTAACAGTGTAATGCCTGGTGGCACTATTCCAGGAATGTTTGACGGAGTACCAGATGAACTAAAGCAGGCGGCGATCGCTAGTTCTCCTTTTGGTCGCCTAGGACACCCTACTGATATTGCTGATATGATTGCTTTTCTTGCCAGTAAGAAAGCACGTTGGATTACTGGTCAAGAAATTCTCGTCAACGGTGGCGCAAGTTTTTAGTAAATAAGTGAATAATCTTTTAAAAATGATTAATATTTAATTAAATAAAACCATAATATATTTTCGGTTTTATAATTAGCCTAACAGTTGACAAAACGGGTATATCGATGTGAAAAAAGCGTTGTATAAAACGTTTAAAATTCATTAGATACTTTTCTTGTATACACGTTTAAATTCTGTATTTTCCAGAAACCAATCACGTTACAGACAACAAAATCATGGACTTATCAAACTTTACTACACTGCAAAACTTAGAAGCTGCCTTCGGTGGTGAATCGATGGCAAATCGCAAGTATCTGTTTTTTGCTGATGTGGCGCGTAAACTCGGATTTACAGACTTGGCGAAACTTTTTAAAGAAACAGCAGAACAAGAAACCGAACATGCTTTTGCACATTTTAGGTTGCTGCATCCAGAAATTGTGGTAGAAGATGCATCGGCTTTAACTGACGAACAAAAACGGGAAATTGCTTCTCGCTGTTTATCTTTGGCCATTGAAGGTGAAACCTATGAATACACCACAATGTATCCAGAGTTTGCTGCTGCTGCTCAACGCGATCGCGACAATCCGGCTGCGGAAGAATTTTTAAAACAAGCTCAAGAATCCACTGAACATGCAACTACATTTCGTAACGCTGCACATCGTTTTGGTTTGTTAAAATTCATCGAAAATTACCATGCCGATCGCTATGCTGAAGCTTTAGAAGTATTAAATGGAGGACAAGCAACAACCAGAGTTACAGGTGACGATCCTCAAACTCGTAAATGGATTTGCAGACAATGCAGTATGATTTACGATCCTGTAGCTGGCGATCCTGATTCGGGAATTGCACCTGGAACGCCTTTTGAAGAAATTCCTGATGATTGGCATTGTCCTATCTGCGGTGCTACCAAAAAAACTTTTAAACCACTGGAAGAAAAAGCCGCAGCCTAATAGTAATTCGTAATTCGTAATGCGTAATTCATAATTTTGAGCAAGGAAACGCGAAGCTTCTCTCTAGTCGCTTCGCGTTTTTGTATATTCATATAGTAATTCTGTTTGAGTCGTGAGAAGATTTATTTATCAAACCGCTAAGTACGCCAAGTACACTAACTATGTTAAGGAGAAGAGAAAAATAGAGAGCTTTGCAAGTTTCACAAATTATTCTAGACTGCTATAAACAGGGTAATTTTATGAATCCAATAGAAGAAAAAAGTCAATTTGAGCAGCGCAAACTAATATATCTAGATCTGAATTTTCAGATTATTTGTGCAGTAGCATTAATTGCTGTTCTCGGAGTTTCTAGCATCACTCCAGCTTTCCCTAGCTTAGCGAAAGAATTGAAAGTAAACCCAAGCGATGTTGGTTTGTTAATTACAGTGTTCACTTTTCCTGCTGTTGTTTTAGGGCCTGTTATTGATATCCTTGCTGATAGATGGGGCAGAAAAAAAATTATTATTATTTCACTATTTTTATATGGTATTGCTGGTACAGCTTGTGCTTTCTCTCGTAACTTTAATCTGTTACTATGTTTGCGTTTTCTCCAAGGCATTGGTGCTGCTTCTTTGTTTTCTCTCAGTATTACTTTAATTGGTGATTTATATACTAGAAATAGACATACTACTGCAATCAGCTACAATACCACTATTACTAATGTCGGTACAGCTACTTATCCAACGATTGGCGGTGCATTGGCAACAATGGGTTGGTATTATCCCTTTATGCTGCCTGTAGTGGCGATTCCCATTGGATTGCTAGTTTTATTCGCACTTAAGAATCCCGAACCAAAAGGCGATCGCAATCGCCAAGTTGATTTAGGTAATGTAGCAAAAGTTCTCAAAAATCGCAAATTATTCGGATTATTTATTGCCAGTGCTGGTAACTTTGTTCTCCTTTATGGTGCTTACATAACTTACTTACCACAATTAACTAATGATATTTTCCAAGCCTCACCTGTCACAATTGGTATGTTACTTTCCAGTGTTTATGTAGCAATTGCAATTACATCTTCTCAGTTGGGAAAATTAGCTAGAAGATTTAAACCGAAAACTTTAATTCAAGCATCTTTTATTTTGTATGCTTTAGCTATGTTAATTGTTCCTTTAATGCCTAATATTTGGTTTTTATTAATTCCCACTACAATTTTTGGCATTAGTTTGGGGATCAGTTTCCATAGTATTCAAACACTTTTAGCTAATTTAGCACCTAGAGAATATATGACAACAATTTTATCTATCAATAGGACATTTTTGGGATTAGGGCAAACTTTAGGCCCGCTATTGATGGGTATAGTCTTCGTTTTGGGAGGAATTTATAGCGTATTTTATGTAGGAGTGGGTTTTGCGATTCTAATCTTTTTCGTATTTAGATATTGCACTTGCATATAGTTGATTAACAATAAATTTATTTTGTATTTATCTAGCTACTATAGTCATAATTAAGATCTGATGAATTGGGCGGATATGACCCGCCCTGCTTTTAATTCCTGTTTTGCTTACACTTTGAGCGGATAGTTTTGAAGAGGTAGATAGCACTATCGCATTTTCTCTTAAGCTACTCCATACCCTGTATACGGGCGCTTATACGGCGGATGTAAACCCAAAACAATATCCTCTTTTGATACACCCATCTCAACTAATTCCCTTGCAACATCCACATCTGTCATATTCTGCTGAATCCAAATCTTGCTATTTTTAATATCTAAATGAATGACACAATTATAAATCCGCTTAAGTTCCTCCCAACCAACTTCTAAAAGCTGGTAGTGGTCGTGTTCTGTATCAAATACAAGTTGAGACTCAATGTTTGAATTGCCATTCTCAAAAGCAGCATGAGACATTAATAGTTGCCGGATAATTTGACGATACTTTTCTAATCTTTCCATTCAACAATTACCTCTTGAATAGGCTCGTAAATTACTAATTTTACCCGATAAAATTTGACAGATTCTTGATAAAATTTTTCCTGAAAAAAAGATGCAAAAGTATCTACAGGAACTGCTAAATACAACGTTCTATCTGGTTCGGTCATTTGTAGTGCGAGGCGATAGTTCAAAAACTGTCCCAGCGCTACATGAAAGTCGGTAATAACAGAACTATTGAGAAAGCTTTTAATTTCAATTGCTATTTTTCGCCCCTCTTTATCAGCTGCCAAGACTTTATCAGCCGCCAAATCAATCTCAAATTTTACACGCTCAATCCTTATCTTTAACGGATCGGCCGTAATTACCCACTGCTCCTTCAGAAGTGCCTGTTTGACAGCATCATGGAATAAATCTTTGGCAGCCATTTCTCCTCACAGAGTTTCTAGCTCTATCTTAAATAGATAGAGTGTCGCTAACTGTGATTTTTGAGATCAACCGCTGCGACTGAAAAACACAGCCGCCAGCACGATTAAACCTAACAGTACCAAAGGAACCCAGAGATTAGGCAGATCCGATAAACTCATAACGCAGCTCTTTTGACATTGCTTTCAGGGATAATCCTTTTATACAGCAGCCTGAACGGAGAACAGACAATGACATCTCCAGACAAAGTTAAATGGCTACAAGAACGCACGACTTTAGGAATTCTCTCACCTGAGGTTTTAGATGCGATCGCCCAAGCGATCGAAGAACAAGTTGTACCACCCCAAAAAACCCTAGTTAGCGAAGGTACTTCCCCAAAAGCGCTTTACATTCTTGTAGAAGGTCAACTCGAAAGCGATAATACCAATCAAAGTAACCCAGCTTTTGCTCGTGGGTTCCTTCCCGGCTCAGTTATTCACCTCCAGGAATTACTCTTAGATGAGTTAGCCGAATTCACAATTACCGCCGTCACAGAATGTCACTTATGGTTTATACCTGCCGCTAAATTTCGTGACTTAGTCAGCCAATACTCTGAAATTACTCAAGCTTTTTCTCGACAATTGGCTCAAGAATTAGCTCAGGTAACATCTGCTTTATCTTACGAACAAGAACGTTCCGTAGCCTTGCGACCATATTTAGTCACCAAAGCGCAACGGGGAATCGTCGGTACAAGTCGCTACGCCGTGCGTCTGCGAGAACAAATTCGAGAAGCCGCTGCTGACCGCAAATCTGTGGATATTTTTGGGGAACCAGGCTTAGAAAAAGATAATATAGCCGCCTTGATTCACTACAGTTCTCCCCAACGACGACAACCAATTATTAAAGTCAACTGTGGGATTCTACAAACTAGCGGCGCAGATTTATTCGGTCGCGCTGGGGGTAAACCAGGACTCTTGGAATGGCTGGGAGAAGGCAGCCTAATTCTCAACAACATCCAAGACTTGCCAACAGAGTTATTACCGTCCATGGAGAAGTTGCTGAAAACGGGCAAATATACCCCTGTTCCTCGTCCCGGAGAACCAGTCGCTGAACCTCGCTCCAGTAACGCCAGAATTCTTATTGTTTCCGAAAAAACCCAGGCAACAATTGAACGCTGTGTTGGTCACATTATCAAAGTACCGCCGCTGCGAGTACGGAAGGCTGATATTAAAGCTCAAGTAGAATATTACACCAGTCTCTACGTTCGAGCCAGAGGTTTACCTAAACCGCACATTACCCCCGAAGCTTTGCGCCGCTTGCAGTCTTATGATTTTCCCGGCAATCTCAAAGAGTTGAAAAACTTGGTCGAACGGGCAATTGTGCAAGCAGGAGAAAGACGAGAGTTAACAGAAGAAATCTTTTGGTCAGCTGACACTAAGAAAAAGCAATTTCGCGTCAATTTGTTGAACGCTTATCCTGGTTTGCGGCGGTTTTTGCGGAGTTCTTGGTGGCCCGATCGCATCAACTATGGTTTCACTGTTGCAGCTTTTGCTATTCTTGTTGGAGTGTTATTTATTGGCCCGCAAACACGCGATCGCAATTTTGCTTTAAATCTATTTTGGGCTTGGTGGTGGCCTTTCTTCCTGTTTCTGTTTCCCTTTTTGGGGCGTGTGTGGTGTGCTGTCTGTCCCTTCATGATTTACGGAGAAATTACGCAAAAGCTATCACTATGGTTGTGGCCGCGAAAACTCAAGCGCTGGCCGAGAGAGAAAGCTGAAAAATGGGGCGGATGGTTTGTATTTGGGCTGTTTTCCTTGATTTTCTTATGGGAAGAACTCTGGCATTTAGAAAATACTGCTTACCTGAGCGCTTGTTTGCTGCTATTAATTACCGCTGGGGCGATGATTTTCTCAGCTCTATTTGAGCGGCGGTTTTGGTGTCGCTATCTCTGCCCCATTGGCGGTATGAATGGTTTATTTGCCAAACTCTCCATGACTGAACTCCGGGCGCAGCAAGGTATCTGTTCTGCCACTTGCACTACTTATCAGTGTTACAAAGGCGGGCCGGAAAAAGGCGAAGGCATGGAAACTAATGGGTGTCCTTTGTACTCTCACCCCGCACAGTTAGAAGATAACAGAGATTGCGTGCTGTGCATGACTTGTTTGAAAGCTTGTCCCCACCGTTCTGTCGAGTTCAATTTGCGTCCCCCTGGTATTGAGTTGTGGACAACTCATGTACCCCGTAAATATGAAGTAGCATTGTTGTTTTTGCTATTGGGTGGAGTATATCTGCATCGCTTACCAGAGATATTATCTGGGTTGGGGTTACAACTAGATTTAACTAATTTTTGGCTACATTTAGGATTATCGCTGCTAGCTTTGATTATCCCGGTGGCTGTAACATTTCTGGGATATGGCTTGATGCAACTATTTCAATTTGGGTGTAAGCCTCGATCGTTTGTAGAGCTTGCCTATGGCTATTTACCGTTAGTGTTGGGAGGTAATTTAGCTCATTACCTGCGCTTAGGCTTGGGTGAAGGTGGGCGTATTTTACCTGTGACCTTTGCTACCTTTGGTTTGAGCGGTGAGCAATTGCCTGTATTAGTGGCGCATCCGGCTGTAATGTCTTTTTTGCAAGGTGTAACGCTAATTTTCTCAGTGCTGTTAACAATTGTATTAACTCAAAAAATTGCGCGGCAACCACTGAGAGCTATGCTTGGACAACATTTAGCTGCGATCGCTTTGGGTGTTAGTATGTGGGCAATTATTGTGTTTTAAACCTCTGGCTTGAAAATGGGTACAGGGGTGTGAGGGTGTAAGCGGAAAGCATTTTCATGCTTGGTTGTGGGATCTTCTCTTTGTTTTCCAGTTGGTCTTTCACATGACTTGCAATCAGATTAGCACCTAACCGAGAAACTAATGGTTCAGTTTTGATGACCATACCGTAATTGCACAAGCGTAGACACTCTTAGTGACTTGTCGCAGACATTGCATAAATTAGCAATCACTGGAATTAGAGATTTAACTGGGTATGAATTGTATATACAAGTAGAATAACCCCGACCGTACAACAAATGTTGGGCAGCATTGCTTAATCTCCTCCAATTGCGATCCCAAGTCCCAACCAAGCAACAGCGGTGAAAGTGTTAGCACCGTTGTTGTGTTTGCCTGCAAAGGATTTTACGCAGTTTAACTGTGCTGTTTGTTAACTTCTACTTGCTATGTTGATTAAATACCCAGTTGACTATCTATCATATCTGTCGTTTCTGTCATATCTGTCGTTTCTGTCATACCTGTCGTTTCTGTCATATCTGTCGTTTCTGTCATACCTGTCGTTTCTGTCATACCTGTCGTTTCTGTCATACCTGTCGTTTCTGTCATATCTATCGTTTCTGCGATTGCCAACTGAGAACTCAGCTCGGCAGCCATTTTTCACCCAGATACGATTTCTCCTATAACCCCAATTTCCTCTACAACTGGCGTTAGACAATTGCCTAACAAATCTCACTCTGCCTCTAGTAGGTATCGAACAAGTATTCCTCTGATTATTATGGCTTGAACAAGTTATTATCTCTTGAGCTGAAGCAGGAGCTGCAATGCCCAAAAGTGTACCTATACCAACACTGGCAGCCATGAAGGTACCTGCAATTATGGGAAAACGCATAACCATAATTAAATATTAGACTTCTTCAAAAGTTCAAAACAAAAACTATATTTATTGTAGCGAACTGCATTAAAAGCTAATTTTAAAATCAGATTAAATGCAAAGAATGTTTGCATTCTCAACAGTATTAAAAGCAATATGCAATCTTATTTAGTCGTGAAACAAACAAGACCACTTATAATCTCATGGACACTTTTCTACATTCAACCGATTCCACTTTTTTAACATTAAGTAAAATTCTTTGTGTATAAGTAGAAAGGCGCAAATAAACAGAACTGTGTAACGAAAAGTAAAGTTAGCTAAAACCCTCTTCCCCTTCGGGTGACGCTCCTAACGTCGCTAACGCTACGCTAACGTCACTTTGCCAGACGCTCGATGACTCGCTAACGCTGCGCTAACCACGCAAAGCGGAGCCACTCCGATCTTGGGGAGCCAGTCTCATGGGCGGTTCTGCCGACTTGTTCGCTCGTAGCTTTCCCGCAGGGTAGCAAGTGGCATCCAAGACGGGGGCTACCTCACCGCAGTGGCTCCTCTACCTTACCTTAACGATAAATTTTCACGTCGACCTACTTACACTTTGTATATAAGTAGCCGTCATGAACTACATACACCAGGACAGATGAAAAAACTTTTTTTCCTTCTGCCTTCTGCCATCTGCCCTCTGCCTTTTTCAAGTCAGCGTAGCCACGGCCGATCGACATTGTTACTTGATTGTGGCTACTGCGATCGCCTGCCTAAAAATCCAAACTAGACATTCATATCAAAGGCCAGCACTGTGCGGGACGACAAAGCCCAGCCACAGCCTGAAATTTCTTCTAATATCAAGTCCAACTAATTAGTTATAATTCCCTAATCTATGCAAAAAGCCCGAAAACCCCTCCTCTCTGCTGTCTTAGATGCAGGTGTTCAGCGTGCGATCGCCCACTTTGTCACCATGGATGTAATGTGTTGTTAGCAGCGATGAAACAAAGTTTCTAAATAAACTTGGGCAACACGGCGATCGCCATCTGTATTTTGTAGCAGAAAAAGTGCGATCGCCGCTGTCAATACTCGTTGCTCATCCCAATCGGGATGCTGTTCTAAGTAGTTTTTTAGACATTCATGGAGTGTTTCGGGAAGCTCTGTAAAAATGTTAACTGTTGCGTTCATGAGATTTTGCTTCTATTGAGCAAATCAATAAGGACAAATAACTTTTCGCCTATCCACCAATTTGGCATAACACTTAAGTAAATTTATACATTGAGTGTGATTGGTTGAACGGACTGCAAAAGCCTGCGGAATTATTTTGCGCCTAAAGGGGGTAGGTTTGTCAATGTTGCAAAATATTAAATATAACTATAGAAAAAATAAATATTTACGACACAATCAAGTTTATAGCGATATTTTCGTTATGTAACTTAACAATAACTCAGTAACTAAGATTTATTGGCACTACCAGAACGAAATCCCCAATAAGTCAACAAAAGCCTATTAACTTGTAGAACATCTGTGGAAAACAGATGAAATACCTGTGGAAAGTCTGTGGAATAAGTGAGGAAAAGTTCAATTAATGATAAGAATTACAAAAAAGCCCAAATTCATAAAGGAGTGGGGAGTGGGAGTGGAGATTGGGGGAATCCCATTCTTTCCCTTACACTCTTATCCCCTGACACCCCAATCTCCTTAAACCCCTATCCTCTGACACCTAGAGACTAGACAGTACATCCCGTGCAACTGCTAAAGTTTGCTCAATATCTTCTTCAGTGTGAGCCAAAGAGGTAAATCCAGCCTCGAACTGAGAAGGTGCTAAGTAAACACCGCGCTCTAACATGCCGCGATGGAAACGCCCGAATTTAGCTGTATCCGATTTCTTGGCATCTTCGTAGTTATGGACGGGACCAGCGGTGAAAAATAAGCCGAACATGGCGCTGATATGACCGCCACAAGCAGCATGACCAGTTTCTTGAGCAATTTGCAGTAAACCGTCTGCTAGCTTTTGAGTAATCCGGTCAAGATAGTTGTAAGTACCGGGTTTTTGCAGCAATTCCAGCGTTTTAATACCAGCAGTCATTGCTAAGGGATTTCCCGAAAGTGTCCCAGCTTGATACACAGGGCCCGCGGGGGCAATCATTGACATGATATCCCGCCGTCCGCCATAGGCTCCGACTGGTAAGCCACCACCAATTACCTTGCCTAGAGTTGTCAAATCGGGGGTAATGCCAAATTTTTCTTGAGCGCCACCGTAGGCAATGCGGAAGCCAGTCATCACTTCGTCAAACACCAATAATGCCCCATGCTCTTGGGTAAGTTCCCGCAAACCTTCTAGAAAACCAGCATCGGGAGTGATAAACCCAGCGTTACCCACGACTGGCTCTAGAATCACACCAGCAATCTCGTCGCGGTTCTCCTCAAACAAAGCTTTGACAGCTTCTAAGTCATTGAAAGGTGCAGTCAGTGTACTGCTTGTTGCTGCTTTAGGGACTCCTGGCGAATCGGGTAAACCGAGTGTGGCAACACCAGAGCCTGCTTTCACGAGGAACATGTCAGCGTGACCGTGGTAGCAGCCTTCAAACTTGATGACTTTCTCCCGTTGGGTGAAAGCTCGCATCAGGCGCAACACTGCCATACAAGCTTCAGTCCCAGAGTTGACAAATCTTACCATTTCGATGCTGGGAACGGCATCGATGACCATTTCTGCCAGGATATTTTCTAGAACTGAGGGGGCACCAAAACTAGTACCTTTTTCCAAGGCTTCATGCAATGCTGCAATCACTTCTGGATGGGCATGACCGCAGATGGCTGGGCCCCAAGTGCCCACATAGTCAATGTATTTGTTGCCATCTACATCCCAAATGTACGCGCCATTAACGCGATCGAAAACAATGGGTTGTCCGCCTACGGATTTGAAAGCACGAACCGGAGAACTGACTCCTCCTGGCATGAGATTTTGGGCAGCGGTGAAAATTTCTTGTGATTTTGTGGTTTTAATCGTCGTATTTACCAAGGCTCTCTCCTGATAGTGGGCAATAAAAAAGCTCTATCTAAAGCTCTATCTTAGGATAGGGTCAAAAACTGCTCAAAACTTTTATTGTATAAAATAAATTGAACTAAAAAATAACAAAATGTTATATACGTCGAATGAAGATTTGCCTTTAGAGATTCGGACTAGATTATCTGAGGCATACCAGGATCTTTACCGGGCAGCTTTTAACTCAGCTATCCATTGGTATGGTGAAGCATCAAAAGCTCACCAAGTCGCGTTGAGTGCTGTCAAAATGCAGTCCGCTATGGATAGAAACGCTTTTGTTGGGGGCTAGTCTTAAGAAGGCAGAAGGGAAGAAAGCTTTTAACATCAGCTTTTTACTTGATTGTTATTTCTGACATGCGCCACTAGTAGCGCTTTGCGGAATTAAAAATTAAAAAACTTTTTATTCCAGGCTTATACGCTGTTTTGCAGCGTATTTTTATTTCTGCAGTACTGTAGTAGATAAGAAGTTTGTTAAAAAAAATCATACCAGCTGTCCTATTCAGAATGGTATCGTGAAATGATGAATCACTCTCATTAGAGCAAATTAGCTGGTATGTTTTCCACTGACCCGCATTCATTGCACCAACCCATCCCTGTTGAGAAAATTCGCTACGATGAACGGGGTTTAGTGCCAGCAATTATTCAAGATTATTTGGATGGCACTGTCTTGATGATGGCATGGATGAACCGGGAGTCATTGCAAAAGACTTTAGAAACTGGAGAAACTGTTTTTTGGAGTCGTTCTCGTCAAGAATTATGGCACAAAGGGGCAACTTCTGGACATATTCAGAAAGTGCAGAGCATTCGTTATGACTGTGATAGTGATGCACTATTAATTGGAGTAGAGCAAGTAGGAGATATTGCTTGCCACACTGGCGAACGCAGTTGTTTTCATCAAATAGAAGAGAAAATCGTCCCCCCACCAGGAGATACGTTGTCGCAATTATTTCAGGTAATATGCGATCGCCGCGACAATCCAACAGAAAGTTCTTACACCTGTAAGTTATTGGCTGGCGGTGACAACAAGATTTTAAAGAAGATAGGCGAAGAAACCGCTGAGGTGGTAATGGCTTTTAAGGATGATGAGGCGGATGCGATCGCAGGCGAAGTTGCAGACTTATTATACCATACACTGGTTGCTCTAGCGCACCATCAACTTGATTTGAAAGCAGTGTATCGCAAGTTGCAAGAGCGGAGGAAGTGAGAGCAGGGGGAGCAGGGGAGCAGAGGAGGCAGGGGGAGAATAATAACTCCTGTACAGATGCGTAGACGCTCGTAAGAGCGGCTTCTCGTAAGAGTATAATCGCGTCTCTGCTCCTACCTCCTCTGATTTAGAACGTAAAGGTAGTACGAAGTACACCTACTGTTGTTGTGTCGTTATTGCTGTCACTTTCAGGATTAAATAAGACAAATGCACCAGGGGTAATGCTGAGATTGTCATTCACCCGAAAGCGGTAGTAAGCCTCCAGATGGTAAGGAACAGCTCTATTCGCACCATCAGGCGCAAGCTGAGCTTGACCATCGGCATCGCTGCGATATAGCGGTTGTCCAAAAATGATCCCAGCGTTGTTTCCCTGATGAAATAAATCGTTGAAATGAATACCTGCCATCCAACTGGTGAAGGTAGTAGAAGCATCAACAGCACCAGAGGAATCATTCACAAAAAATGCTGCACCGTAACCAGAGAAGGCAATCTTTGGCGAAAACCTCCAAGTGACAGTCCCACCAACAGAGTTTAATTTTACAGGTATACCCAGATCGAGGCCAGGCCCTACCAAAGAACCAATGTCACTACTGGTTAATCCTGTACCTAAGATATTTATATCGTGATAACTGTTGGCATAGTTCAAACCAATATCTATGGAACTACTTGGTCTAAAAGTCAATTGGGCTGCTACGACACTACTACCCCCAAAAACGCCAGATCCCAAGGGTGTGCCAGAAACTCCTGGCTGGATGTCAGCAGCTCGTTGGGGAATGTTGGCATTAACACTGCCGTATAAAGCTCTCAAATCTAGTTGCTTGGAAATTTGGAAAATAAAGCCAGCAGCGGATGCTAGTCCAGAACCCGAAGTACCTCCAGAGACGCGTACTACAGGATTCAAACTTGCAAAGCGAGAAATCGCTTCTTGTCCTTCACCATAAAAAGGTGTGATGGTAGGAAAAGCATCCGATACTTCAGCAGCAGTCCCAGCAAACAATGTTAATTTATCAGCGACAGGAAAGATATAAAGCAGTTTGTAAAGCTGAAGAGAGTTTGCACTTATACCTGACAAAGTTTTGGGATCGACCCCAGGAAATTGGGGTTCAAAGCTAGTACGAGCGCTACTAGCACTGAGTATTGGTGATGCTAATCCTAAACTCTCTTGCAGGCTACCACTTCCATCCACACCACCCAAGAAATTATAAGCTTGCAATCCAGTGATGAGTAAATCTTTGCCTGTAAAGCTGGTGTTGAGATTTAACCGGACTCGGTTTGTCAAGATGATATTGGGATCGTCCCTACCCGACGCGCCTCCTGTGGCACCAATGGCTGAGATGATTACTTCTCCATTGAGTTTGGTAGTTGTAGAAAACTGATTCGCTTCCAATTCAGCCGTGCGAGCTTCTAAAGCATCTACTCGACCCCGCAGCGTCGCTAATTCAGCGGCAAATTCTTCTTGCAGTTTTTGCAAAGTTGCTAAATCTTGCTTAGTTACCAATTCAGCAGTTGCTGTGGCAATTAACTCGTTGACTCGATCTAAACAAGCATTCAAACCAGCAGCAAATTCATAGCGAGTCATAGCACGGTTGCCACGATAAGTGCTGTTTGGATAGCCAGCAATACAACCGTACCGCTCAACTAAAGACTGTAAAGCTTGGAAAGCCCAGTCTGTGGGCTGCACATCCGAAAGTTGCGATACAGATGTGACTTGTGCAATGGTGTTTGCCCCCGAAGACAAGCGTGAAGACCCTGAAGTATTTTGAGGCGAGGAATCATCAGAAATATTTAGTACTAATTCAGTACTTTGCTGCTTTTCATTTACAATAAGTGAATCTTGTTTTGTCCTGACATCTATTGATGCAATCAATTTTTCGTTGGTCGAGAAAAATTTGTAATCATCATTGCTTGCTTTGTAACTATCTTTAGTTTTAACATCAGAGATTTTTTCCGCTAGTTTTAAAGTTTCGGTATTATATTGGGCTTCGTTACCAGCAGGTATTGCCTGAACAGGAGACAATCCTGCAAGTAAACATAGTAAACTTACCCCATTAACAGAAGTTAGTAGTAGATTTGCTTTCACGTATCCTCTCACACTTGCCATTAAATATGTATCTGAATTCAAAAGTATCCAATGAAACTGACACATTTACTTATTAAAATATATTTGTGTATTAAATAAATATTTTTATTTTTTATATGTAAATTTATATTTTATTATTTATATAGTAAAAATGATTATAATAATTTTTACTTATAGCAATATTTAATATTAGGAAATATTCTATTCATGATAGAAAAATAATTATATATATTTCACTATCTGCTTTGGGTATTATCCTCGTTTTTTTAGCTACAAACGTTAAAATTGACACATGGAAAATTGGTCGTGAAAGAGCAATTCTTGGTGTATCGTATTAGAGAGGATCGAGCCTGAGGGAAAAGTATTAGTATTGAAGGTGGCATTGCAGCGATCGCACACCTCTGCTGCTACCCAACTGTACTTTTCAATCTACCGTGATGTGACTAGGCAATTGCAGACAATTTTTACCAAACACCGCATTTTCTGGGCCATTTTACTCTTTGGTACAGCACTAGTAGTCACTTTAGCTCTTTCCCTCTCTCAAGGAGCAGTACCTTTAAGTGTTGCTGAATTATGGCAAGCACTTATCCACAAAGGCGATCCCATCAAACAGACAATTCTCTGGGATTTGCGTCTACCACGGATTAGCGCTGCTCTTATCGTTGGTGCAGCCTTGGGTATGTCAGGCGCACTGCTGCAAGGAATGTTACGTAATAGTCTCGCTGACCCTTTCATTTTGGGTATTTCAGCAGGTGCAGGACTTATTGTCATCCTGATGATAGTTTTGCAAATATTTCCAATAGCAATACCTTTAGCAGCGTGGATAGGAGCAATTTTGACTTCAGCCATTGTCATTTTGCTCGGTCGTGCGGGTTCGGGAGTCTCTATTGAACGGTTGATTTTAGGCGGAGTAGCTGTCAGTTCTTTATTAGGCGCAGTCCAGAGTACGCTGCTTTTACTAGCAGAAGACGGTCAAATTCAAATTGCCCTCAGTTGGCTGGTTGGTAGCCTGAACGGACGGGGTTGGAAAGAAGTTTCCACTGCTGGCCCTTATATCATCGTTGCATTACTGGGGGGATGGTCGCTGGCGCGGTCGGTGAATGTGTTGGCTTTGGGAGATGATTTAGCTGTAAGTTTGGGGGTTTCGTTAACGCGATCGCGTCTTTTAATTGGCGGTGTTGCAACTTTATTAGCCGCAGGTGCAGTTAGCATCAGTGGCTTAATTGGATTTGTCGGTCTTGTTGTTCCTCACGGTGTCCGCCTAATTGTTGGTACAGATCACCGCTTTGTTTTGCCGCTGTCAGCACTTGCAGGTGCTTGGTTGCTGACCTTTGCAGATTTACTTTCTAGATTGGGAGCAGTAGAACTACCAGTAGGTTCTGTCACCGCCTTGCTGGGTTCACCTTTGTTCATCTGGTTGCTTTATCGTCGTTCTGCTGGATTGGGTAAATTGTAAGTGGGAGGCAGGAGTTAGGAGTAGAGACGCAATTAATCGTTAGGAGTAGAGACGCGATTAATCGCGTCTGTACAGGAGTTGGGAGTAGTTTTTTAATTGTTAAAAATGCCACTTGAATTGCAAAATCTTACTGGCGGTTACACAACCGTACCAATTGTTCAAGATATTAACCTGACTCTGCAAACAGGAGAATGGTTGAGTTTAGTTGGTGCTAATGGTTCTGGTAAGTCTACATTACTCAAGTTGCTCAGTCGTATTCTCTCTCCGCAGCGGGGAACTGTGCTGCTTGATGGCAAAGCTATTCACTCTCAACCCCCAAATTTAGTGGCACAGAAACTAGCGCTGTTACCGCAACAACAAACAATTCCTGTTGGCTTAACGGTACGACAATTAGTAAGTCTAGGACGCACACCGCATCAACCTTGGTGGCAATGGGAATTAACAGTAGAAGATTGGCAAAAAGTTGAAGCTGCAATTAAAAAGACGCAACTAGAAAAATTGAGCGATCGCTTGGTCGAACAACTCTCTGGTGGTGAAAGACAACGCGCTTTTTTAGCTTTAGCATTGGCGCAAGAACCAAAAGTTTTACTATTAGACGAACCTACTACTTTTTTAGATATCAACTATCAACTGCAACTCTTGGAACTACTAAAAGAGCTAAATCAACAACAGGAATTAACTATTGTCACAGTATTACATGAACTAAATTTAGCAGCGCGTTACAGTTCGCGTATTGCCTTATTAAAACAGGGTCAGCTTTGGGAAGTTGGCACACCTGAAGAAGTGTTGACACCACAGGCGATCGCCCAAGTTTTTGGCGTAGAATCGGTGATTATTCATACTCCTGTCGGCTTACAGGTTTGTGCTATTTATGCTGTGTAGTAAGTATAAAGCATAAGGGAAAATACTCTTAGCTATAATAGAATTTAAAAACTCTTTGTGCTTCCCTTGTCTCTGCATAAAATTGAATAAGAACTATTTAAAAAATAACCCTCCCCACAAGCGGGGAGGGTTTTGAATTTTCAATTGGAATTGATATTAATCTTCAATTGGTGCATTAGGAGATGCTGCATCAATTTCGGCTTGCGATAAGTTAGGAATCGACAAGCTGACATCACCTACTTTGATTGTTTTAGCAGGAGGAATATTGAATTCAATAGCACCTGTTTCTGGATTTGTTTTAGCTATTAACTGGGTTCCATCCACAACTTTGATGGCTAAAGGTTCTGCTAGTTCTTCCACGCCAGCTATGCCAGCTACTTTAGTACCAGTCGGCAGATAAATACCATCACAGTCCCATTCATCTTCTGTAATCTCACCATTTCCTAAGAAGTAGAGGTTATTGCCTTGGAGTACTTTTTTAGGTTTGTGAGCATAAACAGCTAGGGTTTTCCCAGTTTCATTACGGCACTGTGCCCAGTTTCTTGCTGTTTCTAAGATGTATTTTTGTAGTTTCAATTCGCCCAACTGTCGCTCAATGTCTTCAGGTGTATATTCAGTTTGATCGGGTGTATTTTTGATCTGCAATAAATTATCAATCGCTTGCGAGACTTCTGTATAGTCAGTAGTAGCAGTTAGGTTTGGTCTATCTGCCCAAGAAGGTTGAGCAACTACTAAATTCAACAGCAAGATTAAAGCAACTAGAGCAGATTTGAATAGTTTCATGATTGTTCTCCTTGTGAAAACTACACAATATTTTTAATTTGGAAATCTTTCTAGATGAGACAGTTGACTTTTATGAATTTTGATAAATTTCTCAGTCAAAAGTCTCACACAGATTGTTTAACGACTACCCTGGAAAGTCAACGTTTGAGGATGTTGCTGTTTGCCCATTTATTCCATACAACTTGACGAGTCCCATTAAACAGAGGCAGCTAGCTGCTAAGGCAATTGGGGTTAGTGAGGCACTGTCTAGGATAATAAAAATACCTAAACCAATCAACACAAAGGGCACAAAACCGTTGCCGTAGCGGGTGAGTAGATTGGCGATCGCAGGCTGGCAAGTCAATTTGTATGTCACGTAACACCAAACACCAACTAGTAATAGGAAGATTCCAACGATCGCTAGCAAACTAGGAAGAGCAGTGTTAGCAAATAATGGCATATAGATACTCACATTATCACTGCCGTTGGCGATAGTAATAGCCGCCACGCTATAAGCTTGGGGAGAGAGAAAACTTGCCCAGGCAGAGGAATTAGACAACTCAGTTTCTGGCTGTGTCTCGGACGATGAATCGCCTTCTGGATTCAGCAGGCGATTTAGCCCAATAGTGATAGGTACTAAACCCAGAAGACCAATCCAATGGGATGGTAATACTAAGCCTCCCAAAAAACCAACTAAGCTGGAAACGACCAGAGTGCTGAAGCCCAAGTACTGACCAATCACAATGTGACGACGACGGAAAGTTGCATTCACCTGAGAGAATAACAGCGTCAGGATGACCAAATCATCCAAATTAGTGGCTGTAAAAGCTGTGATTCCGGTAGGAATTGCGGTGATGAGTTCGTTCATTGTCTATCTCTCCTCAATCTTCATCTTGGTATAGTCTGGGCTAGCGTCGGTTAATGGCTGCAAATATTTGGGAAACTGCTACTTAATTAAGCGTGGAAGTTTAGCATCTCCAATTCAATTGGTAGACTTTGCCCGCTTGGGATTAAGTGCAAAAAGTATAATTACACTCTATAAACCTGCTTAATAAAAGCAAATATTCTTTTTTATTAAAATTCTGAAAGCATTATTCTGATTCAGCATGAGAGAGTCTAGAGTTTAACCTTGAAATGCATCGAGTAAAGTAACATTCAGACTCTCTTGCTATTGGAGCGAAGAAAAAAAGCATTTGTGGTTCACTGTTTTCAACGAATCAGCTTCTCAACAACTTTGTTATTGTCTCCAAGTGGTTGGTCAACACTAAAAGGTTTGTTAGCAGAAGTTTCCTTGGGGAATTTAGTGTTAGTTTGGACGTGGAGTCCTGGTAATAGACTCACTTTAATCTCTTTAGTTTCTTTAGAAGTAGGCACTAAAGTTACTCTTAGCTCATTGAGAATTCGCTGCTGTTCTTTGACAATTTGAGTCAGTTCGTTTATCTGTTGAGCGTGCAAGCTATCTAATTTTTCATAAACCAATTCAATATTTTGTCCTGCTCTCAGATTCACTTGGTGGTCAATTTCGGCGTTTCTGCGGTCAGTATCAGACTGGCGGTTCTGACTCATCAAGACGATGGGAGCTGTGTAGGCTGAAGCAAATGAAAAGACTAAGTTCAACATGATGAATGGTGACTCATCCCAATGAGGAACCCCAGGCATCAAATTCATACCAACCCATCCTGCCAAAACAGTGCTTTGGCAAATGAGAAATTTCCAAGAACCCACATGAGATGCTAGTTTATCGGCAAGGCGTTGCCCGCGACTTAATTCTTCAGTAGTGTTTTGTGGCTCCATCTCTACAATCTGGGGGTTTTGAACTACTTTTGTATCAACTTTATTGGACGATACTCTTTTTAATGTATTCATCTTGCACCTCTGGGCTTTGTTTGTGTCTGTGTTTCTCCTGATGTCTTTTAATGTACGCTGTCTCTCCGATAGGAGCAAATATTCTTTGTTTTTAAAACGATAGATAAAAATGATGGATGAAAAAAATCTACCCTAAGGAGAATACACAGCAGCAATCCAGCGAGAACATAGGATGATAGCTGTGCCATTCTGCTGGTGTTGGTGAGCGATGCCTGCGGCGGGCTACGCCTACGCACATTACCTGCACGTGTTCGTGTAGTATTAATTAGTTTTTCCAGCTTGTATCCATCGCGGCCGGGGAATCAAGCTGCCAATTCAATTCCACAAAGGTTCCTATGAATCAATTAACCCCTAAAGATTGGATGCTTATCAAACAGCGACTGACTCCTTATTTATTTTTGCTACCTGCCTTGGTTCTCTTGGGGTTAACCGTCTTTTGGCCTGCACTACAAGCGTTTTATCTCAGTTTTACCAGCTACGAAAATATTACCCAGCCACCCCAATGGATAGGTACTGTTAACTTTCTGCGCTTATGGAAAGATGCAGTTTTTTGGAAAACTTTGGAAAACACTTTTCTATATCTTGTAGGTGTAGTCCCGATTTTAGTTATGGCTCCTTTAGGGCTGGCAATTTTGGTAAATCAAAAACTCCGAGGAATGAATTGGTTTAGATCTGCATACTATACGCCAGTGGTGATTTCCATGGTAGTTGCGGGGATAGCCTGGAAATGGTTGTATGCAGATAACGGCTTACTCAACCAGTTCCTAAAAACTTTAGGTATTTTCCCAGAAGGCATTCCCTGGTTAACAAGCCCTGCTAAGCTTTTTGGCATTGTACCAATTTCTCTTGCCAGTGTCATGGCTGTCACTGTATGGAAAGGACTAGGTTACTATATGGTGATTTATTTAGCAGGTTTGCAATCAATACCTGGCGATGTGTATGAAGCTGCGGCAATTGATGGTTCAGATGGTATTCGCAAGCACTGGGATATTACCGTACCCTTAATGAAGCCTTATTTAGCACTAGTAGCGGTGATTTCAGCTATTTCTGCTACTAAGGTGTTTGAAGAAGTGTATATTATGACTCAAGGTGGGCCACTTAATAGCTCAAAAACAATTGTTTATTATTTATATGAACAAGCGTTTAGTAATTTGGAAATTAGCTACGCTTGTACAATTGGCTTAGTATTATTTTTAATAATTTTAGGACTTTCTATTTTGCGATTAGTTATTAATCAACAAGGTGAAGATAATATTACCGTCTGATATTAGTAAGAGAGTGATATTAAGTAGGTGGGCGTAAATATTTATCATTGTTATGTTTATTTGCACCTTTCTACTTATCTCTTTCTAAAGAAGCTAAGAAAAAAATTCATTAATCTTCAGAGGGATGTATTGACAAGGCTTCAGAGATATTAATTAATACTACCTCTAATTGTCCTGACTTGCTAGCCATCTTGCGGGCTTTTACATAGATATTTGTTCAATACGAGATAAAAATTGTTCTAGGCATTACCCAAAGAGGACATTTATGCTCGACCATATTGGGATTAACGTTAGTAACTTTAAACAAAGCAAGAATTTTTATGCAGTTGCATTAGCTCCCCTTGGATATGAGTTACGCCAAGAGTATGATGCTACCGAAACTGTTTTTAAATATGCGGCTGGTTTTGGCACAGATGGAAAAGCTGACTTTTGGATTATTGATGGACAGGTTAACACTCCACGAATTCATGTTGCCTTCACGGCCGAATCTTGCGAGAAAGTCAACGCTTTTTACGCAGCAGCGATCGCAATGGGTGGCACAGATAATGGCGCACCAAGTTTGCGACCTCATCATTATTATCCCAACTACTATGGAGCGCTTGTTTTAGATCCAGATGGTCATAACATTGAAGTAGTATGCTATGCACTGTCATAATAATTGGCGTTTAGACTTTCCATAGGTCAAAACCGTCTTTGAAACTCCACTACTGCACGACTATCGTCGTCTAAATTTGTGGAAGCGCGCACGCGAAATTCATCGTTTATTCGGTAATTAATACCCCATTGGAAAGGGTCACTCGCTGTTAAAATTTTGATACTAGAAATAGAAAATCTGGTAGAAATGTCAATCCCAGCCTCAGCTGCTAATTCCAAAGTTGAACTGCTTCTTCCGGCTTCGGGATTATCAGAGATGATGGTAGGAAATATCCGAAATTCACTTAAGCCAAAAGCATTACCAATTTGGTTAAAAGCTGATTGAAAATTATTGAATACAGCTGAGCCTGCAATGTTAATCAAACCTAAAGTACTGTCGCCACGTCCCTCAGTATCTACAAACCCACCTCCCAACAAAGCGACAATTTCTGTTTCACTGCGTGACGGACTGCTTGTTAGTTCCAGATTTTCGTCCAGTTTGCTGGCGGCACCTGTGACAGTGGCTTCGACTCGAACGCTTTCTAAAGCTCCTAAGCCGGCGGTATTTGTCCGGCTGAAGTCACTATTCTGAATCACGTCCAATACTTTAGCGAACAGCTTCACATCTAAGATGGGGTCACGAGGTTGGTTAGCTTTAAAAGTTGCTGTATTTTCATAGCCACGGACAAGCTTAAACTGGGTAGTAAACAAATTAACTCCACCTTGCTTGAGCTTGATAGTGCCATCTGGTATGGGATCGGCGAATGAGCCATTAACTATGAGGTTGCCAGCTGCTTGGAAGCTGAGAATCGGCGGACGGATAACTTCTACGTTTTTGCCTAGTTCTATTTCTAGATTATTAAACTTAGCGATCGCATCCCCGGTATCAGTTTTGCTCTGCTTATTAGCTTTTGTAGGTGATACGTTGACATTGTTGCTATTAGCAGGTCGATCGGATTCGGTAGATTCTGCCAACAACACCTTACCATTAAATAAATTCACCTTACCGCCAACTAAAGGGTTAAGGGCAGAACCAGTAATCAGCAAATTACCGCTAGCTCCTCCTTGATAAAGTCCTTTGAGATTCAAGGTGAGTTCGTCGGCTTTCACCGTCAGAGGATTTTCGATATTTGCGGCGCTGTTATTGAAGATGGG
This sequence comes from Nostoc minutum NIES-26, assembly GCA_003326215.1. GTDB lineage: Bacteria > Cyanobacteriota > Cyanobacteriia > Cyanobacteriales > Nostocaceae > Dendronalium > Dendronalium minutum. Next base: position 44,204 of record LXQD01000076.1, on the reverse strand, counting down.
AATTGCTCCCGCAGCTTCCACTTGACCTCGGCTAAATCTACCTTGAAGATTTTCTACTAATATGCGGTCAAAATTAAAATTCACCTTGCCTGTGACACGTCTCACCTTTCCTGGCAAAGCTGGTGCTGAAAAAGTGGCATCATTAACAGTGGCAATTCCCTCTAACTCTGGCCGCTGTCTGGTTCCCCTTACCTTGAGGTCTACTTCTCCTTCACCCTTCTCAAATGCCACTTGTTGAGTCAACAGATTTATCAGTGCTAATCCCTCATTTCTCACTTTGACATCCAGACTAATTTGATTGTTATCTGGTGCTACAGAAGCAAAGGGCAATTGGTAGGGAATACTGCCACTAATGTTAACAGGTTCTGGCCCAGCAACTGAGACGTTACTGCCAAAGTTCAAGCGTCCATTGGTATAACTGAAACTTGCCGTAGCTGATTCTATTGCCTTTTGATTCAGCGTTCCTGCTGTGATTTCCAATTCGCCTCTCGCTTGAGGATTGGCAATACTACCTGCTAAAGCTGCCGAACCGTTGAGATTTCCTGTGATGTCAACTGGCAAGTCAACAAAATTATTTAATAGTTGTATGGGGAAATTATTCACCCGCAATTGCCCAGATTGCTCGTTACCGCCAACGTTACCGCTGAAGGCTAGCAGGCTATTTTCAGACTCAATCCGGAAAGGTCGGAACTTCAAAACGCCTTTTTCAAAACTGCCTTCGGCAATTATTTTGTTAGCTTTATAATAACGACTTGGTTCGTTCTCTCTACCCCAAACAAAGTTTTGACCATTTAAATCAAATTGCACTGCAAGTCCGTCAGCGGCAGCAGTATCTACAGCAACTTCTCCGCTGAAAGTTCCTTGCAGGTCTGCTAAATCTGGGATTGCCGTAGAATCGCGCTGTTGTTCCTGTGTTGCCAGCAGTGCCTCTATTTCATAAAAGCGCTTAATCTGAGTTAGTAAAGGCTGATCCTGCAATCCTACAGGGTAAGTGGTGAGATCTGCTGCCCTGCCGTAGCTTGGCTCTGCTGAACCGCGTTGAAAATCTTGTAATTCATATATCTGCGCTACCGTCAGAATATCTTGGATATTTCCTTGCTGGACGTTAAGTTTCCCTTGTAGTTGCGGCCCTTTAGAAGTTTGTCCAAAACTACCAGCAAAGGCGTAGCGACTATTACCTTTGACAAATTCGCTACTAGTAACTGTGGCTTGATTATTCCCGTAGCTGAATTGAGCAGCTAAACGATCGCCTTGAATGCGGCCAATTTTTGGCCTGGCGATCGCTAAATTCCCACTAGTTGCCAATGTCTGCTGATTAACTTGCAAATCCCCACTTAAGGAGCCAGCCACTTGACCGCCACCCAAACGCAGATTTGGCGGCGGAGTCAAATTCAATACTTGCAATGGGAAGTTGGCAAGGTTGAGCGCTAAATCATCTCCTCGAGCATTACCGATGGCTACTGCCTCTTTCCACTTAACTAGGAAGGATTTCGGACGATTATTACCATCTAAGTTAAAAGCCAAGCGATCGCTAGTACCAGCCAAGTCTAAATTCAAACCCTGTCCCTGTGCTGAGACAATATTTCCCCGTAATAACGGCTCAAAAGCCAAGCCTTGTACAACCAAATCTCGTAAATTTATTTGCCCTGTGACATTTGGTAAGGGCAATTTCCCAGTAACTCGACCGTTGAAATCTACTTTCCCCACTACAGCAACTTGATTAGGCAGATTGATGGGTAGCTGTTGCAGATTGTAATTCTGCGCTTGGACGTTGAGATTTAACTGAGTAATTTCCGGTATGCCTGCTCCCTTAGCATTGGCTAATATGTCACCGCTCACACTTAAACCTGGGGCAGTTGCTCGGTCAATTGTCAGTTTCTCGCCATTCCAAGCAACTGCGGCAGTCAGAGGTCGCTCAATTCCAGCCAAACCTTGAGATAACTGCACCTGACCAGCAGCCCGCAAATCAGCTAGTACGTTAGTTCCGAGAGTGCCAGCCACTTGCAACTTCCCACCAAATTGACCTTTCAACTGCTGATTCAACCGATTTAATTCCACACCCGCAGCATTAACCACTGCTTGATAGCGACCATTAGCTAGTTGGATGTTAGAAGCTGTAATCGCGCCACCTGCAAGATTCACCCGTGCTTGACCACTAGCTTGAATTGACTGTGGTTGGAATGATTCAACCGAACCAGCGACGTTCAATTGACCGTTCAAGCCTCCTTGAAACTGTGGAGGTACTGCTGCCAACTGTTGCAAAGGTACGTTATTAGCCTGGACTTGCGCCTGATAGCGACCGTTAGTTAGTTGGATGTTAGAAGCTGTAATTGTTCCGCCTGCAACATTTACCCGTGCCTGACCGCTAGCTTGAATTCCTTGGGGTTGGAAGGATTCAACTGACCCTGCCACCTGAAATTGACCAGTTAACCTGCCCCGAAATTGCGGCGGAGTTGTTGCCAATTCTCGCACAGCCAGATTATTTGCCAATACTTGCGCTTGATATACACCATCAGCCAGTTGGATATTTTTGGCTGTGACAATGCCACCAGCTACCTGAAGCCGTCCCTCACCAGTACCGCGGAGAGTCTTGAGGCTGAAATTCTCTCTGTTGCCTGCGATTTGGAACGTACCCGCCAATGGTCCGCCTAAAGCTGGAGGAGACTGTTTGAATATCCGCCCCAACCGCACACCATTAGCTACTAATTGAGCGGAAAAGCTTTGGTCTTGCAATTTGACCTGAGAAACTGCAACTGTGCCGCCAGCAATTTGCACCCCTGCATTCTCAGTCCGAATGCTAGCAACTTGAAATGGAGTTGTAGTGCCTGAGAGGATTAGACGACCGTTGAAATTTGCTCCCGCTAAAGAGACATTTTGCAGTTGACTTTTATCAAAAAAAGGTTCTAACTCGATGCCAGAGGCTTGGGCAACAGCTTGCCAGCGCTCATTAGCATAGCTGCCAGATGCTCGCACTACGCCACCACCAAAGTTGAGAGCCACATTGCGGAAAGAAACGGTGCGATTTGAGTTGACAACTACCTCGCCAGTGCCGGGATAAGTTGCTCTGGGAGCTTGCCACTGCACCACAGTCTTGACATCATCAGCATTGCCTGTGACTTGGGCTGTAGCGGAGACAGTGCCGATTTGAAAGCTAGGTGTTGTATCGTAGAGTTTAGCGATCGCATTACCAGGAACATTCTTAGCTGCGAAATTCAAATTCAGTCGCGGAGTTTCCCCCATCTTGATTGTGCCACCGCCTATAATTTGTCCGCCAACTTTTGCTACACCCTGGATATCTCTCAAAGTAACTAAGGAATTGCTAGTAGCAAACTCAAAATCACCACTGACGCTATTAAAATCAACTTTGTCAATTCGGGCAGGTTTGGTAGTGGCAACTGTACCTGAGAGAATCGGGCTGATAGCCGAACCAACTAGCCGCACATCAGCTTGTAGTTGACCGCTTACAGGTACAGGCAGTTGTAGGTTCAGAGTTTGCTTAGCATCTGCAACACTCACAGCTTTTACACGCCCTGCTAACTTAAAGCCAGCTTCAGTATCGATGATTCCCGTTGCAATGACGGGAATTTTGCCGTAGTTGGTACTCAGACCGTCTAGCTGGATTTCCGTTCCTTGAAAGCGGAGATTTCCTTGAGTCTTATTTAACGTTTGTTGTAAGCGAGGAACCTGAATCGTTACTCCTTGCAAGTCAGCGCTACCAAATAACAAGGGTTTCTGTTCCACTCCCTGTTGAATCTGTAAGTCGCCATTAACTCGACCTGCCTGTAACTCCAAAGGTAACTTGACAAGGCGGGTAACATCAGCAGCTAGCAAGCCCTGTCCTCGTACCTGGAACGTGCCAGCTATTACTTTGGCAAGTGTCTCTCCCTGAACAGAAACACTGCCACCACTGTCTGCTTGTCCCTCCACATCAAATCTGATCTTCTGGTTATTTTCCAGAATTTGGGCAGTGCCGCTAAGTTGGGAAAATGCTACAGGCGATGAAAAGGATGAGGGAGATTTTGCTCCCCCTGCTCCTCTGCTCCTCTGCTCCCCTGCTCCCCTACTCCTCTGCTCCCCTACTTCTAATACTCTCTTCTGCCCTAGTAGTGTCAGCTTGCCATTACGGAAATGCAGTTTATCCAAATCGGTTTTAATTAGCCCTTCTTCACCAGGGGGGGCTATGCTCGCGGTAATCCAGCGATCTTGTTTATCCTGTTCAATGTAAACGTCGGGATTGACTAGAGTTACATCTAGCTTTAACTGACGGTTAAAGATTAATTGCAATGGGTTAAAACCCACCTCCACAGCATCAACTGCAACTCGATCTGGATCTGTAGGTGTCGCTGGTATAGCTGAAGCCTCAAACTTGACTCCCGTTAGCGAAAATCCTGTGACTTTTCCCAAGTTTACCGGACGGTTGAGTGTAGTCGTGAGACTTTTTTCTGCTAACGGCGTTAATTCTTTTTGTACAAATGTCCACAACCGCCAACTAACGACTGTTAGTCCAACCAGAAAAATTCCGCCAAAGGCAATGCCACCGCGAGTCAACACCAGAAACCAAAAACGCTTACGGGTGGCGGAATTGAGATGATGTTCTCGATTGGAAGTTTTAGTCATGTGGTTGGTTTCACTTTTTACTTGCTGGATGTTGCAGGCAAACTACTAGCACTAACGAGCACATGTGTTAACAATGCCAATTCCAGCATACAAACCAATTTGAGATTTTGGATTACTTGGGTGGCTGTTAGTATAGTGGCCCTAAGTTAGAATTCCCATTTACCAGTACTTGTATTAATTCACTAAATTATTGCTACGGCAATTGGCAAGCCAGGAAGGTAGAGAGGCGGAGGAGCAGAGGAGCAGAGGAGAAAAACTATATTGAGATATTCTTTTTCGCTTATCTCCTCTACTCCCTATGCCACCATCCTCTTCTTGACTCCTTGTCTTCCTTGGCATAAAAACGTCTTTCCCTTACACCCCTATACCTTCACACCCCTACACCCATGTTCAAGACACTCAGATGTAATCTGGGGTTCCAGATTTGAATCTATTGCCAGATTTTAGAGAATTGGTGTATGTCCAGAGGATTTGACAGTGCAAACTTGATTTTTTGCGTGCTTTAGTGTCTTCATCCCTGGTGCAAAGATACAATAATAAACTGCTCGCGATCGCCCTATGAAAAAATTTCATTATTATGCATGAGAAAAGGAATATTTCCTATACACCATACCCCAGAATCTTTATAAACTAGATAGTTGTTTCTAGCACATTGAACTAGTTTTTCAACAAGCCGTAGCTTTCAGCTGTAAATATTGTTTGGAGTTAGTTTACTTTTAATTAATAATTTTTACTTTCATCTACTTCATTCGTGCAGTTCTCATAAATTTGGCAGAAGATGTTATTTACCCAATCAAATAGGAGCCGGACTTGTGAGTGAAAAAGTGAGGACGGCTAAACTAGATGACTACCTAGCTGCTGGCAAGGAGATAGGGCGTTAATGCGATCGCTTGCTTATGCACCACGATAAGCCCTGTTGCCAGTTGGCCCCAAAGTTTGCGAACAGCGGTGAGCATCCTCCTGTCCTCTCGCTTTCCGATAATGATTCACTAGGGTTGAGCAAACTATCACCTTTGAGGTACTGAATCGGCAAAATATACCATTTACTACTTATCTGCGTCAACTTGCCAAAGATTTTAGAGTCAAATAAATACGACAATTTTTTAAAAATTCAAGAGGCAATAATGATTTTTAATAAACCTGAAGAAGGTATAATTTTAATTGTAGATGATACTCCAATTAATTTAGAGGTATTGTTCAATGTTTTAGGAAATGCTAACTTCAAAGTGCTGGTAGCTGAAGATGGAGAGAGTGCTATCGAAATGGCACAATATGCAACACCAGACTTGATTTTGTTGGATATATTAATGCCGGGAATTGATGGTTTTGAAACCTGTAATCGGTTGAAAAGCGATCGATCTACTCAAGACATTCCCATAATTTTCTTGACTGCCCTTACTGACAAGGTAGATAAAGTTAAAGGGTTGAATCTTGGCGCTGTAGATTACATTACTAAACCATTAGAACATGAAGAAGTTTTAGCTCGTGTTAACATCCATCTACGCTTGCGAAATCTGACTAAAAAACTTACAGAACAAAATGAGCGTTTAGAGATAGAAATCTTTGAACGTAAGCAAGCAGAACAGAAAATCCGCGAACAAGCTGCCTTGCTCGATATCACAAAAGATGCGATTATTGTCCGAGATTTAGATAACCAAATTCGATTTTGGAACAAAGGCGCTGAATGTCTATACGGATGGATGGCAGAAGAAGCACTAGGGAAGAATGCCAATCAACTTTTGTATCCAAAAGACACCTTAGTTAAACTGAAAAATATCCAAGAAACTGTGGCTGAATTTGGTTCTTGGCAAGGTGAGTTAAATCAAGTTACGAAACAAGGTCAGGAGATGATTGTTGCTAGTCGCTGGACATTGGTATACGACGATCGAGCAAAACCGAAATCTATCTTAATTGTCAACTCCGATATTACAGAAAAAAAACAACTCGAAGCGCAGTTTCTTCGCGTTCAGCGTATGGAAAGTCTTGGTACCCTAGCCAGTGGTATTGCCCACGACCTCAATAATGCACTAACACCAATGATGATGTCGGTTCAACTTCTTGAAAAAAAAATCACCGACAATCAAAGCCAAAAATGGCTGTCGATTATGGAAACCAACATCAAACGAGCAGCAGAGTTGGTTAAACAAGTGCTTTGGTTTTCACGAAAAGTTCAAGACCATTTTACAACCTTGCGGGTGAAAGATTTAATTTTAGAAATTGAAAAAATTATCAAACAAACATTTTCCAAAAATATTGAAATCTACGTCAATATTCCCAAGCAAAATCTTTGGAATATATCTGGTGATGCTACTCAGTTACACCAAGTGTTAATGAATCTTTGTATTAATGCTCGTGATGCCATGCCTGATGGCGGTATCCTGCAAATTTCGGCAAGAAATTTTTGGGTAGATAGCCAATATACCCGCATGAATATTGATAGTAAAGTTGGTTCCTATGTGATGATTTCGGTTTCCGATACAGGCACAGGAATTTCTAAGGAAATAGTAGATAGAATTTTTGAGCCTTTTTTTACAACTAAAGAAGTCGGTAAAGGTACAGGGCTTGGTCTTTCAACTGTAATGGGCATCATTAAAAGTCACGAAGGTTTTGTGAATGTAGTAACCGAACTAGGAAAAGGAACAGAGTTTCAAATATGTCTACCTATTACACAGGTAATGGCAGTAGAAAATATAGAAGATACACTTAGAGACTATGAAGAATTACCTGTAGGGCATGGGGAATTGATTCTTGTTGTTGATGATGAATATGCAATTCGTGAGATTACTAAAACCTCATTAGAAAAAAATGCTTACAAAGTTTTGGTTGCTAGTGATGGGATTGAGGCTATTGCTTTATATACAAAAAATCAACAAGAAATTAGTGTTGTGTTAATTGATATGATGATGCCATCTATGGATGGTCTAACTACTATTCAGGTGTTGAAAAAAATAAATCGAGAAGTCAAGATTATTGGTGTTAGCGGTTTATCTTCAAATAATGACATGATTAAAGTAGTTGGTAATCACATCAAATCTTTTATGTTAAAGCCATACACGTCAAATGATTTGTTAAGAAGTTTACATAAAGTTATTAACGGTAACTAGTAGTTTGTGGCAAAATTTTTGATAGGTTTGTAGTAATTACTTTAGTGCTTGAATATTAGAGGACTAAAGTCCTCACTACAAAGATTGCAAACCTAGTGACATAGACCAATAGTGCGAGTAGAAAACTGGTAGGGAATGAGGGAGACAAGAGAGACAAAGAGAATAAATAACTCCTGTACAGACGCGATTAATCGCGTCTCTACTCCTCACTTCACTCAGCAATTTAATATGAGGAGTGAAGAATATTTTTGTTCTCACTCCTCATTATTCACTCCTTACACACATAGCTATTCTCGATTGTGTTCGTTACATTGTAGGGATGCAAAGCTTTGCATTCCTAAGACTAATGTTTGTATTGAAACCAATTGAGAACTGCTATAGTTCATATACAACATGTAATCAATGTACTAAACCTCTAACTAAAGTTGCACATTATTGTGAACTAATTGAGTATTTATAGATACACAAAATTTATGAATTATATGTCTTTACTTGGTACTGCTGGTAACTTGGGTTTTTGTTGCTCTAACTGTTCTTGCAAACGTTTCTGGGCAATGCTTTGATTGGCTTGTGCTAAAGAGTTTTTGGGGTCAAGTTTTAATGTTTCATCAAATGCAGCGATCGCTTCTTGAAATTTGCCCAATTTAAGTAAGGCAACTCCTTTACCAGCTAATATGTTGGCATTATTAGGAGTAAGATTATTGGCGCGATTGTATGCAATAATTGCTTCTTCATACCGTGCTAAATCTAATAGCACTATACCCCGGTTATACCAGCCTTGTGATAATTCGGGATTGATACTAATTGCGCGATCGGCAGAGAATAAAGCTTCTTGATTTCTGGCTAAATGCCACAAGACTACACTCCGATTAGCCCAAATATTTGCTAAAAGTAAATTTTCAGTCAATTTAGTAGTATTTTCTAACGCTTTATTGTAAGCTGCTAACGCTTCAGGATATTTTCCTAAGGTTCTGAGAATTCTACCTTTATTAAACCAAGCTTGAGCATATTTAGGATTAATTTTTGTGGCGCGATCGCTACTAACAATTGCTTCGGAATATCTGCCTAAATACCATTGTGTAGCAGCACGATTATTCCAGGCTTCGGCATATTTGGGATTCAAAGCGATCGCTCTGTCTATAGATGCTAATCCTTCTTCATAATTTCCCAATCCTGCTAAGGCAATTCCCCGCTGTTCCCAAGCGAGTGCGGGACTCGCATCACCCCAGCGATTATCTCCTTGTAATGCTTGTTCGCTAGCTGTTTGTGCTTCTTTGTATTTGCCTAATTTGTTGAAGGCTACACTTTGACTTGCTAAAGCTAAAGCATAATTAGGATTCAGTTTCACAGCAAATTCATAAGAAACACTTGCTTGTTCTGGTTTCCCTAATAATGTTAAAGATTTACCGTGTTCAATCCAGATATCAGCATCTTTGGGATTAATCGCGATCGCCTGATTAAATGACGCGATCGCTTCTTCTATTTGTGAGTTTTGTTTTTGTGCTAAACCCTTGGCATACCACGCAACCGCTGGAGAACTATCACCCCAATTCCGATTAATTTTGATTGCTAAGTCGCAAGCTGTTATTGCTTCTACGAATCTGCCTAAATTAGATAAAGCTTGGCAGTTAGCAACTAAAACTAGAGAATTTTCGCGATCGATCGCTAAGGCACGATTAAATGAGGCGATCGCTTCGTTAAATTGACTCAATTTACTTTGTGCTAATCCTTTGTGATACCATGCCACTACTGCTGTAGTATTTCCCCAATTTTCATCTGAACGCAGTGCTAGATCGCAAGCTGCAATTGCTTGTGCATATTTTCCTAAGTTCAATAATGCTTGACACCGCTGGGCTAAAGCTAAGGAATATTTGGGGTTGAGGCGTAAGGTACGATCTGCTGAAACCAAAGCCTCAGTATACTTTGCTTGTTTAATTAGCACTTGGGTTCGCGCTATCCAGATTTCTGGTTCTTTTGGCTTGAGCGCGATCGCTTGGTTGCAAGCTGCAATCGCTTCTTCATATTTATTTTCTTCTGCCAGCAAATTACATAAACTTGCCCAATAATCAAAATCTTGGATCTCTAACTTTTCTTGAGCTAATACAGTTTGGGGTACGAACCAATTAGTTATCAAAAAAGCAAAAGTCAATACCCAGCCTAAATGGCTTTTTTGAGCTTTCTTCCCCACGATGTTGATTGTTAACCATATAGTGCATGTGATACTAGTTGATAGCATATGCTTTTTTTGCTAAGAAGTATACCATAAGTATTTTTAAATTTTACTGAGGTTTTTAATAATTAATTTTATAAAAAATGAGTAAGCAAAAACTAAATTTTTAATGAGATGCAAATATTTGCAAACATCAACTATTAGAGCAGCTATATAATGACAAAATACAGCAGAGTAACTAAAAAATTTTAGATATTTTTAAAGATTACTTAGTACAGCAGTATATTAAACTTTTTACAAAATAGTAAATTCTAATTAACGAACCGCCTGAGCGCAGCATCTCACAGAGAATAACGCCAAAATAAGAGTTTCAGAATTATTTAGCATAGCTGTCGTGACGGGTGATTTAAATTTTATTTCTGAAATCTTGATGATGCCAACAATTTCTCTAATCGTCACAGTTTACAATCGAGAGCGTTATCTTGGCGCTGCCATTGAAAGTATTTTGGCTCAAACTCGGGGTGATTTTGAGCTACTGATTTGGGATGATGGTTCTACGGATCGTTCGCCAGAAATTGCCCGCGAGTATGAAAAGCGCGATTGCCGCGTGCGGGTGATAGTAGCAGAACCTTTAGGGCGAGTATTAGCTTTAAAAGCTGCGATCGCCCAAACTACTGCCCCTTACCTTGGTTGGGTAGATAGTGATGATTTGCTGGCACCAACAGCACTGGCAGAAACCGCAGCGGTTTTAGATGCAAAACCAGAAATTGGTTGGGTTTACACCGACTATCTAGACATTGATGCAAACAACACAGTTCTTAGCTACGGCTATCGTTGTCTGATTCCCTACAGCCGCGAAGAACTGTTAAACAAATTCATGACATTTCACTTTCGCCTGATTCGGCGGCAAGCGTTCGACTTGGCGGGTGGAATTGACGAGTCTCTAGAAACAGTAGAAGATTACGATTTATGTCTGCGACTTTCAGAAGTAGCTAGAGTGCAGCATATTTTTCAGCCACTTTACTATTACCGCACCCATGCAGGCAGCATATCTCAGCAACGGCAACAGGAGCAAATTGAGCAATCGCATGAAGCTGTTAGAAAAGCCTATCAACGGATGAAAAAGGCAGGGGAGCAGAAGGGCAGGGGAGCAGAGGGGCAGGGGAGTCTTTTATGTGTGGGTTCTAGAGTAAAACAAGCAATTCCTTGTTTTTCCTCCTTCGGAGTTCGCCAGTCGCTCATGGGGGAAACCCCCAAGACCGCGCTGGCTCACTTTTTCCTTTTTCCTTTTTCCTTTCTTTGCCTATTTCCTAATTTCGCCCAAGCACAGTCAATTACTCCTGCTAATGATGGCACAGGCACTGTTATTACGAACCAAGGTAACAATATTGATATTAGCGGTGGGAGTTTGAGTAGCGATCGCGCTAACTTGTTTCATAGTTTCTCAAAATTTGGGCTTGATGCCAATCAAACTGCTAATTTTCTTTCTCAACCAGCGATTCAAAATATTTTAGGACGTGTCACGGGTGGCGACGCTTCCTTAATTAACGGCCTGATTACAGTCACAGGCGGCAATTCCAACTTATATTTAATTAACCCGTCTGGGATTATATTTGGCCCTAATGCTAGTTTGAACGTACCAGCTGCTTTTACAGCTACCACTGCTAACCGCATCGGCTTTGGCGAAAACTGGTTTAATGCTAGTGGCTGGAATGACTACACAGCATTGCTTGGCACGCCCAACAGCTTTGCATTTGATTCTAGTATTGCAGGTGCGATCGCTAATCAAGGAAATCTCGCAGTCAAATCAGGCAACAATTTAACTTTGATTGGCGGTACTGTAGCCAGTACGGGAGAAATTTCCGCACCAGGCGGTAAAGTCACTATCGCCGCTGTACCTGGTACAAGCTTGGTGCGCTTCAGTATTCCTGGAAATCCTTTAAGTTTAGAAATTCAACCAATCAATGCATCGACTAGCGCTAACAATCAACCGACGAATTCTCTAGCTACCTTATTGACTGGTGGTGGCGGTGGTAATGCTTCGGGATTAACAGTTAACAGCAATGGCGAAGTAGAATTGACTGGTTCTGGCTTACGAGTTGAAAATGGTGATGTGGTAGCGACAAAAGCAATTGCTGATACTGCCACCTTCATAGCTAACCGCAATTTAACATTACCAGAAAGTCAACTTTTAACGACTAGCAATCTTAATTTACTTGCCAAAGATACAGTGATAATTCGTGATAGTGCTGCGAATCCTTTTTCTGCGATCGCTGGAGGTAAACTCTACATCCGAGGCGAGCGAGGCATTGATATTTTGGCGATAAATCATTTAGATAAAACACCTTTAGTTAGTGGTGGTGACTTAACATTAGTTAGTGATGGCAAAATTTCTCTAGATGCCCACTTTGCTAGTAGCGGTAAATTTTCAATTCTCAATTCTCAGGGTAAAGGCGCTAATTTTATCAGTCTTTACGATCCGATAGTTAGTTCTGACGAAGATGTTACCTTTGGTGATTATGAAGGCCCAGCTTTGAAAGTAGAAACTAGAGGTAGGATTAATGGGGGAAATATTACTATTACCGAGAATGACGGTGAATTGTCAGAACTTTGTGCTGAGACTACATGTTCCGCAGACGAGCAAATTTTAGCTAATGAACGAGCTTTAATTTTAAGAGCAGGTTTGAGCAATTTAGAATCATCTGCCAACTCTGTTATTCTTCCTCCCAGTCAAACGGTGTTAGATACAAATTTTAGCGCTGATGGAGTTACATCATCACCTGGAAGTATTAATGTTGGCAATATTAATACTAGCGATCCTGATTTCGGACAAGCAGGACGAGTTATATTAGAAGCTTTAAATGGTGATATTACAACAGGTGATATTAATTCTTCCTCAATCAATAACAATTCTGGCGAAGGAAATATTGATTCTACTGCTGGCTTAGTGGATATCCAAGCAGGAGGAAACGTTACAACAGGCAATATTGATACCTCAGCTGTTAAAAACGGGTTTGACTTTACTAGCAATATTACTAGTGGAAATGTCAATATTATTACCCAAGGAAATATCATCACAAATGCTATTAATGCCTTTGCTTCAAGTGCATATGGCACTGTTGTTAGTGGAGATGTGAATTTACAAGCAGCAGGCGATATCACTTTTGAAAGCATAAATACCAGCGCTGATAATTTAATTTTTGGTAGCGCTGAAGGTGGCAATGTTACTGTCTTAGCAAATGGAGTTGTCAAAGGAACCGGAGAAGTTGTAATTGATGAAACTCCAACTGGCAATACTATCCTGACCAGCGGAACAACTACCCCAGGAACTGTGCAAATTCAACACGATGGCGGCCCTGATAACGTCCCATTTACTGTAGGTGATGCCAGCCAAAACGGTACAGCAGCAAGTATTAATACAGGAACTTCTCAAATTACATCCACTTCGACTGTCAACTCATTTCCAGTACTAGAAAATGGCGGAATTGCTGCTGATACACCTAGTGGTATTTCCATTACTTCTATCAACAGTCCGCCCACGATCGCAACAAGCGTTAATGTACCAATAACTCAAGAAAATCAGGCAGTAACGTTTAAGTTTGGCGATCTAAATGTGTCAACTAACGATGAGAATAAAGACAATCTCACCTTGGTTTTTGATGAGTTAAAAGCTGGTACTTTGACTTTAGAAAATGGCACTCCTGTTACACAAGGAACGACTCTTTCTGCCGATACAGTTTTAACGTACACACCGCCAGCAAATACCAGCGGTAACATTCTAGCTTTTACCATTAAGGCAAGCGATCGCGTTTCTTCTTCATCCCCGCAATCAATAAACATAAGTATCACACCAACGCCAACACCAACGCCAACACCAACGCCGACACCAACGCCGACACCAACGCCGACACCAACGCCGACACCAACGCCAACGCCGACACCGACAATTCCAGACAACGCTCCCAACCCAGAGGAGTTGCAAAAAACCCCCGCTACTCAACAACCACTTGTAGTCAGCAACTCTTCTCCAACAATTGAATTGAACAATACTGTATTTAAAATTGACGAAAAGTTTACGAACGAATTTCGGCAATACTTAGGAAGTATAACTCAACCTGAGATTAGAAACGTCAGCGAAACCCAAAGTATCCTGCAAGATGTTGAAAAAGCAACGGGTGTTAAACCTGCACTAATTTATGTCAGCTTTGTACCAGCAACCATTTCAACTTCTGATACACCAGACCCTAACAGAATATTAAATGTCGCATCACTAAGCGATCGCGTAGAAGTTATAATTGTCACCGCTAAGGGTCAGCCAATTCGCCAAGTATTAAAAGTAACGCGATCGCAATTTATGAAAGTTGCCACAACCTTCAGAAGTGAAGTTACAAGTCGAACATTATCTGAAAACTACAAGGACTCTGCCCAACAGCTTTACAAATGGCTAATTGCACCCATTGACATCGACCTCAAAAACCGACAAATTAACAATTTAGTCTTTATTATGGATGAGGGATTGCGATCGTTACCTGTAGCTGCCCTCTACGATGGCAAACAGTATTTGGTAGAACGCTATAGCATCGGCTTAATGCCTAGTTTAAGCCTTACCGATACCAAATATGTAGATATTAGAAAAGCTGAAGTTTTGGGTATGGGTGCATCTCAATTCACTAACACTGAGCAACAACCTTTACCTGCCGTCCCTGTAGAATTGTCTACGATTACCCCACGTTTATGGTTAGGCAAATCTTTCTTAAACGAAACTTTTACCCTAGAAAATCTCCAAGCCCAACGTCAGCAAACACCCTACGGCATTATCCACTTAGCTACCCACGGTCAATTTAAACCTGGTGTGCCCAATAACTCCTACATTCAGCTATGGAATAGCCAGTTAAAAATGAATGAGTTGCGGAAACTGGGTTGGAATAACCCTCCAGTACAGCTAGTAGTGCTAAGTGCCTGTCGTACCGCCATCGGCGATAGAGAAGCAGAATTAGGTTTTGCTGGCTTTGCAGTGCAAGCCGGTGCCAAGTCAGCACTAGCGAGTTTATGGTACGTTTCAGATGAAGGCACATTAGGATTGATTAGCCAATTCTACGAGGAATTAAAAAAAGCCCCGATCAAGGCTGAAGCACTCCGCCAAACACAAATTGGAATGCTGAAAGGGCAGGTGCGCTTAGAAGGCGGTAAACTTAAAACTTCCAGTCTCAACGTACCTTTACCGCCAGCCCTTGTCGAACTTGGCGACACAGACTTGAAGCATCCCTATTTTTGGTCTGCCTTCACGATGATTGGTAATCCGTGGTGAAGCAGCCCTGCTACAACGGGGGGAACCCCCGCACAGAAGTGGAACCCTCCCGCAGTGCTGGACTCACCGTACTACCTCACGAATTACGAATTAGTATCACCTGTTCGCCGTTCTAGAAGTAACAGAGCGTTGTAAATTAGCGAGAGCGCGGTTGTAATCCAAAATAGCTGTGACTCGATTACCTTCAGCTCTTGTCAGGTCGTTTTGAGCAGCAATCACATCTGTTTGAGTGCCAACACCAGCTTGGAACCTCAGCCTAGCTAAAGTTAGAGCTTCCCTAGCTTGATTCAAAGCTACAGAAGAAGTTTGCACATTTTCGAGGTTGGATTGCAACTGAGAATAGTACTGTTCTACATCAAAGCGAATTTGATCGCGCTGGCTGGCAAATTGAGTTTCTGCGATCGCAATATTAGCTTTCGACTGATCTGCACTCGCTTTTGCTGCTCCCCCATCATACAAAGTTAAATTTGCTTGTACTCCCAGTGAATAGCCATCAGCAACGCTAAGACCATCATTATATTGGTCTTGCAAGTTGTAACTACTAGCCAAACTAATTTGTGGTCCTAGCTGCGAAAGTGCCTGCCGTCGTTGTTGTTCGCTGATGTTGCGTTGTGCTAGAAACTGTTGTAGTTCCGGACGATTTTGAAAAGCTTGCACAATAGTTTGCTCTAGCGTTGGCTGCCAAAGACCTGCCAATTGCACGGGATCTGCTGCACTGACATCAACTGACTGTGGCAAACTTAACAGCGTTGCTAACTGGCGACGGGCAATTTGCTGCTGTGAGACGGCATTAGTCAGGTCTTGTTGGGCATTGGCTAAATCCACCTGAGATTGCAGCACATCGAAACGCGTCCCCACTCCAGCTTGTTCTCGTGCTTGAGCATCACGCAAACTAGCTTGAGAATTTTCTACAGCTGACCGATTAATTCTGACTAGTTCATCTGCCTGTTGCAAATTGTAGTATTGGGTAGCTACATTTAAAGTAATTTCTAAAGACCTAGTTTCAACATCAAATTCATCCACACGTACTTGTTCCTCAGCAGCTCGGATGCTGGCTTGCCGTCTGCCAGAGGTATAGATGTCATAATTCAGTTGGGCTTGACCGCTGAAAGAGGTAGTGGATGATTGGTTATCAGAATTTCTTTCCAGCACACCATCACCACTGTTAGTTAAACTACCGTTAATACCAAAAGTAGGTAATAAGACAGCTTGAGACTCCCGTAGCGCGGACTGACTGCGTTCTAGCTCTAATAGAGCAACCTGTAAGTCTCGATTGTTGCGTTTTGCTAGTTCTAAAGCCTGTGCCAAACTGATAGGTACAATTCCTTGAATCCTAACTTCTTCTGGCTTAGTGGGAAACTGGAGAGGATTGGGATTAGGGATGAGGTAATTGGGAATAGGCACAGAATTAGCACCCTTAACGCTGGGAGACTGCTGAGGTTTTGGGGGAGTTGTTGCACCTGCGCTCCCTGCTAAATTTGGGATGATAGCGATCGCCACTGCCACCCAGGTAGAATACACAAGAAATAAGCTCAAGTTCATATTTAATGTGGTAATTAAGTTAAAACTGTTCACTGATGATTGATAACTGATGACTGTTGTCATGAATTAACATTCTCCCTCATCTCCCCCCTACTTACCCTGCCTCGCCTGTTCTCTCAGAGAGTCAGCCTAAAATCAAACCATCCTGAACTCGGATAATCCTTTTGGTTTGGGCAGCAATATCTGGTTCGTGTGTAACAATCACAATCGTAATTCCTTGCTGATTAAGTTCTGTCATTAAATTCATAACATCATGGGAAGTCTCAGTGTCTAAAGCTCCCGTTGGCTCGTCTGCTAAAACCAAAGCAGGCCGGTTAACCAAAGCGCGAGCAATAGCTACCCGTTGTTGTTGTCCCCCAGAGAGTTGACTAGGACGGTTAAAAATACGCTCCCCTAGTCCTACCCTTTCCAGGGCTGCCAATGCCCTTTGACGACGTTTTCGCTTCGGTAAGTTAGCATAAACCATTGGTAGCATAACGTTTTCCAAGGCTGTTGCTCGTGCAAGTAGATTAAATTGCTGAAAAACAAAACCTATCCTTTGGTTGCGAATATACGCTAATTCGTCATCATCAAAAGTCGTCAGATTTCTGCCTTCAAAAATATAGCGTCCAGTTGTAGGACGATCGAGACATCCGACAATATTCATTAGCGTCGATTTCCCCGAACCGGACGCACCCATAATAGCGACATATTCCCCTTCCTCAATAGAAAGTTGAATTCCCTTGAGTATGGGAACATTAATTTCTCCTAATTGGTAAGTTTTAGTGATGGAATCCATCCAAATCATTGTTGGCATATGTTTTAGAGTGCTGATTAGAGACGCGATTAATCGCGTCTGTACAAGAATTATCTCTCCCTTGTCCCCTTGCTTTTCATTACTTAGTCACTACGTAAAGCAGCAATGGGATCTAATTTGGCGGCATTTCGCGCTGGAATTACTCCAGCAACTAAGCCAACGCTCAATGAGAGTCCAAAGCCAACGATGATTGAGACTAAAGAAACAACAAAGGGAAATTTGAAAATATTTGCAGCACTAAAGGCTATCAAAATGCCGCTTCCCATACCAATGCAGCCGCCAACGATCGAAATGACGATCGCTTCTGCTAAAAATTGATTGAGGATTGCGGAATTGGTGGCTCCTACGGCTTTGCGAATCCCGATTTCCCGCGTTCGTTCAACCACGGAAACTAGCATGATGTTGGCAATACCAATGCCGCCCACAACTAACGAAATTCCAGCGATCGCCACTACCATGACTGTAAATAAACCCACCACATTCGTAAAGGTGCTGACAATATCGGCTTGGTTGGTCAGCCGAAAATCATCGGCTTGCGGGGGATAGATGTTGTGACGCAGGCGGAGAAGATTGGTGGCTTGAAACTGCGCCGCCTCTAGTTGCTCTTGATTGCTGGATTTAACTAAAATCCCATTTACAGAAATACCTGCTAGGGCATTGTTACCAACTAATCTACCCGACATACTAGTTAGAGGAATAAAAATTTGGTCATCTCGATCCATCGGTCCCTGAGAACCTTTAGCCTCCATCACCCCAATCACTTCATAAGCCTCTCCTTGAATCCGAATTTTCTCGCCGATGGGATTTACACCTTGACCAAAGAGTGTGTTTTGGACTGTTGGCCCTAGAACAGCAACCTGTGTGGCATTATTTAGTTCTTCTTGAGTAAAATATCTTCCCTGCTGGGGGTGAGTATTTCTGGCTTCTGGATAGTTTAAATCTGTGCCATAAATTGTTGTGGATGTGTTCTGTCCGCCATAAACCACTTGGGCAGTGCGTTGGAGGTAGGCGGAAACAATTTCAGCCGATGGCGCTTGTGTAGCGATCGCTTTGGCATCTTCCCAAGTCAAGGTGCTGCTAGAACCTATTCCTTGACGGATATTCCCGCTTCTTGCCGCACCCGCCAAAATTTGGATTACATCCGTACCCAAGGCTTGTATCTGTTGCTCAACCCCCTTTTGTACTCCCTGACCCACAGAGGTAATGGCAATGACTGAGGAAATTCCAATAATCACCCCCAGCATAGTTAATCCTGTGCGTAATTTATTACTCCACAGTGTCTCAGCTGCCATTGATAATATCTCTAACAGCGGGACAGTGCTAGTACTCTTATCCTTGTAAAAACCCTTAAGTATCTTAAACATATTGTTATATTTGTAACTAAAAGCTGAGTACTGAGTTGGTTGTCAGTTGTGAGGCAGTGTGTTGGGCGGGTTCCCCGACTTGAGGGGAGTGGCGGGAAACCCCAAGACCGCACTGCCTCCCCTGCTTTTTTTTAAGGAGCAGCGTTGCCTGGAGAATTACCACCTCGGGAACCACCGCCTGGAGAACGACCACCACCACCTCCTAACCCTGGAAAAACTCCTCCTCGCGGCGTTGATTGCGGCCGCGATCCTGGTGGGAAGCTGAGTAATACCCTCTCGTTTCCTCGCAATCCAGACTTCACTTCAGTAAAGTTATTCACGGTTACGCCAGTCTCAATGCGAGTAAACACAGGTCTGTTATTCTCTCCTGCAACGTACACGCCTGTAGCATTTTCTCGGCGCACAACGGCTGCTGTTGGCACTACTAGGGCATTCTCTAATTTACCAACTTGAAAATCTGCTGCCACATTCATCCCAGACCGTAAGAGCCTTTCAGGGTCTGTTAGGGATACTTTCACTTCAAAACTGGTGACGTTTTGCGTAACCGTAGCCTGGGCAGCAATTTGACTGACTTTGCCTTCAAAGGTTTTTCCTGGGTAGGCATCTGCTGTAATCTTGACTTCTTGACCAAGCTTGATTTTAGAAATATTTGTTTCGGCCAAATTGGCTACAACTTCATTTGTAGAAGCCAGAGCCAAGATTGAAGAAGAAGTAGCCGAAGATACTTCACTACTGGCAGTCGTTGGTGTCACGAAAGCTCCCGGATCGGCGTACTTCTTCGTTACAACACCATCAAAAGGAGCTCGAATAATCGTGTCATTAATATCAGATTGAACATTTTGTAGTGAACCGCGAGCAGAAATCACCTGAGCGTTTGCAGCGTCAATATCTTCTTGGCGCGACCCGGCTTTTAGGAGTGCTAAAGCTTGCTGTCTTTGCTTGACTACAGCTCTTGATTGCTCGATATCTTCTGGGCGTGACCCAGCTTTTTGTAATGCCAGTGCTTGTTGTGCTTCATTTACCTGTGCTTGGGCACTATCACGATCTGCACGGGTTTGGTTGAGAGTCTGAAGGGAAATACCTCCAGCTGTGTAAAGTTGCTGATTGCGACGGAAATCATCTTCTGCCTTACTTAAGGTGGCTTGAGCGCTTTGTAAACGTGCCTGCGCTTGGGCAATATCTTGAGGGCGATTACCTGCTTGCGCCTTTTGCAAATTTGCCTCGGCTTCCTCAAGTTGTGCTTGTGATTGGGCAATATCTTGAGGGCGATTGCCTGCTTGTGCCTTTTGCAGATTTGCCTCAGCTTGTGCTAGTTGTCCTTTAGCAGAAGTGAGTTGGCCTCGTAGGTTGGAATCATCCATGTAAGCTAAAATCTGTCCTTGTTTGACGAGTTCTCCTTCTTTTGCCAGCAGTGTTTTCAGCACGCCGGAATTTTTGGGGCTGAGGTTGATTGACCGTTCCGGCTTTACCGTACCATTCGCCGAAATCGCGATCGCTAAGTTTTGCCTTTCTACAGGCTGGGTTAAAATCCGCCGTCTTGCTTGTTGACCGGGAAGGACAGCCACTTGGTAATAAACTGCGTAGCCAATTCCGCCCAATAGGCAAAGAGCGACCAACCAAGATAGCCAACGATTCTTGCCTTTTTTTTTGACTTCTGGAACCAAAGCTGATGAATCTACAGTTTGTGATGTATTAATTGTCATGATAATTTCTAATGTATAAAAAAACAGCTACCGGGCTAGTTTTTCACGGCTGGAACCATAGCCTGGTAGCCCTATACTTACAATTCAGTTTTTAGTGTTTTAGAGGTTTATTTGTACTATCACTCCATTGGGCAGCCTAAAGTCGCCGTTTTGAAGCCTAACTAATCTCCTAGCAGGAACAATTTCCTGACTGGGAAGAAGAATATCCCCATTGGGAAGTCTCCAGTAATCTTGATTACGTAGTCTCACCAACCTTCTAGCAGCAATAATTTCCCCATTGGGATATCTGACATCACCATTACGAAGTCTAACTACTCTGATATTTGCTTCGTTATCGCGGTTCCAATCACGTCTGTCTATACGAGTTCTTTGTTCTCTTCTATCTTCTCTGTAGTTGCGTCTGCCGTCGCGATTCCAATCGCGATCGCGTTCACCGACAACGTGGACTTTTGTCTGGGCATTTGCAGGCGCACTCAATAAAGTTGGAACAATTATTAGGGCAGCCGCTAAGAGAATAGAGACGCGGTTTTGATTCCACATAGCATTGACTCCTTTATTTGTGTTGAAGTCTGATTCTGTTTAAGTTCCAGTTAAGTAACTTTAGGCAAGAACTGATATTGACGTATTTGTTGCTTTTGTTTTGGCATCAGAATCTTTGAATATCTGATGGCATTTTCTGCTGTTACTCTGGTAATCTATTAACTAATATTTGATTAACTCCTCGTATAAATTCATGCTAGTAATTATCGTTCAAAAAGCCCCTAATTAATGCATGACCAAAGTCACTAGTAGTTCCTAAATGATGTATGACCAAAGTCACCAATTTAAACGAGACTGAGGATTTCGAGTGGCTAAAGCAACGTTAATACTTAAAGATAATTGCTAACAAAGCAGTACGAAGCAATAACATAAGGGACTTGCAAATCAAAAATACTCAATCGTAATCTTTAACTTTTGACTGCAAACAATTATCGAGTAGAGCTATTTATAGCAGGATTCAGGAATCAGAATTCAAAAAAATGTAAGTACTAACTTATTAATACAGAAAAAAATATTTAACTTGATTAAATGAGTCAATCTTGGTTAGGTGCAATTCCTTGCCAGAGAATATCTACAAGACCCCGAACAAACAAAGATTTTGGCGTTGGCTGGTCTTTTGTACCACTGACTGCAACTGGGAAAACTCCCGAATGTCCTGAAGAAAACTGATGCCTCTTGCCTGGGTTGGGAGAGCCTTTCGGCAGTTCCTGTGGGGGAAAATCCCCAAGTTCCTTATGAGTGAATCCTTCTCCTGTCGGAACGGATACGCTACCCTTCGGGAATGCCAAGGGCGATCGCCAGTCATCTGGGTTGGGAAATTCTCCCATACTGGAATCACCAGATTGCCTCATTGTAGTGCTAGCTCCACCTTGTAACTTCTCTGTGGCAACATAGTGGCTGGGCTGGAAAGTCTCAGTTACTGTCTCATCTGTCGCCCAATTTATATGGGACGACATTTGCTTTAACAAAACGTAGTTCATTAGAGATCCGAGTAAGATATGAGCTACTGTTAGCGGGTCGCAAAGGCGAAGCCGACCTTGCTGTATCTCACGTTCTAGAAAAGCTGACATTATCTTGACATCTCGGATGGGCCTAGGCTCTTGTCCTCCAAATTCTGTCTCTGGGAGAGCATTACCTCGGGAACGCAGCATCATTATTCGAGGCATTACCTCGCTATAGAATTCCAAAATCTGGTGGCATACTTTAGTCAGGTTCTCTTTAAGATTGCCCGTACCAGAAAGAGTTTCCATCTCTTTAATCCAGAGGGGTTTTTCTGGAATTCCCATAGCAGCTAAGAATAATTCTTCCTTCGTTGAGAAGCGTTTGAAAATCGAAGCTTCAGAAATATCAGCTCGCTGAGCAATTTCTAAGGTGGAGCCACCAAAGCCTTTTTGTAAAAAGACTTCGCGGGCAGCATCTAAGATTTGCTGATTAGTAATTTTAGGTTTACGAGCCATAAATAAGTAATCTCACACTTACTAATTTATTCCTTGTCAATGGTGATGTCAACAAGGGATTTGGGAGAAGAAAGCAGGGGAGGTAACGGGAGTAGGGAAACAGGGGGAGACAAATCAATTCAAAATTCGCTCATTCAAGATTCAAAATGAAGAATCTATAATTCTGCCCTTCGGGTTCAGCAGTCCTCCAGGCGCTCGTGACGCTCGGTTGCGTAGCGTCTCACGCCACTTGCTTAACTTGGGGAAACCCCAAGACCGCAGTGGCTCCCCTTGGGAGAAGACTCGCGCTGCGCTATCGCTTTTAGCGTCTCACGCCACTTGGGGAAACCCCAATTAGAGGAAGTGGCATCCAAGACGGCAAGTGACTCACCAAGACGGGGGCTGCTTCACTGCAGTGGCTCACCTTCTGCCTCCTGACAACTAACTCAGCACTTTTTGTTGAATTAGGTTAAGGTGATTGATGCAGCCAGTGCTAACGACTATCAACTTGGCTTTTCGTCCAGAGGGGAGATCGTTTAAGCTAGCTGAAAGATTATTTGATTTGGCTAAGAGGCGGTAGTGTGCCAAAAAACGTTAGTTTAATTTCTTTTCTGGTTGTCTGTAGTTTGTGGAGTGTGCCAAGAGCTGCTCACGCACAGGCGCTAGCACCTTATACACTGCAACTAGATGCAGCAAAGTTGGAAAAACAGGGGTTGAGTTTAGCACAAGAGGCAGCTCAACTAGGACAATTCCAACAGTTTGAGTTGGCTTTGCCACGCGCTAAATTGGCCAGCCAACTAGCTCCTAAAAATGATAAAGTATGGTTTCTGTTAGGTGGTTTGCAGTTGCAAGCCAAGGATTATGATGCGGCGATCGCTGCATTGCAAAAAGCGCAATCTCTCAATCCTAAAAACGCCGACGTTCTATTTGCTTTGGGTTCGGCTAATTTTCAACAACAAAAATATCAAGCAGCACTTGGCAATTACCAAACGGGTTTGCAGTTAAAACCCAATGACCCAGATGGTTTATTTGATTTGGGCAATACTTACTATATGTTGGGTCGATTGCCAGATGCGATCGCTCAGTATAATAAAGCCGTTTCTCAAAATAAGAAATTTTGGCCGGCGATTAATAACATTGGCTTAATCAAATATGAGCAGGGTGACAGTGAGGGAGCGATTAAGCAATGGCAAAGTGCTGTGACGCTTGATAAACAAGCTGCCGAACCTTTATTGGCATTAGCAGTGGCACTTTATACTAAAGGCGATCGCCAACAAGGACTAAAAATGGGAGAAACCGCACTCCGCATTGATGGGCGCTATGGCGATTTGGATTTCCTTAAGCAAAATCTCTGGGGTCAACGCTTACTCTCTGATACGAAAAAATTCCTGGAGTTGCCCAGTATCCAAGCTGCTTTGGAACAACAGCCTAGCCAATAGGAGTATTCAGTAAAGACGCGATTATACTCTTACGAGCGTCTACGCGTCTTTACAAAAGTGAGGAGTGCTGAGTGTTGAAATACTTAACTCCTAACTTTATTGCTTACCACTTGCTGAACGCGACCATTTCATAGTACATATATACTATCGCGACCAGAATTCGCCCAAAACATGAGTGGGCAAAGATTTCGTGAAAGAGGTCGTCGGTTCTTAGTGGTTATTTTAGGGGAGGAGTGCCATGATTTGGTCAACAAATTGTTGATGGTCTACAACAGGTTTAGAAATGTAGCCATCAGCACCGCTTTGCTTGAGAAAGTTCTCGCGATCGCCTTCCATGGCGTGTGCCGTCACCAGAATAACAGGTAAATTTGCTGTTTGGGGGTCAGATTTTAACATTTGTGTAATCTTGATGCCATCAACAGACTTACCTTGATACACGCTTCTTGACAGAGAAACATCCATCAAAATCAGGTCTGCTTCTCCTGATTGGGCGATTTTTATAACTTCTTCTACATTTTCAGTGTGTTTTACATCCAAGCCACCTCGCTTGGTCAAAATTTTGGAAAAAACGCGAGCATTAATTAGATCGTCTTCAACAATTAAAACGGTTTTCATGAGAATTTTATTTATAGAGGTGAGGGAGATTACAACTTGAGCAAAACAATTGTCTAGCTCGTTTTTAGTAATCAAAGTGCATCCCCGTCATCAAGGATAATACTACTGCTTTTTATCCTTTGACTATCAAGATTGTGTTAGTAATCGCATTTCATCCGTTATGCTGTGTTTGCTGCATTATTCAATTCCATCGACTTTTGTGTAGTTAAAATTCAGGGAAAAACTCATGGCAAAACAGTTAAACCTTCTCTCAACGGGACAGGTCATCACAACAGCCCTGCACACCGAGATGCAACGGTCTTACTTAGAATATGCCATGAGTGTGATTGTTGGGCGAGCGTTACCAGACGTGCGTGATGGCTTAAAACCAGTGCATCGGCGGATTTTATATGCCATGCACGAGCTTGGCTTGACACCAGATAGACCTTATCGAAAATGCGCTCGTGTAGTGGGAGACGTTCTAGGTAAATATCATCCCCACGGCGACCAAGCGGTTTACGATGCGCTAGTCAGGCTGGTGCAGGAATTTTCTAGCCGCTATCCCTTACTGGCAGGACATGGTAATTTTGGCAGCGTCGATAATGACCCACCAGCGGCGATGCGATACACAGAAACGCGTCTCGCACCCATCAGTCACGAGGGTATGTTGACGGAAATTGGCGAAGAAACTGTGGAATTTGTCGGTAACTTCGATAATTCCCAACAGGAGCCTACTGTATTGCCTGCTCAGTTGCCATTTTTGTTGCTCAATGGTTGTACTGGCATTGCGGTGGGTATGGCGACGAATATTCCTCCACACAATTTAGGAGAAATAGTCGATGGCTTGATTGCTTTAATCGACCAACCTGATTTGTCAGATGAAAAATTATTTGAGTTAATTCCGGGGCCAGACTTTCCCACTGGTGGGGAAATAGTTGGTGATTCCGGAATTCGAGAAGCATACACCACTGGAAAAGGTGGGATTGTGCTGCGGGGAGTTGCCAATCTAGAAGAGATTCCACCTACCAGAGGAAGCAAGCGGCGGACAGCAATTGTGATTACAGAATTGCCTTATCAAGTGAATAAGGCGGGCTGGATTGAAAAAGTAGCGGATTTGGTGAATCAAGCCCGTATGCAAGGAATTTCTGACATTCGTGACGAAAGCGATCGCGAAGGTATGCGAGTCGTAATCGAACTCAAACGCGATACGAATCCCCAAGAAATTCTCCAACATTTGTATCACCAAACCGCTTTGCAAAGTAACTTTGGGGCAATTCTTTTAGCAATAGCTGATGGACAACCCCGTCAGTTAAGCTTGCGGCAACTGTTACAGGAGTTTTTAAACTTCCGGGAAGAAACGCTCAACCGTCGCTACAGTTACGAGTTTGGTAAAGCGGAAAATCGGCTGTATGTGGTAGAAGGTTTACTCAAAGCGTTATCTAACTTAGATGAGGTTATAGAAATTTTGCGAGGAGCTGCTGATGGTAGCACTGCAAAAATGACCCTTTGTAGCCGATTGGAATTGACTGAGGTACAAGCAGATGCGATTTTGGCTATGCCATTGCGTCGCCTCACCAGTTTAGAACAGCAAAACTTGCAAAGAGAATTTGAGGAACTCAGTCAGCAAATTACCTTATTGCAAAGGTTACTAAGCGATCGCCGAGAATTACTCAAGGCACTGAAAAAAGACTTGCGATCGCTCAAGCGCAAGTACAGCGATCCCCGACGCACGAAAATCGTAGAGGAGCAGAAGGAGGAGCAGAGGAGCAGAGGGGCAGAGGGGCAGAGGAGCAGAAGGGCAGAAGAGGAAGAAAATCATCAATCTTCTGACCCAGCAGAAGAAGTGGTTTTAGAGTTTACTCAACGGGGGTATGTACGTCGTGTTCAGACATCGGGGAAAAAGCCCAAAATCGAAAACGGTCTGCACGATCATGACTTCATTATCCAAACCGAGTTAACCGATACAGACAAAGAGTTGTTGGTATTAACTAGTGGAGGTAAAGTCTACCCTGTGAGGGTGGGAGATATCCCTGCTACTACTGGACGTTCTCCACGGGGAACACCATTAATCACCACACTCACCAGCACTGCTCAAGGCGCTCAAGAAGCTGTTGTCAGCCGCTTTTTACTGCCGGAAAATTTAGACACTACGCAGATGATACTCCTAACAAAGCAGGGACGAATTAAGCGCCTGTCTCTTGAGGAATTTTCTAATATCACACGTCGCGGTATTACAATTCTGAAGCTGAAAGACGATGATGAATTGTCATTTACTCATTTCACCAATACAGGTAAACATTTGATTTTAGCTAGTTCCGGAGGGCGACTGTTGCGGTTTGCCGTAAATGATGAGCAACTACCAGTTATGGGTCGCACAGCAATGGGTTTACAAGCATTCCGGCTATTGAGAAATCAGCAAATGGTCGGCTGTGTCACTGTAGGTAAAGATGACCAACTATTGTTAGTTACTCAAGAAGGATATGCCAAGCGGATGGTGGCGAGTCAGTTAAGAGCAGCGAATCGTGGCGATTTAGGCACGCAAGCGCTGAAATTTGCTAGCAAAACTGATAATTTAGCTGGTATGGTCATGGCGATCGCTTCTGCTGAGGTGGCCCTGGTGACTAACAAAGAGCGGGTAGTGCGGCTACCTGTGGAAACAGTACCGATCTTAGGCAGAGAAGTTAGAGGTGAAAGTATCCTCCAACTCAACCGTGATGAAAAAATTATCACGGTTGCCGAAGTACGCTCATAGTGAAGACGATGTTAAACCTGCGGCAAGCTAACTTAGCAGATTTAGAGGCGCTAGTTCTACTGCGCCTTGAATTCCTGCTTGAGGTTGGGGATATTAGAGATGATAGCGACACCGCAGCGATCGCAGCAGCACTTTTAAGGGAAATTATTAGCTTTGTCAAAGAGACTGAGGCAAAATGCATCTGGCTCCACACTACCAAAGATGGTAAACATCTCTACAAAAAGCTTGATTTTATTTCAACTACAAAATAAATGAAAATTGTTTGGTACTGAGCTGAGTCGATATTGTAGCGATCGCCTGAAGAATGCCCAGTTAAGCAAATTCATACATAGCAAGCTTTTTGCGCTTTCCTATCCGTCGAACTCACGTTAAATCAGAGGTAATCCAAACACCGCCATCAAAGGAAAGCATCTCGCGGACATTGGCATACACAAATTGTTTTAGTCTTTTGTACTTGAGATGTCTGCAATAAATGCTAAAAATTACTAATACTAAAGATAACTAATACAGATTTATCTATAATTAAAATTCTTGTTATCTAGGCGCTATAAGCTAAAAATAGCTACTCAAGTGTTAAAATAATTGCTAATTACTGGCAATAACTTAAATATTCTCTGAGAAAAATTGATTGTGTCATATCTTTTAATTTCTAGTAGTTGTATCTGGAGATAGATGTTTGAGCTAGCTGTGTTCATAATTACCACTATTGATGTCAAGCTATAGCCATAAAAATACAAGTATATGTTGCAATTATGAAAAATATTGTTATATTAGTTTACGTAACGCAATAATCCTTTGTAAATCCAGTTTGGAGTGCCAACAATGACAAACGCAACTACAACCAAAATTACTGCCCCAGTTATTGAAGATCGCAACGCTTGGCGTTGGGGCTTTACCCCCCAAGCAGAAATTTGGAACGGTCGCTTGGCGATGATTGGCTTTTTAGCTGCTGTACTGATTGAGCTTTTTTCTGGTCAAGGCTTTTTACACTTCTGGGGCATTCTGTAAGTTTAAAAATATAAGATGACTGATAAAACAAAAAACCTGGAAGTGCAGTACTCCCAGGTTTTTCATTGTTTGGATTTTGCTAGTTGTCAGTTGTTAGTTGTCACTTGCTACTGACTACCGAATATATTCCTTGAGAACGCTGTTACGATTTGGGTGGCGTAACTTACGCAGTGCTTTTGCTTCAATTTGACGAATCCGTTCGCGGGTGACATTGAAAATCTGTCCGATTTCCTCAAGAGTCTTCATACGACCATCATCCAAGCCATAGCGGAGTCGGAGAACATCACGTTCGCGAGGACTGAGGCTATCAAGGACTTTTTCCAAATCTTCACGTAAAAGATTTTTGGAAACTTGGTCTTCTGGAGTCTCACCATCAGACTCAATAAAATCGCCCAATCGAGAATCTTCTTCTTTACCGATGGGCGTTTCTAGTGAAATGGGCAATTGCGCGGATTTAGCAATAAATCGCAACTTCTCGATGGTCATTTCCATGCGAGTCGCAATTTCTTCTTCTGTGGGTTTGCGACCCATTTCTTGAGAAAGCAGCTTGGTAGTTTTCTTGATCCGCGAGATGGTTTCGTAGAGATGGACTGGAAGCCGAATAGTACGAGATTGGTCGGCGATCGCTCTAGTGATTGCTTGACGAATCCACCATGTAGCGTATGTAGAAAACTTGTAACCTTTCTCGTGGTCGAACTTCTCAGCCGCGCGAATCAAACCGAGACTACCTTCTTGAATCAAGTCTTGGAAGGACAATCCACGATTCATGTACTTCTTGGCAATTGAAACCACAAGGCGCAAGTTCGATTGCACCATCTTATCCTTTGCCCTGCGACCAATATGCAGTCGGTAGCGAAATGCTGGCAATGGCAGTTGCACTGCTTCTGCCCATTCAATATCCCGAGGATCGCGTTCCAACTGTTCGCAAAGTCTTTCGCGCACCCTCTCTAATTCCAGTAAATCGGCTATTTTCCGCGCCAATTCAATTTCTTCGTCTGCCCGCAACAGACGAATTCGACCAATTTCTTGCAAGTAAAGGCGAATCGAATCTTCGGTGTAATGCTTTTTCTTGCTTTGTGTCCGACGACGCGACTTAGCGGCTTTTCCAGACTTTGCGTCGTCCTCATCAGACTGAGGCTCTAAAAACTCATCAATTTCGCCATCATCTGCGATCAGCAAGTCCTCTTCTTCATCAATTAAGAGTTCTTCTAACTCGAGTTCAGGCTGATTCATCATTTCTAGATCAGGCTGATATATGCTTTCGAGTACGTTGTTAGCCTGGTTCATGCCGCGTTCCTCATGCTCCTTGCAGAATCAATTACTCAAGATGTGTTTACTGCTCTTTTTAAAAGAGCTAATTAACAACCGAAAATAGGGTTTTGGGCTGATTTCCCTAAGATGTTTTCGGAACTTTTACTCCTCTTTGTAGAGGAATTTTTTACTGAAAGTGGAAAGTCACAGTTAATGCTGACTTAATCACCTTAGCAAAAGTTATATGTGTTGCTGTCGCACACTATTTTTAATCGGTTTGTCTAATAAAAGACTCGTCTTGATAAAAAAATTTACCACTTCATACAAAAGATGACTGTTGGCATATTTTCCTATAAAGACTGTTCCGATTGTAGCCTGTTTCACAGAAATTGCACTCTTTTTGTGTGTAATCATCAAGTCATTCAGTAAGGTAAAGCCACTATTATCAAAAAGACATTGAAATTGGTAGTCATACCCTTAAATGTTGCCTAAAACTTTTTGAAATTGCAGTGGCATTATCTTTACATTGGAAGGAAAATACATGCACTCTTACACTAGATTGAAAGGGAAATACACACGCTTTTACACAATTTCTAGTATTATTCATAACTTTAATACTTAGAAAGAGTGTATTTTATATTAACTTAGCTGAGAAGCATTAATACACCCATTTTTACATTTCCTTCATAAAATGACTGATTCCGAATAGTTGAGTGGGTATTGCCGCAGGATAGATACAGCAAGGGTGGTGATGCTTATCTTAATATCTGTAACTTGATCTATGCCAACTACCTTAACTAAGGAGCTGAGGTTGTGACCCAATCAAGGAGATCGCAAGCGATTGAGAGATAACTAATTCGGTCTTATTCACACATTAGCGCACTGCTGAGATTTCAACCCTATGAAACTTGACAAGCTGTTCTTATTGTATACAACGATATTTTAATCAATCTAGAAAGGATTTAACAGTTGAGATTATAGATATTTGCCTACTTAAGGCAAAAATTTATCAGATACAGGCAAACAATAGTTGTCCCACAGCACTACTGTGAAGGTACTAGCAAGTTAGTCGCAAGCTGTTGTTTGCTGCTAGCAGCGAGAAGTTAGAACTTATTTAAAAAGAGGCTTTCCGTAAATAAATTGTTAAATTTAATACGCAATCTTATAATATTCAATTTTAAAGACATTTGGCGCATTCTGCTCGCCACAGAAGACTGAGCTTTGCTCTTCAAGCATAACAAAGGCTCTTCGAGATTATGGGAAAAGTGAATCCAGAATTTACCAAGTGGAAATTTTGTATGTAATTGTAGTGCAGCTTAAGTTGGCACATCTAAACAACACTCAATCATTCTTAAGAGTTACTTGACAAAAAATAATTTTTATGCACTAACACATAATAGAAAATTAATAATTTCGATAATTTGTAATTTATGTATTCTATCAAACAATTTACATTGCTTATAAATGACCAAAAAAAAGTTTTCGGTATTAAGTAATACCGAAAACTTTTTTATTTACTGATTTAGAAATTTACTGTGGTGTTGGTGTTGATGTTGGTGTTGGTTTTGTGTTGAAACTGGCTGGAAAATTTGGTGGCAAAATTACCTTATCAACTATGTGAACAATGCCGTTGCTGGCTGGGATGTCTGCCTGAGTTACTTTAGCACCGTTGACAGCGATCGCTTTGCTGGCACTATCAACCTTGACTGTGGCGGGAGTACCCTCAAGGGTTTTGACAGGGCCGGATGTTAATTGGCTGGAAGTAACTTGCCCAGGTACAACGTGGTAAGCAATTAGCCTCACTAATTGTTGTTTGTTTTCTGGCTTTAGAAGATTGTCTAAAGTACCTTTCGGTAAAGCAGCAAAAGCGGCATCAGTAGGCGCAAAAACTGTATAGGGCCCCGCTGTAGTCAACTGTTCATTTAAGCCTGCCGCCTGCACTGCTCGCGTGATAGTTTTAAACTGTCCCTGACTAGCTGCTGCTTGTGCTAGTTCTGCTAAATTGCGGTTGGCGGTTGTGCCGACAGGACTAGTCGTAACCGGAGTTGGCGCGACAGGAGGGACGGTTGCAGCGGGAGTTTCTGCAATGGGCGGGACAGTTGCTTTTGGCGTTTCCGTGACAGGCTGAGCGCAGGAAGACAGAGTAACTAGACTTCCTACACTAATAATAGTGAACAATGTTTTTTTGACTACGCCTTTGCTCGCTTTCATACGTTTTACGTAAAATTCCAGTGAAATAGAGATTTACTGACAATAGTTAATAAATTTATAAATACGATCCCTCAGCCTAACGACATAGTTTGAAAATATAAAAATTAATGGGTAATTAGTTTTACCAATTACCCATTACCAATTAATTACCAACTTCACTATAATTGAACATCAGCCTAAGTTGTTATTAGCTTGATATTTAGATATCTAAATCTGTGAAGTTGAGTTTAGAACCGTAGGTTTCAATGAATTCGCGTCTAGGTGCAACACGATCGCCCATTAAAATTGTGAAAATGCGATCGGCTTCTGCTGCATCTTCTATTTCCACTTGTTTAAGGGTGCGCCTAGCCGGATCCATGGTGGTTTCCCAAAGTTGTGCCGGCATCATTTCACCTAAGCCTTTGAAGCGTTGGATAGTGTAGTTGGCGTTGCTGGGTAATGTGGCTAGGTGCTGTTGCAACTCGCGTTCGTCATAACAATATTTTGGCTCACTACGTCCCCGTTCTACTTTAAATAATGGCGGGCAAGCAATATATATGAAACCTTCTTCAATGAGCGATCGCTGATATCTATAGAAGAAGGTTAACAGTAGTGTCCGAATGTGTGCCCCATCTACGTCAGCATCAGTCATGATGACTATGCGATGATAGCGCAGTTGCGAGGAGTCGAATTCCTCGCCTTTAACACCTAAACCGAGGGCTGTAATTAGCGCCTGAACTTCATTATTTTTATAGATTTTCGCGTCGTCAGTTTTCTCGATATTAAGGATTTTACCGCGTAGGGGTAGGATTGCTTGGGTACGGCGATCGCGTCCTTGTTTGGCACTACCACCTGCTGAGTCGCCTTCCACGATGTAGATTTCCGACTCGCTGGGGTCGCGAGAACTGCAATCTGCCAATTTACCAGGCAATGGCGAAGATTCCAGTACGGATTTACGCCGTACTAATTCCCGCGCATGACGGGCGGCTTCTGCGGCTTTGAAGGCTTGGATAGCTTTATCCAAGATTGAGTCTGCTATACCAGGGTGAAATTCTAGGTACTCGGTGAGAACTTCTCCCACCAGAGAATCGACAATTCCCCGCACTTCGGTGTTACCAAGTTTGGTTTTGGTTTGTCCTTCAAATTCCGGATCGGGGACTTTAACAGAAATTACTGCTGTCAAACCTTCGCGGACGTGTTCGCCACTGAGGTTGGGTTCATTTTCTTTAATTTTATTGCGCTTGCGGGCGATCGCATTTAAAGTCCGAGTTAGAACTGCCTTTAAACCTTCTAAGTGCGTACCACCGTCAACGGTGCGAATATTGTTAGCAAAACCCAGCACATTGTCTGTGTAAGCATCAGTACACCATTGCAAAGAAACTTCCACTTGTACGTTGTTACGTTCTCCCTGCACGTAGATAATTTCTTCATGCAGTGGCTGCTTCTCACGGTTCATGTAAGCGATATATTCTTTGATGCCACCCTTATATTCGTAGCTTTCTACTTTGGGTGTATCGCTTTTCAGTAGTTCTAAACGATGGTCGGTAAAGGTAATTTTGACACCTGCGTTCAGATATGCCAACTCTCGCAGACGACCTGATAAAGTGATGTAATCGAACTCAATCCCAGTACTGAAAATTTGGGTATCTGGCTTGAAGGTGACAGAAGTCCCTGTTCTTGCTTCTTTATAAGGCTTTACTTGCAAATCGGTCGTTGGGATACCTCGTTCATAGCGCTGGGTATGAACTTTTTTATCCCGCCAAACTGTAACTTCTACAATCTCAGACAGGGCGTTAACTACAGAAATCCCAACCCCGTGCAATCCTCCTGAAACTTTGTAGCCACCGCCGCCAAACTTACCTCCGGCGTGTAGTACCGTCATCACCGTTTCTAAAGCTGATTTTCCCGTGCGCGAGTGGGTATCGGTAGGAATACCCCGACCATCATCTGTTACAGTCACGGAACCATCAGCATTGATATCTACCTCTATATGGGTGCAATAACCCGCTAAAGCTTCATCAATAGAGTTATCTACCACCTCGTAAACTAGATGATGGAGTCCTCGCGGACCTGTAGTACCGATGTACATCCCCGGTCGTTTGCGGACGGCTTCCAGACCTTCCAGAACTTGAATCTGATCGGCACTGTAACTGCTCGTCATGTAAATTCTCCTGATGCGTGGGGTTAAAGTCGCCCAATGGCAAAAAAGTTAAAACACACCAAAATTATAACACAAAAGCCTTAATGGCGACTGTAGGGCAATTTTATGGGAAGTTTGGGTAGGGGATGTACTCCCTGAAGTTTTTTGAATAATTGCCTCAAAATTTCAGATTTCATATGTATAACTATCTGTCATAAAAGTTGTGCTAATAAGTGATGTTGAAATTGCCTATAGTGAAAAAAAGTAAAAAAGGCACCAAAATTTTAACACAGAAGCTCTGCGGGAGATTGGAGGGCAATTTTATGAGAAGTTTATACAGGGGTTGTAGTCCTGGGGAAGTGGAGCAAGGGAGATAAAACTCTTAGCTACTGACAACTGACCAATGACTAATGACTAATGACTAAATTGATTGTGATTTGTGGGGCGACGGCGACGGGTAAGTCAGGCTTGGCTTTGGATTTAGCTATGCGGCTGGGTTCTGTAATTTTGAGTGCTGATTCCCGTCAAGTTTACCGTGAGTTTGATATTGGTACAGCTAAACCAACATTGGCAGAACAAAAATTAGTACCCCACTATCTAATAGATATCTGCGCTCCAACAGACATAATGACGGTAGCAGACTACCAAGAGCAAGCACAAGCTTTAATTAATTCTCCCCCATCTTCCTCATCCCCCCATCCCCCACTCCTCATGGTTGGCGGCACTGGTTTATACATACGTTCTATTGTTCAAGGGATGAAGATTCCTAGGGTAGCACCGCATCAAGAATTGCGATCGCAACTCGAATCTCTCGGTCAAATTCAACTCTACCCAATGTTACAACAAGTCGATCCTGTTGCCGCACACAAGATTCATGCTAACGATATAGTGCGAACTTTACGAGCATTAGAGGTGTTTTATATTACTGGAAAACCTATTTCAGAACAGCAAGGGGAGAATCCACCCGATTACCCGATTTTGCAAATTGGATTAGATTGTGATGTGGAAAAGTTGGGCAATCGCATTCACAAGCGTACTGAGCAAATGATAGCAGATGGCTTAGTAGCTGAAGTAGAATATCTTTGCAAAAAATATGGTGCTGATTTACCTTTATTGAACACTTTGGGATATCAAGAAATCAAGCAATATTTAGCTGAGGATATTTCTTTAGATGAAGCAAAACAATTAATCGTTTTACATACACGACAATTTGCCAAGCGACAACGCACTTGGTTTCGTGCATATCCACAAATTGAATGGTTTGATGCCAACGATCCCAATTTGTTAGAGAAAGTTTGGCAACGCGTACAAAACTTCCTCGACAATTCTAACTGAGAGTATCGGGATCGACCCCCAATGCTCGTAATCTTTCTGCTAGTAATTGGGCGCGTTGTTTAGCTTGTTCAGCACGTTGTATTTCTTGTTCAGCGCGTTCATCTCCAGTTGTGAGAACAGTTCCATCCTGGTAGCACCAGCGTAACCAAACATCCTGTCTACCTTCAAATTCACCTTGCCATAAAGTTACACCTAAACCAACTTGTTCTAACCAAGTTTCTGAAGTTTCAAAGTAACGCATTCCTCTTAGTTCATAAATGCGTAGTGCTTGTTCTCCTAGTTGCTGGGTAGGGTCATATAAGATGTAGTAACTAGCCCGCATTTGTTCATAAATTTTTAATTTTTTTCCTAGCTCATCACCTTCTTTGTTAGAGACAATTTCAACGACAACTTCTGGAGGTTTGCCAAATCGCCAAACCATATAACAACGATTTTGCTTTTCCCACCAATTTTGAGGTAGTTGAACATCTAAGCTGAGAAAAACATCGGGTACAATAGGAGGCTGAAGGTCAGTATAGTAAATACCGACATTTGCTTCGGCTAAAAAAGTCTGGTTTTGCAGGGAACTGTAAAGAGAACCAACTAAAAGGCGTTGTTGTTTGGCAGATGCGAAATTCTCCACAGGCGTATCATCTTCGGTGACAAGCAGGTTGGCATCTGGCACATAGAAATCATCATCATTGATTAAAAGTTGCTCAACCATGACTTTATCCACTATTTGAGAGTGTTATTTCTAGATTAGTTGATTGAAGATAAGAAAGTAGTTAGCACTAAGGATGCTGCTATAGGGTGGGTTGTGCCAAAATCAACAGAAAAGGGTCTGTAGCATCAGCATCATGATTGGATATATACTGCGACAGCGTTACAAAATTGTAGATAAATTGGGATCGGGTGCGTTTGGGGAAATCTATCTGGCTAGAATACCCACAGGATTTACCCGTCAGCCCCAAGTAGAAATGTGTTATTAAGCGGCTGATCAGACCCCCGACACCAGACTTAGATACAGAACAAAGGTTTAAGAAAGACAAACAAATATAAGCCACCCGATCGCCTCTTACTCTTCATCAACTGCTATTCTTGCAACAATAGTAATTACAGCTATACCAGCCTGCAACATCTACTTTAACTATAAAAACTATGCTTACTCAAGCTAAAAAACAACGTAACTGGAAACCCATTATCAAAGCATTCGAGGCTGTACTTAGTAAAAATGGTGTAGTGCAACGCCGCGAGGAACTCATTACCTATGAGTGCGATGGTTTAACTAGCTACCGTCAACGTCCGGCTTTGGTCGTGTTACCCAGAACTACAGAACAAGTTGCCGAGATGGTGAAGATATGCAACCAATACTCTGTCCCTTTCATAGCACGGGGTTCTGGCACTGGTCTATCAGGTGGCGCTTTACCATCGGAAGATTCTGTTTTAATTGTGACTTCAT
The DNA here is from genome assembly GCA_003326215.1 of Nostoc minutum NIES-26. Lineage (GTDB taxonomy): Bacteria > Cyanobacteriota > Cyanobacteriia > Cyanobacteriales > Nostocaceae > Dendronalium > Dendronalium minutum. The sequence continues at coordinate 7,477 of LXQD01000076.1, read as the reverse complement.
TAATGCGGCAAATCCTCAGCGTTGATTTGGAGAATCAGCGCATTGTTGTGCAGCCAGGAGTGATTAATAGTTGGGTAACGCAAACTGTCAGCGGTGCTGGATTTTATTACGCACCTGACCCTTCTAGCCAAATTATCTGCTCTGTTGGGGGTAATGTTGCTGAAAACTCTGGTGGAGTACATTGCTTAAAGTACGGTGTCACCACTAACCACGTTTTAGGATTAAGAATTGTTACGCCGGAAGGAGAAATTATCGATTTAGGCGGACAAATCCCGGAAATGCCTGGTTATGACTTAACGGGTATATTTGTCGGTTCTGAAGGTACGTTAGGTATCGCTACAGAAATTACTCTGCGAATTCTTAAGAGTGCAGAATCAATTTGCGTACTGTTAGCAGATTTTACAAGCATTGAAGCTGCTGGGGCAACTGTTTCTGATATTATCAGCGCGGGAATTATTCCCGGCGGTATGGAAATGATGGATAACTTCAGCATTAATGCTGTTGAAGATGTTGTAGCAACAAATTGTTATCCCCGCGACGCGACAGCCATTCTAATAATAGAAATTGATGGTTTAGATGTGGAAGTCGAAGGAAATAAACAGCGAATTACGGAAATTTGTAAAAAGAATGGTGCGCGTAGTGTCACTTCGGCTAGTGACCCAGAAACCAGATTGAAATTGTGGAAAGGGCGTAAAGCTGCTTTTGCTGCGGCTGGACATTTAAGCCCAGATTATTATGTCCAAGATGGTGTGATTCCCCGGACTCAATTACCATATGTTCTTCACGAAATTTCCAAATTAAGTGAACAATATGGTTATCGTATTGCCAATGTATTTCATGCTGGTGATGGCAATCTTCATCCACTCATTCTTTATGATAATTCCGTACCTGGAGCATTAGAGCAAGTAGAAGAAGTCGGGGCACAAATTCTCAAACTTTGTGTCAAAGTTGGCGGCAGTATTTCTGGAGAACATGGTATTGGTGCAGATAAAAAATGTTATATGCCAGAGATGTTTAGCACTGCTGATTTAGAAACTATGCAATGGGTACGGCAAGTATTTAATCCTAAAGGTTTAGCCAATCCTGAGAAAATATTTCCTACACCCCGTACTTGTGGTGAAGCAGCAAATGCCGCAAGTGCCAAGCAGTTTGAAGGAGTGGAAAGATTTTAATTTTACATGTGAATAATGACTGTTAATAGTGAACATTATCATCGAGATAATGTGTGATTTTCCTGTGTGTAGTTTATGATATTTTTACATAATCCGGAGAAATGCTAATTTACTTTGTAGTAATAAGTATTCCTCCAAAATGAAGTCAAAGCCACAAATGAATTGGTTGACTAGAAGTGGTTTTATCTACTTGCTGTGCTTGGACTTAATACTATGCTTAACAGCCTTTTCAGTCCCTTCACTCTCAGGTTATTACCAACAAAAAAGCCCACCAACTACAACAGAAATCCGTGGTGTTTGGCTAACTAATGTTGCCAGTGGTGTACTATTTGTACCTTGGGGAATTGACCGTGCTATTAATCAATTATCGGCACTTAACTTTAACACGGTCTATCCTGTTGTTTGGAACCGAGGACATACCTTTTACAAAAGTGCTGTTGCTCAAATTGTTACAGGTTCAGATGCTCAACCTTTTTTGAATTTAATGCACAGTGGACAGGATGTTTTAGCAAAGCTAGTTAAGCTTGCTAAACCTCAAGATTTAAGTGTCATTCCCTGGTTTGAATACGGTTTCATGACACCGTTTGATTCAGAATTAGCAAGGCGTTATCCTGACTGGTTAACAAAAGGACAACAAGGTATAAACTCTATCAGAGAAACCCCGCTGGAAGAAGTGGACAATGGCTTGACAAGTAAGCAAGCTTGGCTGAATCCTTTACATCCAGAGGTACAGAACTTTATTCTCAAGCTAGTTGTGGAAGTCGTCAGCAATTATGATGTAGACGGCGTTCAGTTTGATGACCACTTTGGAATGCCAACACAGTTTGGCTATGACTCTTTTACTATCGACCTTTACCGCCAAGAACATCAAGGCAAAAGTCCTCCAACTAATCCATTTAACTCAGAATGGATGCGTTGGCGAGCAAACAAAATTACTGATTTCATGGCAGAAATCTACCAAGCCGTGAAAGCAGTTAAATCTAATGCCAAAATATCACTGTCCCCCAACTCACAGGCTTTTGCCTACAAATACTACTTGCAAGACTGGGAAAGTTGGGTAAAAAAAGGTTTGGTAGATGAGTTAATTTTGCAGGTGTATCGAAATGATAAAAGCAGTTTTATTGCTGAATTGCAAAAACCAGCGCTAGAATTTGCTCGTACTCAAATTCCTGTAGGCATTGGTATCTCAACGGGAACATTACGTAATCCTGTAGAAATTGCTCAAATTCGAGAACAAGTGCAGATAGTGCGCGATCGCTCTTTTGTTGGCATATCCTTTTTTTACTGGGAAAGTTTGTGGGGTTACATCGCACCCGAATCACCCCGACAGCGACGCAGGGTTTTTCTGGAGATGTTTGCCAATAAAGCTATCAGACCTTTACCGCAGTCTAGGAAATGACTAAGTTACGGCATCCAAGACGGCAACTCCCTCACAAAATACGAATTATTTTGACTCGCACTCCCGTTTCGTTATGTAGTGTCGGTAGCGAAACATTGCTTCTAGTTGTGCTTGGACTAACCAACCGCCGATAAATTCAACTGTTCCTCCACCAGGCATAGAAAAGGAAATCGCATCAGTCAACCTAGTTTTACCATCTTGCGGTTCAAACTGATGTCGATGTACCCAAGACTCAAAAGGCCCAGATATTTGTGTATCGGTAAACAAGCGATATTGTTCGCATTCAGTATGGCGCGCTAACCAAGTTAAGGGTAATGGGCCTAGAAATAATCGAAATTCTGTGATAGCACCCACTTCCAATCCTCCTTCACGGCGGACTACTTGAACTGGTTGCCAAGGGGGATTTAGTAGTTGCAAAATATCTGTTCTTTCGTGAAATTTCCAAACTACTTCTGGCGGCGCATTAATTATTGAAGAATGTGTAAAGTGCAGCATGGAAAGAAAAACCTAAATTTTAGCCTTCGTATTCGGTATCGATTTCGATATCTAGGGTATCTTCATCAACCCGCACATATAAAATGTTTGGATTACAGCAAACTTGACAATCTTCTACATAAGATTGTTGTAACCCAGCACTCAAATCAATAAAAGTTAAGTTAGGTTCGCCACAATAGGCGCAGTAATACTCAGATGTTGTTTGCATCAAGTTTTTAGCTATAAATTTATCGGTACTGGGGACTGTGGACTGGGTATTAATATATTTCATATGTCCCGTTTTAAAGCCTCTTCCATATTTCAATTTGCAACCCAGTCCTTAATTCCTAATCCCCAATCCCCAGTCCCTTGTTGAGATGATTGGAAATGACTGGTAGCATCAGCCAAATGCTTTAGTAGTGTAGACTGTGGTAGAGGCCCTTGCAAGTGACTCCAGGGTAGAACTTGCTCTGTTGACCAGTTGGCATGGACGTAGAAATCTAAATCGGGAAGTTGTCCTTTGAGTTGCTTGAAAGCACGTTTGTAGCTGCCTAAAGAATCGCCAAAGTTGCGAGTAAGTTCTAAAAAATGCGAGAGTCGGCGATCGCCTCTGGATAACAAAGCTTGGATTATTGACCAATTATAGCTTTCTGGGCGAAAATCTATTCCTTGGGGTTTGAGCTGTTTTTGTAATAATTGCAATCGCTTCTCAGCTTGCTTATTCACCCCAAACCATTGAAACGGTGTATGTGCTTTGGGAACAAAAGTACTGCATCCCAGTGTTAAACGCAATCCTGGTGCAGCTTTTTTGATATTACGCATCATTGCCACAGTTTGCTCTAAATCTTCTGGTTCTTCACCAGGAATTCCTACCATCCCGTAGAGTTTCAAGCCTGACAATCCACCAGCTTTGGCATTTGCTGCCGCTTGGATGATTTCGTCATTATGCAGCTTTTTGTTGACGATTTGTCGCAATTTTTCTGAACCACTTTCGACAGCAATTGTAAGCGATCGCGTGTCTCGTTGTGCTAAAGTTTTGGCTAGCTGTACTGTTACTGTATTGGTTCGTACCGAAGCAATACTCAGACGAACATCATCGTATTTTGGCTGATTAATATAGTCTAGTAATGCCTCAAATTCTGGATGCTGGGTAACAGAAGCGCCCAATAATCCTAGCCGATTTGTAACTTCTAAACCTCTATCAATAGCTGGAATTAACGAACCTTCCAAACTTGCTGTTCTAAAAGGCAATGTCAGATAACTAGCCAGACAAAAGCGGCACATTTCTGGGCAACTTCTTACCACTTCCACCATGTAAATATTTTCCCAAGCTGCCTTTTGGGTAACGACAGTTGATACTGATAAAGTATTTCCACGATAAGTCTGCTTTTGCACCAATGTAGGAATTTCTGGTGAAATTGGTTTAATTGACTTGACTGCACCATCTATTGCTTGATATTCCACTTCGTACATACTCGGAACATAAATTCCTGGTATTTGTGCAAGTGTTTTTAGTTGAGTTTGTCTAGAAGCATTTCTGACATCTTTATACGCTTCAATAAAATTCCCAAGTAGGTTTTCGCCATCTCCTAACAAAATTACATCAAAAAAATCTGCAAAAGGTTCGGGGTTAGCAGTGAGAACTGGGCCACCACCAAAAATTATCGGATGAGAATCATCGCGTGAAGTTGCCCGAATCGGAATTTCTAAAGATTCCAGCAAATTTAAAATATTCACATAATCCAGTTCCCAGGAAATAGAAAATCCAATTATTTCTGGCTTTCTGGGTAGTTGTTCGTGAATATCGGTAAATAGGCGGCTAACCTGCACATCATCACGCATTGCCAGAGTTGCCCATACTACTTGATAGCCTAAGCTTGTGATACCCACGCTATATTCATTAGGAAAGGCAAAAATGAGTGGTATAGCGTCGTTGTTGGGGGTGGTAGGGGTAAAGAGGAGACGTTCGGAGGCAAATACAGATGATGTCACAAGTGTTTGTTATGGCAAGTTTATCTATATCTAATTTTAAGCCATAGAATAATGAAGTTAAAAACCAATGTTACACCGTTAGCAAGAATAATCGGTAACGATTGTAAATAAATTCCATAAATTAACCACAAAAAAATACCACTTATGAATGTAATCAGCGTAACCAATGAAACATCTTTTGCTGATTTTGTTTGCCAAGTTTTCAACATTTGTGGCAGAAAAGAGATTGTGGTTATTGTGGCAGCAGCTAATCCTAAAATTGTTAAAAAATCCATTAGATAATTTTTTAGGTTATTTATAGTTTAATGTAAAACTCAAATTTGTATTACATAAAATCTGTCTTGGCGCAACTATCATGTTTTCATATAATTTAAAATTTTGCATGAGCTTCTATCTTTCTACTTTTTCCGATAAGATTTACCAAGCATAGCGTTGTGGGTCTTTTTTCAATAAATAGTCTATCACTTGTCGTCGCTGATTTTCATTATTAGCGTTTTTGACTAATCGCTTGATTTCAAAATCCATATTTCTAGGATTAGCCCCACATTTGATAGCTTGTTGAAACCAATATCCACCATTTGAGTGTTGATGCTTACAGCCGCCATTAATACCTATAAGTATGAGGATAATCTACAGAAAATATGTGCTATAATCAGTAAACATATCAAATTTTTAAAAAGTATTGAGCTATAAAAATACTATTTCTTGAAACTAAAAATAAATGCCGATTTAGGTTATTTATTTCAATGTTCCAAATTATTGTTTAGAGCAATAGACTGAATTAGCGGCATAGGAGAAATAAAACAAGCCGAACGCGATCGCCTCCTAAAGCATCCAATCCAAATATTAGGTGTTGGCTTTGGCAGTAGTGCGATCGCGTTTGGTATAATCGTCAAACACATCGACAAAATTAACCACCCGCTAACAGCAATATCTCATCACAATCTACCCATCCTTTTTATGCCTCTTTGTTTGTAAGTATTGTGGCTACATTCTTGTTTATCGCTTTAGGTTGGCTGATAACTCAAAAACAAGTGAGACAAGTAGGAAAGAATTAATAAGTATTACTAATAAATAATAACTAAATCTTTATGGCAAACACTATTTCAATTACCGATTCTTTAGTTCCTAATCCTGTACCAAAATCAGCCATTATTCGCTTAGAAAGTATATATAAAATCTACGGTAGTGGCGAAACAGAAGTACGAGCATTGAATGATGTCAACTTAATTGTGGAACAGGGTGAATATTGTTCAATTATGGGGCCTTCTGGTTCGGGTAAATCCACAGCGATGAATATTATCGGCTGTCTAGATCGCCCCACTGGCGGACATTATTATCTTGATAACGTCGATGTAGCACAGATGAACGATAAAGAATTGGCACACATTCGTAACAAGAAATTGGGGTTTGTGTTCCAACAATTTCACCTGTTACCCCAACTGACAGCATTAGAAAATGTGATGCTGCCAATGGTGTACGCTGATATCGATCCTAGCGAAAGACGCGAGCGCGCCGCAGAAGCACTGCAACGAGTAGGTTTAGCCAATCGCCTCAACAACAAACCAACGCAACTATCTGGCGGACAACAACAAAGAGTAGCGATCGCTCGTGCCATTGTCAACCGTCCCGTTGTCCTCTTAGCTGACGAACCCACAGGCGCACTTGATTCTCGCACAACTAGCGAAGTCTTGGATATCTTTAGCGAACTCAATAACAGTGGAATCACGGTAGTCATGGTTACTCATGAACCAGATGTTGCCCGACAAACCAAGCGTATAGTTTGGTTCCGCGATGGTCAAGTAGTACATTCAGATTTGACTCCAGCTGACTTAAACCACTTAGTCACATCATAAATGATTCAGTATAATTGTTTTAATTGTGACGGTAAGTAAAAATCAGTGTGCGATCGCAATTTAAAATCTACAATGGTATAAGTTTGCTTATATTCGTTTATATGAGAATCTAGAAGTGTTGTCTTGATATACCCCTCTTCTGTCACTTTCCGAGATAAGCAAGTAGTTCAGGAGTGAAATCATCCAGAAGCAAAAAAGGGTTTAAATTGGTTCATGGCACAAATTAGATGATTAAATCCTAGCAATAAATGAGAATTTGGGAAAATATCTAGCCAGGGATAAATCACTGGACGTTAGACTAAGCATGAAAAAAACCCCCAGCAGGACTGAGTTAATGTAAGACAAGTTGAAAAGAGAAAAGAGTTAGATATTATGCAGATTTTGGTTGTTCTTTCCGGGCTTTAGTTGTAGTTTTTTTGACCACAGGATAGCGAATTCTACGTTGTCGAGGTTGTCCGGTCTTCCAGCCTGGGGACTTTCCGCGGGGTTTGGGTGGACGGGCAGGAGTACCAATAGTCGTTAAAATGCTCTCCATCGCCTGAGCAACCCTTCCTGGAGTCAAATTGTCTAATAACTTTTGCCAA
>LXQD01000075.1 GCA_003326215.1 Nostoc minutum NIES-26 | reverse complement strand
TGTAAAGAAGTTATTCAATTATGGTCAAAGTGGGAAGACATGGGTTTGTACATCTTCTTTCTACCCAAATATTGCTCAGAAATGAACCCGATTGAATTGGAATGGCAACATCTCAAAAAAGATGAACTAGCCGCGAAAACTTTTGAGGATGAGTTAGACCTTGCCTATGCCGTCATTGATGGAGTCCAAACGAGAGGAGAAAAAGGAAATTACAGTACGCAACGTGTAAGATTTAACTCTAGTTCTTCTGCTTAACTCTTTGTTACATACTTGTAAATTTTCTCCACGACTTACTTACCTCCAAGCGACAAACATATTCGTTTTCTAATTGAACAGATGCAAAAACTGAATGATGCCTATTAAACAACAAGTTCCTTAAGTCTGTGTTAAAGAGCTTTCTCTACCCACTTGGCATCATCAAAAGCTATTATCGATGTATTCATCCCTTAATGTTGTACATCTGCTAGCCAGCAAAGGCGCATATTTGATTAATGCTCTTTCCCTAACATACTCAACAGTTATGCAACTTTACCTGAAAGGGATAGCAGTTTTGGTGAAAGTAAAAGTTTATGGACAGTCAATCACAATTACAGTCTCCTCCTGAAACCTTAAAAGCTCCACTGTTGCAATTACGAGATTACTATGCTCCCTTGGTAGAAAAATACGAACAGTTATACACGCAAGCACTAAACAATCTCAATCATGTAGAAGCATTACTATCTAATTGGTCTTCTAGCTCAAGCGCTAACGGCAACCTGGAGACAATGGAGGTGATTGCATCAGAAGTTACCGCTGCTTCGAGCGAAAACTTGTTATTAGAGAACAGCGATGTCTACGACGGGCTGCGCCTACACATTGCCCAGACTCAGGTTAACAATTACGAGCCTGTGACTTCTTCTGTCTCGAAGACAAATGATTTAGAGGTGAAGAATTCATCTATAGCATCTGGAAACATTGACCCGCTGCCAGCGGTGGATGAAGAAGTTAACGCTGCTGAATCTAAAAATCGTCTGTCAGAAAATAGCGATAGCATTACTGAAGAAGAGGTTAATTTAGTAGAGCTTATCAACTCCGAAGTCTTACAAGCAGATGATTTAGAGATAGAGAACTCATCAGGTGCATCACAACAAGAAAACGAATTGCCAGCACCAATACCAAAGGTTATAGAGACACCACAATCAACTCAACACAAATCGCACAAGTTTTCAGATATTCCGATGCTGCCAGAATATCAGTCAATAAGCCGTACCGAAGCTGTACAAAAACTATTACAAAAACATGCTGGCACTGTCTGTCACATAGATTTTATCGTGCGAACGCTTTACGGAGAGTTAAAACCAGATGTTTTCAAAGTAGTTAAAGGTAGGGTTCAATCAACACTAACTAATGGTAGAGAAAGTAATAGATGGTTTCTGGTTCCGCTCAAGCCCGGTTGTTTTACTTTGGACTTGAAATTACTCAACTCCAATCGTAAAAGTAGTTCTGACAAGCAGAGCAAAAGTAAAAATAACAAACCTGACCCAAGGGCAAAAACTAACCTCATCCCGATGCTTGGAGATTTTGAAGGACAATTTTTAATTGATGCGCTCACCTCTTTGTTACAGCAAAATCCTCTTCAAGTTTTCAATGTAGCTGAAGTTATCGAACAATTATATGGAGAACTTGATGAATCAGATGTCAAAGAAGTTAAACCCAAAGTACTGAATGAATTATCACGCGGGCATCGTACAGGGCGATTCTCAAGAGTGCCTCATGAAATTGGACTTTACACTTGGGACTCCAAGTTGCTGGAACAGGCAAGCAGTAGCTAAAATACCGTGTATCGCCTAATGCTGCTGTAGCAACAATCGTTCATCAGCATCCAACGCTGCTAGGGGATTTTCTGTGTCTATCCACGAAACCTGCGCTTCTAACTTATCACAACAAGAGCGCACTAAACGCAAACCAGCATCCAATGGAAGTTGAAGCTAAAATCACTGAAGTTTTTGAGTTGTCGTTGTGAGAGACAATAACTCTACTACCAAACGCCCTACCTCTTCATGCTCTTATTTTGGCAACGGTATTGATATATTAAGCATTTTTAAATAATTATGTCTTACAGTTGACTTAGTGGCTACAAGCGGAACTATTCAAAAGCTAGGATAAAAGCAATTATGTCTAGAGATAGTAGTTAAGCAACTGAAAAACTGATAAATTCCCCGTTTAGGGATGTTTTAATTTAGTTGTTGTCTGCCAATGAAAAGACATTTTCCTAATTTTTGTTCAAATGCCATGTAGATTACAGTGTTTCTAAGTAGAAGCACGTCACTGCTACTACGGTAACGTCCCTTTACTCTAAGAAACAATTTCCTATGAGCGAAAACACGTCTGTTAGGAGTCTTTCTGAATCTGGTGTTTTGATCACCGATGAGCTATATCAGCGCCCTTGCAGACCGCTCAACTTGGAAGCCGAAGTTCAGATTCTCAGGGCATTAGGGCAACAGCTAACTCTCCCTCCGCAAGCGATTCTCAAGTATTTGGTGTCAGCAGCGGTTGATTTGTGTCAAGCCGGAACAGCCGGGGTCAGTTTAATTGAAACCCTGTCCTCTGGGGAAGAGGTATTCCGTTGGGTTGCCCTAGCTGGGGTGTATGAACCGTATGAGGGCGGCACTACGGATCGCCAACACAGTCCTTGTGGAGTCTGTTTGAGCCGAGGCAGTACGCAACTTTATTATCACCCAGAACGCTATTTTCCCAGCTTACAGCAAGCAGACCCTCCCATTGTCGAAGGGCTGGTGGTGCCGCTCCTGTTCGAGGGGCAAGCACTGGGTACAATTTGGATTGCATCACACTGCCAAGAGCGACAGTTTGATGGCGAAGATGTGCGGATTATGACAAGCCTTGCAGACTTTACTGCTGCGGCAATACATAGCAGTCGCCTTCATCAAGAGGCTGTTGAGGCGCAACAAGCACTACACCAAAGCCAAGCGCAAATACAGACGCTGATGACTAATATGCCTGGCATGGTGTATCGCTATTTTCCCTGTGCTGATGGTGCCGATCGCTTTACCTTTGTTAATTTAGGTTGCCGCGACCTATTTGAAGTTGAACCAGAAACAGCATTACAGGACGCAGGCTTAATCTGGAATCAGATTCACCCCGACGATCGCTTTTCGTTTCAAGCATCGGTTGCAGCAGCCGTTGAGAACTTTCTGCCGTGGGACTGGCAAGGCAGAATTATTACCACATCCGGGCAACTCAAGTGGATTCAAGGCAGGTCGAGTGCGGTACAAACAGCCGATGGAGCAGTCTGGGACGGATTGCTAATTGACATCACAGAGCGCAAACAAGCGGAACTTTTGCTAGTTGAGCAGAAGAGATTGTTGGAGTTGACTGCATCAGGACACCCACTCGATGAATGCCTAAGCTGTTTGTGTGCCTCGATATCCAGGCTTAATCCTCGTGTTCGCGCCTGCATATTGCTGACCAACGATCGGCGATCGGCATTTAAGAGCTTCATTACCCCGGACTTTGGACCATCGTTTAGAGAAGGACTCAAAGACGCTGCCATTAATGAGCTTGCCATTGGTACCTGCGGCACAGCGGTGTACAGCGGTCAGCCTGTCACTTGCTCAGACATTGCCAACGACGGTCACTGGTCGCTTGGATGGCGAGATTTATGTGTAGCACATGGTATTCTAGGTTGCCATTCTACACCAGTGCTGGGTGTAGACGGTCAGCCTTTCGGATCTCTGATGCTTTGCTTTGACGAAGCACGGATGCCGACCGATTGGGAATACCAACTAGCCGAGTTCGGTACGCATATCGCCAGTATCGTGTTCGAGCGCGATCGCTCCAACTTGGCTCTGCGATCGAGTGAAGAACTCAAACAACGCATTCTAGAAAGCAGCAACGACTGCATCAAAGTTTTAACGCTAGACGGGCGGTTCCTGTTCATGAATACAGGGGGAACCCATCTGTTTGAAGTGGACGATCCAACATCCTTACTAAACGCCCAGTGGCTGAGTTTCTGGGGGGGAGAAGACCAGGAGAACGCAGCTTCTGCGATCGCCGCTGCTATTGCAGGTGATGTTGGTCGATTTCAAGGCTACTGTCCTACAGCAAAGGGCACGCCGAAGTGGTGGGATGTGGTTGTTACGCCGATTCGAGATGCATTAGGACAAATCACACAACTTTTGTCAATCTCACGAGATATTACCGAAGTAAAACGTATTGAAGATGAACGCCAGCAGGCTCAAAAGGCATTGCGAGAAGCGCATATGCAATTAGAGTCCGCATTGGTGGCTGGAGCAGTTTACACTTGGCGATGGAACATTCCCGCGGATCGAGTCATTGTTAATACTGCCTTTGCTCACCTGTTCGCCGTAGACCCCGTGGATGCTAGCACCACTGGGCTGCCAATTGAGTTGTTTATCAATGCCATGCACAAGGAGGATCGCGAACGAGTTGTCGCTGCTATCAACCAGGCTATCGAGACAGGCAACGAGTATAACGCCCAGTACCGTGTTCATACGGCGACAGGTGAAACGCGATGGTTAACAGCGCGGGGTCGAGTGGAGTATGACGAGACCCAAAAGCCGATTGCGTTTCCGGGTGCGCTCGTAGACATCACTGAGCAAAAGCAAAAAGAAGACGAATTAGCCGCTTTAAGAGAGCAGCTGGCCCATGACCTAGCTGACATGAAGCGACTGCACGAGGTCAGCACTCAGCTATTAGCAGAGCGGGAATTGGAGCCATTGCTGCAAGAGATTCTGGAAGCAGCAATCGCGCTACTACACGCAGATATGGGCAACCTGCAAATATATGACCCACAAAATCAAACGCTGAAGATTGTCGCCCAATCTGGCTTCAACCCAGAGTTTCTCGACTTTTTCCGCACAGTGACTGCTGGGCAGGCAACTTGCGGCACTTCTATCCAGGAACGTCAGCGAGTTATTGTTGAAGATGTAGAAACTGACCCTCGCTTTGAGTTGTTGCGCTCGATTGCTAAGACAGCAGGATATCGGGCAGTGCAGTCAACACCTCTATTTGGGCAGCGGGGGGAACCACTAGGTGTCCTGTCCACCCATTTTTGCCAACCGCATGGTTCTTCTGAACAAGAATTACGCCTCCTCGATCTGTACGCTCGGCAAGCCGCAGCACTAATCGAACGGAAACAGGCAGAACAAGCTCTGCGAGAGAGCGAGGAGTTGAAGCAACGCATTCTCGAGAGTAGTCAAGACTGCATCAAAGTTTTAACGTTGAATGGCGAAATCCTTTACATGAGTAAAGGTGGGCAATGCCTTTTGGAAATTGACGAGCCAACGTCTGTCCTAAACGTGGATTGGGCGAGTTTCTGGCTTGGTGAAGATTATGAGAGTGCATTAGCCGCGATCGCTGCTGCTAAAGCGGGCAGTATGGGACAATTTCAAGGCTATCTTCCCACTATGAAGGGTAAGCCAAAATGGTGGGATAGCGTGATTTCGCCGATTCGAGATGAGTCAGGACAAGTTGTCCAACTGGTTGCCATCTCACGGGACATTACCAAGCAAAAGCTTGCTGAAGCCGAACGCGAACAACTGCTGACTTGCGAACAAACTGCTCGTGAGCAAGCCGAAAGCGCCAACCGGATTAAAGACGAGTTCTTGGCTGTGCTATCTCACGAGCTGCGATCGCCCCTTAATCCCATCTTGGGTTGGACGAGTTTACTTCGCAACGGCAGATTGGATGTGGTAAAAACTGCTTATGCACTGGAAACCATTGAGCGCAACGCCAAGCTCCAGGTGCAATTAATTGAGGATTTGCTCGATATCTCTCGCATTTTACGCGGCAAACTGAGTTTGAATGTCACGCCCGTCGATCTAAGTGTAGTGATAAAAGCTGCTTTAGAAACTGTTCGATTAGCAGCAGAAGCCAAATCACTGCAAATTCAGACAACATTTTCACCCACAGTTGTGACAATTAGCGCAGATGCAGGGCGGTTGCAGCAGGTGATATGGAATCTGTTATCGAATGCAGTCAAATTTACGCCGACTGGAGGCCAGATTACAGTTGGATTAACAATAGTTGAAAATCATGGCCAAATTCAAGTAACCGACACTGGAAAAGGTATTAATTCCAACTTTCTGCCCTATATCTTTGAACATTTCCGGCAAGAAGATGGGGCAATAACTCGCAAATTTGGCGGATTGGGGTTGGGACTAGCGATCGCGCGGCAAATTGTCGAATTGCACGGAGGCACGATTACTGCTTCGAGTCCAGGCGAGGGACAGGGAGCAACATTCATTGTTAAATTGCCGTTGCCCAGAAGTGAAAATCATCGGACAACAGATGAACAGATTCCTGTATTGCCAACGCTTCAGGCTTTACCGCTCTCAAATATTCAGGTGCTTGTCGTTGATGATGACACAGACACTCGTGAGTTCATCGTCTTTGTTCTAGAACTAGCTGGAGCGATCGTCACCTCTGTGCCATCGGCTCTAGCTGCATTGGAAATCCTTGCCCAGTTTAAACCCGATGTGCTAGTCAGTGACATTGGAATGCCAGAGATGGATGGTTATATGCTAATGCGACAAATTCGGGCAATGGAACAAGGTAAGCCAATTCCAGCAGTTGCCCTTACTGCATACGCTGGGGAGATTGATCGGCATCAGGCTCTACTAGCTGGATTTCAAAAGCATGTTTCTAAACCAATCGAGCCAGAGATGCTTGTACAAACAATTGTGAGTTTAATCACAAAGCTCAATCTCTAACGGTTTTTTTGAGCCACGACTACGCAAGAGGATTACGCAGCATTGGCAGCTGAAAACCTTGATATCACCTCATTATCACAACCAAAGTCAGAAACGTTAGAACTTAGTTTCTTACCTTGGAGTTTTAAAAGCATTTTTCCCTCTGTCGCATAAGGGCGGGCACTCGCATTTAACGCTTTGTGCATTGTGCGTTGGATACTTGCACTCTCACAAGCAAAATACATCAGTGCTTTGTGCATAGTTAATGAAAATAATTCTGTTAATTGCTATATTTTCGTACTTTCTACACACTCTTCCACACCCCTTCTATACGTCTTTAAATTAATACACGTCTTCATTTTAACATATATATACGTTTTCTATACCATCGTCTATACCATTCGCTTTTGCGTAGGCGTAGCCGATCGCAGGCATCGCAACGAAGTCGGAAGTCAGAAGTCGGAGGTCGGAAGTCTTCACAGAAGTCGCAAGTCGCTCTTCGCAAGTCGCAAGTAATTGGGTATCAGTTAGGTCGAGGGGGAGATAATACTCCCCTCGACCTAACTGATACCCTAATTGTCCGCAATGCGATCGCGCTGTGTTTGGGGTGGGTTAGCGCTTGAGTATTGCCAAGTTGCGATCGCGAGTTCTTGTGCTTGGGTTAGCTGTGAATGGCACTTCAATATCTGGCATGGCGGTCAGTTTATGGTTTCAACACCTGCGACTGTAACTGTAACCAAAAGTGTGCCGTTTTTGAAACCATAACTTTGCCGTGAAGCAAGCTCAAAAGCTTGATTTACCGTTAAGCGATCGCTGTCTTAAGATTTCGCTTTGGAACCATAAAGTTGCCGAAAGTTTAAAAATCAAGCATAGACGTGCCGAAAGTACAGAGCTTATGCACTCCTAAATGCTTGAAACAACAAGCTTATCTCTTCAAGACCCGAAAAATTTAGGCTGTCGTAAGTTCATTTTCAACCATAAACGTGCCGCTCCGGCAAACTTATGGTTTCAGTTGTGGGTTCGCAGACTTAATCAAATTTTCCGAACGCAATAATCAGGGTTTTGGCGGATTTGTTTCGGACTTAGTGAAACTGGATTTGCAGACTAAGTGAAATTTACCTACCAAATTCGCAGACTTATTGAAATTTTCCGCTAATCTTAAGGTTAATGACTGAATTTATTCCTATACAAGGATTATAGCTTGTTACAGTCTCAAATGAATGCCAGATAAACTCTTGAAAGTTTGAGGCTAATTTTAGCCCAAGATGTTTACCTGCCAAGCTATTGAGGCTGTGCTCCAAGAAAAATTTAT
>LXQD01000074.1 GCA_003326215.1 Nostoc minutum NIES-26 | reverse complement strand
GTTTATCAAACCCCAAACTGCCTAATAAATTTTATACTTCAATTCGGCATTCAATTGATTTCCTGCCATAATTGATACTAAGTCTTAAAGACTTATTGCAGATATATTTGGAAATAATCGTCAAATAATTTACTAGCAATCTTTTTGAGATATCTCATCAAGATAATTTATCGTGCAATTACGTATATTAATTGCAAATAAATTACCTCATACAGAAATGAAAGTTTTAGCGATACCTGCGGCACACTGCGTGAACGCACTTTT
Organism: Nostoc minutum NIES-26; assembly: GCA_003326215.1. GTDB lineage: Bacteria > Cyanobacteriota > Cyanobacteriia > Cyanobacteriales > Nostocaceae > Dendronalium > Dendronalium minutum. Next base: position 7,864 of record LXQD01000074.1, on the reverse strand, counting down.
TTTACCCGACCTCACAAAATCGCGTTGCTCCCGTTAAATCATAGTCCAACAGAACAACTTCAAACTCTTGGCAAACAAGAGAATCAATCCAACCCTACAACTGATGCTATAGCTGCAAAGGTTACAACTACACCAGAGGAAACTAGAAAGCAACTCTCACAAAGTCAAGCAGACTCTGAAAAAGAAGATTCAGAACCAATTGAATTAGAAGTGATTGGTGATTACCTTGAGGAAAATCAATATATAGGTACTTGGGGAGAAACATTTGGTAGCACAAATATTACAGCAGGTGAAAGAATTAATCGACCGAGTAAAACTACCAATGAAACCGAAGATGGTTTTGCCACTTTTGATGATGCTGTTGCCTATGCACATATAAGTATAGTCAGCCAAAAAGCTGATGGTGGAGTCATTGTCAAAATAAAGGAAAGATACTACGCATACACGATTAAAGTTGCTGGAGATAGAGAATTTTCTCGCAAAAATTTAGAAGAAGGTTTAGATACACTGAAGATTTCCAAGAATAATGTAGAGATTATCCAAGCTTTAATCACAACAGATGGTTACACAGCTCCTCCAACAGAATTCCAATCAAATGAAAAACCTGCTTACATTGTTAAACGCGACCAAGCTGGAAAAGCATGGCAGAGTACAACAGATCCTAAAGAATCAGGTTATCAGACAATTCTTCAAGATTTAGCAGAGGGTAGAGATGTTCAAATTAATGAACAGGGCTATGTTGCTCTTTTCAGAGGATTACTCAAAGCAAAAGCACTCAAACGATTAGAAGAAAATCGCCAGCGTTTAGAAGAAGCCAAAGCTCAATATAGTTCTGATAATAGCAAAGCACCGCAAAACTTAAAGTATCTGTATGAGGTCATTAAAAAAGACCAACAATTAGAGGTTATTCAGACAAATGTTGATCAAAAAATATTTGAAATTAACAGAAAACTTGATGAATTAAAACCCAAACAAGGAGAAACAGAAACACCTAGTAGGAACACTCGCTTGGGAAGCCAAACTCGAAATAGAAAAACTACCCCGAATCATAAATGACCGCATACAACTGCTGGCAAGAAATACATTAGATGAAACAGCCAAAATCGATGGCTTAATCGAAATCGAAGAACTGACACAACAGTTATCTAAATATGAACTAATCCTCAGTAGAATAGATGAAACTCCTGGGTTAGGATTTGTTGCAGCTCAAAGAGAAGGTCGTTGGATTCGTATTAGTAAAGGTAAAATTTCTGAAGTCAAGCCAGGAGCGCAAGATGCGTTTTACGTTACCAACGAGCAATATGATGTCATTAATAAACTTCCCAAAAATCAAAGGCAAACACGAGAAGATATTTTTGAAAACTTGCCAGAGAATCTTCGTCAACAAGTACAACCAACACCAACTACCAAGAAAGTAGTTGCAGAGCCAAAGTTGAGTAGTGTCAGGTCTGACTATCTTGGTGAGTATGAAAATGTCAAGTTGGGTCAAGAGTTAGGAACAGGAGGTAATAAAGATGTTTACAGTGTTCAAGGACGAGAGGATTTAGCTATTGGTATATTACGAGAAGGAGATATTGATGAACTGCAAGTAGAGATAGAGGAATTACAAAAACTGGCATCAGAAGGATTACAAACTATTGAAGTACTTGGAACAACAACTCACAACAATAGACCTGCTATTGTCATGAAGAAATATGCTCAAGGTTCTAAAAATATCGTTCAAAGTGTAGGAGGTAAAGCAAGAAGAGTAGATGGTGCAAATATTAGACTATTAAATCAAAGTAGCATTAACGATTTAGGAATAATTCGTCAACTGATGGTTAGAAAGAAAATTTTTATTGATGATCTTCAATTTATGATTGCATCAGATGGTCATGTATATATTACAGATCCAATAGAAGTTATATTAGGCTATAGCAAAGGAGCTACAGAAAATAATTTAACAATGATAGATTTACTAATTGAGGCTGCACAGCAAAATATTTTTGAAAAAGGACGATAGTTACATGAATGAAAATACTAATTTTTTTCAAGAAGACATTCCCTCTCGGCACATCAATATCCTTTACAAAATCAAAAATTGTAAAGTAGTCAAGCTGGTAAGATATAGTAGTATATTTCCAGAAAAAGCTGAGAGATATAATACTTCTCCTTCTTTATTATTCTGTGTAACTGTAGGACCTTTACTGATGACCCTAGACTCTGGGCTGATAGTTGGATTTGCTTACTTGCCGAGAACATCATCTGTTAGCTTATGGATTGAACAAACAGAACAAGCACTGAGAGGAAATATTATTCCAAGTGCTCAAGAAGACCCAGAAATGTTTCCAATTAATTGTTGCGATCCTAATTATGGTCAACCTCCAATTTGTGAAATTATTGGACAACAGGTAGTAGGAATTAAAATAGTCAAAAGAGAAAATCCCAGTCAAAAAAGATTAAATCGATTACCAAGAGAAGGTGGACTGATTTTTGAATTAGAATCAGGATTTGAATTGATTCTTTCAAATGGACTTGATGGCTATTCAGGAACCTTTCATATTATCTATAGGCACGAAGTATCACCACATTATCCTGAAATACTTCAGGAAATTCCTATTTAATAATGATAGACCTTTGAATTAATACTGTACAGCAAAATATTCTATGGAGAAGAGATAGTGAAATGAATGATTTTTCTGAATATTTTCAGGGAGATATTCCTTCAAAAAGACTTAATGTGTTAGAGCGTATTAAAAATCGTAAGATTCACCAGTTGATACGATATAGTACAAGACCTTTAGATGAAGCTGCAAGAGTTTATGAACTACCTCACCATTTACTATTCCGTTATGGTTCAAGTTCGTTACTGATAACATTAGACTCTGGTTTGACAGTTTGATTTAACATTCATCCAGAAAAGTTATCTGTGAGCTTGTGGATTGAACAAACAGAAACGGGTGAGCGCAAACAGAATAAAATCCCAATAGATGAAGACCCAGAACTATTTCCTGTTGACTGCTGTGACCCCGTTTATGGTGAACCACAAATATGTCAAATACTTGGACAACATATAGTCAATATCAAAATAGTTAAGAGAGAGAATCCTAGTCAAAGTAGATTAGCTAGACTTCCCAGAGAAGTTGGATTGATTTTTGAGCTTGAAAGCGGATTTGAATTGATACTCTCTGCTAATCTTGATGGAGTGTTAAGCGATTTTCATATTATTTATAGAGATGAAATAAAGCAATATATTCCACCATACTTTCTGGAACCACCTCAAGAAATTCCTATTTAAAGTGAAGTACGCTTATTGTTAGAAAAACTTCGCAGGTGGATCACAAAAAATGGAGAACCACCAGTAGGTTCACGCGCATGGGAAGCCAAACTAGAAATTGAAAAACTGCCACGGATAATAAATGACCGTGTGCGACAACTCGCTAAAGATACATTAGATACACAAGCACGAATAGATGGCTTAATCGAAATTGAAGAATTATTTCTACAGTGGTCAAAATATGAGGCAATTCTGGATGAAATAGATGTGACTCCAGGAGTTGGTTTTGTCGCCGCCAGCAGAAAAAATGTAGGTACACAGAAAGCAGCTAAAAAACAGGGATTTCCAGACCCTCCTGACGAAGCTCATTATTATGTTGACAACCCAGAAGGAGAAATTCCATTTAGATTAATAGGCGGTAAATATGAAATTATCGAAAGTAGTAAACTTGGGCAAGGAGAATTTGAGTTAGTAGCAAATAACGGGACATATGCCATTATTACAAAAAAGGTAGAAACCAAAACCTGGGCAGTAAGAAAAGTAGATTTAGCGCAGGAATATCTAGAACCAGTAAGTTTTACCAAACTGGAGAATGCCATAAACAACAAAGGTTTAACCAATGAAGATAAAGGAATAATTCGGAGATGGGCAAAGGCAATTGAAGAACTGGAGAAGCAAGTAGGAGACGAAAATCTAGTCAACGAATTAGTGTCAGAACTCTCAAAAGATTTTGGAGAAACAAAATATGACAACTTTCGGTGCTTGCTGCGATCGCATTTAGTACAAATGTAATTTTGTTTAACACTTCGCTTTTCGTTTTTGCGAATTTCCGTAAATCCACAATACAGACATTGTACAGTAGATGACTTCAATTCATTTTTCTATTATGCAACGCCTTCAATTCTTTTCTTAAAGCCACACAAATTTGACATTGACATACTTCAGATATCTAAATATAACTAAGCTTTCCTGCCCTGTGAAAAAAAAGTTGCCATTTCAGCGCGATAGGCTAAACTTTGGTAGTTCAACTACAAATACGACTAAGGCAAAATTTCATGAAGCGCATCTATAGATACTTGGGTGTTAGCCTGAGTCTATCTACTATCCTTTTGCAATTGCCTGTCTCTGCTAGAAGTGACAATAACTCAGTATCAAATAATACACCTTTGTATAGCTTGGGATTGTTGATAGCAGAGAATTTGCCACAAGCAGAGTTTGATTATCAAGACTTTGATTTTTGGTCAAATCAGTGTCATGTACTGGAAAATGCCCAAAAATATGATGAAGCACTGGCAGCTTGTGAAAAAGCGATCGCACTTAAACCCAAGCGTCAGAATATTGATTTATGGATATCTCGTAGCAATATACTGATGCAACAACAAAGATACGCAGAAGCAATTGCTTCTTACGATCGAGTTCTGAAAACAGAACCAAAGAACTCTTTTGCTTTGACGCAGCGATGTGAGGCTTTATCTCTATTAGGCAACAACTCTGATGCGATCGCTTATTGTGAAGAGGCTTTGCATGTTGATGGCAGTTGGGGAAGTATTACTCCTGCCACAGCCTGGTTCAACAGAGGTGTTGCCTTAAGAAAGTTAACACGCCCGGAAGAAGCGCTGACATCTTTTGAACGTGCTGTGAATCTCAATTCCAATTATTCAGTGGCATTGGCTGAACAATGTGGCACGTTAATTGATTTGCAGCGGTACGAAGAGGCAAATAAAGCTTGCGACTTGGCCATTAAAACTAATGAAAATTGGGGAAAAGCCAAAGAGGCAATTGCTTGGAACAACAAAGCACTAGCACTGTTTAACTTAGGCAAGATGTCTGAAGCAGTTGCAGCCTACGAACACGCCTTAGCTATGAATCCCAATGATGTAACTAGCTGGGATAACCAAGGAATGCTGCTGCATAAAATGGGGCAGTATGAAAAAGCGCTTGTTTCTTACGACAGGGCAACAGAAATTAATCCTAAATATTCTCTGGCGTTCGCCCATCGTTGCGATACGCTAAACCGCTTGCAAAGATATGAAGAAGCACTATCAGACTGCGATCGCGCTGTTGCTCTTACTTCTACTTCAAACTTGGGTAATGAGAATTTAGCTTACCTTTGGCATCAACGCACTAATGCTTTGTTGGGATTGCAAAAGTACGAAACAGCACTTGATGCAGCCGAACGTGCGATCGCTCTGAAATTAAACTATGCAGAAGCTTGGAGTAATAAAGGCGTAATTTTGTGGAATTTGAAGAAATATGAAGAGGCTCTGGTTGCAACAAAAAAAGCAGTTGATATTAATCCCAAATATATTCAAGGTTGGTTTAATTATGGCAGAGTTCTTAGCTCTTTACAAAAGTATCAACAGGCAGTTACTGCTTATGACCAAGCTTTGAATGAAGATGTAAAATTAGTGGATAATTTTACTCTTGCTAGTATTTGGGCAAATAAGGGAGTAGTACTTTGGCGTTTGAAAAAATATCAATTAGCACTTAATTCTATTAATGAAGCAACTAAACTTAATCCCGACTCTTTTGAAGGTTGGTACAACAAAGGTGTAATATTACTTGATTTAGCTAGGTACAATGAAGCATTAATAGCTTATTATAAAGCTAAAGAGATAAATAGTAATAATGCTTCTGTATGGACTGGCATAGGCATAGCATTAGCAAGAATAGGTAAAAACCAAGCAGCTTTAAAAGCTTTTGAAACTGCGTTAAATATTAATCCAAACTCTACTAGAGCACAACGAGAGAGAGATGTATTATTGAGTAAATTCTAAATTAGAAACTGTATTTTAAATCCAAAGGTATTGCCAAGTAATTTCATCTTTTACTAATAAATATGAGTAATCAGAATCTGCTACAAACAGAATTTCATTTCATTCTTCCCAAAGGTTTGATAGATGCTTCTGGAAAAGTGCATCGTCAAGGAGCAATGCGGCTGACAACTGCTAAGGATGAAATTTACGTACAGAAAGACTATCGCGTACAAAAAGAACCAGTTTATGAAGTCTTGGTGTTACTGTCACTTGTAATTACTCGTTTAGGCGAACTATCATCAGTTACTCCGGAACTATTGGAAAATCTTTTTAGCCGTGACCTTGCTTATTTACGCGAATTTTACAATCGAATTAATCAGCAAGGTAACGCAGAGATACCTGTACAGTGTCCTAGATGTAGTAGTAATTTTAGTGTGGAGTTATCTTTAGCGGGGGAGTAGTAGGCTACCCCTCAGAGCAAATGCATGAGGAGGTAGCCTGTATAGCTTATTACTTCCATTGGTCACTGATGGATATTCTCAATTTAGAGCATGAGAGTCGTCGGCGTTGGGTGGCGGAGATTAGCAAAATTAAGCAGCAATAATTGTAAAAGGTTACGAAGTGTATTGAATTCATTTTGAGCAATTTATTGTTACCTTGCCACTTATTGTAGTATTGGCGATCGCTTACTCAAAATTAGATAGACATACGTTGAGATCTTCAATTTAGATTCAGTTATCAATTAAGACAACTGTCGTTCATGTTTATATTTGAAAAACTGTTCATTATATTACTAAATTGGCATCCCTTATACTCAATCATCTGAAAACTTCGGTTTTAACAACTACAACTTGCTTAGGTTCAGAAACTACAATATATCCTAAAGATTGAATTTCTACTGCATCATAACCTTGAGATCTGAGAAAATTTGTAAACTCAAAACTTGGTAGGAAGGTATCTATATTATTTTTTTTAATATAATTCTCCGCAACTACTAGATAGGAGGTACCATCTGAATATACTTTAGGTTTCTTAACATTCAACATTATTCCCAATAAAATGTGTGTCTAAAGTATTTTTGGCTCAGTTAATGGTGTATGTTCACTGAGTTCCCATCCTTGGTCAATAATTCTGCAAATCGCTTGCTTCAATGCTATATAACCTGGTGAATTTATGTCATACCATAATGACCAGTGAACGAATATATCAATATCGACAGAATCGCCCATGCGTGTCAGCTTTAAAGTAAAAGGGGGTTGTGTTGGACGTTCTTTGATTGGCCCATAAACCCACAGTCCATTAGATCTACACTCTAGCGGATATTCAAATTCACTTTTAGACCAATTCAGCCAAAGCGAGTGTTGTCCCTCAAAGAGTGATTCGTCACAAATTCGCGCTCGTGTTGCCCAAATGTCAATTCCTTCCCAACGCAGTTTATTTTTTTCTGGACGTGGACATTCCTGTTGTTGTGCCTCACTCACCCAACTCCTTAACACTTCAATTGAAATATCTGGTACTTCAGATACACGAGCATTTACAAGCCCTGGTTCAGTAATCAGTAAACCAAAAAGTTTTTCTCTAAAGAGCGATCACTAAAATACTTATATTTTTTAATACTTTTTTATACAGAAGCCTTTAACGAGCAGACATAGTATAGATTATGATGACTTATGATTAGTTGCTTGAGAAATTATCAATATTAACCTGATGGAAGATAAATGCTTTCAACTACTTGATATTTACGCTGTAAGGCTTGAGATAAAAAGGCTAACATCTGTTTAAGTGTAAAAAATGTGCGATAAATTAATCGACTTCCTTTCCTTTTACGACTGATTCTAGTCCAAAGAAAATT
>LXQD01000073.1 GCA_003326215.1 Nostoc minutum NIES-26 | reverse complement strand
AATATGAGGGAACTCTTGATATCGGTATGCACAGTACTTCTACTAGCGAGTCTTTATGCCGTTTGACAAAATCTCCTAAACTTCGATATCCTTTACATCCGCTCATTGTTCCCATGATTACAAACAACAACACCAGCCATAATGGATATCTTTGACCCTGTTGAGTCCGGAAATCTGGGACTTTTTTGAGTTCTGTGATTAAGCTGCTAGCCATTAGCACCCTGATTCAATACTGTTCTCATTCTGATTCAACCATTTTTCTTTCGAGAATGAAACAGTCCTGCCCTTAAAAAGGGGGGCTAGGGGGGATCTAAAAGTACCTAAAGTCACAGCGAAACACTTTTCAAACAACCTCTAAGATTCTTCTATTTGACTTGTGAGAATTGCAATTTACAGATTCTTCACTTCTTTAAGAAATCATACCGTTTCGCTTTGAGGTTGATACACTTAGGCAAGCAGGGGAGCAGAGGGGCAGAGCAGAAATTATTTGTATCTTTTATTTGGTGAAATTGTATCAAGGATATTTATTCTAACGAATAATTTTTCATTGCTATATATTTCCAGCACATATATTATTTATTTTAGCTCTAACTCAGCATGTTAATAACAACATGCATATTTATAAACAACATATTTGCTTGATTTATTTGGTTATAAATAGATAGATTTAATAGTTTAAAAAGTATAGCTACTTTAAAGATATATAAAACTTTCTTGCTATATTTTTACATATAATTTAATCTAGCTTTTACAGAAAAGCTGGGCTGCTTAGGGCAAATTTTAATCTATGCAAATCAATCGATTCAGGAGAGCTTATATCTAATTTGAGAATTTTTGCTTAGAAAAATCTTTTCCGTAATTGCCCCATGGTAAATGATATTTTAATTACTTATTTTAAATATTTGCAAGTAACAGTTATTACGATGATTACTAATAGTGCTGGAGGACGAATCAGTGGGTAGACAGCACAGATATCATCGGTTCCGATCTGTGAACCTTTTGAGCAAACGAGTGTTGCTGCCATTTTTTGTTGGTATTTTAGTCTCGATCGCGGTAGTTATACTTTGGCAGAGACTACTAATAGAAGAAAAGACCGACATCAAACAGCTAATTCAACAGCAGGCGATCGCAATTAAAACAGAATTAACCAGTGAACTGAATTCTCACATCCTGGCATTGGAGCGAATGCAAAGACACTGGGAACTGCATGACGGCATTCCGCAAAAGCAATGGGAAGCGCAGGCAGCAGACCATGTCAAAGATTACAAGGGATATCAGGCAATCGAACGAGTTGACTCATCATTGCAAGTACGCTGGATTGTGCCATTAGCCGGGAACGAAGCTGCTCAAAATCTCGATTTAAGCCAGGAACCTCGGCGACGGGCGGCATTAGAACTAGCACGCGATCGCCATCAAATTACTTTGACTCGCACAATCAACCTCGTCCAAGGTGGCAAGGGATTTTTAGCATATCTACCTGTATTTGTAGAAAACAAGTTTGATGGATTTATATTAGGAGTTTTTCAGCATCAAGCTTTGCTAGATGCAGTTGTACACATACCATATGGGTACAAAATTAAAGTCTTTGACAATCAAGAATTAATTTACAGCAATAATTTACCAGAGGTAGAGGGGCAGAGGGGAGGACACTTCCGTGCGGGGGTTCCCCCCGTTGAGGAAAGTGTCCATCGCAGAGGGGCAGGGGGGCACACAGGCAGGGGAAAAGCACTCAGCACTCCAGAATCTCCTTGGCAGCAAGAAGTAAACTTAGACTTGTATGGAATTAATTGGCGAATACAGGTTTACCCGACTCCAGAGTTATTAACAAATTTACGCTCACCCTTACCAAGGGTCGTATTAGTTGCAGGACTTTTGGTTGCTGGGATGCTGACTTTATCGATCTATTTTGCCCAAGCTACAAAATTGAGCAACCAGGTGATAGCAGCAATAAATCAAGAGCTAGCTCAAAAGATTTTGGAGCAAGAACAGACAGAAATTGCTCTGCGTGCCAGTGAAACTCGCCTGCGGCAGTTACTGGAAACGGTCAAAGTTATTCCTTGGGAAGTAGACTTAAAAACTTGGCGATTTACCTATGTCGGGCCGCAAGCAGAAGCCTTGCTAAATTATCCCATTGAAGAATGGTATCAGGAAAATTTTTGGCTCGATCGCGTGCATCCACATGACCGAGAAAAGTCTCTGAAGTTTTGCTTAGAAGCAATTGCAAGGGGCGAGAATCACGAATTTGAATACCGCATGTTAGCTGCCGACGGGCGAGTGATTTGGCTGCGAGACATTGTAAGTGTAGTCCAAGAAGCAGGAACTCCTAGCATACTACGGGGGTTCATGTTTGACATCACCGATCTGAAACTGGTTGAAGAAACCTTGAGATTAAGAGAAAGGGCACTTGCTGCTACCAATAATGGAATTGTAATTGCCGATGCCAGACTTGCCAATAATCCAGTTATTTACGTCAACTCTGCCTTTGAACAAATCACAGGCTATAGTGCTACTGAAGTAATTGGGCATAACTGTCGATTTTTGCAAAGCACAGATATTCAGCAGCAACCAATAATCAATGAACTGCGCTCAGCTATCAAAACTGGAAAGAGTTGCAAAGTTATTCTGCGTAACTACCGTAAAGATGGCATCTTATTCTGGAATGAATTGAGTATCTCTCCGATTCATGACGAAAACGGCCAGTTAACCCACTTCATTGGCATTCAAAATGATATTAGCGATCGCGCTTTTGCAGAAGCAGCCTTGAGAGAAAAAGAGGAACGTTGGCAACTAGCACTCCAAGGCAATAACGATGGCATTTGGGACTGGAACGTCAAAACACAGGAAGTATTTTTCTCACCTCGCTGGAAAGATATTTTGGGGTATGAAGAACACGAAATTTGTCACCATGTGGAAGAATGGGCAAAGCGAGTCCATCCAGATGACATGGAAACGGTTCTTTTGCTGATTCGAGATCATTTCGCCAAAAAAACCCCTTTCTACATTAGCGAGCATCGGGTGCGGTGTAAAAACGGTAGCTATAAATGGATACTGGATCGGGGACAGGCACTCTGGGACGAACAAGGAAATGCTGTGCGGATGGTAGGGTCTTATACTGATATCACTATCCGCAAACAAATGGAAGAAGCATTAAAAGAAAGTGAAGCCCGATTTCGCACTATGGCAGACAGTGCCCCCGTTTTATTGTGGGTTTCTGACACGAATGCACTGCGAACCTTTTTCAATCAAACTTGGCTAAATTTCACTGGACGAACCCTAGAACAAGAACTAGGTCATGGTTGGGCTGAAGGAATACATCCCGAAGACTTGCAAAACAGCCTAGATAACTATTTCAGCGCCTTTGCTGCCAGACAACCATTTGAGATGGAGTTGCAACTGCGTCGTGCTGACGGCGAGTATCGTTGGATTTTGGATACTGGAGTACCGCGATTTAACCCTGATAGTAGCTTTGCGGGGTTTATTGGTTCCTGTGTAGATATTAGCGATCGCCAAGCCGCACTGCGCGATCGCAAACAAGCTGAAGCATCTCTGCGTCGCCAAGCCCTCACCTTTGAAAATATGTATGATGGCGTAATCATCACCGATTTGAGAGGAAATATTATTGACTGGAATTCTGCTGCCCAGAGAATGTTTGGCTATACCAAAGCAGAAGTTTTGGGTAAAACTCCTAGTATCTTGCATAAACCCGAACAAGCCGCAACACTAACTTCCACAATTCTCGAAGAAATCAGTCAGCAAGGACGCTGGTCAGGTGAAATAATCTTTATTCGCAAAGATGGGAATGAGGGCATTTGCGAAACAACAATACTAGCCTTGCAAGATGAATACGGTGAAACTTTTGCTACCATTGGTGTGAATCATGACATTACAGAACGCAAACGCGCGGAAGTAGCACTACGCGAAAGTGAAGAGCGTTGGCAACTAGTCATCGAGGCCAACCAAGATGCAATTTGGGATTGGAACATCATCACAAATCAAACTTTTCACTCTGCCAAGTGGGCTGAACTGGTAGGAGAACCAGCGCATCAACTCATTAGCGATGATGATTGGTTCAACCACATTCATCCTGATGATTACGACTGGGTAATGGCTATTAGGCAAGAATATCTCAATCGGCAAATACCTAATTATATTGTTGAGTATCGTCTGCGCTGTCATGATGGCAGCTATAAATGGGTACTAGTACATGCCATAGCTCAATGGGATGAACAGGGCAATCCGGTGCGGATGGTTGGCTCAACTAAAGACATCACCGAACGCGTACAGGCACAGGAGGCACTGCGACGACAATTACATCGCACACTGCTGCTCGAACAAATCACTCAGAAAATTCGTCAAAGTCTCGACACCAGAGAAATTTTTGAAACTGCTGCCACCCAAATTGGACGGGCGTTTGGTGTTAGTCGCTGTTTGATCCACTCTTATATTAGCAGCCCAACACCACGAATACCCATAGTGGCAGAGTATGTTGTCTCTGGTTACTGCTCCATGCTGAACATGGAGATTTCTATGACTGATAATCCCCATATTCAACAGTTGATGGCACAAGATACTGCCATGTCTCACGACCAGCCCTGTGGGTTCGGGGGTGACGCTCCTAACGTCGCTAACGCTACGCTAACGACGGGAACTGCCAAGACTGCGACCCCCTCACCGCTTTGCGTCTATGCCTCTCCAGATGTGTGCGTTGATGCTTTACGCCCAGCGACCGACCCAAGCTGCCAAGAAATTGAGCTGAAGTCCATGCTGTCAGTCCGCACCTCCTATCAAGGACAACCCAATGGAGCAATTAGCTTACACCAGTGCAGTTATGTTCGCCAGTGGACTCCGGACGAAATTGAATTACTAGAGGCAGTTGCTATTCAACTAGGCATCGCTCTAGTACAAGCTCACTTGTTAGAGCAAGAAACTCAGCGACGAGAAGAACTCACCTGGAAAAACTTTGCCTTAGAACAGGCAAAACGCCAGGCAGAAGCCGCAAATCGGGCAAAAAGTGAGTTTTTAGCAATGATGAGCCATGAAATTCGCACCCCCATGAATGCCGTTATTGGCATGACCGAACTGCTACTGGATACTGACCTGACTCCCCAACAGCAAGATTTTGTGGAAACAGTGCGTACTAGCGGCGAAGCTTTGCTCACAATCATCAACGACATTCTGGATTTCTCCAAAATAGAGTCGGGTAAATTGGATCTGGAAAAACAACCGTTTGATTTGAGAGATTGTGTAGAGCAAGTAATTGACCTCTTAGCCCCGAAAGCAGCCCAAAAAGATATTGAATTAGCTTATTTGATTTATCCCCAAGTACCCGTGCAGATTGTTGGTGATTTGACCCGTCTGCGTCAAGTTTTAATGAACCTCCTCAACAATGCTATTAAGTTCACCAAAGAGGGAGAAGTTGTACTTTCTGTGCGTGCCCAGCAACTTGCAAGCAGGAGAGCAGAGAATTTTACAGAAATTCTATTCAGTATTGAAGACACAGGCATTGGCATCGCACCAGAGAAAATGGAGCGGTTATTCCAACCCTTCACTCAGGCAGATGCTTCTATGACTCGACAATATGGTGGCACAGGACTAGGACTGGTAATTAGCAAACGCTTAGGTGATATGATGGGCGGCAGCCTTTGGGTTAAAAGCCAAGGTTGTATCGGAGGTAATCCCTCTCCCAGGTGGCAAGGTGAACAGCTAGTCTCATCAACTCACTCTTCTTGTGGTTCTACCTTCTACTTCACTATTACTGTCCAAGTGGCTGCTAATCAAGACTCAGGTGAATTTTACACTTCCACATCTGAGCTTGTTGGTAGACGCTTGTTGATTGTGGACAACAACCCCACCACTCGTAAAATACTGAGGATGCAAGCCGAGTTTTGGCAGATGCAAACTTGTACTGCCAAATCTGGGGAAGAAGCTTTAGCTCTACTTAACAAGGGAATGCAGTTTGATATTGCCATTGTGGACATGCAGATGCCCAAGATGAACGGCTTAATCCTAGCTCGGGAAATCCGTAAGCATGCTGGCTATCAAAATATACCCCTAGTCATGTTGACTCCCTTGGGCAAACCAGATGGCTCAGACTTCTATGATGTGGAATTTGCTACTTGTTTAAGCAAACCTATCAAACAATCTCAACTCTACGATGTTCTAGCCCATACTTTAGGCAATCAGCCATTGCGAGCTAGTATCTCTCGTCCTCACCCACCTGTAGTTACTTCCCATGTATTAGAGCAACTGCCACTGCGGATTCTTCTAGCAGAAGATACAATCATTAATCAAAAAGTTGCTTTGTTAATGCTACAGAAAATCGGTTACCAAGCAGATGTAGTAGCCAATGGTTTAGAAGTACTCAAAGCATTACAACAGCAGCCATACGACGTAATATTAATGGATGTCAACATGCCGGAAATGGATGGACTGGAAGCAAGTCGGAGAATCTGTCAGGGATGGGAAATCAGTTCTCGTCCTTATATTATCGCCATGACAGCCAATGCAATGCGGGGCGATCGCGAATCCTGTCTGGCTGCTGGTATGGACGACTACATTAGCAAACCCGTTCAGATTAAGGACTTAAGTCAAGCACTCAGCAAATGCCGCCCCCGAATTAGTTCAAAATTAACTTCTATAAACAAGCAAGGTACAAAAAGTTTTCAAAATATACTATGGGAAGGGCAAAACCCCACAAAATCTCAAACTGACAATTTAAAACTTGCCACCATTGATACTAAAGTTCTGCAATCTTTGCGCGACATGGTAGGAGGAGAAGTAGCATTTGCAGAACTGCTAGACTGTTATCTTATAGAAACCCCTAAGCTCATACACAATATTAACGCAGCAGTCACTAATCAAGATGCCCAAACTTTATGGAAAACCGCCCATAACCTCAAGTCTAGCAGTGCCTCTGTGGGAGCAACTAGCCTAGCTCAGCTTTGCAAGCAGCTAGAAACACAAGGACGAAGTAACAATCTCCAAGGATGTGTAGAAATTTACTTACGACTTCACAACGAATTTGAGCAAGTCAAAATTGCTTTGCAAACAGAACTGGAGAAAGAGGTACAATGAACACCATTCTTCAAGCAGACCAATCTTTAGTTCTAATTGTTGATGATGAACCATTTATTCGGACGCAGTTGCGACTTTCCCTACAGTGTGAAGGCTATCAAACAGCAGAAGCTCAAGATGGCAGAGAAGCTTTAACTGTTTTTGACCAGTTGCACCCTGATATAGTATTACTTGACGCAATCATGCCGGATATGGATGGATTCGATTGTTGCACGCAGTTGCAGTCTCTTGATTCGGGTAAAAATACTCCAATTTTGATGATTACAGGATTGGAGGATCAAGAATCAGTAGACCGTGCATTTGAAGTAGGTGCAATCGATTATGTAACCAAACCAATTCATTGGCCGGTTTTGCGTCAGCGGGTAAGACGTTTGATTCAGCAATCTCAGTTGCAGCAACAGCTAGAAGCAGCTAACCGAGAGTTGCAGCGATTAGTTACTATCGATGAGTTAACTCAAGTAGCTAATCGCCGCCGCTTCGAGGAGTATTGTGCCCAAGAGTGGCAACGCATGGCACGGGAACAACTGCCTCTGTCTCTGATTCTTTGCGATGTTGATTTCTTCAAATCATACAACGATACTTATGGACATCAGGCAGGCGATCGCTGTCTTCAAGAGATTGCAAAAGCTATTAGAAATACCGTTAAACGTCCAGCGGATTTAGTTGCCCGTTATGGAGGAGAAGAATTTGTTGTGATTTTGCCGACAACAAATACTGAAGGTGCTATTGTCCTAGCTGAGACAATTTGCTCTGCTGTCAAAATCTTGGCAATTCCCCATAGGAACTCACAAGTCAGTTCTTATGTGACGATTAGTGCCGGGGTATCTACAGAAATTCCTGGGACAGATTCGGACTTTCAAGCAATGATTACCGCCGCCGATCGCGCATTATATCAAGCAAAGACAGAAGGACGCGATCGTGTTAAGCCCTACAGTAAGCAATCATCCTCTACAATTCCCATCTACCCTTTTCTTCCTTAATTTTCAACAATTAAATTTACAGAATTCCAAAAAATAAATTATCCTGTTTGAAATTCTTGACAGTCATCAAGAGCCAGTGCGTTGCGGAGGACACTGCGTTGGGTGATGAGTCCAGTGCTGCAAAGAGAAGTTGCCATAGCGTAAGTAGGTTGGTGTTAAAAATTGTCGTTATGACAAGGCAGGAGGTGAGTCCAGTCCCCATCTTGGCTTCTGCCGAGAGGGGGAACTGGCGAACCCGAAGGGCAGAGGGCAGAAGGCAGAAGGGAAGAGGTTTTTAGGCAACTTTACTTTTCGTTACATACTTCGGTTTTTTTGCGCCTTTCTACTTACTGGACGTTAGACTAAGCATGAAAAAAACCCCCAGCAGGACTGAGTTAATGTAAGACAAGTTGAAAAGAGAAAAGAGTTAGATATTATGCAGATTTTGGTTGTTCTTTCCGGGCTTTAGTTGTAGTTTTTTTGACCACAGGATAGCGAATTCTACGTTGTCGAGGTTGTCCGGTCTTCCAGCCTGGGGACTTTCCGCGGGGTTTGGGTGGACGGGCAGGAGTACCAATAGTCGTTAAAATGCTCTCCATCGCCTGAGCAACCCTTCCTGGAGTCAAATTGTCTAATAACT
>LXQD01000072.1 GCA_003326215.1 Nostoc minutum NIES-26 | reverse complement strand
AGGATTTCCCAGAAATCACCAGATTGTTGGGAGCATTAATGGCTGCGATCGCCACATCTTTGCTGTAAGGTTGAATGGCGGCGCGGACTTTGTTCTCATTGGCAAACACTGCCACCATTTCTCCGTCTTTTGGCAGCGCTTGCATTAAACGTCCCCGTGCAGCAATCAGCTTGATTCCATCTTCTAAGCTAAAAACTCCAGCCACGCAAGCAGCTACATACTCACCTACACTATGACCCATGACAGTTTTGGGAGTGATGCCCCAAGATGTCCATAACTGGTAGAGTGCGTATTCTAGGGCAAATAGGGCTGGTTGAGTATAAGCAGTTTGATCTAGAAGGGGTGAGTTTTCTGTTTTTTCTTCTGTTTGTTGGGGATAGAGTGCTTTTAGTAAAGGTGTTTCCAGGTAAGGTTGCAGAATTTGGTCGCAACGGTCGAAGGCGGCGCGAAATGTTGGTTGGGTGTAGTAAAGTTGTTGTCCCATACCCACATATTGTGATCCCTGTCCTGTGAACAGAAAGGCTATTTCTGGAGAATGTGAGCTACTTGTACCCATTAATACTTCGTTGGTTGTGCTTCCACTGGCTAAAGCTGCTAGATGTTCGCGTAACTGCAAAGATGACTCAGCCACAAGAGCAAGACGATGGTCAAAATGCGATCGCCCTACATTAGCTGTAAAGCAGATATCTGCAAGATTTATCTCTAAATGGTTCGCTAAATACTGCTGATAACTAAGCGTCAGTTCCTCAAGTGCCTTCTCACTTTTGGCTGATAAAGTCAGAAGATGCAGAGGACGTTCGGTCACGTCTTGTTTTTGAATTTTGAATTTTGAATTTTGAATTCCTTCTGCTTCTTCCAAAATAATATGGGCATTAGTTCCCCCAATGCCAAAAGCACTAACTCCAGCTCGTCGGGGGATTCCGTCTGTCTCCCATTTACAAAGTTCGGTATTCACGTAAAAAGGACTGTTGGCAAAATCAATTTGGGGATTGGGTTGTTGAAAATGTAGGCTGGGTGGAAGAAGCTTGTGTTTTAACGCTAAAACTGTTTTGAGCAAGCCTGCTATTCCTGCGGCTGCATCTAAATGACCAATATTTGTTTTTACGGAACCAATAGCACAAAAACCTTGATTTTGCGTACTTTTTTGAAAAGCTTGTGTGAGTGCGGCAATTTCAATCGGATCACCTAGCACTGTTCCTGTACCGTGAGCTTCTATATAAGTAATTGTCTCTGGGTTAACTCCAGCTATTGCTTGAGCATCTGCAATGACTGCTGCTTGTCCATCAACACTGGGAGCTGTGTAGCCTACTTTCACGCTACCATCATTATTAATAGCTGAACCTTTGATAATTGCATGAATGCAATCTCCATCTGCGATCGCATCTGCTAATCGTTTCAGAACGACAACCCCTAGTCCATTACCAGGTACAGTTCCTTGAGCTTGAGCATCAAAAGCTCGGCAGTGTCCATCGCTAGAAAGAATCATCCCATCTTGGTACAAATAGCCTGAGAGTTGCGGTACACGGATAGAAACGCCACCAGCTAAAGCCATGTCACATTCGTTATTACGCAAGCTTTGGCAAGCCAAGTGAACTGCAACTAATGAACTCGAACAAGCAGTTTGTACATTTACACTTGGCCCAGTTAAGTTGAGTTTGTAAGAGATGCGTGTAGGCAGAAAATCTTTATCGTTGCCTATCATCAATTGGTATTCACCAACAGAATCCACAAGCTCACGATTCTGGTAAAGGTTATTTAGCAAGTAGGTGTTCATGCCCACACCTGCATAAACCCCAATCTCACCAGCAAAAGGTTTTGGATTATAACCTGCACTTTCTAAAGCCTCCCAGGAAACTTCCAAGAACAGGCGATGTTGTGGATCTATTGTTTTCGCCTCCTTCGGGCTAAAGCCAAAGAATGCCGCGTCAAATAGTTCGATATCCGGCAGTACAGCCTTACTTCTCACATAATTTGGGTGACTTAATAATTCCGGTTTTACTCCTGTTGATAGCAGTTCTTCATCAGAAAAAAACGAAATCGATTCAATTTCATCTCGCAGATTTTGCCAAAACGCTTCGATATTTGGAGCGCCAGGAAAACGACATGACATTCCAATGATGGCAATTTCTGAATTATGATCATCTTGATTGTTACGGTTAAAATTTTGTTTTTGGCTGAGTTCCAAAGCTAAATTTTCGCTTTCTTCTTGAGTAAAATATTTAGCTAAATCATTGATAGTTGGGTATTTAAATATATTAACTATTGATATGTCTTGATTAAAAATTCCTTTGAGCCTGCTGCAAACTTGAACCATGAGCAATGAATGCCCGCCCATATCAAAAAAATTGTCATAAATACTAACATTTTCTAAGTGCAGTAACTCTTGCCAAACAGCAGCAATGAGTTTTTCTGTCTTTGTTTGGGGTGGTACATTAGTTGCCGCTATTTGTGGTTGAATTTCGGTATTTCGCAAGGCGCGTCTATCTATCTTGCCATTGGGAGTTAAGGGCAAAGAATCCAGGCTGACAAACGCCGATGGGATCATGTACTGGGGCAGCTTTTGCTTCAGAAAGTAGCGTAATTCATTGAGAACAAGTGGCTTTTGCTGAGGGATAAGATAAGCTACAAGGCGCTGCTCACCAGAATGTTCTCTAACCAAGACCACAGTTTCTTGCACCATTGGATGTTGCGCCAGTACTGCTTCAATTTCTCCCAATTCGATGCGGAAACCACGAATTTTGACTTGATGATCGCGACGACCAAGAAACTCGATATTACCATCGCTTAAGTAGCGTGCTAAATCTCCAGTTTTGTAAAGACGGGCATTTGGTTGATTACTAAAAGGGTTAGGAATGAATTTTTCAGATGTTAAGTCTGGACGATGGAGATAATTTCTTGCTAGTCCAACACCACCAATGTACAGTTCGCCCACAACCCCAATAGGTACTGGTTGCAGAAGGGAATCTAAAATGTAGACTTGCGTGTTAGCTAAGGGACGACCGATAGTTGGTGATTGACTTTCCCCTTTTTGCACCAAGGTAAATGTAGCGTAGGTGGTAGCTTCTGTGGGACCGTAGAGATTGAATACTTGGGTATTTGGGTGATGTTCGTATAGTTGTTGTACCAGTTGATAAGAGAGAGGTTCGCCAGCTAAGTTAAATGTCCGCACCCCATCCGGTATGCCATTGATTCTGAGTAATTCAGTAATTACGGAAGGCACTGTATTTAGCAAAGTAACATTCTCTGCAGCGGATAAGGTAGGTAAATGTAAGGTGTTTTCAGCTAAAATTACTAGACCTCCCCTACACAGGGGTGCAAACAACTCAAATACTGAAAGGTCAAAGTTAATAGAGGTGGAGGCAAGAACGCCAGCAAGTTGTTCTGAAGTATATACTTCTCGTACCCAATGCAAGAAGTTAACTGTACTGAGATGTTCCACCGCTACGCCTTTTGGTTGACCTGTAGAACCGGAGGTGTAAAGGATATAAGCGAGATTTGTTGGTTTGGTATTTGTAATTGGGTTGTATTGTTTTTCTTGGCTAATGGCTTGCCAGTCTCTATCCAGGTAGACTACAAGAGCATTATGTGAAGGAAGTCCTGCTATTAAATCCTGGCTAGTTAGCAATACTGGTAATTGGGCATCCGACAACATCAAAGCTAACCGTTCTTGAGGATAGGTAGGATCTAGAGGTACGTAAGCCCCACCTGCTTTGAGAATCCCCAAAATTCCCACGACCATCTCAATAGAACGTTCTATGCAGATACCTACTAGTGTTTCTGTACCTACTCCTAAGCCTCGTAGGTAGTGCGCTAGTTGATTGGCTTGAGCATTTAATTCTCGATAGGTTAATTGCTGATTTTCAAATACTAAGGCAACTGCATTTGGTGTCTGTTCTACCTGAGTTTCAAATAATTGATGGACACATTGATTTTGAGGATATTCACTTTGAGTATGATTCCACTCTAAGAGCAGTTGATGTTGCTCGGCGGTACTTATTAAGGACAACTCTTGAACATGGTGCTGGGGATTAGCCACAATACTTGCTAGCAAATTCTGGAAATGCTCTGCCATTCGCGTAATGGTGTTGGCATCAAATAAATCACTGTTGTACTGCCAAGAACCAACAAGTTCTCCCTCTGTTTCCAGCATCGTCAAGGTTAAATCAAATAAAGCTACCTGCTGTTCTACCACTAAAGATTCCAGTAGCAGTCCTCCTAAATCAATTTGAGAACCGTTTTTCCCCCACCAAAAGCCAGCTAAATCTTCTAGTCGTTGTGATTTTTCTAACACAAACATGACTTGAAATAGTGGTGAATAACTCAAATCTCTTTCAGGCTGTAGTCTTTTAACTAGGAGCGACAACGGATAATTTTGATGATCTAAGGCTTCTACTACTACTTGCCGTACCTGAGCTAGGAACTCTTCAAATGTAGGATTTTGAGATAAATTGACTCGTAAGACTACTGGATTAACAAAATAGCCTACTATCCGAGACAACTCAGCCCGACTTCGACCAGCCATTGGAGAGCCTACTAAAATATCTTCTTGAGAAGTGTAGCGATAGAGTAGTATTTGGAATGCTGCCAAAAGCAGCATATATAAGGTTACGCCTTCTGTTTGGGTGAGTATCTTGATGCGTTCAACCAATTCCCCCTGGAGATGAAAAGTCTCTACTCCTCCTTGGTATGTCTGCATTGGTGAGCGTGGTCTATCAGTCGGTAAGTTCAACACTGGCAACTCTCCAGCCAGCTGCTTTTGCCAATAACTCCACAACTGCTCTCCTTGATCAGTAGCTAGCATATCTGCTTGCCAGTGTACATAGTCTGCATATTGCCAATTAAGTTTTGGTAATTTTGGTAAACCTGTCTTCATCTGTGGGTATAAAATACTTATTTCACCCAGCAGCACCTCCAAAGACCAGAAATCAATGGCAATATGATGTGCGGTTATTAGCAGAATATCTTCTCCTGCTCCGCGCCGAAACAGATTTACTCTGATTGGAAGTTCTTGTTCCAAATTAAAAGCATGATGAGCTGAGTTTGCTAACTGTTGATTTAACTCATCTTGACTCCAGTTGGTGGCATCTATTTCCTCAACAACTACCTGCAAGTGTGTCTGAATTTTTTGTATGGGTTGACCATTAGATATAGTAAAAGTCACTCGGATAGCAGAATGGCGATCGCTCAGTACTTGAAATGCTTGTCTCAAAGCTGCTACATCTAAATTTGAGAGAATCCGCGCTGCAAAAAATGTATTGTAAGTTGAACTTTGTGGTGCTAGCTGGTGCAGAAACCACAGAGCCATCTGTCCTTGGGAAAGGGGATACTCAAGAGCTGGCTCTGATAGGGGTACAAAAGCAGATGTTGGCTGCAATAGCGAGTTTTGCATTTTTGCCAACACCTTTGTAGTCAATTGAGCTACGCTGGAATCTTGGAGTAAATCTGCGATCACAACTGTTACCCCAAGATGAGTTTCCAGGTAATGCTTGAATTCAACTGCCATTAAAGAATCCAATCCCAATTGGCTCAATGGTTGTTGTGAGTCTAACTGAGAGGGAGCTATTTTTAGCAATCTCGAAACTTGTTGTTGCAGATAATTTAACAACTGCTGCTGAGAGTCCTCTGGTACCATAGCCAAGAACTCATCACGGCTCAGTTGTGCTCCAGTTTCTAGCTCATTCCACTGCTCTAAAACACTTCTAGCAACTTCGTCTAGGGTTCCTGTTTCAAAACCTATTCGGCAAGCATGGCGCTGAATTTTTCCACTACTAGTCTTGGGAATACTACCAGTCTTCAACAAGACAACAGCATAAACCTGCAATTCATGCTTTTGTGCTACAGATTGACGAATAGCGCTAGCTATTTCCTCTACATTTAGTTGTCGTAGATAACTCCTCTCAACCTCTTGAATAACTAAAAGTCTTTGTTCACCCTCAACTGATACCTCTACCACTGCACCACAACCTGGTCGCAGTGCATTGTGGCTCTGTTCTACCGTTATTTCAATATCTTGTGGATAATGATTGCGTCCCCTGATGATCAACAAATCTTTAAGGCGACCTGTAACGAATAACTCACCATCTTGGATAAATCCCAAGTCTCCTGTACGTAGAAACGGCCCCTCTCCTGTATCTGCTAAATAAGCTTGAAAAGTTTCTTTGGTCTGTTCAGGTCTTTGCCAATAACCCTGAGCTACACTTGTACCTGATACCCAAATCTCTCCTACTTCTTCGGTCGCACACTGCCTTTGTGATTCTGATTGAGCTATGACAATCTTAGTATCTAACCACGGCCGCCCACAACCTACCAATTTCTTCCCATTATTGGTAGTATGGCATAATTTTACTACCTGGTTTTTTTCTAAAGCGTTTACCTCGACTGCACATTCAACTGACTTATCACCTACTAGTCCTCCAGAAACCATCAAGGTAGCTTCTGCCAAACCATAACAGGGATAGAAAAAATTGGCACGAAAACCACACATATCAAATGCAGCAGCAAATCCTTCTAATGTCTCTGGGCGAACTGGCTCTGCACCGTTGTAAGCACTGTACCAATTACTCAAATCTAGGTTCTGCTTTTGCTCTGGAGTAATTTTGCTAGCACAAAGGTCATAGGCAAAATTCGGTCCACCACAGTGAGTTGCCTTGTAGCGCGAAATCGCCTGTAGCCATCGCAATGGCTTTTGCAGAAAGGATACTGATGGCATCAAAAAACCTGTAAAGCCCGAGTATAAGGGCTGTATAATCCCATCAATCAATCCCATATCGTGAAAGTGGGGTAGCCAGCTGATCGAAATACTATCTGAGGTTAATTTAAAAGCCTGTCGAATACATTCGGAATTGTATAACACATTCTTATGGCTAAGCATTACCCCTTTAGGTATGGAGGTAGAGCCTGATGTATATTGCAAATAAGCCAGCGTATTGCTACTGACTGTCGGAATTTGCCATGACAATTCTTGGTCATTGGCAACCAGATCACTTTCCAGCCAGCATAGGGACTTTAGCTCTGGTATATGCAAAAGCCGTTGTTCCAACTTAGAAAATATTGCTGTAGTGGTAAGCGCTACTTTTGGTTGGGCATCTGCTACAATTCCTTGAATTCGCGACATAGAGCGATTGGGGTGTGGTGGATAAGCAGGAATAGCTATCAACCCTGCATATAAACATCCAAAGAAGCCTGCGATAAATTCTAGACCCGGTGGATATAGTAGCAGTGCTCGTTCACCACTAGCCCCCA
Source organism: Nostoc minutum NIES-26 (assembly GCA_003326215.1). Classification (GTDB taxonomy): domain Bacteria; phylum Cyanobacteriota; class Cyanobacteriia; order Cyanobacteriales; family Nostocaceae; genus Dendronalium; species Dendronalium minutum. The sequence goes on along the minus strand of LXQD01000072.1, from coordinate 1,603 downwards.
AGCTCTTCAGCCTAGTTGCGATCGCACATGCTTGGCGGTCTAACTCTTGATAGGACAATTGATCTGTTTGTGTCTCTCCGTCTGCTAAAAACTTATATGCACACCGTTTTGGTTGCTGTATGGCTCTCCAATGCAATAGATCAATTAGTGTGGATTCTAGAATATTTTTAGACTCAAAGAGATTTTCCATATACCTATTGCATGTAAAGGAATAGTCAAAAGGTCAGAAAATTTAAGATTTTAATTTGATTGGCATATTGGCATCACCTCAAAAACTATACTATGTTGTGACAAATTATAAGATTATCAAATCCTAGAAAATTACGTCGTATTATTTAAAAATTTCATAATCAATTTTTATGCTTTAAAGCTATCTATCGTAAGTAGTATTTTTTAGGAATTAAAAGTCAATATAAGGCTAATTTTGACCTGAAATAGGGGGTATGATGCGGTATCAAGTACGTGCAAAATTACCCATATTGTAAATTTTTGTAACACGGATTCTCAAAACCCATCGATTGCCGAGGTTTCAACTTCCAGCTTCGACCGCGCAAGGAAGTTTCTCAACATTGGCAGCCAAAACCCCTATAAATGGAGCTTTTGGGCAATTCAATCAATTCCGTTTCTTACCTCGTTTTCTTAAAACCGCGTCAAGACTCGCATTAATTCCATCATTATTACTTGATAGCCATTGGTTAAAATCTATGTTTGGCGATCGCTCAATGATCGCCATTGGTCACATCAATATATATAGTCGTTGCGCTACACATAAAGGCTAAAACGTATAATCAGAGCCTCAAAGTCTTGCCGTTCAAGGGGCGACAAGCGAGCTAAAGTGCTTGTTGTATAAGCTTCATAGCCCTTAAACCTCGCTGATAATATGCCTGCTTATTGCGAATGGAACCGACCAGCTGCTCGACCCATGCTTGACATTCATGCCAAGCAACTATCCAATTTTGACCATATAAACCTATCCAAAAATTACTGTGGCGTTTTTTAGTTCTATTTTTTTCTTGCCGACGACAAATATATGATTCTTGTTTTTGAAATTTAATTCTTTGTCCATGTAACCAAGCACTGGTCATGTCCAAAGCAATTAAGAAAATTAAACGCACAAGTTTATCAGGATTAGCTTGAGAAGCTTCTAGATTATAACCACCTGTTTTGCAATCTTTGAACATCGCTTCAATGCCAAAACGTTGACCATATATTTTGAGAGCAGTGTTTAAATCAGGTAAATTAGTTAATAAGTACCAAGTTTCTTTTTCTTGTTTACCTCTATACTTTCGTTTCCAGTAGACTCCTAAGTTAAACCTACCAAAACCCCGTTTTTGAGTAAACTTAACATTGGGATAAAACTGGCGGATACCTGGATAAATCTCAATGCTACTTAAGGGCTGAAATTTTTGCCCTTTTTGGCGGAAAGTAGTATCCTTTTTCTGACGAAATACAAAACTGAGGTTCTGCTTGTGGAGCCAATGCGCCAGTTCTACGCTGTGAAATTCTCTATCTCCGATAATCACTAATTTATACGTTTTTAATAAACGAATTACTGGGCGTAATAGTTTTTGCTGTTCAGTGAGGTTACTGCAACCATCTTTTT
>LXQD01000071.1 GCA_003326215.1 Nostoc minutum NIES-26 | reverse complement strand
TAAGGATGCTGCTTCCCAAATTGGGTAGAAGTGCAAACCGATAGCGTTGGAGGAAGGAACAACTGCACCGGAGATGATGTTGTTTCCGTAGAGTAAGGAACCTGCTACTGGTTCGCGGATACCATCGATGTCTACTGGGGGTGCAGCGATGAAGGCGATGATGAAGCAGGTGGTCGCAGCTAGCAGAGTAGGAATCATCAGTACACCGAACCAACCGATGTATAGGCGGTTGTTGGTGCTGGTGATCCAGTTGCAGAACTGCTCCCAAACGTTGGCGCTTTGGCGCTGTTGAATGGTTGCTGTCATGGTTTTATGATTGCGGTTGCGTTGCTAATGTACGCAGGAATATTTACTTATGATGATTTTTATCTTAAAAGATTTGTAACGGATTGTAAAGAAGTATGACGAAAAAATTTACTGAAGTTGATAATAAGTACAACTTATATACACACATCAAAAGGTGGTCGGGGGAAGAGATTGGCTGTCAAGCTATTGCCCCACAAAGAGAAAACATTATCCCAGCGTTAACACCAATGACGGCATATCCACTACCAACCGTCGATTTTTTAACCACTGGCGACCTAATAAAACTTCTGAGACTCCTTCACCCACATGAACAGGAATATCAAAAGTTTGCCCGTCAATTCTTACTTGACCAGCATAAATACTAAAATCTGCTTCCCCCCGTGCAGTTCGCAGCGCTCGTGTCTGCACGTAAATCCAATCCAGTCCCTGTAAGTCTTGTTCGTCAATAGCCAACCAGCCAGAAAAACCTGTATCTAAAATCACATCAACTGGTAGTTCTAATCCATCTGCACCAATAAGCTCAATCTCAAAAACCAGCTCGTCATCATTGCCGAACAACCCAAGTATCATATGGTTCCAGAAACCCCTGTTTCATTAATTCGGAAGAGAAACAATGGTACAGTACCGGGGTGTTTCTGACGTGCCATCTGCATAGCTACTTCTTCGTCACGATCGATAAAATAATTTCCACTATCTGGTTCAACAACCATATACCAGTTGTAGTGAGTTTGGATGTACTCTGGCTTAACGCGGTCAAAAATCACTTGGCTGCGTTGATGAAACTCCTCGCGTTCTGCTCGACGTTTGGCTTTCTGTTCTTCTGTCCACTGGATTTGAGGGAATATTCTTCCCCGGCGCACTGTACGAGTAGACTTAGCTTCAGTCATGGTTGGTTCTGCTTTACTGCAATATCTATATTTTCCAGCATTTTCTCCTACTCCGAAGTGACTGCTCAACTGAGCGTTCGCGCCTCATCTTCAAGCAGTTTTTACTGTTGTGATAAAATTGCTCAAATCCTTACACAGCAAGACTTATATGTTGCGAAATCATATCAGAATTTACCTATAATAATGGGTAAAGCTGCCGCAAATGCTCCCTAATTAGCTACTATGCCTAATCCGCAAAACCTGCCGTTCCTAGAGTCTGTTGGTTGGCAACTAAATAATGTCTATCAATTGACTGAGAAAGAAATGCTCCAATTGTATCAACGCAATTGGCATCATCAAACTACTTTCAATAATTTCCAGAAATCCGAAAAAGATTTTGTTCATTATTTAGCCAAAAAATACAACTCTTGGATCTTGCCAGATTTAGAAATGTTTCACCTAGAACATCATAATCAAATCCTGAAAATCCTTAATACTTTTAAGAGAGAAGTTCTTCAAAAAGCTGATGCACACTTCGCAGGTGGTACGCTCTTGGCGTTAGAATATGATGAATATAGGCTGAGTAAAGATATTGATTTTCTCTTCCCCTACGGAACTGAAAATTATAGATATTTAAGAAACTTGGTGTACGATGAAGGAATTGCTGCATTATTTCAAAGCCTAACAGATATTCGATTAGGTGAAAGTACAATAAATCAATATGGCATCCGTTTTCCCGTTGCCGTCAGCGAAACGAATATTAAAGTAGAAATTGTAGCCAATGGAGGTTTTACCTTAGACCCCCCTGTTTATCCAAATTGGGCTAATATACCTTGCTTGAGTATAGGTGATAGATTCACATCAAAGCTTATGGCTAACGCCGATAGATGGAACGATTCAAGCACACAATCTAGAGATTTAATTGATTTAGCAATATTGCGCGTAAATAATGAAATTCCTTTACGGGCAATTGCTAAAGCTGAAGAAACCTACGAAGTGAAAAAGCCCCTAGTTAAAGCAATCAACAATTTCCTTGATAAAGAAGAATATAGAGATAAATGTTTTCAACAGTTGAATGTACCTGAAAACAAAATTCCAGTAATAATGAATGGAATAAATTTGCTTTTTGTTGATTTTAATTAAACGCCATCTAAATTACAGGCTTCATCAGGTAACTCCACACCCCACACCTGGACTAAACAGATAACTTTGATATCTACTGATGCTTAATCGCCTCTCTCTAACGAACGAGCCATTAAATAAGCTTCTTGTGCCGTGTACCGCGTACTTATGCCACCCACAACATTCACGATGTATTTCTGCTTGCTCTTGTGGCTAAGACGTTCTAAGTCAACAGGTGATTCAGTGTTTCCAAACACTATGTAGTTTGTCTGAATTTCCTCAACCATCCACACAGTAATCGTTTGAAACTCGTGATTGGCAAATACTTCAGCCGCATGTTTAGCTTTCTCTAAATCGGTCATCGCCTGCACCTACCTTACACTTTAATTAATTTACCATCTCAATTAATACATAGGTACTAATTAAAATTAGTAGTGGCGCGCCCCCAAATACGCCGTGCGCGTAGCGATGCCAGCAGTGCCTGAAAGCGGGCTTGACTAGCTTTAGCTAAAAAGCTAATTTTATATAAAGCTAATTTTATTAAATTAGCTTTATATAAAAAGCTAAAAAGCTAAATTTATTAATTGACAAAATTAGTTAATTAGCTTAAGTTAATTGGCTAATTTAATAAATTGCTAAAAATAGAGATGCTGACAATTACCGTAAGCTCGTTGAGTGGCGGTCAGGGCAAGACGACAACTGCCCTGTTCCTTGGTCGGCTGCTATCACGCCAGGGGTTCACCACCTTGATGCTCGACTCCGACCCCCAACATAATCTCACTACCTATCTGGGGTTTGAGTTGTCAGCCAACCAACCAACCCTATTGGAGTTTTTGAAAAAAACAGTTGCCCCAGAAGACTGCATCTACCCGACTCTAGACAATGACAATCTGTTTCTCATCCCTGCCGACGACCAACTCGATACCGTGCAAGATTATTTATCTAACAGTGGAGTTGGTGCAACCTTACTCAAGCGAAGATTAGAAGCCATCAGCAAGATATTCAAAGTTTGCATTATCGATGCCCCACCCCAGAGATCGCAAATTTGTTTAACAGTGATTGGCGCAGCAGATTTTTTGATTATCCCCGCAGAAGCATCGGTCAAAGGTTACGGTTCCCTCGTGCGGACACTCGACTTACTGAGCGGATTGCGTGATGTCGGGGCGACGAATGCCTCAATCTTAGGTGTACTACCCTTCCGTGACCGTTGGTTTGGTAACACCCAAGCGCAAGAAAGCCGGGCGGCGGTAGATGGAATGCGAGATGAAGTAGGCGAAAAGTTAGTTCTACCCTCAATCCGTGAATCAGAACGCTATAAACAAGCCATCAACAAACGTACAACCCTCTCGCAGTTGGGCTACACCGACCTGGAATATCCATTTGAAATGATAATCTCGAAAATCCGCACCTCTGTAGGGAGCCTATAAAAATGTCAGATAACGTACTCAACCAACTACGCAACAAACGCAATCGCCCGACAGTTACACCACGCCAAGATGCACTTGTTCCTCAAGAACAGCCCCAAACTACTGAGCAAAGTTTACCGCCACAACCCACCCCAATTACAGAACTTGCCAACCCAACTGCTGATACAATCGCCGAACTTCAAGCCGAACTCGAAAAATACCCCCAAACTCGAAGACATTCAGCAATCGTTTTAGAAAAAGACCTCGACCAAAAATTGACACAGTTTTGTAAAGAATTAGGCATCACAGTTGAGGTATTTTTAGAAGCTGCCTGGACTGTTGCAAGTGCTGATAACGAACTTGTAGAAAAAATTACTACGGAAGCCAAGCGCCGCTACGACCAACGCAAACGGGTTGGGCAAATTAAACGGTTAATCACAATGCTGACTAATCCTTCAAAATAAAGACCTTCAACAACCAAAATCTTGTAAATCTATAATGTCACGCATCGCCGTTGGAGAATCCCTATGACAGCTATTTTCCCCGATGTGGAAAAATTCAAATATATCGACCCCCGACAAGTAGAAGCTTACTTAGTCGGGCATGGTTGGCAGCAACAGCAACGTCAGGGTGATAAAGCTTCCATTTGGACTTTAGACGGTTTTGAAATTTTACTTCCCCTCAAAGGAGAAATTATTGACTTTTCTCGTCGCATGGCGGAAGTCGTGGAAACTCTGGCGTTGGCAGAAACCAGATCGCAACTGCAAATATATGGTGACTTAATTACAAATGCACCCAACACCACCATTCAAGCAGTCGTTACGCACATTGCCACACCCAACGCAGATCGCCTTAGTGGCGATATCACCATGCTGGGCATCGTGGTTGATAAACTGCGTCGCATCCATACCCACTTAGCTGACCGCGACTACATCCTGTCCCTGAAAGCTTATATTGAACGCCTACCCGTTTACTGCACAGGTGACTTAATCAAGGAAAACGGTATATTCATTCTGAAAAATCCCCATCACTTTAGCCTGGATCGTAATGAATAATATTCCTACGCCGTGACCAAACTAGGCTCAGTATTCAAGATGATGAATGATTGCAACAAAGCCACAGCAAGGCTTACAGCCGAAATAAGTGTAGAGAAAAGTGATTCTCGCACCGTATAACGCCTGGGAGGTATACAGCAAGGCACTTTTGAGGGAGGATTTAATTTAAAGCATCTACCAGAAAGGCCGTGAACACTCACCGCGCGATCACTGACAATTTTAGCCCTGAATCTCTCGCACTGACAGAGCCGTTGCCCATCACGTTGCACCCGGCAGAGGTGTATCTGGCTTCTCTGGGTGAAGGTTCACGGCGAACTATGCGGGAGGCGTTAAATGCGATCGCTCAACTACTAACCAGTGGTACTTGTGATGCAAGCACCTTGGATTGGTCAAAGTTGCGTTACCAGCACACCGCCGCAGTTAGGTCAGTGCTGATGGAAAAATACAGCCCAGCAATGGCTAATAAAATGTTGTGTGCATTGAGGCGGACGCTTAAAGAAGCTTGGCGGTTAGGCTTAATGTCCACAGATGAATATGGACGAGCATCTGATATTGAGTCTGTGCGTGGTCAGAGTTTATTGAAGGGGCGCGAACTTGATCCCGAAGAAATTGCTGCGCTTTGGGATGATTGCATTCAAGATGACTCAACATTGGGTCGCAGAGATGCAGCACTGCTAGCAGTTTTGACCGTAGGGTTGCGTCGCAGTGAGGTAACTAACCTTGATTTGAGCGATTTTAAGCCGCGCACTCGGTTATTAACAATACGTGAAGCGAAGGGGCGGAAGGAACGAATTGTCTACTTACCCGAAGCGGGTGTGCAAGCTGTTACTGATTGGTTGTTGATTCGGGGTAAAGCACATGGGCCGCTTTTTTATCCTTTAAATAAGGCAAATAAAATCATCCATCGACGGATGAGCGAGCAGGGGGTGTTACGAGCTTTGCAACGGCGCGGGGAAAAAGCTGATGTGGATGCGTTTACACCTCATGATTTTAGAAGAACTTTTATCGGTAATCTATTGGATGCGGGTGCAGATATCGTTACAATAGCGAAACTTGCTGGTCATGCGTCGCCAAGTACGACAAGTAAGTATGATAGGCGTGGGGAAGCAGTCAAGAAACAGGCGATTGATTTGCTGAATGTACCTTACAGTAAGCGGAAAAATGGCTAGCTTGAGGAGTTACTCAATTACTCGTCTTGACGCTCGTTAAACATGATTTTTCACCAATGCAAATATTTTCTACAGTCTCATTGATAATTATAATTCTTATGCAGCTAAAACCCAAGTACTTTTATTAATACATATAGTAGATAAAAAATTAGTTTTGTATTGAGTCAATCTAAACGTAAAATATGCATATTTGCTTTCAAAATGCTTGATTGTTCGTTGTAAAAAACGACTTTTTAACTTGCAATATAAAAACATTAAAATTAGACGGAGCAAGAGTTTCAGAGCAACTTGCAGGAAATTGCACATATCTTGGAGCGATACTTAGTAGAGGATATCGAAAGTATCACTAAAGATTTGTAACATTTCAGACATAAGTAGTATTAGCTACCTTTACTCGTTTTAGTATGTTTGTAAGTGCGGCAGGAAATACTAATAGGGTATTGCATTAGCTATTCCAGACAAATCATCTACTTCTGGTTTAGCAAATCCACGCTTTTGTAGGGCATGACCTGAATTACCTCATTGAGAATATAAAGAGCTTGAAAACTTTAATATAGTAAAATCTTCTCAATAAGATTTAAATTTTCCGAGGTTTCCTACTAAATTAGGATAAGTTTATATTCATTAGAAAGAGTAGTTTAAAATGAATCAGAATATTACTCAAATCCAAAATAATTCACAACAAAACGATAACGATTTCTTTTTATCAAACGTACTTACTCGGTTAAGTATGATAGCGCTCCTACTGTTTTGCATAATTGGAATTTACATGTTCCCAGCGTGGTGGTATGAATTCTTTTTTCGTGCTGGCTTTCTGAGCGGATATGTTTGGCAAGCGGGAATTAATTATCTTATAAAATTCGGGTTAAATTGGATAATTTTAGTTTGTATGATTTGTTTACTTCTAATGGTTTTGGTAAGAAAAACAAATTATTTAAACTCTCTTAAACCACCATTTGTAAAAGTGCAGAGATGGGTCGAAGGTAAGTTAGGAGTTTCAATTATAGCCATACTAGTTGGTATTTTTTTTATTAGCCTAATATCATTACAAAGCTGGGGCATAATTAACTATGTAAGAAGAATAGTAGATTATTATCCTTTAAGTAATGAAAGTACCAATGTCTTTGATCAAAGCTTTAATAAGAATTCCAATCCTTTAACTAAGCCCACAACATTTATTTATATAGCTAAGAATGAGGTTGAGTCTTTATACAGCCAATATGAATCGGAGCTAACTCCATCTAAGGTAACAGAGGAAGTTATTGATTCGACGACACTTAAAGCAGAGTTAAGCGTCAAAGAACTACTTTCAACTGAAGCAGGAAAGGACTGGCTTCAGAAGAAAATAAAAGAATATCAACAGATTACTAAAACACCTGAAAGAAAATTAACAGATTTGCTGCATTATTTGTATAATGATGGGAAATTGAAGCAGCTTACGAACCTTGAGAGTAATTCAGACGACATTGTGGAGCTAAATAATGCTGTTCAAGTTCTGAATAATAAACACAAGCTAACTCTGGATCAAAATCAAATAAAAAGCATTCGAGAAAAATTAATGAGTCAGGAGCTTGGACAATTTAAAGTAGATTTAGGTAATCTAAGCGGTAATATTTTAGTCAAGGGGGGTTGGACAATAGAAGATCAGGCACAATCGCAAAATTATCTTTTGAAACATGTTCTGGTTGAGGGTATTGGTAATTCTCCAATATGTGCGGTTAATTTACCGAAAACGAATGTTCAAACACAATATAAGGATGAGATTAAGATCAGCACTTCAAATAGAAAACCGATAAAATTAAGTGTTTTCGGCACTGTGATCACGAACGATTCGTCTACGATTTGGATTAATCCTATTGCTATTTTTCTTCCAGACGAGTTATAAAGAGTGACCGCCGAGATAAGCTAATCGTCATTCATTTTTCTAGACTGATTCGCTTGTAGTAAGGGTTTCAGCCTACAATAATTGCAACTGGGCTACAAGCTACATCCAGAGCCAGTTTTGGGACATGACTCCACTTTAGTGTCCAAAGAAAAGGAACTAATTAGCCAAACACTTATGCCCAAATGTTGTAGTTTAGTCTGAACGATATCCGTCCAATTAAATCATGAATTAGGTTTTTGGGAGCAACTATTACCAACCTGTTCCTTTCGTTTGGTAAAGATTCTTAAGTCTCACTTTTGGTTTGGCTAATTATCTCTTTAATAGGGGTAGTGTTACGGAAGCTGCGGCCAAGGGCAAACTAAACCGTATAGTTTATAAATCTAGGGGCGGATATGAGTGCAACGACAGAGTGAAGTGTTATATAAGGCTTACATAATAAGCGTTTCAGGATTTTATGATATCGTGAGACAGCGATATGTAGGCGATCGCTTCAACCGTGTTTGAAGTTCCGCCTTTGCGTAGAGTCGGAAATTTCCCCTGGCTAATGGGCTTTTATTGCTTCTGCTAAGCTTCAATTGGCACAGCAAAAATAAGGTTTTTCGACGATTTTTGGAGCGCAAAACAATTTTAGTTTTGTAACCCTTCTGTAGCAAGGCTTTCAGACTTTACATGGCGGCTGGTAACAAGCTCGCTACTTTTCATCTTATAGATTTAAATTAATGATTTTTAAAATTTATAAGCCTTTTACTGATGATAAATCTAAAAGTAAGAAACAGAAGTAAGAAAAAATTTGATGAGTCTGTAAAAATTCTTGAATAGCAATGGTTTCAAAAGCCATTACTGGGCAACTCTCTTGCGCGGTTGAAGCTAATGTTTAACACTCAAAGGTAATATTCTGGAGTTTAGACTAGTTCGCGGTGTGACGACGAAAAAATAAGGGGTGTGCTTGAACACAGGCCCCCTATTAGCAGAAGCTGAGAAAAGAACCACCAATTCTCATCTGCCAATATGAACCGTGCCAAATTAGAGGAGTTTCGTCAAGCAGCGTACAGTTATTTAGGAAGAGCGCATGATGCAACATTTGAATTAATGGATGCAGTATTGCTGACTCGGAACGCATACAGTTTGGCAGATTTATCGCTATCACCAGCATTTAGACGTAAGTGGCCAAGCATCTACGAAGCATTACAAG
>LXQD01000070.1 GCA_003326215.1 Nostoc minutum NIES-26 | reverse complement strand
ATTGAATTGGTGATTAACCGTTGATCGCAGGAGCGGTAAGAGCAACAGGAGCTTGTTCGCCGCTAGCCAAGTCCAGAGGGAAGTTGTGAGCATTGCGCTCGTGCATTACTTCCATACCCAGGTTGGCGCGGTTGATGATATCAGCCCAGGTGTTGATGACGCGACCTTGTGAGTCAATCACAGACTGGTTGAAGTTGAAACCGTTGAGGTTGAACGCCATTGTGCTAACACCCAAAGCGGTAAACCAGATACCGATTACAGGCCATGCTGCCAGGAAGAAGTGCAAACTGCGGCTGTTGTTGAAGGAAGCGTATTGGAAAATCAAGCGACCGAAGTAACCGTGTGCTGCAACGATGTTGTAGGTTTCTTCTTCTTGACCGAACTTGTAACCGTAGTTCTGAGATTCGGTTTCAGTTGTTTCACGAACCAAGGAAGAAGTTACCAAGCTTCCGTGCATTGCAGAAAATAGACTTCCACCGAATACACCAGCCACACCTAACATGTGGAAGGGGTGCATCAATATATTGTGTTCTGCTTGGAASACGATCATGAAGTTGAAKGTYCCGGAGATACCCAAGGGCATACCRTCAGAGAAGGAACCTTGACCGATGGGGTAAACCAAGAAKACTGCGGTTGCTGCTGCTACWGGTGCRGAGAAWGCKAGGCARATCCAAGGACGCATACCCAARCGGTARGACAGTTCCCACTCACGTCCTAGGTAGCAGAATACGCCAATCAGGAAGTGGAAGATTACCAACTGGTAAGGGCCACCATTGTACAGCCACTCGTCTAAGGATGCTGCTTCCCAAATTGGGTAGAAGTGCAAACCGATAGCGTTGGAGGAAGGAACAACTGCACCGGAGATGATGTTGTTTCCGTAGAGTAAGGAACCTGCTACTGGTTCGCGGATACCATCGATGTCTACTGGGGGTGCAGCGATGAAGGCGATGATGAAGCAGGTGGTTGCAGCTAGCAAGGTAGGAATCATCAGTACACCGAACCAACCAATATATAGGCGGTTGTTGGTGCTGGTGATCCAGTTGCAGAACTGCTCCCAAACGTTGGCGCTTTGGCGCTGTTGAATGGTTGCTGTCATGGTTTTATGATTGCGGTTGCGTTGCTAATGTACGCAGGAATATTTACTTATGATGATTTTTATCTTAAAAGATTTGTAACAGATTGTAAAGAAGTATGACGAAAAAATTTACTGAAGTTGATAATAAGTACAACTTATATACACACATCAAAAGGTGGTCGGGGGAAGAGATTGGCTGTCAAGCTATTGCCCCACAAAGAGAAAACATTATCCCAGCGTTAACACCAATGACGGCATATCCACTACCAACCGTCGATTTTTTAACCACTGGCGACCTAATAAAACTTCTGAGACTCCTTCACCCACATGAACAGGAATATCAAAAGTTTGCCTCTGGGATGGCATTGACGGAGAGCGATCGCCCCCCGGTGCTAGATAATGTTGTTGGTATTGTCAAGTGCCACTCCAAATACCAACCATTCTGATTAATCAGGGGTCAAATCGTTGTAGGCTGTGGATCGCAGGGTTTACAGTCAATAATGAAAATCAACCGGCACGGACGTGCTAAGGTTCTGACACAAGAAGAAATACAACTAATCTTCAGTCACGGTTTAGACAACGACCGGGACAGAACTTTGTTCGGTGTCTGCCTGTTTAGTGCCTGTCGCATTCGGGAAGCCTGCACCCTGTTGACTGAAGACATCTACACCCCCAAAGGGCTGGTCAGACCCAGGTTAATTATCAGAAAGGCAAACACTAAAGGTAAACTGGCAACACGCTCAATCCCAGTGATTGAAGACCTGCGACAGATACTAAACAACTACTACCCGCAAGCAGGAACGCCCTACTTATTCCCTGGTCGCAGTGATGGACACCTATGCGAAGATTCAGCCTCCAGGATACTGCGCGGCGCTTGCAAACTTGCTGGCATAATTGGCGTATCGACCCACAGCTTCAGACGCACCGCGCTAACGCAGATGAGCAATGCAGGTATTCCACTGCGAGTAATTCAGGAAATTTCGGGGCATCGCAACCTGGAACAGTTGCAGAAATACTTGGAAGTATCGGATGAGCAGGTGTTGGGGGCGGCGGCCAGTCTGGCGATGCTGTCGCCTGTGGGTAGAACTGGTGTAGAGCTAAAACTTGATGAAAATCTAGAAATTGATGCGAATAGTCCCCGTTAGGGGAAGAGGTTGTAGGGGAGATGTCGGGAAATATGATTTAAACGACATCACGCCAGAGGGAGCAAGCACCACAAAGCGTGATTGCTCTCAATCGTTTCATTACTGAACTAGCCCGTTCAGTTTAGATATATGGGGAATTCGCCAACGGCATCGACGTTATATTTACCCCCTTTTACTTATGAAAAGCGATCAGATCGTCCGTTGCAACCCACTGAACCGCTACAACAATTGCTTTACATTTATTAATATCTATCTCTAAAACTTCACTGTATTTTAAAAAAAAATATCAACTCTTATGCTTTGAATTTTATTCCAAAAGAGAATTAAAGATTTATTAAATAGTAGTAAGTAAGGTAGTGTATTCCCAAATAAAAGTATTACTATCCTTTTTGAAAAACAAAGTAATTTTTAACAATTTTTGCGAATAAAATTGTTAAAAATTACTTTGAAAGTTTCTAGTTTTTGACATAAAAATTGAATAAAAAACATGCTCACAAAATTAATAAACAAAACAGCTTGTATCACATCTATAACTACTTTGAGTATAGTGGGATATTCACAACTTACATATGCTGCATCTATAGGATTACAGGATGTCTACATATTTGAAAATTTTAAAAATCCATCAGGACTAGATATCACTAATGATGTTGTTAATACAGCATTATCAAGTTCTGGAACACCTATAAGTTTACCTGGAGAAGTAACCTTTATTCCTACCTCTGCAATTAGTGGCTCAGTCAGAGAGTTTGACACTGGTAATTTGCGAAATGACATTTTAGTAAATATTGGTGTTCTTCAAAGTTCAGGAAATTCTGTTCTAACAGCTATTGCTTCTCTCAATTTGGATCAGAGTCCTTCAACTCCAATTGGTTACAATATCTTACCTAGTTTAGATTTTTCAAATGTCTCCAGCGCAGCTTTAGGTACTGGAGCAAAATTAAGTTATATTTCAATGCATACCTATAGTGTTGACAATGAATCAAACACAAATCCGATTCAAACTTTTGCAGACCGTCTGAATCAAGGGAGTTTTACATTTGTTAGCTTAAAGAATGATAATTCACTAACAAATGATTTAAATACTTTGGCACTAGTTTCTGGTGTTCCTGTTGACACTGTATCTGGATCAACGTTCTGGCGATATTGTGGTAAAGCGTTAGAAGTTGCTGGAGAAACTATCATAAGCGGTACAACTTGTGCTGCTGCTGGTGCCGGTGCAGGAGCTCTTATCGGTGCTGGAACTGGCACTGTAACCCTTCCTGGAATTGGTACTGTTTCAGGAGGCGTTGGTGGCGCAATTATTGGAGGAGCGGCTGGTGGAGTAGCTGGAGCTGGCGGAGGTTTTTTACAAGGTCTTGGTAGTGCAGTTAAAGAAAATAATGAACCTAATCCTTCTAAACCCGTACCTGAGCCTTTAACCTTAAGTGCAACAGCAATTGCTGGTGCTTTTGGTTTGTGGATGAAGTATAAGCAAAAACGCTCTCATACGGTATAGTAACCATCATTAAAAAGAGATTTGCACAAGGTCAACGCGGATCTCTTTTGCTATTTTTTTTGTAATCATTCATAACTTGACTAGCTTCTATACCTGCCATACGTGGCTCACCAAACAGTTGAAAATCAGTCCATAAAGTACAACCTAAAAAATTTACTCCTTCAATGGTAATTAAATCATTTTCTAGAACATGAACATTAGTTTTTAATGAATAATCTTTCAGCTTCTCAACAAGCCTTGGTAAGCACTTCCCTAGTATTCATGATTACCTAATACATATATAACTGGTTGATTGGGAATGTTTTGAATTGCCCATTTAATTCCTCTTTCTCTTAAATTAATATCTCCGACTAAGACAACAATATCAGCATTTATATCAGGAATATCAAAGGGCTGATTTTCATGATAAATCTATAAGTTAAGCATTTATAAATACTATATATACTTGGGTTATATATACCTAAATAGTACTTATTTTATGTTTATTTAGTTCTAAATTGGTACTAATTTAGTACCAATTTAGTTTTATGCTCCTAAATAGAGCGATAAGTACTAGACCAAAAACATAGTTACAGTGTTATTATTCATCTGCGAACAAAGATTCTAAATCTCGATAACCACTGGCTACACGAGCAACACTAATTCCGTCTTCTCTTGGATAGTAAAATATAATGTAATCATCTACAACAAAACCGCGCAGGTTTTGTACAAGCCTTCCATAACTTTTTCCCATATTAGGGAAACTAGCTACTAATTTACACTTGGCGCGAATGTCATCAAAAAGCTTAGAGGCTGCTTTTGGGTTACTCCGAGCAATATATTCACAAATTTCATCTAAATCTTGAATTGCTGCCTCTGAAAGTGAATAATTATTCATTCAGAGGACTCCTCAGCAATTAAACGAATTTTTTCTTGGAATCTAGCAAATATAACTTCGCCGTCAGTTACTTGTCCTGCTGCGATTTGTTCAGTTCCTACAACAATTTTTTGCCGTAATTCTTCAATTCGCTGCTCTCTTTCTTGTAGTAGTTTAAAAGCTTCATTGATGACATCATCTGCACTAGCAAATCTTCCGCTTGCCAACTGTGCCTGAATAAATTGCTCTAGTTCTGGTTTAATTTGGATGTACATATTTTCTAACTCTATATAATTAATACTCTTGTCTAGGTGATAACAAAATCGCCATATCAAAAGCAATTCTTACTTATAACTACCTCGCTTGTGTTACTCTCCTAAAAATTTTGATTACAAGTTGTTGGACGATTTATTTATTAAAGTAAGCTGCTGCAACACTGCTGTTAACTACAGCCGTCCTTCCCGTTCCAGTTTTTCTTGGGCAGCAGTCAGTAGCCATGCCCTACGGCTGGTCTTGGTTAGTTTCCGTGCATCATCAATGAGGTTGCACAACTGCTCTGGTATCGCCATCTGAAACCGCACTTCTTTAGGGGTATTGTCAACTTCTTCAGCAATTGGTGGTGGGCTGCCAGCATTTATGACACGCTCAATGTCTACTTGCTTTGGCTGCTTCTCATTAGAGCGGCTTGCTTTCTTAATAGTCATTTTGTACCTTTTTTATGCTTATTGGATACAATTTTAGTACTAAAACAGTACTGATATAGTGCCTCTAACTCCTGTACTGCTTTTTGATCGCGTGGCTTGAGTTCAGTTACAGCCAAGCCTTGGGTATGGGCATTGGGAAAAGATTTCCTATCTCCAAGCCTTGGTGGAATGAGATCAATCCCTGGAGTTTCCTGAATAATTTGCATTGCATCCTCGTTATCCCGCCCGGATGCGTCGGCACGATTAAGGAACGCCCAGGCTTTGAGGTCTGGGTTTACAGTTCGCACTTCTTCCAAAAGTGCTGCTACTTTTTCCAATGTCCAAATATCAGGCCCTCGCGGTGGGATGGGTAACAGAACAAGATGAGCAACGGTTAACGCTGCCCTTTGAGTGGTTGTATCACGCCCACCTACGTCAATAATTACATCTTGATAACGGGGTGCTAATTTTAAGACTTCATCTCTGGCTGCTCTCCCGCGAAGCTGGACACAGGTTAGCTTTTGACTACCTTCGGGGTAATGTTCGCTGCGGGTTGAAGCCCAGAGGGTGGTTGTCTCTTGCTCGTCGCCATCCACGAGCAATACATCGTCACCGTCTGCTACACGCCGAGCCGCTAGGTTGGCGGCTACAGTACTCTTGCCTGCCCCGCCTTTGATGCCGCCTATAACGACAATCATGGTACAAATTAAGTTGTTAATTGGTTCTTATATTAGACTAATTTAGTACTAAATAAGTACTTAAACCGGATTATAAGCTAATCAAGAAGATTCGCCCTATTTTAGTTCAAGTTTTCAGTTTACGCCGTCCTCGCCACTCCATTTCAAGAATGAGTGCTGATCATCGCTCCGCGATCGCACAGTGTCATAGCTGCTATTTATGTAACGAATGATTGCAGACTTCAGACAATTTACCAAGTATGTATTATCTAAATCTGAGTTTTTTCAGGACTGAAGAGAACAAGCTCAAATATAGATTTGAATCAATGGTTTTTAGAGTTTATGATTCATTTGCTGATGATTTGGCGAAAAGTAAGAAACAGAAGTAAGAAAAATTTTGATGAGCCTGTAAAAAAGCTTGAATAGCAGGGGTTTTAAGAGCCAATGCTGGGCAATGATCTTGCTCGGTCGCACCTAGCATTGGGCAAAAGTATTAAACCACTACCTCGCATCTCTATTGCACAGCCGAAGCTGGGGGCGATCGCTATCGCTTATGTTGGCATCCTTCACAATTTGTTTTCTTCTAATTGATTGCAGTCAAAATAAAAAATACGTAAGTTCTAGGGTTATGAAATACTTTTTAAGTCGATATTAAGATGGCATTTGGATTGGCGGGACTAGCCAAAATAAGTAAAGACTACCAATTTAAAGCTTGGAATAACAAGAATCTCTCCTTCGTCTTTAGAGGAGTAGTAGCTTCCTTTTTTAGAAGCAGCGAGAAGGATTTGAGACAACAGTGAGCGACTTGCACCCGAACAACCCAAACCTGGCCAAGAGCCTTCACTTGTCCATGAATCGGGAACTGGTGTTTCTTTCCACGAGCTATAGGTGTAGCGGCGCTCTTTGCTTTTTCTTGAATAGATAGCGTCGTTAAAAAAATCAAGCCCTTCGCGGTCAATGGCATCCGCAGTTGCATTTGATAGTCGAAATATAGCTGCGCCACAACCCTCTCGAAAACCAGTCTCACCGCCAATGTGTATGGGATAGGTTATCCCAATTTTCGCGGGAATAATCCCACTATACCAATAGTATATAAAAACTGACCATGCTGCATATACAGTAATAATTATTGAGATAATTATTGAGACAATTATTTTTAAAATTTTTTTCATTAGCTAGGCAAAAGAGTTGAACAATTCAAAGCTAACCGCCTATCGTAGCAAAACCTTCCGTTTCGTCTACTCATTAATATTATTAAGCAGCATCAATTTAATTTTCTCTATTGCAAGCGCAATTTTTCAGGTGCGACCGAGCAATCAAGGTGTGGGGTCGCTCCTCATATAATTAGTTAGTCATTATGGTTTTACAGTGGCTAGTTATTTGATTTTCTTACTTTTTACTTACCAGTTAAAGGCACGTTTTAGAAGGAATTTTCGCCAAAAACATTCTTATTACGTGATGTACCATCCCTTAGTTTGTACTTAACTTTCATAAATAACAGTTGGCTGTCCTGTGATGGTTGCTAAACGATTACTGATTGATGTAACAATTGCAAAAGCTGTTTCTTCTGTTATGATACCCGACTCAAAAACAACATGAATGCCGTGCATTTCATAGGAAAATGAGACTTCACAGCCACAAACTTCAATATGGCAAACATCACGCCCCTCAATTATTTTTGATGGATAGTCAAGCGGTTGATATATTTCGCAACCAACATTTTCTGGGAAAATAAACCATCCACCAGCCTGTGGCTGGATATTAAATTCCAGCATATACTTAGTAACTTTGTTGAATATAGTAAAATATTATACATTGTTTTTTAATCTTCGACTTTTTAGCTCAATGTCGTCATACCCATATTAAACGACATGGGCTAGGCGATCGCTCGTAACTTGGGCAAGGAGAAAATATTATGGACACCAACTTTTTAACACAAGAAATCAAACAGGCAATCGAAAATAGCGATCAGTCCAAATTAGAAAGCCTACTGGCTTCTGAGCCATCCCAAATTAATGGAACAACTGCATTTGGAAATTGGTTATATTTTGCAGTTTCTTTTAATGCCAGCATGGATATCATAAAGTTTCTTGTTGAAAAAGGAGTAGACATTAATGAGAAAGACCCTATTTTGGGAGGAAATGTCTTAAATATCGCTGCATCAGAAGGACGAATAGATGTTGTTAATTATTTATTAGAAAAAGGAGCAGAGATAGATATATCTGAACCTGAAAAAAATCCTTTGTTTGGTGCAATTTACGGAGGACATAAAGATATTGTAGAAGTTTTAATCGCAGAAAAAATCGATTTTAAAATAAAATACTCAGGAGATAACATGAACAACATGGACGCATTAGCATTTGCTAAAGAAAGAGGACAAACAGAAATAGCAGAAATGCTTTTCGTGTTATATGGACTTTAAAGTTTAATTCAAAAAATTTGATTTTTTTAAGCCACGACCGCGCAAGGAAGTTGAGAGGTCGCACTCAAAATAATTCCTCACTAGCAAAGTATTTTATATCGTAGTCCTCTGTTGTTTCTTAACTTTTACTTACCAAGTAGATACCTGACTCAAAGATACACACCAAATATGAGTGCTGTTAAATAAGTCAGCATATTTATAACTTACTGTTTGCCTACTTGTACCTATTTTTTTAGCAAACTTCTAATTCACTTAACATTATTAAGGGATTGATTTGAAAATATTTATTTAAAAATCTAAGGAGAGTTAGGATTACAGCTAATTGAAAAACTAGAGGCAAATATGCAGGCGATTTGGACAAGAATAGAATCCTGGCTCAAAGCTAATGCTCCACAAGTTCTTAATACATTGAACCCAGGAGCATCAGAGGAGCAGATCTGATATCTTGCACCTAACCGGATAAACACTAGATGCGTAATTTAGAGGTACAAAGTATTACCTCGCTTCTAAATAGTTAACTACTGAAAATAAAGTTATCAAAAGTACTTACTTAAGGATTAAATATTGAGTATCTACGCAAATATTTTTATAGATAATGATAATCATTCAAGGGGGAGGGGGTGAGTTGGCGAGCGCCGCTCGCCAACTCACCCCCTAAGAGCGATTATCATTTTCATGAGAAACTATATTGCTTTCAAAGACAGTAAATCTGCTTCTATTGCTCAAAGTAACCAAA
>LXQD01000069.1 GCA_003326215.1 Nostoc minutum NIES-26 | reverse complement strand
GAGAGCCAGTCTATTTCTCCGTGTGTCAGCCCGTATTTTTGACAAGCTGTTTCTAGTTCTTCGCTGAGGCGTTCATTACGCTCTAGTGGGGTTTCAGGCAGAGTAGCTTTGACCTGAACAACCCGTGAGGCGAACCAGTCCCTGTCAAAAGGCAGTCTTCCACCATCAACCAACTGAACCCATACGGTGATTCCGCCTTCAATCCAGAGAGTGCAGATTGATTCGGGGTCTACTTGAATAATCTCGCCAATGATGCGACGGTCACGAGATGTTAGCGGATCTGTGGTTGGGGCTATCGCTTGCGCTTGGTCAGAGATGAATTGGTCGAGTTCGGCTTGGGCGATCGCTTGTTCGTCGGAGGCAGCAATGCTTTTGAAGTGCGGTAGGGCGCAACGGACAGGCGGTTGCTGGGCGGGGGTGGTATGTGGCATGATGAGAATCTCCATAAATATGTGGAACAAAAGGCGATTGCTTCCAAAGTTTCCGAGGCTGAGGGCATTGCCTTTTGTTATATCTGTATATTCGCATTTTTGAGTAATAGTGTCAATATGAGTATTCGCGTTTTTAAGCTATAGTATCTATTATGAGAATATGGAGGTATGACAGTGCAAAATCGAATCAAAAAATTTATTGAAGAGAAAGGCATTAGCCGATATAAGTTCTGGCAAGACACCAAGCTTGGCAGAGATACTGCTTATCGACTATGTAATGACCCCAACTACATTCCTACAGGCAGTGTATTAGACAAAATTTGCACTACTTATAAAGTTCAGCCAGGGGAATTTTTGGTTTGGCTTCCTGATGATGAGCCTGGACTTGAAGCAATGGCTGACAAGCCAATATCGGAAGTTGAAGAAGTACCGGAGATTCAAAAACACTCTCGCAAGCAATCAGCAGATCAAGTGGATGGAATAGTGTTGCCATTTGAGAGGATTTCTGCATGAGCGTGTTGTCTCAAAAGCGATTGCCGCTTTTGATGATGAGTTCTGCCACTGTCAATCCTTCTGTTTATCTCTTTCTATTTTTCAATCAGCAATTACAGCTATTTACCTTGCTCAAAATCGAGTGCAGACAGATTTTGAGCAAATTCTCTTAAGCCAAAAGAGGTGGACAAATGAACAACCCACCCCATAAGCGTAAAAAAGCCACTATCTCCGCATCAACCAATCCAAAATCCCCCAACTCAGACATCTCCCCTACACAAAACCCAGCTTCAGCAATCATTGACGTTCCTGCTGTTGAAGTACCTGAACTAACCGAGGATGAACAACGCGATCGCTTGCATTTGGAACGGAAGGTAGAACGAGCATTTTTTGAGGTGGGTAAGGCTTTGGCAGAGTTACGCGATCGTAGGTTGTACCGTTCCACCCACCGCACGTTTTAAGAATACTGCCGTGATAGATTTGGGCATAGTCGGCAACAGTCAAACTATTTGATTGCCGCAGCTGGTGTTTACGAAAATCTGACAACCAATGGTTGTCAAAATGCGGAGAATGGAGATTTGACAACCAATGGTTGTCAAATTCTGCCAACGAGTGAACGACAAGTTAGACCCTTGGTTCCTTTGAAAGTGGCGGAACAACTTACCTGTTGGCAGGCCGCAGTAAAACAAGCAGGAGGCAAAGTCCCCACTGGGCGCATCGTTAAACCCACATTCCGCAGGTTAGTTAGCAAAGCAAATAATATTTTCGACAAGGGGCACCAAAAAAGTTGAGAATCCAGTGTCTTTCGGAAGTCAAATTAGTAATTTGCTTGCTTTGGGCAACAGTAACTAAGTGAATCGACATAAAACATTGAAAGACCCAGCGTAGAGTCGGAGCAGCAGTAGGTTTACCCAACTGATTATCGATAGTTTTTTTAGCTCTATCGAGTGCTTGACGCAATGCCCTTTGACCCAAACTATAAACAAGCAAACATAAGCCCATAATCATAGAAGACAGCGGCAACCCGTTTGGGTGAGTTGAGGAAGACACTGGAAGTAAAGAACAGCGGGTCTTTGAGAAAGCGAAAACCGCGTTCAGTAGATTGCTGTGCCTTATACTCAATTAACACATCATCATCACTTAACTCAGAAGCATCAAGAACATTGGTTGCTAGAAGGAACCTACCGGCTCTTTGGACTTCAACATCTATAGCAGTTTGTTTTGGTGCAAGTGTTGCACAAAGTTGATAGTGCTTTTCTATAACAGCATTCTTTCGCGGTCTACCACGTCCCTTGTGCTGCAAAATCTCAACTACTTTGATATCAACTAGCTGATGTAAAGGCAACTTACAATTCATGCGTTCAGCAGCAAGTTGGGCATCTTTTTCACAAGCAAACTGCTGTTGAGATAACTGTTTAAGTTCGGTTTGGGCTTTAGTCAACTGCTGAGATAAACGTTTTTCTAGTTGCTTGAGGTCAGCTTGTTTACGGACTTGACTTTCAACTACTATCCAACGTTGTAGTATGTCGGCATAAAAGTTACAACATGAAGCGATATGGTATCCCGGTAATGAACTCGAAACAAATGCATTTTTATGAATATTATCTAACAATTGTTTAGCAGCAGTCAAAGTTATTGGTACTCTCGATACCCAATGTAACTGCTTCATTTGTTGCAAGTTCTCTTCTGTGTACAGTGCCGCATCAGCTACAAACAAGGCATCAAGGAGCCATTGCCGTTTGAAGTCCGCGATTAATTTAGCAAACATGGCTGAGTCTGATTCATTCCCATCTGCGACTCGTAAATATAGCGGGATGTCTCCATCTCCACTACACATCAAGTCGAGAATAAATTGCTTTAAGTCTGGGCGGTGATCTCTCGAATAACCATAAGTTATGTGGATTGTTCCAGGTTCTGCTTCCTCCTCTGGAGTTTGGAGTGTGTAATCACCATCGACATGAAACGAACTTGAGTCCAGGTGTAAACTGTCCATTTTTACACCAAATTTACGAGCCGCAGATAGTGCCATCGTTACAAATACTTCTGTTAGCCCTTTGGAGTAGAGTTTGTCCAACACTCTACCTAGACGGTCATCGTTTAAGTGTTCTGGATGTATCCCCTCTCCCAGTAGGTGTTCTGTAGCTTTGCCAATAAAAAATTTTTCAAACAGATATAATGGGGCGCTGACAAACCCTAATCCGTTGAGAATCATTGCTTTTACCACTTGACCTGCACTGATTATTTCTTGCGGATGGCTTCCTAGTAGCCGATTTATTTGCTCTACTAGTTCCATTTCGTCACATATGCCTGCGACTATCCCACAGTGGTCGATATCCTCTACTCTTATATCTAATGGTGATGCTGTCATGCTTCTAAAATGCAGCATTTAGGTCATTTTTAAAAATACAGCATTTACGATCGCACCTGCGGAATGTGGGTTAAAGATGTTGTGCAACGGATAATAGAAAGCGTCTACGCATTTCACGGGTGTATTCTACTGAATTGGAGGAGTCAGTGCAGAGGTTCTTGGAATCGCTGGGTCAGCTGAAGCGGGCGTATTTGACTCAGTTGGAGGAGAAGGTACTGAGTTTGTTGGAAATGGAAATCAAAGATTAATTCAAAAAAGAAATAATGCAACAATCCTGTAGCTTAAGACTCTGTGACAATGCTACCCAAATGCTTGAGGATTTTCAAAACTCCAGATAAATTGTTAAGGTACTGAGAGCGCGTGGCAAATAGATCGGAAGTACCATACTGTTTTCCCAAGGTTTTGACAAACAAAAAGCTGCTACCGTTAGCAATCATGCCATACAAAGGTTGTTCTGGTTTGGGATGAACAGCCATGTAAGCTAATGTCTGGGGAATTGCTAACTCTATATCAAAGGTTGTCTTTTTTGACTCAATTAGGACAATCCATAATTTACCTTGCAAAACTAAAACATCAATTCTACCGCGCAAAATCTCTTCATTATCTCCCTGAGCTTCAATCTCAACGGATACCTCGGTTTGAAATCTGTAGGGTGCTTGGTAGAACCCTGCCAGTTCAAGTAATGGTGACAGGACAACCATTTTGATAGTTTCTTCTAAAAGACTTCCATAAGAAATTTGATAGAGATAATTTTGTCGAACTTGTTCTAATCTCGCCTGCTCTGCTTCACTTAATTCAGTTAAATCAGCCCTCCATTCGGTAAAAAATTGACTATCCTCACTTAGTCTTAACCCAAGTTTCTCCTCGACGTGGCGAAGGGTAGTAATTTTTTCTGCAATGGCTATACTTGTGGTCATGGTGGAATTTGCACTACTTGCTTAATATTAGGATAATTTAAAGAACTACTGAACTACTCTGCTAGGACGGTCAGGAACTTAGAATAATGAAAAGTTGATGAAAACGAATGCTGCTCGACTACTTGATAAACTAAGCATTACCTACCAGAGCCTAAGCTATGAAGTAGATCCTGATGATCTGGCAGCCCAAAGTACAGCGCAAAAAGTGGCGCTTTCTCCAGAGCAGGTTTTTAAGACTTTAGTAGTCACAGGTGTGACAAAGTTCGTGATGTATATTCAAAAATTATGAGTTCAAATCAACAACAATTTCTACAAAATCTTTACGATGCTTTCAACAAACACGAAATTGAAACAATCATTGCGTTTATGCAACCGGACGTAAAATGGGCGAACGGATTGGAAGGCGGTTTCGTTTACGGGCGCGACGCAGTGCGGGAGTATTGGACGAATCAATTCAAGATTATTCAACCTCAACTCGAACCATTAGATTACGAAACGGACGATGACGGCACAGAAGTCGTAACAGTTCATCAAATTATTAAAGATTTGCAAGGCAACTTGCTCGCGGATATGACTGTTCAGCAAATCTTCACAATCGAGAACAATTTAATCAGTCTTTATGAACTTGGCGAGAGCGAAACAATACAAGCGACAATTCAGAAGGCTGGAAGAGCATGAGAACCACATTGCGATCGCCAAGCTCAAACGCAATATCCCGTTAACAGATGCAGATTTAGCGTCTTTGGAAGAACTGCTGTTCAATGCCGAAGCCGTTGAAAGCCGAGAGAAATTTGAGGAGGTCTGCGGGAAGAACCTCAATCTCAAGCTGTTCATTCGCCAGTTGGTGGGGCTGGACAGAAATGCAGCGAAGCAGGCATTTGGGAAATATTTGGAGGCCAGTAGTTTCAACGCTACTCAGATTCGCTTTGTGGAAACCATCATTGATTACCTGACTCAGAATGTGGTGATGGATGCGGGACTACTCTATGAACCGCCATTTACCGATCTGCACTACGAAGGATTAGACGGATTTTTTGGGGCTGATGATGCTGACGGGATTGTTTCGATAGTGCGGTAATGAACGCGAAACTGTTGGGGTCGCGTGAGAATTGGTGGTGAGTAGCGAGGGGGCGATTGTGTTTGTCAAGATGATGCCAGTTTTCTGTAATGAGTTCATGTTCCTGGCTCAGAGTATTGCAGGAACCATAATCTTAACTGTATTGAAGTTGAAATCAGATTTAATAATCAGAAAAGTGTATCCCCTTGTATTCCCTTGGAACTTACACGGACATTATTTAATCAATTAGAACCTAGTGTGGCAAAACTTACTAGAGAAGACGACTCTCTAGATTAGCTAAGTAAGCCTTGGGATCTCTGCGAAATCGATACTGTTCAATTCTGGCTTTGTGGTGTTTTTGCAATTGAGAGCGTAATTCGAGCCAAGTATGAATATCAACTTGTGCTAAATCAGATGCGGTAAAAGAATGAAGTTTAGTAGCGATGGCACAGGCTCTTTTTGACAGAGCCACGAATAACGAGGGATGAGGGGGCAACTTTACGACCAGTACAACGACGTTGATGATGACGTAGCATACCGAAAGCGTGTTCTAAGTCGTTATTAGTTCTGGGAAAATCTTCAATTTCATAACAATGAAAAAGTCCAGACCAGTAGCTATGGGTGGTTTTTATAAAGTTATCGATTGCAGTGTTCAGGGTATCAGCTTTATGCTTTTGTTGGGACATTTCTGTTAACAGGTGCTGATAACTTTGTTTGACACCAGCAGCATCAAGACCTATTTTATTATTGAGAATATCACTAGCTTTATCAACCCACCCATATGCAACTCTCACAGGTGAAAATAAAGATGCAGTCGCAGATAATCCTTTAGCTAGAAGGTGTTTTAGGTTGACTAAAGGTGGTGGTAAAGCACTTTTTTTTTCCATCCGTTCTAAGCTTTGTTCTATCAAAGTCAAATTTTCTTGTAACTTTAATCCAGATGCCTCTAACGGTGGATGACCATCATTGGTTATAGAACTACGGACTGCCGAGCAATAATCTTCAATAATAGTCACCAAATCCTTATCTTCATTGGTAACACTACGTTCAATTTCTCGTAATCCTCTAACTTTTTTTTTTCAATTCCTTTTTTGCATATCTATCTGCCTCATATATGGGTTTAATCGCTTCTTTCAAGTAATGGTAATGACATAAACCATGAGCAATACTAGGTAATGCTAACCCAACAGCTTTGCGAATTGATTGTTGTCCATCACTAACAACTCCATCAATTGGTACATCCAGGGTATTAGTTACTTCTAATAATAAGGCCACTAAATCTTCATTCCTTGATGATAATAAAGTTTTAGCAAGTAAAATTTCTCCTGATAAGCAATCTCGAATTACCCATAATACCTCATGTCCAATTTCTGGCTGCATTCCATCGATCGCTAATATCACCCGTCCTTGATTAGCCACTATTGCTTTTAACCTTTTCTGGTCTTTTAGCCATAAAGAAAGTAACTCGTCATATCTGTCAATTAGGTGCGTGACTGTTCGTTGACTTATACATATACTTTTTAATTCAAGGTGAGCGTGTATTTGGGGAACGCTTCTATGTTCCTGGTAGCGTAATGCTCCTATATAAGCAATCACATCCAAACCAAATTCGTTTTGTGGTAGAGCTAAGGAACCTTCTTGCTCTGGTCGATATGCTTTTTTGTACCGCAAACATGACTTATTTTGACATCGACGAATTTTTAGCTGTAGTTCTACTACTCCATTTAACGTTCTTATATGTCGAGGATTATTGTATTCATTCCACATTGCTTGACCGCACGAAGGGCATTTTTTTTGAACACAATCGAGTACTTCAAACGATGTTGCTTCTGGTTTTAAACTTTTTCTTGCCAAGTTTTTGCGCCATTATTTCGCTACAAGGTCAAGATTACAGGAATTCCGCCCTTCTCTAGTAAGTTTTGCCACGCTAGAATTTATCCCATCATCTTCTGGCTGATTTCCGTAAACATAATCCTGGTTCTGGCATTATTGACCTGAAAGCTTATTACCGTGGTTTTCGATATGTCCGTGAAATGCTAAAAATACTTCCTCAAAAGCCTGAGCCTATTTTACTAGCACAAATTTTTGCCAAGCTTACTTCTCTGGGACGTATTCATCCCGTTTCCACAGGCGTTGAACCCTCGTAATTTGGCTAAGGTATTGGTTATATAAAGGCATTTGATCGGACAGCAGCGTAATACGAAGTGAAATAGTCATACTACACCCCTGTTAAGTCAAAATCAGTAACCCAAGCGAGGTGAGGGTTAATCTTGGGCTTGTTGGTTGACTGGGGAAGGATGCAAACCCCCGTGTCCTCTGGTGCTGTTAAAGCCGGGGACAGCCATTCAATGCTGTAGAACCAAGCGCCGTTGATGAGCTGTATACCCAAAACAGTGCGGATTTTTGACCCATCAGCAGCGAACCGGAATTTAACAAGCTCACCCACCAGAAACACGGGCTGTTCAATCTCCAGAGACTGAAGTTGCCCACAGCCAACGATTTCGATTCCTGGAACTGAAACAATCTCGTTGTCCAAAGCAATGGAATATTCCCAGCCGTTGTCTGACCACTCAACTCCACAGCAGTAGCCAAACGATTTATTCGTGGTGACATACACTCGCTCCAGCAAACAGATGACCAACGGCGGAACTTCGTGACCCCAGGGCGGTGATATGTACCAGCAAGTTTCAAGTGAGTTAATCATGTTTGTCATACAATTGCCCCTGATAACTGTTTTTGTATGTGAGTGAATAACTGCGCGGCGAACAAAGGTGGTACAGAATAGCCAATGATTGACCCAGCCGTAGCAGCTTGGGGCGGGAACTCGTACCAATTGGGAAACCCTTGCAAAATGGCAGCCCCCTCAATAGACAAAGACTTGACAGTACCATCAGGCAACCAGATATCAGCGAACTTGTTGCGATTACAGCCTTTGTGAGTGGTGAGTGTGGGCGATCGCGGCACTCAGTTCTGGTTTACTTGGATCATGTTCCACCGCGACGACAGGACGGATACCAGCTTGCACCATCCCGGTTTCTACACCGCCGCCACCTGCAAATAGCACAACAGCTGTCGGTGCGTTGGTTGGTAGTACTGGTTTAGAGTTTGGCGGAGTTCTGGTTTTGGCTCGTTTGATGAAGGCAACAATATCATCTTTAGTTGCGCTTTGGCGTTGCATCTCCCGGATGAGAGGTACTGCACCATAGGGGATGGAGCCGATACTGCGCCCTTTCCAGACACCATTAACTTTCTCTTCCCAGTTGTAGCCGTAGCGCCAATGCTTGGGGTTCTCTGGGTCACGCTCACCAATCACTCGTGGGTAATGCACCGTTGAACCATCTTGTAGCTTTTTGATTTCGGTATACTGGTAGAGGCATCCTTGGCTACGAAGGGGTGAGTGTTTAAGGTCGTCCTCTAAGAATTTTTCGGGTGTCGCAAGTGACATAAAAAGCCTTCCCGTCTCTGGGTGAATATGAGGTGAGGGAGAGGAGTTTAAGCAATCGCCTCTTTGACCAGTTCATCTGGCACATCAAAAAGTCCCAACTGCCCAATGTAGGGAATCGGAGTAATGGGGCGTGGATTCGCTAGCTGCCAGTGGTACTGTTCGGCCATTCCCCAGCCAGAGGCAGTTTTTGAGAACTGACAACCGACGATTGTAACCACGCCAATGATTTGACCTCGTCGCAGCATTTTTAGCTCTGGTAATGAAACACTCATGCCTGAAGGGGTGACACAAAGGCTATAGAGCAGACTGGATAAGAGCCATAGCACGTAAACCTTTATGAAAATAAGGTAATTTACCAGGCTTTAAACGCATGAATTCATAGGCTAAATCAGCCCAAAATTCCATTGCACCTACCCATAAATGGCCATATAAACCAACCCAAAAGGCACTATGCCGACGGTGCAATCGCTTGAGTTCTTTGAGACGACCAACATATTTTTGTAATCCCATTTTGCAAGAGTTACGACCAGCTAAAATAGCACAAGTATAGGCAATAGCAATTAATAAAATCA
>LXQD01000068.1 GCA_003326215.1 Nostoc minutum NIES-26 | reverse complement strand
CTTGTAATGCTTCGTAGATGCTTGGCCACTTACGTCTAAATGCTGGTGATAGCGATAAATCTGCCAAACTGTATGCGTTCCGAGTCAGCAATACTGCATCCATTAATTCAAATGTTGCATCATGCGCTCTTCCTAAATAACTGTACGCTGCTTGACGAAACTCCTCTAATTTGGCACGGTTCATATTGGCAGATGAGAATTGGTGGTTCTTTTCTCAGCTTCTGCTAATAGGGGGCCTGTGTTCAAGCACACCCCTTATTTTTTCGTCGTCACACCGCGAACTAGTCTAAACTCCAGTATTTATCCAAGGATGATTTATAAAAGCCTGAAACGTCGTATTTTCGTTGATACATAAGATAATCAATTTGTACAGTGCGTAAGTCCTAGCGCTAACGGACTCGACAGGAACCAAACTGGCATCTAAGACTGCGACTTCCTCACCGCGTCTTCTCTCTTTGCGTTTTCTCCTAACTCTTAACTCAACAAACGTCAGGGCTTCTTACAGGGTCGCATCTGGCTGGCGTGGTTTCTCCTATGAGAGGCTGGCTCAACTTTTCGTAAAATCTAAAATTAGTATGAGCGAGTATTCTCTAATCAAAATTTTGCGCTGGCACAGCGTTATCTTAAAATGAATATAGGATATGTAAAATTTCGTAACCTAAGCCAGAATCCGCCCGTCCATGACCCCAGCCACCTCCCTGTTTACCCCTGTGGAAGCAGACTTGCTACTACTAGCAGATAACTTAAAACAGCTAGTTGGAAATCGCCACCCCATTCTCTTTGCAGCAGCCGAACATCTATTCGGAGCTGGGGGAAAGCGTATCAGACCAGCCATTGTTCTGCTGATATCGCGGGCAACAATGTTAGAACAAGATATTACGCCGCGTCACCGCCGTCTAGCAGAAATCACGGAAATGATTCACACCGCCAGCTTAGTGCATGACGATGTGGTAGATGAATCAGAGATGCGACGTGGTGTACCTACTGTTCATAGTTTGTTTGGTAACCGCATTGCCGTACTAGCAGGAGATTTTCTCTTTGCCCAATCATCTTGGTACTTGGCAAATCTGGACAACTTGGAGGTGGTGAAACTGCTTTCAGAAGTCATTATGGATTTGGCTACTGGGGAGATACAGCAGGGATTGAATCGGTTTGACGCTAACATCTCGATTGAAACTTACTTAAAAAAGAGCTATTACAAAACAGCCTCATTAATTGCCAACAGTTCTAAAGCCGCAGGGTTACTGAGTGAAGTTTCAAAAGAAACCGCTGAACATTTATATGGTTATGGTCGTCATCTTGGTCTAGCATTTCAGATTGTGGATGATATTTTAGATTTCACCAGTACAACTGATACCTTGGGTAAACCAGCAGGATCTGACCTCAAAAGTGGTAATCTGACTGCACCCGTTTTATTCGCTTTAGGGGAAAAACCGTATTTGGAAGTTCTGATTGATAGAGAGTTTGCCCAAGAAGGTGATTTAGAGCAAGCATTGGTACTAATTCAAGATAGTCAAGGTATACAACAGGCACGGGAACTAGCTTCTCACCATGGCAAGTTAGCAGCAGAACATCTGGCAACTCTTCCACCCTCCGAATCTCTCCAAGCATTGATTAACATGACTGACTATGTATTGAGTCGGCTTTACTAAACAATTTTAAATTTTAGATTTGATATTTCAAATTTTGGAGTTTGGATTTAGGACTGTATCTAATAAATCCAAACTCCAAAATTTATTTATGCAATATCAGGGGGTATCTGTCTAGGCTTAAGCTGTGCTTTTATCTGTTGTTGCATGAGTTTTTGCAATTCATCTCGCTGAACTTCTACAGTATGAGTGGTCGTACCCGGCGTTTCCAAAAAAACGATACTATCTACGGGTTCTAATGCTACCAATTGGAACAAAATATGGGTTACAGGAAGAGCTTTCGCTAGGATTTGAGGGTCAAGCCCAGCAGATGGAATTAGGGAAACATCCTGTATGGTAGAAAAAGCGTAAATCACGCGCTTTTCTAATCCTGGATTTGCACGGTTGCTCAATGTAGTTAAAACCCAGTTGCCCTCCAAACTTTGGAGAATATAGTACTGGGAGTGGCGTAATTTTTGGGCGATCGCGCTTAGTGCAGGGGCAATTGCTGCGACAAAATGTGGTGTTATACCATCGTGGGGTGCATTGTCAATAAGCAATTGAATTTGTTTTTCTAAATCCATAATGACTTGTAAATGACTCCTGGGTAATGGCAATAACATCTATCAAAATGTGAAAAATCCCATCAGATTTGGGAACAATAAAATAAGCCACATCCTAAACGCAGGATTGGCCTCTGCGTTTAGCTTATACGCAAAACCCAAAAAGCCAATACCCACGGTCGTACAGGTTGTATTTAAGCATGTTAGGGTCTTTTGAAAACCGAGACTATGAATTCAGCCGCAACCGCAACAATTCCAACCGCAACAATTCCAACCGTAACAATTCAGGGAGAAATTTCTATCGGCGTGGAGGCGATCTTTCAACTCCTATCCCAGGAGCTTCAACAGTCAACCAAAGCTTCAGCCCAGAATTGCCACGATGTGGCTACACGAATTACTACCGAAGTATACCGGATTTGCAGTGAGAGTAAACGTATCCAAGCTTCCGGTGCTATCGAAAACTCAGCAATGACCTTAGCCAAACATCGGCTGCAACAGTGTCTGAGGTACTATCAGTTGGGTTCTAATCGGGGCAGGGTGGAATTGCACAGTACTTTGAGTGCAATTATTTATCGTTACATTAATCCTCCTCAGAGACAACTGAGCTATCAAGGGCGGTTGACTATTATTGAAGATTTCCTACAGGGTTTTTATCTGGAGGCGTTGAACGCTTTTCGGCGGGAGAATCAACTTGGTCCCACCTATCGTCCCCAGACTCTGTTGGAATTAGCAGAATACATGGCATTTACGGAGCGCTATGGCAAGCGGCGGATTCCGTTACCAGGCCGTCAGCAGCAGTTGATTATTCTGCGCGCGCAAACTTTCTCCCAACAGCAACCCCCAGAAAGCAGCGTAGACATAGAACAAGCCGCAGAAGGTAGCAGCAACGAAGCCGACGGTTCTTGGGAAGAGCCAGCAGTACAGCAATTGCGCTCAACAATGGCGACGCAAGCAGCACCCGAACCAGAAGAAGACACTTTGCGTTCCGTTGTAGTTACCGAATTAATGGATTATCTCGAACAACGGCAACAATCCGATTGCGCTGATTACTTCGCCCTCCGCCTCCAAGACCTGTCCACACAGGAAATCGAGGCGGTTTTAGGTTTAACCCCTCGTCAGAGAGATTACTTACAGCAGCGCTTTAAATATCATTTAATTCGGTTTGCCTTATTGCATCGTTGGGAATTAGTTCATGAGTGGCTGGAAGCCTCTTTGCATACCAATTTGGGCTTAACTCCCCAGCAATGGCAAGTATACACGGCACAGTTGGACGATAAACAACGGGCTTTACTAGAGTTAAAGCAACAAGGGCAACCTGACGAAAAAATTGCCAAAACTTTGGGGATATCAACAGCACAACTTCAGAAACGGTGGTTTAAGATCCTAGAACAAGCTTGGGAAATTCGTAACTCCTTAGTGTCCGGATCGGGTGCATCTACTCATGAATAGTGACTCAGAATCCTTACAAAACCATTTACTCGCTTGGGTACTGGCAGATAATGTCGATACCCACGAGCAAAACTTGGTACAGAGTGAGGGCATTGAAGGGGCGGACAACCCAACCAAGGAAGCAGCTATGTCAAAAAATGGCGAGCAAGACTTGGAAGGAACCCCCCAAACCTTTCAATTGGGAGAAATTCCTACTGTGCAAGAACGTTTCCAGGCCGTCCTCAAGCGTCGGTTACAAATCCAAATCGAGAACCACCCACCGTTATTCCCTTGGGAATCACAATTAGTAGAGTACCCAGATTGCGTAGAAGAGCGATCGCTAGCATTAGGCCCTGCTTGGGGGTGGATGGCGCAGCAATCAAAGCTGAGTCTGCCCATTCCCCTACCGGAGAGAGTTTTCCGGGAATTGCTAGAACAGTGTCAAGCTTTGCTCACATCTTCACTGCCGCTAGGGGCGAAATTAGTTCAAGTAGTTGAGGGCTTTTTCCCTAACGAGTCCCAGACACTCAACGACATCGCTGGATTGGTACTGAGAAGTACCTATCGGTCTGTAGATGCCTTGGGTACAATGCCCAATATTCAGAGCGATTACTCCGATCTAAAACCGCGTCAACAGATGGCATTGTCGCTGCTGGCGGCTAAACAGCTGCTAGAAAGTCTGACTCTACCAGTGTCACCATCCCAGCCAGTGGTTGAAAAACAATGGTTAACCAGCGCGGGTCCTCTGACGTTGAGAGTAGAATATCAGTCTCAAGGTCAGGTGACACAACTGCATGTTCACGCTGAGTTACCCGCTAAAGGTACTTTAAAGCTCAAAGGAAGTGGTAATCGAGCAACAGCGAAGTCTTCGACTCCGGGATGCTTGAGTGTAGAATTACACTGCCAGCACCCAAACCCGATTTATACTTTGGAAGTCGAGTTTCCAGAACTAGATCGAAAGCCGTTGTTGTTTGTGATTAATCCCACGATTTAAGCGAAATTTTCACCGCTAACATTCCAGGTCAACCGACACCAATAGATAAGATGATGGTTGTGGTTTGAACCTATCGTTTTTTAATAACCGATCGTTAGGGTTTCTACTTTATTAACAAAAGATCGTTAGCGGTTTCGACGATACCCAGTAATCGTAAAGACACATGTACAAGACATTGAGACTCCCAAAGGCTTCCTTCGGGGAGTTCCTGTTTTCTTATACCAAATGAGCAAAGATAGTCTTGTTTGAGATTTCTAAAATAGACTTTTAATCCCAAATCTCAACTCCAATATTGGTATTAGAAGGACTTCCCGAAAAATAACAGATGTAAGCAGGGTCAGTTTACGTGCCAAACATTGTGTTCATAGCATCTACTACATCGCTTTGCTTACACTAAATGTTTAACTTAACCAGGATTAATCGGTTTTGGCCTCTACCTTTGAGCGATCGCTGGCGGCAAAATATGCAAAAGTCGCCTTTTTCGGAAGTGGAAGATTCGATTCCCTTGCGGGTGCTAGTGCTAGCGTTGGTAATTATTGGAATTGTGGCGACGGATATTGCTGCTGAGACTACATTTAGTCTTTGGGCAGTGCCACTGAGTGTAGTAGGTGCGGTTTGGAGTTATTACCGTCGTCGCAATGCCAACGTTCCAGTTAAATTCTGTATCGCCATAGGAATGTTAATAGCACTGGGTGCTTTCTTTGGGCGATTGCTAGGAGAACTGAATGATACGCGGCTGGCCTTGGCAGAGTTATTAATTCAACTGCAAATACTCCACAGTTTTGATACGCCCCGTCGCAAGGACTTGGGTTATTCAATAGTTATAGGGTTGATTTTATTAGGTATCGCAGCAACATTGAGCCAAACTTTAGCATTCGCTCCAGTGCTACTGTTATTTTTAGCGATCGCATTGCCGACTTTAGTATTAAATTACCGTTCGCAACTCGGCTTGCAACAATTAAAAATAAAAAATGACAAATTAAATAAGAAGAATTCTGCAATTTTTGATTTTAAATTTTTAGTTTTAAGTTTTATGATAATTGTCGGGCTGGGACTAGCAATTTTTGCTGTTTTACCCCGATTTCCTGGCTATCAATTGCGGACGTTTCCTGTAAGTTCTCCCATTGAAGTTAAAGGCAGTTTTACAGGTCGTAGCATTATTAATCCCGGTTATGTCCGTCAAGGCAATGCGAATAATCAAGGCAGTGGTAATGGACAAAGCCAAAATGGTCAACCAGGACGTTTGGATAACGGTTTTTATTACGGTTTTAATAGCCAGATTAACCAAAACCTGCGGGGAGAGATGAAACCCAAGGTAGTAATGCGGGTACGATCGCAGGCTGAGGGATTTTGGCGAGTACTGGCATTTGACCACTATAGCGGTAAAGGATGGGAAGTTTCCCGCAATGAGGATGTTACCACTCTCAAGCGATCGCCTTGGTCTTACCAAATTTATCTACCTCTACCAGCTATATCTGTTAAAACCCAAGAGGTAGTGCAGACTTACACAATGGTGTCGGATTTGCCTAACCTGATTCCAGCGATGGCTAATCCCAAAGAAATTTATTTTCCTACACCGATGCTTGCTGTTGATAAAGAGAATGGGTTGCGATCGCCTGTGGGATTATCTGAAGACCTTACCTACACTGTGATTTCGGAAGTACCATACCGCGATCGGACTTTGTTAGGAAAAGCTGCTAATAACTATCCGCAGCAGATTAAAAATCATTATTTACAAATACCACCCGAAATTGCTGAAAAAGTCAAGCAACGCACCGAAGAAATTCTTCTAACTAATTACAACAGAGAACAGGTCGGAAAATCTACAAAAAGTCTGGATTCAACCTATGAAAAGGTTCTCTACCTAGCTCAGTACCTTAAACAACACTACTCAATTCCTGAAAATCCCTTAGATTTGCCTTACTTGGGAGAAAAAGACGACCTCGTAGAAGCTTTTTTGTTTAAGTATAAAGGCGGTTATCCAGACCACTTCTCGACAGTCCTCACAGTAATGCTGCGTTCAGTTGGCATTCCAGCGCGGTTGGTAGCAGGTTTTAGTCCTGGAGAATTTAATCCATTTACAGGAATGTATGTTGTCAAAAATACAGACGCATACGCCATGACAGAAGTCTACTTCCCCAAGTATGGCTGGTTTACCTTTGACCCAATTCCCAGCCATCCCCTGATTCCACCCTCAATTGAAGATACTCAAACATTTAGCGTGCTGCGGCAGTTTTGGCATTGGGTTGCAGGGTGGTTGCCTTCTCCGGTGACAGGTTTATTGAACAATGTTTTTGGGACAATATTTAGTTGGGTGAGTAGAGCGATCGCTTGGTTTTTCGCTTTATTCACTCAAGGTTGGCTAGGTTTATTAACTGGCTCAATCTTGGGTACTACCATAGCTTTCTTTGGTTGGTTTGGTTGGGTGCAGTGGCGAGAGTGGTTAAATCGTCGTTGGTTGAAGAAATTACCAGCAATGGAAAGCCTTTATCAAAAAATGCTGCAATGGACAGCGCAAAAAGGTTTAGGCAAGCATCCAGCACAAACACCGCTAGAGTATGCTAAAGTTTCATACCAGCATCATGCCCCAGCAACTGCCGAAGTAATAGATGAAATTTCTCAAGCCTATGTTGGCTGGCGTTATGGTGGTCATACTCCCGACTTGAAGCGACTGCAACAAAGATGGCATGAATTGAAAAAGACTTATAAATAATTTATAGCCGTAGTCACACCCTTTAGGACAGTAGTTATTGCTCAAAGCCTTGAAGTAACTGGGTTTTTACTCAGCACTTTGCTATATCTGTCATTTACATATAAATGGTGGGTTCTAGCAGGACAAACGCATCTAAAGTATAAGAATCCTTAATTTTAAGGGTTTGGGCGTTTCATAATTTAGGCTATTTTTTAATAAATATCCTTGTCTAGTAAGGGTTTCAGAGATTAGGAGTGTTTGCCCTGTTCTGAAACCCTAGATCGTGTATTGTCTCATTAATTACCTTAAGGCGGCGACAATCTCTATTTGGGTGCTGTTGAGTCCCTAACCTTTACTGTAAGTAAACTTCTCACATAAATTTTCTAGTTCGACGGCAACCATCACTGATGAACTCCTACAAATTGTAGGATACATGCATTACATTGAGTTACATGATGAAGCTAACATTTTTAATTTATTAGTAGCTTTTTTTGGTTTTGCATGTGTCTTTAGGAAGATTTTAAGGTGATTTTACTGATAAATAGCTAAAAAAAGCATTGGTTATTTAAAAACTCAGGCTGGCTAGACCTAAAGCGTTGTAACTCCGATTTTTTGAGGATAACATGGGAATAAATTCCTATCTTCGTACACCACATCTGGTGTCAGTTCTTTTATGGAAATACAGTTAATTAACATCGGTTTTGGCAATATCGTATCTGCTAACCGAGTAGTTGCCATTGTTAGTCCAGAATCTGCTCCAATTAAGCGGATAATTACCGATGCACGGGACAGAGGTCAGCTAGTTGATGCAACTTAT
The DNA here is from genome assembly GCA_003326215.1 of Nostoc minutum NIES-26. GTDB lineage: Bacteria > Cyanobacteriota > Cyanobacteriia > Cyanobacteriales > Nostocaceae > Dendronalium > Dendronalium minutum. The sequence goes on along the minus strand of LXQD01000068.1, from coordinate 1,194 downwards.
GGTCGGCGGACTAGGGCTGTAATTATCACTGATTCCAGCCACGTAATTCTTTCGGCGATTCAACCAGAAACGGTAGCAAATCGCTTTGTGATTTCTCGCGAGCATCATGTTGTAGATAATTAATGGGGGTGGGTCAATAGCCCCACTCCTGTTTGCACCACATCAGCAGTACCATGTGAATTAGGCATTTCTGTCACTCGTGCTACAAATTTGTTAGTCAAAGTTCGCTTTAGCAACGAACACAAGGCTAATGACTAAGGAATAATATTTATTGATTAATTCACAGGTTAAACGGATGATGCAAGTTTTACCCATCCAGAGTTGTGCTACTACCAAAGAAGGTCAGTCTCCAGGCAAACTGATTGTTCTAACTGGCCCTAGTGGGGTTGGCAAAGGCACTTTAATGCGATCGCTATTACAGCGTCATCCCGAATTATATTATTCCGTATCGGTGACGACTCGTTCTCCACGTCCTGGAGAAATCAACGGCAAAAACTATTACTTTATTAGCCGCAGAAAGTTTGAACAACTGGTTGCTCAAGGTCAATTCTTAGAGTGGGCGGAATTTGCTGGTAATTATTACGGCACTCCTCGTGAAGCTGTACTTAACCAGGTTCTGTCTGGCAAGTTGGTGGTGCTAGAAATTGAACTAGAAGGGGCAAGACAAATTCGTATTTCCTTTCCTAGCGCCCTCAGCATTTTTATTTTGCCGCCTTCTTTTGAGGAATTAGAGAAACGGATACGCGGGCGCGGACAGGACTCTGAAGAAGCGATCGCTCGTCGTCTGTGCCGTGCCAAAGTAGAAATTAAAGCTGCCGACGAGTTTGATGTTCAAATCGTCAATAATGATTTTGAAACAGCTCTCAATGCGATTGAAGCAGCTTTGTTTAAATAATTAGTCGTCCCTGAAAAATAGATGAAAGCCAGTATTAAGAGGGATTTTAGAAAGAGAAACTGTGTGTAAGATTGCCAGAAAATCTTCCAAAGCTTAAAAAAGCAGGTGAACATGAGCGGTAATTTTGGGGAACATAGGACACCAGTAGAAGGAATAAAACAATCTTTACTGGAGAGTCAACTAAATCTACAACATCCGTTAGTAAAACTGGCTAAGGCTTTGGATTGGCAGTACTTTGAGCAAGAGTTGAGAACAGCAACCACAACAGATGTAGGCCGCCCAGCATTGTCGAGTCGGTT
>LXQD01000067.1 GCA_003326215.1 Nostoc minutum NIES-26 | reverse complement strand
GCCGTCGCCACTGCCAAAAACATTACTAAAACTGAATACCGCGCACGACAAACCAAGGATTATCTTTCGCCTGATGAGATGAACGAATGTGAAAAATTCCGCATTCATGAAGCTTACGGCATGGAAGTTACAAAAGAACTAGTAGAGAAGGACAACTCTGGTAGACTCATTGGGGCGATCGCCGCACTTGAGGCCATCTTATCTCCACCAGAAGAAATCATATTAGACTCCAAAACTGGCAAACAGTACCCATTACCACCAGCATTTGTTACGGGAAAAGACCGCGCCGAACGCGACAAGCTACCGTTTTGCATGGATTGGGGAAATTATTCTGCCAAGTGGTTAGCCAGATTCAACTTGGGACTTCATCACATCCTGGGGCGTTTAGTCGCCGGGGAAGAATTGACAGCGGCTGACCCACATCTATTAAATATGACTGCGATCGCGCTTGGATGTGGGCAGCACATCAAAGCAATTTTGGGTTTTACAGTTCCAACCGACTGTCAACCGATTTGGTTACTTGCCACTTTGGTCGAACAGCTGGGACTCAAGTTAGTTTGTCGTAAGCAAGGCAAGCGTGGAATGCAAGTGAAATTTTTCTCCTTATCTCAACCGGAATTGGATTTTGCACTACAAGTTATCACTCACCGTCAACAGCAACGGGCTGATTATTTCCAAACCCAATCCTCACAAGCTTTTGAGCCTAATTCTGTTCCCGTATCCACCCCCCCCCATAATTGTATAGGGAACCCCCTAGTAGAGGGGGGGGATACTACGCAACTTGAAGAGGCAGAGGGGCAGAAGTGCAGGGGGGTAGAGGGGCAAGAATTTCTCTCCCCTGCTCCCTCGCTCCCCTGCTCCCCTGCTTCCTCTCAAGATCGCACGACCTTACTTCACTGCGTGGAAACCCTTCGCTCCGGGCTGGTCAAAGGAGCAGAAGCTGTCAAAGGAATTCTCAAGCGATGGGCTGGGGATTGGCGGTGGGAAGTGGTGCTGGAACTGGAGGCGATCGCGCTCGGTGAACTGCGTTCCTTGGAGGCGGCAATCCCGGAATTTTACGAGTGGCTTGATGAATTGGTGTTGCCAATGGAGGGATAAGGCAGCTCGCCTTGTCCCCATTTCGGGGGAAAATTACTTATGAGAATCTCACTTGTGAGAATTGTCATTCCGATAAGTAAATGCATGAAACTATTGAAAACTCGTTTCCCTCCCCCCTGGTTTTGCCTGCCCCTATCCCTTTGGTCGAACACCCGGCAGCGGTCTATTTAGCTTCCCTTTCTCCTGGTTCGCGCACCTCTATGCGCTATGCTTTGGATGCGATCGCACGGGTGTTGACAGATAATAGCTGTGATGCGATGACTCTCAACTGGGCAGCGCTGCGCTACAAACATACGGCGGCGGTACGCGCTGCTTTCAGCCAAAAGTATGCACCAGCTTATGTCAACAAGCTGTTATCTGCTTTGCGGCGAGTTTTAAAAGAAGCTCTGCGGCTAGAATTAATCGATGCTGTTGATTTTTCTCGTGCTGTCGATATACAAAATGTTAAGGCTAGCAAGCAGTTACGGGGACGTATCCTCACCCAAGAAGAAATCGCTGCTTTAATGCAAGTCTGTTTTGATGACCCGACTCCAGCCGGTTATAGAGATGCTGCTCTCATCGCTATCTTGCGTGGTTGTGGAGTCCGGCGCTCGGAATTGGTGAATTTAAACTTGAGCGATCTGGACTTGAATACTGGGGCCGTGTTTGTTCGTCATGGCAAGGGAGGAAAAGACCGAACGGTATATTTACCAGACAGTGGTTTAGCTGTTGTAAGCGACTGGCTTTCACTTCGAGGCAACGAGGATGAACCTTTGCTGTGTCAGATCAACAAATCAGGACGAATTGTTCGGCAACGCCTCACCTCTCAAGCAGTGCTGTTCATTTTGCTCAAACGCGGTCAACTCATTGGAGTAGCTAACTTCTCAGCCCATGATTTTCGGAGAACTTTCATCTCCGAACTGCTCGATAATGGGGAAGATATCTCTACAGTGCAAAGGTTAGCAGGACACGCAAATACGAACCAGACTGCTAGATATGACCGTCGCGGTGAAGAAACTAAACGCCGTGCTGTTCAAAAGTTGAGTATCCCAGTCCGTCAAAAAAATCTGTGATGATGTAGTTTCCACGTTGTCTTCTTGCCGAATCTACACCCCATCCACCCAAAGTCAAGTCGCTATCTCCCTGCTTCAAAATTAAAAGCGATCGCAAAAAAGGTAAGTAATAACTTGCTGTAGTACCCAGAAACGAGCCGCACCATGATTCAAAACTATCTCAACAATCAACCTCGGCGACCTAATAAATCGTACAACAACAATTCGTATTTAAAAGGGCAAACTCCACGTATTCAACCGCTAATGGAAGGAAATTTAGCTGCAAGACTTGGCGTAAATCAGGAAACTATACGTAAAGAACGAATTAATCTGCCACCACCGCTTTTTGTGGCATGGTGCAAACGCAAGGATGCATCGGGTATGGGGTGGGAATTTGATGAAAAAACGGGGTTATATCATCCTGTAAATTAATAGCGCTCTTTGTGCGATCGCCCGTTGCTCTTAAAATCCTTAGTCGCTAATTTGACAGGCACAAGTGTACCAATAGCTGGTAGTTAAGCCCTCCGAGCCAAACATGGCAGAGTAGTTAAAAGCCAGCAGGTACGAACATGTGAGAAATAATTTACAAGAATAAAGATTTTTAGCTAAAAAAAAGGCTAACTCGCAAAAAGGCAACAAAAACCCCACAAAATCTGTGGGGGAAACAGAACCAAGACATTTAGGACAAATGTACTATATAGGAAAATAAGAAAGCAAGCTTTCATGCCAATACAGGTTAATTACGTATTAAAAGCGATTATGGTGTGATTTAAGCTAGAGTAAATCTTGATTTGTGTTCGGGGGAAAGGTGACGGGCAACGGAGGATAGATGAACGCAACTCTAATATCGTGGTGCTTGTCAGGTGAAGTAGAACAGGGATATTTAAACACTGACTTTGGAGCCAAAATCAAAATCCGAGACCGAGAAGTAGAAGGGACAGGAGTATGGAAATGCGTTCCCGTTACCACCTCAACAGGAGAATTAGTCAGCATTGCCCATTTAGAAAAACTCGAAAAGCCACAGCCATCAATATGTGTGGGCAGAGTCATTCAAGTTAGCAAGCGCGGTACAGTGCTGGTGAAATTCTCAGCTAGTAGCAGAATCACCTTTTACACTAGCCTTCAATTAGCTCTCAATGGAATATACCAACTAGAGTTTACTTATCGAGAGCAAACACTGCATATAACCAGTGCAGTCAGAGTAGATGAACTCCAATCAAAACCGCAGACAGTATCACCAGCACAAATACCAGAACAACAACCAGCAGCTAAAAGCAAATTAAGCCTTGAGCAATCATGGCGACAGAAGCTAGAGGCACTAATAATTGCCCAATTCCCCCAAATCCGCCTGAGCGATTTCACTCATCATCAAGGAACCTTGGAATGGTCAGGGACAGTAGAAAATAAAAAACTGAGAATACAGGGAACAGTGGGCAACACAGCCCTAGCGATTCACGAATTTTGCCGCTCATACAATTCAGCACAGCATAACAGCCATCCTGACCGACTACGAGTAACACCATTAGGAGCAGCCCGTGGCATTGGTGCATCATGTTTCAAAGTAGAAATAGGTAACTATGAAGTTGTCCTAGACGCAGGCACAAGACCAAAAGGTAGCAATCCCCTACCAGCATTTGAACACCTGAATAATCCCAATCTCATCCTGATCGGCCACGCTCATCAAGACCACATCGGCGCACTGCCAGTATTACATCGGATGTTTCCAGCCACGCCGATGATTTGTACTCCAGGCACGCGCACGATTGCCCAGGTGATGTTGTCAGACTGTTTGCTTTTACAACAGTTAAATGAAGACTTTGAGCCATTATTTGACGAAACAGACCTGCAAGAAACCTTATTTCGTCTGGAAACCCAAGTTAGAGGAAGGGAATTTCAGCCATTACCGGGATTAACCGTAAAATTCATCAACGCAGGACATATAGTAGGGGCAGCTTGCATTTATCTCAAACTGGGCAACCGTAGTTTGTTGTACACAGGTGATTACAACCTAGCCAACAGCAGGACAACAGAAGGATTACAAATCAACGACCTGCCAACGGCTGACATTCTGATTACAGAAGCGACCTATGGGGCTAGCGTTCATCCCAATCGCAAACAACAGGAAACAGAACTGGTGCAGGCAGTGTGGGATGTAGTAGCTAAGGGAGGTAATGTACTGATCCCTGCCTTTGCCCTCGGTCGCGCACAAGAAATCATCTTAGCTTTGAAAACCAGCGTCAAATTTTCACGAAGTCAGGTGCCGATATATGTAGATGGGCTAGTCAGGGCAGTCACGGATGTTTTTAGTGACAACCTGAGCTTGCTACCTAAAACAGTGCAAAACTTAGCGCTTGCCAGTCGAACAGCACCGTTTTGTGATGGCAAAAGAGTAATCGCCATCAGCGACCCTCAACAGCGACCGATAGCACTGTCAAAACCGAGCGTGATTATTGCATCGTCAGGAATGCTGAGTGGGGGAGCTTCGGTCTATTACGCCAAGGTGTTACTAGAAAGAGAAAACGCCGCCATATTTATTAGTGGATACACAGACGAAGAATCGCCAGGACGACTGCTACAAAATATGCAGCAGGGGGAGGTAGTCACAATTGACGAGCAAGATTACACAGTCAGAGCGCTCCTTCGCAAATTTAATTTATCAGCGCATACAGACCGTGTGGGCATAGGACAAGTAATAGCCAAAGTGGCACCACATCATTTAGTTCTAGTACATGGCACATCGGCGGGACTCCATGACCTAGCACGTAGCGACTTGCAAAAGCATTACATTATTCATATTCCCCGTGTGGGGGACGTGGTGGAATATGGTGTAGTCCCAGAGTTCATTAGTGAAAGCACACAAATAGAACTAACTTATCCCAAAGAGATCGAACTAGAAATTGTGGCAGAACATGATGGAGCGTGGATTAGAGTACCGCCTGATGTAGTGGATGTTGACCCGCGCTGGCAATTATTGTCCCAGATGGGCAGCGTACGTGCCAAGTGGAATGGGTCTACTCTTGTGCTATTACCCATCTCGTTACAATCTGTGGCACTGTCCAAGGCTAAGGGTTCACTAAATGATTGCTGTGCCAAGTGCCAATTTTTAGACAATGGTATGTGTCAGTCAGCAGATAGTGTGTTGTACCAGAGAATAGTTGACCCAATGGGGGTGTGTCCAGAGTTTGTTAAGCAGTGAAACTGCGATTTTTTCGACTTGTGATGTCTATCTTCCCTACACCCTGCACCCTACACCCTACACCCTGTTGTTGACCAAAACTAGGGTGTAGGGTGCAGGCTGAGTGGGTGTGGGGGAAGAAAGATGAAATTGTATTATTTAATACCCGCTTCTATAAACCGATAGGGTACAAGCTCCCACTGATTTGCGTATTTGTCACCTACACCCTACCCCCAACACCCCACACCCTGTCTTCACGAAAAAGTTTTCGGTCTACTGAAATTACTACTGTATAGACAACTTTCTGTACCACATCTACACAAGCTGTTTATCAGATGTATCTTCTGTAAGTCAAGCGGGAGAAAGCTTTCTATACAGTTGTCTACACGTAATCTATACAGCAAGCTTATTATTGTAAATGATTTTTTGTACAGCTTTTTACACAGCACCAAGGGTCAGCGTTGCTAGGTTAATATCACAAAGGGGTGCAGGATAGTTGATATTAAGATTGATAGCCTTTCCCCAAAACAGGAGATGACCAATGGCCATACCACTTGCTGAGATGAAAATTGGATTATCAGTCAAGTATCTAATTGGCACAAGAAACGGGATGAGCGCCATTGTCACCGATATCCGAAAATCATCCTTGAGTAGAAAGGATACTCATGTTGTAACTTTGACCTTTGATGATGATTCATTGCCGCCGCATCTCAAAACTCACTCGTATTACTGTCTACAATGGAATCGTTGAATGGTGCGATGTGGAGTTTTAGCACGGGTGAGGGCGATCGCCTTTGACGTGAAGGCAGCCATCGCTTTTGAGGCAGCACTCAAGTTATCAATGTCAGTAGCTAGATAAAAATTGGAGTTTTAGAACATTAAGTCCCGTTAGCAATTAATTTCTTACCTAGGGTGGCACAATCGCTGTATAGCAAGGGATTTGAGAGCCAATGCTGGGCAAGCTACTTGCTCGGTCGTGCCTCGAAGCTGGGGTGGCTGGGGGAGAAAACTGCGATCGCTTAGGATAAGTTCAATGAATATTGAGAGTTTTGAAATTGATTTCAATAATTTTACTGAACTATTAGCTCTAAGTAATAAGGATAGTATTAGAAAAAATATATGAATATATATGAAACCAGAAAAAATAAATCTCCTTACTCCAGAGCAAGAAAATTTAATTCCAATTTATCGCCATAAATGGGTAAATTGGGGAGTTGACCCAAATGATTTTGCTGTAGAAACTTAAATTCGCTTCCTTGAAGTAGACTCATTTATAAGCCTATGCTTAATATCCTCTTTGTCTTTCCTAACCTCGACCTCGCAATCAAGGTATGCAGTAATGGCGGCTGAAAACTTTATTCATCAAACATTCGAGCTAGAGCATCAGAAAACAGAAATTGAATTTACTGACATTTTATATTTGACACAACCCTTGACTAGAACAGCAGAGTGGGCAGTTTGGGGTTGTATGTTTGATTTTTGTATTTCAGTCCTTGCCATTAATTATGACAAGAAAAAATGGCAAGTGTTTCAAGATTTGATTCAATACTGTGGTTTAATATTCAAATTTGAAAAAGTTTGTATAGTCTGTGAGCGTCCTTGCAAGATATCTTTTGATCAAGAAAATCTCCTTCATGCTGAAGGAGAAGCAGCAGTTCAATTTGCTGACGGGTATAGCATTTACGCATATCACGGTGTCAGGTTGCCAGAGAAATATGGCAAATTATCCCCAATGAAGTGGCAGGCAAGATGGTTATTAGAAGAAGATAACGCTGAACTGCGGCGCGTGTTAATTCAAGGTATTGGTTACTCTCAAATTATTGAACAGTTACAAGCAGTTGAATTAGATTCCTGGCAGGAGTACACGCTGTTTAAAATTAACTCTGATATAGATGTAGAACCAATTTATTTGTTAAAAATGACCTGTCCTAGCACCCAAAGGATTCATGTATTGCGTGTACCACCTGATATTCAATCAGCACAAGATGCTATTTGTTGGGTAAATTGGGGTATTGCTCCTGAAGAATTTAGTATGCAAACTTAAGTATCTCTTTAGTAGAGTGGCAATGAAAGCTTACTTTAAGCTAAACGCTTATACTAGCTGCCTCTACCTCAATGTCGTCTTCCCCACATAAAACGACATCACACAAGGCGATCGCTGCCAATGTTGTGCATCTTCTTAGCACTATCATGAATTTATAAAGTGTCCGGTAAGATTTGCTAACAGAGCTACACTATACCTTTGATTATTAACATTTTTACTTTTAACAGTGCATCATAATATATATTCATTAACTGAAATAATAATTGAAAACCACTAATATCATGTATAAAAATCAATGGTCTAAGCTCTTAGGTATTAGCTTAATTTGTCTTTTTATAAGCGGAATATTAGTAACTTGTAAAGCTAATGAACGTATTGCAATTGAATTAAGAGATATTGAATCAAAAAAATCTATTCCAGGAGCATCAATCAGTGTTGCTCCTGAACTTAATTTAGTTGCATCTCCTGGAACTTGTGGTGCTGGCAAGTTTTTATATCAACCTGCTGGTCTTTGGAGGCCTGTAAGCATTACCGGAACAGCACACGGCTATCAAAGAGTAGTTGTAAATAAAGTGCTTTCGCCAGGTGAAAATTATATTATTTGGCTTAAAAAAAGTAATAATTTTTCTCAGTATAATCCTTGTGGAAATCGTTGATTCTTGAACCTTAGAGACAACTTCCCTAAATTTTCCCTAGATGAATAAATTTGGTTTACGGTATCAAAATAGTTTTTGAGCCCCGACCGAGCAAGGAAGTTATGCGGTAATGGCTCACAGAAACCTTATAGGTAAAGGTATTGAGCGAAATTATCAAATTTTTCTTAACTGAGTTTCTTACTTGCACCTTATTTTATAGATAGTGAATTGATTTTTCAGAGCAACGCATAGATAAAAATCTATGTCAAAGCCAGATGATAAATCTAGGATTCATCGTGCGAAAACGGAAAAAAGATACGCACTTTTCAAAGGTTTGGCTTTAAAGAGTGCGATCGCTGCCCTCAACTACTGAGTTAAAAGTATAAATTTATACAAATACATCAAAGAGTATTTCTAAGTGTGTTTTAATCGTAGTTTTAATCGGATAAAAGATAATGTATCCTTATTTTGTCTTGTAGTATTGTATTATGCTGTAATTTAAAGCATAATGTGAGCAACTGACTCACTTAATGCTTTGAAGCATGGCAAAACTAACCATTCAAATACCTGATGAACTAGCTCAACGTTTAGAACCTCTGCAAAATCGGCTACCCGAATTGCTTTGGCGATTACTTGATGTTGAGCCTAGACAAACAACACAACAGCCTCTTCTCAATGCAGAGACTGTAGACATTCCCGCAGTTTATATTGAAGTGCTGGATTTCTTGATTAAGCGTCCAACACCAGAAGAAATTATTGCTTTTAAAGTCTCACCCCAAGCTCAAATGCATTTACAGGCATTATTAGAAAAAAATCGCTCTGGTTCCCTCACTTCAATGGAACTAGCTCAATTAGATGTCTATGAGCAATTAGAACATCTGATGATTTTACTCAAGGCGCGAGCTCTGGAAAAGTAATCAGTTAAAATGACTTCTAATTCAATTTCCACGGAACTTCGTAAACTTGTCATAAATAGAGCTTCAGGACGCTGTGAATATTGCCTAATTCATCAAGATTATTCAATTTATACCCATGAAGTAGATCATATTATTGCTATTAAACACGGGGGTGAAACATCCTCTGAAAATTTAGCACTTTCATGCCTATCATGCAATCGTCATAAAGGTTCTGATTTCGCAACTATTGATTATATTACAAAAGAAATTGTGAAATTGTTTAACCCTCGCTGTCAAATTTGGGATGAACATTTCTATTTTGAAGGTGCGAAAATAGAAGTTAAAACTCAAATTGGACAAGCAACTGTAAGGTTACTTCAGTTAAATCTTCCCAATCGCGTGCTTCAACGACAAGTGTTAATGAATCAACAAAAATATCCATGACCAATGATGAATAACGCAGATTCTTTACCACCAATTAAATTAATTTCCCTTGATTATGAAGCTTTACATATTACACAACGAGGAGAAACTAGAAGACCACCAACTGATATTCGGTGGATAAAGGTACTGGAATTTTTACGCAGCAACAACCTTGCCCCTAACAGTCGCAAGCTTTATGAACGCGAACTCAAGCGGTTTTTGAGCTGGACAGAACTGCACTATCACGAATTACGTCCTCGCCATTTCGGGCAGTACAAAGAGTACCTGATGTCAGAAGTCCGTACAGATGCAGGTAAA
>LXQD01000066.1 GCA_003326215.1 Nostoc minutum NIES-26 | reverse complement strand
ACGCTCTACCGAGTATTACACGGGAAGACACAGATTTTTTAGTTCCCCATCAAGGGGAAAACGAACTTCAACCGAGTATTACACGGCAGAGGGAGTTTCATCAGACATCTGATAAGGCAGTAAAACAGTCTGTTGGGTTGGCGATAGAGGAACTTGAAATTTTACGTGACCATGTTTTGTCTAAACTGAAGTTAGGTACGCAAGCTTCTGGGTATAAAACTGCTCAGAAAGCTCTCAATCGTTTCATCACTGAACTAATCGGTTCAGTTTAGCTGTTTGGGTAATTCGCCAACGGTATCAGAATCGCTGCTGAATACCGTCACAAATACAATTCGCAGTGCTTTAGACTATCGGCAAATTTTGCAAGCAATCGTCGATACAGTGGGTCACATGTTGGAGGTAGATGTCTGTCTTTTACGTCCCTTCCAGGAAGAACAGTTGGTGGATGAAGGATTCATTTATCAGAAAGCTTTGAAAGAAGAAAGACAAGGGGACACGGGAACACGAGGACAAGGTGAGACAGCGAGCAGTTCGCAGGAGGGTTTGCCGATTCAGCCGACTGTATTCCCCGTTCGCGATAGCGTCTTTGCAGGAGAAGGAGTTCTTGAAGAGTATGCGAAGAGGGACAATCAAATCAATTTTCCACCCATTTCCCCTTCCTCTCCGTTAGCTCAAACGGTCTGGGAAACCCGTGAAGTTCAAGTAATTCATGATGTAGCAGGTGATGAGCGCATTCAAGGCGAAACTCCTGAACTGCGGCAACGAACTGTGGCTTTTGCTACTGCTAACATTTGCTCTAGCTTGGTTGTGCCCTTGATTTGCCAACAGGAACTGATGGCAGTCCTAGCACTACACCAGTGTTACCAGCCTCGCTTCTGGGGCAAAGAAGAGGTGCAGTTGGTTTTAATGGTGGCGGATCAAGCTGCTTTGGCTTTGTCTCAAGCCTATGCATACGAGCAGGTACGTGCCCTTGCCAAGCGAGAAGGCTTGATTAATACGATTACTACCGCAATTCGCTCTAGCCTAGACCCTCAAGATATCTTTGCGGCTATCACCCACCAACTGGGACAAGCCTTACAAGTTGATGGCTGTGTACTGTCTTTGTGGACAGAAGAAGATGAGTTTGTCCATTGTGTGGGCTTGTATGATAATTCTCAACATCCTGAGAATAACCGATCGCCCGTTCAAGATAAAAATTTAAGTACTTATAATGATTTTGTTAATCAGGAATTACCCGACTCTCAAGCACCTATACAGGACAATCCCATATTACAAGAGATATTAAGAACACATGAACCTGTAATAATTACTGATATGAGCGATTGTCCATCGGCAATCCAAGGGTTTGATTTACCTTTGAAAATGCCAGCACGATCGCTCATGGTCGTCCCTTTACTAGCTGATGGCAAATGTATTGGTAGTATCACACTACGTGAAGGTAGCAAAGCACGTCGCTGGATTTCATCTGATATCGAACTGGCTAAAGCAGTGGCCGCGCAAGCGGCGATCGCTGTGCAGCAGTCACGTTTATACCAAAAAACTCGCGAGCAAGCTGAGCGCTTGTTGCAATTAGACAAACAAAAAACCGAATTCTTTCAAAATATTTCCCATGAATTCCGCACTCCTATCACCTTAATTCAAGGTCCCTTAGAGTCAGCTGTGGGGGCTGGTGAAGGATTATCTTATGCCCAAAGTGCGATCGCCTTACGTAACTCCCGGCGCTTGCTAAGACTGGTCAATCAACTACTAGATCTACAACGCTTAGACGCTGGGAGGATGCAGCCTAATTTCCGTCCCTGTGATTTAGTCGAGTTTGTCGGTCAAATTGTTGAGTCATTTCGCCCCTATTGTGAGAGAAAGGAACTGCATCTCGTTAGCCAGCTGGATGAATGTTCCACAGTGTACTTGGATATGGAAAAATTTGACAAGGTGGTTTATAACCTCCTGTCCAATGCTATGAAGTTTACTCCTGAAGGTGGCACAATTAGCGTAAAGTTGCTATCACAAGCGAACCATTGCATATTACAAGTACAAGACACGGGGATTGGCATTGTTCAAGAACAGATCCCCCATTTGTTTGAGCGCTTCCGGCAAGCTGAAGGCTCAGAAAACCGCTCTTATGAAGGTAGTGGTCTTGGTTTAGCTTTAGTCAAAGAATTAGTAGAATTACACGGTGGTAAAGTCACTGTGGAATCAGTTTATGGTGAAGGTACTACCTTTACTTTATGGCTTGTGGCTGGAAATGCTCACCTACCCACACAGCAAGTGCTGGAAACTCCTGTTGAACTGAACACAAGCCGCGCTAGTGTGGAACTAGCCGATTTAGAACTGATAGAACCAACCACAGACAATATTGAAAATAATATAAATAACCTATCACCCAGTTCTGAAACTCCGAACTCAGCACTCAGCGAGAAGTTGGAAGTAGATTCTTCTTCTCCTGCAAATTCGGTGACTAAGTACTCTATCCTAGTTGTAGATGATAACCCGGATCTGCGTACCTATGTATCTGATATACTCCGTCGCAACGGCTATCAAGTCCGAACAGCTCGTAACGGTCATGAAGGGTTCGCAATAGCTCAGGAAATTATACCCAGCTTGATTGTCACTGACTTGATGATGCCCTTGGTGACAGGATTGGAAATGATTCGGATGATACGTAGTGAAGAGAAGTTGAAAGGAATACCAATCATTCTACTCACAGCGAAAGTTGACGAGGAAACCCGCATCGAAAGTACAGAACATGGTGCAGATGCTTATTTAGCAAAACCGTTTAACGATCGGGAACTTCTGGCGGAAGTAAGGAATCTTTTAGCCTTGAAGGAAAATGAACGACGGGTTGTGGAGCTAAATACTTACCTCACAGAATCGGTGCTAAAGCGTTTCTTGCCGACTGTATTGGTGCAAAAAGCAGCAGCAGGAGCTTTGACGCTAGATTTACGACCGGAACCGCGCTTGATCACAGTTTTATTTAGCGATATCGTGGGTTTTACCCAGTTAGCAAATACCCTGAGATCTCGACGAGTGGCAGAGTTGCTGAATGAATATTTAGAAGCTATGACCAAAGTTGTGTTTGATAATGGCGGGACGGTAGATAAATTTATGGGGGATGCTATTTTGGCTTTATACGGAGCGCCGGAAGAACTTACCCCAAACGAACAGGTGCGTCGAGCCGTCAACACCGCAAGAGCAATGCACCGATCCCTAGATCAGTTAAACCAGCGCTGGCGAGACCAAGGTATATTCGACTCTAACGGGCATAGTGGCGTACAGTTTCGCTGTGGCATCCACCAAGGTACCGCAGTTGTAGGCATGTTTGGTAGTGCAGAACGTGCAGACTATACAGCTATTGGTCCGAGTGTGAATATTGCCGCGAGATTGCAATCCGCTGCTGTTCCTGGTACTATCCTGGTTTCTGCTGCTGTAGCAGATTATTTGCAGGATGAAGAAATTACCAAAGGTAGTCCGCTAAAACTCAAAGGAGTAGATGAAACAGTTCTGACCTTCGCTGTTACATCAGAGCTAATGGCTAATCGCTAAGATTCAAACTGGATCTTAGCGATTAGCCATTAGCAGCAAAAGCACCGAATCATATCTGGTTTCAAATGTAATATGACAACATCGGTTGCGGATAAAACTCCAACTTCAGAGAAAGTCTGGAGGCGGCACACCGATCCACCGAGTTTGTGGATCGGTGTAGCTATCAGTTCAGTTGCTTTGCACCTACTGGCTTTTTGGCTAATGCGCTCATATGTATTTAAGTTGTGGTTTCCGCAGCAAAGCCAAGCAGTTATTCCCATTGAGTTTGTAGAACTTTCTCCTAAAGCAAAATCAGTTGCGCCAAATCCAGTATCGATAACTCAAAATTCGCAAGCAACGAAATTATCCAAACAAGTAGCTCCAATAGACAAATCAACGATAAAATCTGCTGTTCCTAATATTCCAGATCGAAGTACGATCGCTTTGGCAAGTCAAAAACGAGCGATCGCTCGACAACGTCAACAGCAACTCGCCGAGCAACAGCGCCAGCAACAATTCACCGAACAACAGCGTCAGAAACAACTTGCAGAGCAACAGCGCCAACAACTTGCCGAACAACAGCGTCAGAAACAACTTGCCGAGCAACAGCGTCAGCAGCAACTTGCCGAGCAACAGCGTCAGCAGCAACTTGCCGAGCAACAGCGTCAGCAGCAACTTGCCGAGCAACAACGCCAGCAACAACTTGCTGAGCAACAGCGCCAAGAAGAACCCGTTGGGGAAAAGCTATCGCCTCCAAAAAGTCAGTCACAGGGAGGACTATTTGCGCTCTGGATTCCTGTGAGTGAAGAGGAGCAGAGAGCAATTATGCGAGAGCCTTTACCTAAAGAATTGAAACTGGCTGAACATATAGGAAGCAACGAAAAAGAAGTTGACTCACTTTACGTCAATAGCAACCTCGAACTTCCTGCTGTAGAGTTTTTGGTATCTTTAATAATTGATAAAACTGGCAAGTTTATGGAGGCTAAAGTTATAGATCCATCGATACCAGCAGCAGACAAAAGCAAATATGAGCAATTCGCTAATGATGTTTTCCAAGGTGAGAAATTTCAGCCTGCACATTACATTGATGGTTCAACACCACCAGAATTGAGTAATAGGTTTGTACGTCTCAAAATAGAGCGTCGCTAACTCTGACTGGATGCTTGAATTTTAGTTTTAATTGTGTTATGTTATCAGGGTTGGAAATTTGCGGGCGTAGTTTAGTGGTAAAACTATAGCCTTCCAAGCTATTAATGCGGGTTCGATTCCCGCCGCCCGCTTAAACGACAAAACCCTTGTAAGGCTTGACTTACAAGGGTTTTTTAGTGTTTGAGAATAATCTCCTTTATAGTGCATTAGTTCTATTTTTGGATAAGAATTTGGGGCGTTGCTGAATGAAAAGATGAATCAGGCGATCGCTGCAATCAGACGGGTGCGATACATCTCAAGTGGTACTGAACCATACTTGAGATAATTTATAAAACATCTATACTATTGTGCAATCGCACTTTCACCAGCTGTATACGACGTAAATGGTTGTTGACATATCAGCGACTCGGAGTTGGATTAGTACTATTACAGGGCAAACGCACGTAAAACCTGAAACCCTTGCGGGACAAGGATATTGATGAAAAAAGAGACTAAATTATAAAACGCCCAAACCCTTGCTATTAAAGGATTCTTATACTTTAGATGCGTTTGCCCTGGTACTATTAAAGGCAACCTTCAGTCCACTAGCCTTGAATTTCTACGTGAATGCGATTACCAGCAGTCGCCGCTACACCATGTTCGTAGCTCATCGCTCTTTCTTTTTTGACCTGTATTTTTTCATGCTTACACTATTCGTGCAAGAGGTCTAAAGCTAGGCGATCGCGTTCACATAGAATTAGTATTACAATCCTCTTGCAATTTGGAGGGATTTGCATAAATCATCTCAAAACAACTGTGCAATGTATAGCTATTCTTGTTTCGATGCAATACATAGTCAGGGCATACACATCCCTGCGGCAGATCGGTATTCCATGCAATGAGTAAACCCTAATAAATAGCAAAAATATAGAAAGCTTCAAAGATTGGAATCATGAAAATGAAGTACTTATTTATAATTTGGGCACTTATACTATCATTAGTCATCCCCAACGAGGCACTTGCCCAAGCAAAGCAGCCTTATAATTTGATACATAAACTAGGAACGCACCATCATGCAGTTACTACCCGTAATCCTGAAGCACAAAAGTTTTTCGATCAAGGATTGAATTTAATTTACGCTTTCAATCATGATGAAGCAGTACGTTCTTTTCAACATGCAGCCGAACTCGATCCGCAAATGGCAATGGCGTATTGGGGCATTGCCCTTGCCATAGGAGCCAATATTAACTTAGACATAGACCCTGAGCGAGAACGAGTTGCCTATCAAACAATACAGCAAGCTTTGGCACTTTCTACCCAAGCACCAGTCACAGAACAGGACTATATTGCTGCTTTAGCAAAACGTTACTCCAACGATCTCCATGCAGATTTACATCAACTGGCGGTGGAATATGCCAAAGCGATGGCAGCTTTAGCCAAGCGCTATCCTGATGACTTAGATGCAGCAACACTTTACGCTGAAAGCCTGATGGATTTACATCCCTGGCAACTCTGGAGTCATGATGGCAAACCACAGGCTGATACAGGAGAAATTGTAGCTGTTTTAGAATCAGTACTCCAACGCGACCCAGACCACCCTGGAGCGAATCATTACTATATCCATGCTGTGGAAGCGTCACCTTCCCCAGAACGCGCCCTCGCAAGTGCTAAACGACTGGAAACCTTAGTTCCCGCAGCAGGACATCTGATACATATGCCTTCCCATATTTATTTTCGTGTAGGAGATTATGAGAGGGCGATGCTGGCAAATGAACGGGCGATCGCCCAAGATAATATTTATCTTAAAAATCATCAAGTGCAGGGCATTTATGCCCTGATGTACTACAACCACAATGTGCATTTCCTCATGGTAGCCAGCAGCATGGCAGGAAGACATCGAGATGCCGTGCAAGCTGCCGATAAATTGGTGACAAATGCTGCCTCTATCGATCCATATTTACCTATGCTAGAGGGATTCCTGGGCAGCAAAATGCTCATTCAAACGCGGTTTGGTGACTGGGATGCTATCTTAAAAACTCCGGCTCCTGATATTAAACTACCCACCACTAATGCAGTCTGGCATTTTGCTCGCGGTATGGCAAACGCTGCCACAGGCAAACTAGAAGATGCTGTGAGTGAAAGCCATGCCTTACTAGTTGCTAAACAGACAATTCCCGCAGAGGCAACCATTGGATTCAGTCCCGCCAGTCGGATTCTCAACATTGCTGCAAAAGTTATTGATGCCAAAATTGCCAGAACAAAGCATGACTACGACTCTGCGATCGATTTCCTACAGCAAGCTGTAGCAGCAGAAGATGCTTTAGATTATGTAGAACTACCAGATTGGTACTTTCCCACACGAGAATTTTTAGGCGGCGTGCTATTGGCCAAGGGTGATTATGTAGAAGCAGAGAAAGTGTTTAGAGCCGATTTAAAAAAATATCCCCACAACGGACGTTCTCTATTTGGCTTGCAGGTAAGTTTGCAAGCACAAGGTAAAGATGACGCTGCTAAACTCGTGCAAACAGAATTTGCTACAGCATGGAAACATACAGACACTCACCTACAGGTTGAAAATCTATAAAATTAGGTGAGCTGAGTATGAAAGAAGTGTAAGACTAAATTGGCAAAAATAGTATTGTTTGAAAAACCCTTGAAGTGTTTTAATTACGAATTAGATAAAGTGCTTTCTGTGCTGTTTTCTAACCTAAAGCCTGCCGTCCACTGGTTCGAGCTTTCAATCTACAACATCAACTCGCTTTAATGCAGCCGTCAATTCTGTCATAAACTCAACAAATACGCGAACTTTAGCCGGGAGATAGCGTTTTTGCGGATACAACACTGCGATCGGTAATCCAACTTGGGTCGCGTAGGATTGGAGAATAGGTTGGAGGTCTCCACGCGCGATCGCTTTTGCTGCAATAAATTTGGGAAATTGAACTACACCAGCTCCTTGAATGACAGCCTCTAAAATGACTTCTGAATTATCGAATCGCAGATAACTGTCAACACAAAGGTCAATCAATTTTCCGTCTTGTTCAAACTTCCAGTTAGGCTCTCGCCCGGTTTGTGGATAGATAAAGTTGACACAGCGATGCTGCAACAGTTCTGTGGGTTTTGTGGGCGTACCATACTGAGCGAGATACTGCGGTGAGGCACAAGTGATGTAGCGTGCAGTTGCCAGGTGATGCATAATTAAACTGCTATCGCTGCTGATTCCAATCCGCACCGTCGCATCAATACCTTTCTCAATCAGATCGATCAAGCGATCGTTAAAAGAAACATTCAGATGTAGCTCAGGATATTGTGCGGCAAATCGCAGCAGAGCCGGAGCAATATGCATTTTGCCAAACACAAAGCTCAGATCGAGCCGCAATGTTCCAATCGGTATTGATTGCGATTGTTTGACTTCGAGTTCGGCTTCTTCCAAATCGTTGATGATTTGCTGACAGCGTTCATAAAATCGGTCACCATTTTCGGTCAGTGTCAAACTGCGAGTCGTCCGCTGTAGCAAGCGCACCCCCAATTCATCTTCTAAGCGCAATACGGCTCGACTCACAGCTGAGGGAGCCATTCCTAACTGTCGTGCTGCCTCCGAGAAGCTGCCATATTGAGCGGAGCGCATAAAAATCATCAGGCTTTTCAGCTTGTCCATTAACGCAAACGCATTTTTGAATTTTTTGCATCACTGTTTTGAATTTTAACTACTTTTTCTCTTTTTATGTACAAGCTACTGTTTAGACAAGATAAATTTCAAATACACAAACAGCATTGAAAAAACAGAAATGACACAGCAAACAACCACAGAACGAATTATCTTAGTCACCGGAGCCACGGGGAATCAGGGCGGTGCAGTAGCGCGTCATCTTTTAAAGCGCGGAAACTTCAAGGTGCGTGCCTTTGTGCGCGATCCAAACAAGCCCCCTGCCCAAGCACTCCAACAAGCGGGGGCAGAACTTCTGGTAGGAGATTTCGGCGATCGCGCTTCCCTCGATCGCGCTTTGCAAGGTATCTATGGCGTTTTTTCGTTGCAGACCTTCCTTCAAGGCGGATTGTCAGCCGAAATCCGCAACGGCAAGGCGGTCGCAGACGCGGCGAAAGCAGTAGGCATTCAGCATTTCGTCTACAGTTCGGTGGGGAGTGCTGAACGCAACACGGGCATCCCACATTTCGACAGCAAGTTTCAAGTCGAAGAATACATTCGATCGCTTGGTTTGCCCTACACAATGATGCGTCCGGTTTTCTTCTTTTACAATTACAACGGAATGCGTCCGATGATTGAGCAGGGAACGCTTTTCCAACCGCTCAGTCCGGAAACGAAATTGCAGCAGCTTTCCGAAGAAGATTACGGGGAAATGGTCGCCGAAGTGTTCGAGCGTCCCGCAGATTTCTTGAATCGCGAAAAGGAAGTCGCAAGTGTAGACATGACCATGAAGGAAATCGCTGCCGCATTCAGCCGCGTTCTGGGCAAAACCGTCAACTACCAACAAATTCCGTTTCAAGTGTTTGAGCAGCAAGTTGGAGAGGAAGTAACCACGATGTTTCGCTGGTTTGAGAACGTTGGCTACGGAGCGAATTTAGCACAGTTGAAGCGCGATTTTACTTCCCCGACCGACTTTGAATCCTATCTGCGCGATCGCGGCTGGGCAAAACCACCTGAAAGCCCGTCTAATGTCGGGTCAAAAATATGAACTGACAATTACAGCTTTCCGACAGAAAGCTGTAATATAGCAAGGAATAGATAACAGACCTGAAATCCGCTTGCTATCCATGTTTGATGGTTACTCTTTGTCCTAATCTATCTGGCAGCTGAATAAAAAACGCCCTCCGGAAACGGGGGCGTTTTTTATTCAGCTAAGACTTATCGAATTAGCCGTTGATTGCAGGTGCAGTCAATGCAACAGGAGCAACTTCGCCAGCAGCCAAGTCGAGGGGGAAGTTATGAGCGTTACGCTCGTGCATTACTTCCATACCCAAGTTAGCGCGGTTGATGATGTCTGCCCAGGTGCTGATGACGCGACCTTGAGAATCAATCACAGACTGGTTGAAGTTGAAACCGTTCAGGTTGAACGCCATGGTGCTGACACCCAGCGCGGTAAACCAAATACCGACTACGGGCCATGCTGCCAAGAAGAAGTGCA
>LXQD01000065.1 GCA_003326215.1 Nostoc minutum NIES-26 | reverse complement strand
TGCACTTCTTCTTGGCAGCATGGCCCGTAGTCGGTATTTGGTTTACCGCGCTGGGTGTCAGCACCATGGCGTTCAACCTGAACGGTTTCAACTTCAACCAGTCTGTGATTGATTCTCAAGGTCGCGTCATCAGCACCTGGGCAGACATCATCAACCGCGCTAACTTGGGTATGGAAGTAATGCACGAGCGTAACGCTCATAACTTCCCCCTCGACTTGGCTGCTGGCGAAGTTGCTCCTGTTGCATTGACTGCACCTGCAATCAACGGCTAATTCGATAAGTCTTAGCTGAATAAAAAAGCGCCCCCCGTTTCCGGAGGGCGTTTTTTGACTTGTAGATTATATTCATTACTGTTCATATTGAAACACTGTGTGCTTGAACTTTCATAAGGTAAATCACCAATACAAAATCGCCTGAGAATGTCATCATAGTGATGGTAATAAGATACTGGAGACAAAACTACGGTTTACGCACGTCCTTTAGCACGGTTAATTGAACAGTTGCAACGGCTGCCAGGAGTAGGCCCCAAAACAGCCCAGCGACTAGCTTTGCATATTTTGAAGCGACCAGAAACAGAAGTAGAGGCTTTGGCACAAGCGTTAATTGAGGCAAAAAAACAGGTAGGCTTGTGTTCTGTTTGCTTTCACTTATCTTCTGAGCCTGTTTGTGAAATTTGCCGCAATGTCAACCGTGATAACAACACTATTTGTGTAGTAGCAGATTCTCGTGATGTGATTGCGCTCGAAAAAACTCGCGAGTTTAAAGGTAAGTATCACGTCTTGGGTGGAGTAATTTCCCCTATTGATGGCATTGGGCCAGAACAGTTAACTATCCAATCTTTAGTGCGGCGGGTGAGTCAACAACAACCTCAAGAAGTGATTTTAGCAATTAGTCCGAGTGTGGAAGGGGAGACAACGACACTCTATGTTGGGCAACTACTGAAACCATTTACCAAGGTGACACGAATCGCCTTTGGTTTGCCTGTAGGTGGTGATTTAGAATACGCTGACGAAGTGACCCTGGCCAAAGCCTTGGAAGGACGGCGAGAGTTGGATTAACTCTGAAGTCAGCCATCATGAAAAGATGATGTGCCGATTATTTAGCATATACCGAGAAAAACAATTTTTGGGATAAACTAATGCCATTGTGTGAGGAGTATAACAATGGCAAATCAAAGGGTGCTGCAACTACTGTCATTGGGTTTTATTAGTGGCTGCTTTTGTCTAGGTATTGGTATTGGAGTCTTCATCCGCTTTGGGCACTTGCAACCATCAGATGCTGCTATCCCATCCACTGAGCCTGAACCAATTCCATTTGCTGTGCCGGAACCTGCACCATTAGGAGGGGAGCAAATTTTTCCAGATGTCATCACTGTCAAACCTATTGAGGATATTATTGCTGATACTAATTTCTCTAACTACAGACTGCCCCGCTTTCAGGAGCAATGGTGACTAGAGTCAGTCAGAGATTATCTGATATTTTATTTGGTAACTATAGCAATTCTCATATCAGTCGAGTGCAATACGCCTTTGATTGGGCATTCAGGAGTTAGGAGCCAGAATATATAATTGTCCTGACTCCTTTGAGTTGGGTGTATTTCATTAAGGGATGCTATCTCTATTCTGAAGCGGAGACAAGAACTTCAGGCTGATAGCGGATACCAGCTTGCTTGAAGCGATGCAAAGCTTCACCCAAGCGATCGCAGTCTGCAATTAAACTTATCCTCACATATCCCTCACCTGCAACCCCAAAGGCATTACCTGGAGTAACGACAACACCTGTTTGCTGCAATACATTCAAGGCAAAATCGGTTGAACCTATACCAACAGGACACTTCACCCAGAGATACATCGTTGCTTTGGTTTTCGGGACATCCCAACCCAACTGTCCTAACCCTTGAATCAGGAAATCACGGCGGGTACAATAGCGTTGTTGCACCTCATGCAAATAAATATCCGGCAGTTGCAAAGCTGTTTCTGCTGCTGTTTGGAGAGCGGCAAAAATGCCATAATCCAAGTTGGTTTTTAGTGTCCGCAGACCTTGAATTACATGGCGGTTACCTACCACAAAACCCACGCGCCAACCAGCCATATTGTAGGTTTTAGATAAAGTGTGAAATTCCACACCAATTTCTTTCGCACCAGGAATTTCTAACAAGCTAGTTGGTTGATAACCATCAAAAGCTAACTCGGCGTAACACAAGTCATGCACCAGCAGAATTTCATATTTGCGGGCGAAGGCGACGATTTCTTCAAAGAATTCGCGGGGGGCGGTGGCGGCAGTCGGATTGCTGGGATAGTTGAAATAGAGAATTTTGGCTTGTTCGGCAACCTCGTCAGGAATGGCAGATAAATCAATTAACCAGTCATTCTCTGGTTTGAGAATCAAGCTATGAACTTTCCCCCCAGCAATGACTGGACCGCGAAAATGGGCAGGGTAAGCGGGAGAAGGTACGAGAACTACATCACCAGGGTTAATATAAGCGATCGCCAGATGAGTTAATCCTTCTTTAGAACCGAGTAGTGGTAAGGCTTCACTATCGGGATCGAGAACAACATCATAACGGCGGCGATACCAATTAGTAATAGCACGACGGAAACTAGCAGTCCCCTCAAAGGGAGGATAACCGTGATTGGCGGGATTTTGCAAAGCGGCGATCGCTGCTTCCACCACTGGTTGTGGTGTTGCACCATCAGGGTTTCCCATGCCCAAGTCAATTAAATCTAGTCCTTGTTCCCGTGCCTTAGCCTTAAGTTCGTCCAAACGGGCAAATACATAAGGTGGCAGTTTCTGTATGCGTTCTGCTGGGACAATCCAATCCAAACTCATTCCTCAACCTCGTCACTTATTCCCTTTGTCAAGACGCGATTAATCGCGTCTCTACTATCTGTTGGTGCGGTAGTAGAAACCATCGCTGCCATTAACTGTTCGAGTGCGACTTTAAATGGTAGTCGATGAATGTCCGAATTGGGAGCTATGGCAATTTCAGCGGCTGTTTGCAAATCGCTAAGTGTGATGTTGCCCAATCCTAAATCAGCTAATTTTTGCGGCAATCCAATCTCTGCGTAGAACTTCAACAGTTGTTGCCGTGCAGTTGCTGCTAATTGATTGCCTTGGATCGTTTCTTCTAAACGCAGTTGCACTAAGATACCGTAGGCAACTTTTTCACCGTGGATACTGCCGTGTCCAGAAACATGAGTTAAACCATTATGTACGGCATGGGCAGCAACAGTGCGGCACTGTGCCCCGCCTAGTCCCCCAATTACCCCAGCTAATAAAACTGTGGCATCTACGACTTCTTGCCAAACCTCACTACCTGGTTTTTCTAAGGCGGCGGCTGACTTTTGCAATAAAATATCTCGCAGAACTCGTGCTTGTTGCACGGCGGCAATAATTAGAGTTTGCTGCAAATGTCCGCTACTAACTGAGGCTTCATACCACTTGGCGATCGCATCCCCAATTCCTGCCACTAATGTACGTTGTGGTGCGGTTTGAATCAAGTCGTAGTCAAGTATTAACAAATCGGGACAGCGAGATAGCGCTACATCATAGAGAAATGCACCCTCCTCAGAATATACATTTGATAGGGCGCTCCAAGCCGCACAGGTAGCTGCTGAGGTAGGAATTGTCACTACTGGCAACTGCAACTGATGAGCGACTAATTTCGCTGTATCCAATGCTTTGCCGCCACCAACACCGACGATCGCATCGGCTTTATGTTCCTTGGCAGCCTTTTTTAAAGATTTCAGGCTAGCTTCGCAGCAATCCGCCCCATAAGAAGCTTGGGCAGTATATAACTGTTGCCCTTCTAAAATTGGTTGCAGACTTTGTTGGGCAGTGGCAAGAGTGTGCTTACCTGCCACAATCAAGGGACGACTTCCCAAACGAGCAATTTCTGCTGCTGCCCCTGGCAACACACCAGAACCACGGATGACTTTTGCTGGGGCAACCGCGAGTGTAAATAACGAACTAGAGGTTTGAGTAGACAAAGTTTGAGTAGAAAATAATTGAGTATGCATATAAACTAGTTTGCCAAAACTTGATAATTCTTAATCAAATTGGACTTGTCGCGAGGGATTCTTGTTTCCATTCTGACTTCAGGATGGCGAGCGCTTGGGCAAGTTGCTACTTCCAGCAATTTATCGGACACTACTAGGTTTTAGCTGGTTAGTGAAATAAACCAAGCTTTTTGGCAACTGTTCGAGTAGTTTGCCTGTGTACCTTGACTCTAACAAGGCTCATTAGACTCAAATCCCGAATTATCAAAGTATTGAACAACCGTATATTTCACTAACAATACCACTCTGAGATACTCAGTAAAAGGAATTAGGAATTGACCATTTATCAGTGGTCATTTGACCACTGATAATATCCATAACCTATTACCTGCACACTGAATTAAATTTTTCTTAAGTGAAATTGGTAAATAATATCTTAATCTAAAAATAATAAATATTGTATAGTGAAATACAAAAAATCTTATGTCATCCTGATAACAGATGACTGATTTTCACCCTATAGGAATATACTTACATAAGTGAAGGAAGATAAGTTGTCAAAAAAGCTTCCCAGACAGAATAAATACTAACTTATGCAAGCAGGAATGAGCGATCGCAAAGTGATGTATACAACACGATACAGTAAGGTAAGAGCAGGATAGCAGGGGAAGATGAGGGAAATAAGAAAAAAATAATAACTGCTCTTGCCTTCTGCCCTTCGGGTGACGCTTGAGGACTCGCGCTTCGCTGCGCTAACGACGCAAAGCGGAGCCACTCCGCTCTTGGGGTTTCACGCCACTTCCTACCCTGCGGGAAGGCGTTCCGCCTACAACGGGGGAAACCCCCGCAACGGAGTGGCTCCCCAAGTAGAGGAAATAGCATCCAAGACTGCGACTGCTTCACCTCCTGCCTTCTACCCTCTAACTATTGCCATTAAGCAGTAGGTTTTGGCAATTGAGCAAATTTTTCTGGGTAAATCTCAACTGACATCTGTGGATCTTCACGCGTAGCTAGTGTGCGTTTAATCTGACCCAGGTAAACTGGTACAGAAACACCTTGTTCTGGGTGTATAAGAGTACGGGCGCGAATTGTCAGATAGTTGTCTCCCCGCGAACCTAAGCGACCATAAGAATATAGATTATTAGCTGCTTGACGCAGAGTTGCCTCTAATTGCGAGGGTGAAATCTTAGGCGATGTGGCAATTACAGTTTGTGTCGATCCAGTGTCATAAACTAAAGTATATTTCACTGCTCCTGGAATTACAGTGCGACTTAAAGGAACCAAGGAGAGTGCAAATAACCCACCAGTCAGCACTAGCATAAAGCCAGTAGTACCTACCAATCGAAAGCGGATGCCCCATTTGAGAATAAAAGCTAGGACTGCTAAAGCAGCAAATACCAAGGTGGCAATGCCCGACCACTGGGTATATTGAAGAAAATCAGTTGTTGTGAACATAGGGTTTAGCTACTAGGGCAGCATTTATTTTATTACTGACACACTCATTTTACAGATTGCTCATACTGTAAGAGGGTGTCTATCAAAAAAATATGGCTTTTTAGTATGTAGTATCCTAAACCTACTGATTTAAACGCTTATCATATCATAAAAAAATCAGCTTCTTATTGCAATTTAATAGCTTTTGTAAGTTTTAGACGCTTTAACGCTAATTTGATAATTGATTTAGATTTTTAACTAAAATAGCAGTCCTAAATCATTATTCGTGAAAAACAAGATTCCCGACTTTTTAGAGAAGTGAGAATCTTGGTCTTTCAACAAATCAGATAGGATTTGTATAGTGCTTAACTGACAAAAATAGAAATATAAAAGGGCATCTAAATATAGATGCCCGTCATGCAGGAAAACCCAAAGGGGTTGTCCCTACACCTTCCCAACTATCAGCAACAGTAGCTAATTTGCAATTAGCCACACTCACAGTCACAAATGTGAATACAGTAATATTATTAATTGGAGCCTTTAAATGACTCCAGTGTAACCACTGAAAGTAATTGGTATGGTATCAATAGTGCTGATAGTCAAAATTACTGCTAGGCTAATTGCGATCGGCTATAAACTTTTCATGTTGTTGGTAGTGATAGACTACTCCACAAATAGCAGATAAAAATAACCAAGAAAGCGTATTAACACGAAAATCAAATAAGGTTACATCTACTGTATTGAATAGCAACCATTCTCCAAAGACTACAAGATAACTAAAAAATATCAATCTATCTTCTGGAGCTATATAGTTTGATTTTCGCAAAAGTTGGATACCTGCAAATAAGACCCAACCAAGTAAGCTAAAAAATAACAAAGTAATCGGTAAACCAGTTTCAGCAGATAGCATCAAAAACAAGTTGTGGGGATGACCCAAGTCAATGTGCATTTGTGCTTTGTAAAGCGCTGTGAAATTGCGTAAGCCCCAACCTGTCCAAGGATGCTGCTGAGTTAAAGACCAGGCAAACTCCCATTGGGTTTTTCGCATTAAGGCAACGGGTCTATCTGGATACATATCATCGTTTAACCGCGCCCAAAAGAAAGCAGGAACGACTTGGCGAAAAATTTGAGCAATTTGGGAGGGGGCAAAAGCAGCTAAAAGGACGCTGGCGACGACACCAACAACACTACCCACAAGGATGCGCCAACCTTGGTAAAGTGCGTAAGCCAAACAGGCAACTATAGCGATCGCCCACCCATTGCGGGAATTCGTTAAAATCAGGGCGACAAAATTGGCAATTACTGCCACAGTTAAAAAGAGGATGAGGACTGGGGATTTGGAAAATCTCTTCCCAATCCCTAATACCCAATCCCCAATACCCCATCGCCATTGTTCCAACCACAAGCCTAAAGCTAGGGTGAAGACGATTGCTAGATAAGCAGCAAAGGTGTTGGCGTGCATGAAAATTGAAGCCATGCGCCCTGGTGGATCTCCTCCAGGTGCGATCGCCCAATCCAAAACAATCCACAAAACCTGTAACTTGAAAGCCCAACCCAAAAACATCTGCCCGAAGCCCATAATTAATAAGGGCATTGAACTTATAACTAAAATCCAAGCTATCTGCCGTAATTGGGTGGTTGTTTGAATTAAAGCACTTAAGCCAATAAAAACTAAAAAGAACGGGTATAAATTAAATAAGCCGAGGAAAGCTTCTGTTTTTCCATAGGCAAACCCAGCGGAAACTATGAGTAAGACACTCAAAAGAGCAAATCCCCGATTGAGGGGGAGGCTGATTATTGTGCGGTTTCTTCGCAGCCAAGCGATCAATACTGCAAAACCTATACCGACAGCCCCCAAAAACGGACTCAACGGAAAAATTAGCAGCCCAATTTGAAGGCAATTCCAAGGTGTTTGTAAATCAGAATTGGGATGGTAAAAAGCTAACTTCAAGCTGGCTCCCAACATTCCGAACGAGTCAAACGAATTTGCGCTAAGGCAAAGATGGTGGGGATGATCCGACCATAGTTAGTGGCGATCGCTCTCCATCCTAAATCTGCAAAAAACCAAGTCCACATTACTGGGCCTAGGAAGGCAAACATACCGCGGACTGCTCCATAACGAGCTGCACTTGCAGTCATACCCCGCCGTGCCATTTGTAATGCTACATAGTTTTTAAACTGTATTGTCGCTGCTTCCGAGCCTGTAATTGCCGCTTGCTTTGCTACTTGATAAGTCGCAAAGTGTACAGCAAATTGACGGGCGATTTGCTTGAGAACAATTGGCTGGACGAAAGAAGTAACAGCCAGCGCACTACCACCTTTGAAAATTAATCCCAAAGGGTCACGCTGCAATAAAAGTGGTAGTGGTTGTTTCAGTTCTGATTTCACCAGATGGCGCTGTACCCGTGCAGTTAATTTTTGCTTTTCTTTTTCCGGTAATTTTTTCCACACTTGCCCTAACAGATGTAAAAATACCTCTGCTTCTAAATCAACAGTTGTCAGTTGATTAGAATAGGGAATTTTCAAATATTTACAAACTTGAGTTAATGCTTGCCGATAACTTACCTGATTTGTGCGTCCCCGCAACACTGTCATCCCATCTGCTGCCAAAAACCGAAAGCGATTTTCTAAAGCGTCTAGCCAAGCTTTGCGGTCTTTACTTTGTACTTCGATAGGTTCGGGTGTATGAACATAGTCTAGGGGATTAAACTTACGACTAAATAGAATCGCTGTTAAATCCTGTAATTCTTCTTCGGTTGCTAGCTCAAGCGCCGCCCTCAGTTCATCCAATGTCCCTTCCTCCCTTCCGTACAGCTTTCCTGTACCCTATTCTACTATTAGCTTTCAGCAGTCATTAGTAGTGATTTTGTCGTTTGTCAGTTGTCAGTTGTTTTTCCACTGACCCCTGACCACATTGACTACTGACTACCGATTATTGACCAAGGACTATGAATTAATGACCGATGTTGCTGTAATTGGTGCCGGTATGGCAGGTTTAGTCTGCGCTCAACAGTTAACTCAAGCGGGATATTCGGTGATAGTTGTGGAAAAGTCTCGTGGTTTAGGGGGACGAGTTGCCACACGCCGCCTGTATGGAACATGGGCAGACCATGGAACATGTTACCTGAAGGCCAAGGGTGAATTGTTAGGAAATTTTGTAGAGTTGTTGCGATCGCGCGATATTTTGGAAGTCTGGACAGACAAAGTTTACGAACTCCAACCAAACTTAGAACTCAACGAGAACTCAGCACCTCGTTATATTGCACCTGCGGGGATGAGTGCGATCGCGAAATTTCTGGCCCCAGGTTTGGATATCTTGTTGAATCAGCGTGTCATAGCCATTAACCCAACTCCCGAAAATAGTTGGCGGCTGACTCTAGAATCTAGCAATGAAGAATTAATTGCCCAAGCTTTAGTCCTTGCGATTCCTGCACCGCAAGCGTTGATGCTGTTAGCACCTTTGGGTGAAAGTTTATTAGGCAAAGAGTTTTTAGATAAACTGAGTTCTGTAAAATTTTACCCATGTATTAGTGCGATCGCTGGATATCATGCCACATCTCAGCCACTCCCGCACTGGAAAGCCCTAACTTTTGTAGATGATGCTGTTCTCGGATGGATGGGTTTGGATAGTAGCAAGCGTCCTCATCCTCAGCAACCCGTGTTTGTGTTGCAAAGTAGTGCTAATTTTGCCCAAATTCACCTAGAATCCGCAGATTTAGAACCTGTTGGACAGGAAATGTTGCAACATGCAGCCCAGATAGTACTTCCTTGGTTGGAGGCACCAGAATGGATGCAAGTACATCGCTGGCGTTATGCCTTTCCTAGTCATCTTTGGCAAGAAGCTGTTTTATCTGCTAGTACTCCTCTGCCTCTAGCATGTTGTGGTGATTGGTGTGGTGGCAATCTCGTAGAAGGTGCAATGCTTTCTGGACTGGCTGCGTCTGCTGAAATTAACAATCACCTCCGCCAGCTACTTCTACCTAATATGAATTTTTTCAAAGTTTTCACCTAATAATTGGATCTGTCGTTAGACTGATTGCTCGATGTAGTAAGTCGCCTAATATAGTGACTTACTAAATAAATATAAAAAAGATGTTGTTTTACAAGATGCATACTTTAAAACCCAAAAGGGTATAGCAAGGAGTAGCAGTGACCTTAATAAGTAATGTAAACAACCAATCAAGCTTTACCTTACTTAATATCTTATCAGAGTTAATGTTGTTTGATTTAATGCTTTAATTGATCCCTGATAACTTATGCTGCGTTTTGTGTAGTTTTCTGCTAAAAAATTATAAATTTGAAATAATTAAATTTATAGAAATAAAACATCAGTGCTTTACTAATTATTGAGTGCTGTTTTCAGCAGTCATACTGTCAATCAGTATAAACTTCAACCAAAATCAGCAGAGCCAGATGTCTGATATTCTACCAAGATAAAAGTTAAATTCAGGGTCGGATCATCTTGTTAATTAAATCACTTCTCATTGGTTGCCAAAAAAGGCTGTCTCGAGAGTGTTTATTCTCTGCACAAATCATTGATTGAATGAAAAAGGAGTTAAAAAAACTTATGAAAACAGTAGTCAATTTAACACAGCAAACAGTGTTGGGAGAGATTGAAAGCGTTTTAGATACATATCCATATCATCCTTATCAACAAGCTTTTGCAATTCCTGACTTACGCCAAGAATTAATTGCTTTTGTCCTCACCCGAATTCCCTGCCTTTATAGCGTCGTATCTGACGGACAAGTTGCGGTGCAAAACTTGGACAAAGAGTGCTTGCTCAACTACAAATTGCCTCGTAGTCCTTTAGAGCAGCAACTACATGTACAAAATTTGATTCACCAAGGCATTTATGCTATTTTTCAAGACAAGTCAGATTGGATTAGCCATCACCTTTGTGAAACGGTTCAGCCAGGTAACGAACCATCTCACTGGTTTGGCTGAATTATAGTTAGGAGTAAGGAGTTAAGAGTTATGAGTTAAACTCCTAACTTTTAACTCTTAACTCTTAACTTTTTAAAGGATCGTGTCCCCAGTTCATTAAGGAGTAGCGCCAGCGCGTATGTTCAATATCACCTTCAGGTTGCTGTGCTGAGTGGCGATGAATGTAACTGAGGACTTTTTTCATATGCGACAAATCATCATCAGTGTAGTCATCTTCTTTCTGTTTCAACAAATCGATGATGCGCTTACCAGATTTGTGTCCGATTGATTCATCGTCACTTTTCTTTTGTCCAACAGATTGAGATTCCTCGGTTTTCAACCAAGATTCCAGTTCCTTTGGTGACATGTTGACTGAGGAATGAAACTCATCTATGACTGATTTAACATCTTTACTCATAACGTTACATTACTCCTCAATCTTCTCCAGGGCATCAGGTTGATGAGCGGCTTCTTTCCCAGTTTTATCGCTTTTCACCAAGTACTCTGGGTTGTCTTTTGAGGCAGCAACATGATGCCCTTTAATATCTGTGGGTGAAGTTAATTTTTTTTCCACCTCTCCAGCAGTTTCACCTTGCGCCGTATTCCACTTCACCTTGTCGCCTTTGTTTAATTCTTCTGTCACGGTTTTTCCTCTTGGCTATTTTATACCTGCTATTATGTTGACGGTACAGGAAGAATCAATCAGTCGAGGGATATAGAAAGAATTAAAGGAAGCTGCCACAAGTCTGAGATGAGCGTAGAATACCAATCTGCACATCTTAGCGTAACTCTCATTTTGGAGGAGTAGGAAATAAAAGTTTTTAAATTACCTTACCCTTACATCTTGGGGGAATATGGTCAGTAGAACACGCCTTTTTACGCTCAAAAAATAGAAATGGCGCTCGACCTACGCTCGTAAACAAATGGATTAATCTGGATGCAAAGGGCGATCTTGTTAGTGGTATGTTGGCGGATAAGTTTGAAATCGATGAGGAAAAGTTAGACATTGACCCAATCGGTTGCTCACTAAAGTGGTTAAAGTACAATTTAGTTTGCGCGCATAATTCTTACTTCGCTACAAATAACATAGCTGTCAACCGAGACATCTTCGCTCATTACATCCAGGAGTAAAACTAATGAAAAGAACAAGCGATCGCCAATTTAGCATGTTCTTCTAGTGTATTTTTATTCAAGGTTTCTACTGAATATTGCGGTGTTACCGCTAGGAGTTTCTCGATTCTATGCTTAGCTGCATCCACTACTGATTCATCAAGGCTACCCTTTTTTAAGGAATCTATAAAATCTTCAGCAATTTTATAAGTACGTTCCAAAGACGAGGAATTAATATTGCGCGAAACAATAAACAAATCGCAGCCAGCATGAAAAGCACGCGCTACAGTACCACTGTTAGTAAACATATCTGAGACAGCTTTCATATCCAGGTCGTCAGATACAACTACTCCCTCAAAACCCAATTCTTCCCGGAGAATTTTTTTGAGGATAGCCTTAGAGAGTGTTGCTGGCACATCAGGATCTATCTTGGGAAATAAGATATGAGCTGTCATGATTAGAGGAATCTGCGCTTTAATTAAAGTTTTGAACGGTACGAATTCGCGAATTCGCAGGTCTTCTAAAGTCAGATTGAGTATCGGTAGCTCAATGTGAGAATCTTTGCTGGTGTCTCCATGTCCGGGGAAGTGCTTGGCGCATCCCACAATACCAGACTCTTGCAGTCCTAGGTAGTAATCACTAACACCTTGAGCAGCACTTTCAGGAGTGCTACCAAAGGCGCGAGGCCCAATCACTGGGTTGTCAGGATGAGAAAAGATATCTGCTACAGGTGCCCAAGACAAGTTGATTCCTAGTGATTTTAATTCTTTTGCTGTTGCTTTTGCTACCTCGCGTGAGTGCGATCGCCATAAAAAAGCATAAGGGAATCGCGTGATTGGTAGTGGTGTGCGAATAACACGCCCCCCTTCATGATCTAAAGTCATGAACATTGATTGACGTTCAGCGTATTGTCGTATTTGGTCATTTAGCTGCTTAAAACTTTCCACCCAAAACTCATAAGGGGTGCCATCTAGAAAATTCTTAGCAAAAAAGATTACCCCAACAGGTTTTAATTCGCTGAGAGCGCGTTTATCATTATCGCTTAATGTAGTGCCGGAAATACCGAGAATCAGATGATGTCCAAAGCGCTCTAACTCCTGTACTACTGACATAATGCATTACCTATGGTTGTGTGGCATTCTACTGGGATTTTCCACTAGAGGAAATAGCTCTTATACCAATTTTAGATTAGAAGTCTTGGCTACAAGCCTGTTCCAGCAATCTCAAACAATACATCGAATCTGAATTTGGTATTATCCTCCAGCCTTAACCTTTGTAGTTGTAATTAACTTAATATGCTTTTTACAGAGAAATGTCTTGCTGTCAGCTGACGCAAAAACAAAGATTCCATTCAAAATACTTTAAAAGCCTAGAGATAGGGCTTTTCTAATTTCTAATTCCTTCGGTAATTCTTTAAAAAAATCCTCGCTCATAAAAAGAAACAGTAAATTTACTGTAACAAAGTAGCCTGAATAACCTAATCAAACTAAGATGTTTTGATATAAATTACGCGTTTGTACTTAGGCACTACAGTGTAAGTCTTAAGTACAAGCATCTGTGCGCTCGCATCCTGCTTTCCCAATCTCAGGAGGCTTATGTTGATAAATTCATTTGATAAATACCTCGAAGAGTTTTTTACAAAACTTTATGAGGATTGTTATGAAAATTACAAAGGATTGACTAAAAATCCTAAATGGCTATTAATGCGTAAAGTTGCTCGATTTAAGACTGGGCGAGCAATTATGTTGTTTTTCTCAAAACGTTCTAATCACTCATATTTATCACTGATTAATGAAAGCAATTCTTACTTTAAAGATGTAAATGTCGATGAGGTTGTTGGCAATCTCAAATCTGAAGGTTTATGTTTGGGTATTAATCTGCCTGAAAATGTCGTACAAGAAATAGTCCAATTTGCTAAATCAACAATTTGCTATGGCAATCGTAAACCAGAGTTAGGTTTCTATTATTCTCAAAAAAAACAAGCTCAAAATCAGTCTGGTAAACGCTTTACTGTGGGCAGCTATTTCAATACAGCTTTGTGTTGCCCAGCTATTAAAAAACTGCAAAATGACCCAAAATTATTAGCGATCGCTGCTAAATATTTAGATGCTCAACCAGTCCACCAAGGGAATCTCATGTGGTGGAGTTTTGCTGGCGAAACATCCTACCGCGAACAAAGTCAAGCCGCTCAATTTTTTCACTACGATATAGACGATTACCGCTTTGTAAAATTTTTCTTTTATTTAACTGATGTGGATGAGCAAAGCGGGCCTCATGTATGTGTTCGTGGAAGTCACAAAAAAAAGAGTATTTCCCATACTTTATTGCGTAAACGAGAAATAGATAAAGATATTATTAATTATTACGGTGTGGAATCTTTAGTCAATATTTGCGGTCAAGCTGGTTTTGGATTTGTGGAAGATCCGTTTTGTTTCCATAAAGGAATTCCTCCTACACATAAAGACCGCTTAATCCTACAAATAGAATTTGCTACAACAGACTATCAGATGCAGCATGACCTCAGAGAAAATTCTTTATTGAAATGTATTCAGTAAAAACTAGTAAAAAAATACACATATTTTAAATATTCGCATCAACAGCAACATCACATTGCCTAATGCTATGTGTAGTAAAATTCCCTCTCGCGGAAGTTTTTCTTGGAAGCGATCGCGTAAGTACTGCTAAATGTAACAGATTGCAACGTATAATGAGAACGGCAAAACATGAAGAAATATTGAAAAGCAGTAGGTTTAAATGCGAGTAGCGATCGCTGGTGCTGGTCTAGCAGGACTTTCCTGCGCGAAATATCTCACAGACGCAGGGCACACTCCCATTGTCTTGGAACGCCGGGACGTATTGGGTGGCAAAGTGGCGGCGTGGAAAGACTCAGACGGAGACTGGTACGAAACAGGTCTGCACATCTTCTTTGGGGCATATCCCAATATATTGCAGCTATTCAAAGAACTGGATATTGAAGACCGATTGCAGTGGAAAGAACACACAATGATCTTCAACCAGCCCAATGCACCAGGTACCTACAGCCGCTTTGATTTTCCAGATTTGCCTGCGCCATTGAATGGTATAGTAGCAATTCTGCGAAACAACGACATGCTGACATGGCCGGAAAAAATTCGTTTTGGCATTGGGTTACTACCGGCAATGATTCAAGGGCAGAAGTATGTCGAGGAAATGGACAAATACTCTTGGACGGAATGGCTGAAAAAACAAAACATTCCCCCACGAGTCGAAAAAGAAGTTTTCATCGCCATGTCGAAAGCTTTGAACTTTATTGGGCCGGAAGAAATTTCTGCTACCATCTTGCTAACAGCCCTCAATCGCTTCCTCCAAGAAAAAAGTGGCTCGAAAATGGCATTCTTGGACGGTTCCCCAACAGAGCGATTGTGTCAGCCCATAGTAGATTACATTGCCGAACGCGGCGGCGAAGTAAGGCTGAATGCCCCTTTGAAAGAAATTTTACTGAACCCTGATGGCACAGTGAAGGGATTTTTGCTGCGAGGATTAAATGGAGCAGTAGATGAAGTGTTCGCGGCTGACTTGTACGTATCTGCTATGCCGGTTGACCCCTTAAAAGTCATACTTCCGAAACCTTGGCAGCAAATGGAATTCTTCCAAAAGCTAGAAGGCTTGGAAGGTGTACCAGTGATTAACTTGCATCTGTGGTTTGACCGGAAACTTACACAAATCGATCACCTATTATTTTCGCGATCGCCCCTCCTCAGCGTTTATGCTGATATGAGCAATACTTGCCGTGAGTATGCTAATCCCGATCGCTCTATGCTGGAATTAGTTTTAGCTCCAGCAAAAGATTGGATCGCCAAATCAGATGAGGAGATTGTTAACGCCACCATTGCAGAGTTAAAAAAACTCTTCCCCGACCACTTTGGGGGAGAAAACTCAGCCAAACTGCTGAAATATCATGTGGTGAAAACGCCGCGTTCAGTGTACAAAGCGACCCCCGGTCGTCAACAGTACCGTCCCTCACAAACTACCCCCATCGCCAACTTTTATCTGACTGGGGATTACACCATGCAACGCTACTTAGCCAGTATGGAAGGTGCCGTACTTTCTGGTAAGCTAACAGCGCAGGCGATCGCTGAAGCAGAAAACCAGGTGGCAAATCCTTCCCACCTGCAAACGCCAACCCGACCGCCTGCAACGAATGCTGCAACTGCCTGATTCACCCCCGCGCATGAAAACGCTGGTCTCTGTGGACGAGTCCTACAACCTTTGTCGTCACCTCATAGCCAAGTACTCCACGACGTTTTACCTCAGTACCTTGCTCCTGAGCAAGGAAAAGCGTCCCGCTATTTGGGCAATTTATGCTTGGTGTCGCCGTACAGATGAACTAGTGGATGGCCCCGCATCTGCTATGACAACGCCAGAAACCCTAGATTTATGGGAGCAGCAGCTGGAAGCAATTTTTGCTGGACACCCAGCGGACAATCTTGATGTAGCGTTGGCGGATACCGTCCAACGCTTTCCGATGGACATTCAGCCCTTTCGGGATATGATTGCCGGACAGCGTATGGACTTACATCGCAGTCGCTATGAAACTTTTGAGGAACTATACCTCTACTGTTACCGCGTCGCTGGTACTGTCGGCTTGATGTCAACAGCAGTCATGGGGTTGGATAGCACCAAGAATACAGCTCCGTGGAACCGCGAACAACAGCCATATATTCCCATAGAAGAAGAAATTGCCTTGGGAATTGCCAAGCAACTAACCAACATCCTGCGGGATGTGGGGGAAGATGCACGACGTGGACGAATTTATATTCCACTAGAAGACTTGGCAAGATTTAACTACACAGAGCAAGACTTATTCAAAGGTGTAATAGACGAACGCTGGCGATCTTTGATGCGCTTTCAGATTGCCAGAGCCAGACAATTTTATACCAAAGCAGAAAGAGGCATTTCCTACTTATCTGCTGATGCTCGTTGGCCTGTGTGGGCCGCTCTGACGCATTACAGTGGAATTTTAAGCATAATTGAACGCAACGATTACAATGCATTTACTCGGCGTGCCTATGTGCCCCAATGGCAAAAGCTACGTTCTTTACCACTGGCTTGGATGCGATCGCAAGTCCTCTAAATAATGTCAGGAGTCAGTGGTGAGCCAAGCGCGGTGAAGCAGTAAGGTCTTGGGGTCTCCCCAAGTGGAGTAACTGCTGTTAGCGCAGCGTTAGCGACGCAAGAGCGTCACCCGAAGGTTCTTGGGGGTTTCCACGCCAGTTGCTACCCTGCGGGAACGCGCTTGAGCGAACGAGTCGGGCTTTGCCGACGACAGTCGCTTCAAGTCGGGAAACCCGCCCACAGCGCTGTCTTCCCAACGCACTGGCTCCCCATGAGCGACTGGCGTTAGCAACGCAGGAGCGTCACTAGAAGGGGTCAGTGGTAACTCAAAAAAACTGACAACTGACAACTAACTATTTACTTCCCTCATCGAATCTGCTATCATTAATCTTCGTGACCGAGGAGAGGTGGCTGAGTGGTCGAAAGCGGCAGATTGCTAATCTGTTGTACGGCAGGCAACTCCGTACCGAGGGTTCGAATCCCTCCCTCTCCGTTTTCAAAACTTTAGCAAAACAATTAGTGGCGGGTCCGAATCTCCTACTAATTGATTCTGAATTCTATATTCTTCAAAATTTGTCATAAATACTAATCCAGGAGTAAATACTTTTACACCTTCAGGAGGATGATATCATTTATCCTTTAGAGTCCTGTTAAGATTGAACTAAGCTGAAAATTTAGTCTAAATCTTACTTTCAGGCTCCTATATATCTGAGGAGTGAGAGTAATATGCAAAAAATTAGCACTGCCCTAGTCTTGAGTTTAACTAGCCTAGCAACTGGGTTTTTGTTGGCGGCTTGCACAACAACAGCAAACACAACCAGTAGTGCTGATGGGCTAAAAATTGGTACTTTGCTACCAACAACTGGCGATCTAGCCTCCATCGGGCAACAGATGGTAGGCTCTGTTCCTTTACTAGTTGAAACCGTTAACGCCTGCGGTGGCGTGAATGGTAAACCAGTCACATTAGTGCAAGTAGACGACCAAACCGACCCAAAATCTGGTGCTGCTGGCATGAGCAAACTGGCAACTTTGGATAAAGTAGCTGGTGTAGTTGGCTCCTTCGCTAGTAGTGTTTCTACTGCTGCTGTTTCAGTCGCTGTACCTAACAAAGTCATGCTGGTTTCTCCTGGTAGCACCAGTCCTGTATTTACCGAAAAGGCAAAAAAAGGAGATTTTAAAGGTTTTTGGGCGCGTACAGCTCCCCCCGATACCTACCAAGCACTAGCCTTAGCCCAACTAGCTAATAAAAAAGGTTTTAAGCGAGTTTCGACAGTTGTGATTAACAACGACTATGGAGTTGGGTTTGAAAAAGCATTTGTGCAAACCTTTGAGAAATTGGGCGGAACAGTAATTAATAAAAATAGCCCAGTCCGCTACGACGCTAAAGCCCAAACATTCGATACAGAAGCAGCAGCAGCTTTTGCTGGGAAGCCAGATGCAGTAATTGCCGTTCTTTATGCCGAAACAGGCAGTCTACTCCTTAAAGCTGCTTACCAACAAGGTTTAACGAAAGGGGTACAGGTTCTGCTTACGGATGGGGTGAAATCACCTACATTCCCCGAACAAGTTGGCAAGGGTAGCGACGGCAAATATATTTTAACCGGAGCGCTAGGTACAGTACCGGGTTCCGATGGTAAAGCATTAGCGGCTTTCAACAAGCTGTGGAAAGATAAAAAAGGCGGTTCACCAGGAGAATATGCTCCCCAAGCTTGGGATGCCGCGGCATTATTGGTTTTGGCAGCGCAAGCGGCTAAGGAAAACACAGGTGTTGGTATCGCTAACAAAATCCGTGAAGTTGCCGCAGGTTCTGGCACAGAAGTTGCTGATGTCTGTGAAGGATTGAAGTTTCTTCAACAAGGTAAAAAGATTAATTACCAAGGAGCCAGCGGTAACGTAGATGTTGATGCTAATGGTGATGTTATCGGAGTCTACGACGTTTGGACAGTAGGAGAAGACGGCAAAATTAAGGCAATTGACAAAGTTACTCCTAAGTAGGAAGCGGAGGAGCAGCGGAAGTAAATTCTTCCCTCCCTTGTCTGCCTTGTCTCTCCGTTCGCGTAGCGTTGACCATAGGAGAAGTTCGCCCGGAGGAAAACCACGCTACTTGCTACCCTGCGGGAAGCCCTTCGGGTGACGCTCCTAACGTCGCTACCGCTACGCTAACACCAGTCGCTCATGGAGGAAACCATGCCACTTGCTACCCTGCGGGAACGCGCTTGAGCGAACAAGTCGGCAAAGCTGCCCAACGCAGTGGCTCCCCAAGACCGCGCTGGTTCACCGCGCAGAGCGCGTCTACAAGCTGGGGAACCCGTCGAAGTGGCTCTTCCTTGCGACTTCTCTCCTTGTCCC
The DNA here is from genome assembly GCA_003326215.1 of Nostoc minutum NIES-26. Lineage (GTDB taxonomy): Bacteria > Cyanobacteriota > Cyanobacteriia > Cyanobacteriales > Nostocaceae > Dendronalium > Dendronalium minutum. The sequence continues at coordinate 155,628 of LXQD01000065.1, read as the reverse complement.
CCTGTTCTCCTGCCACATCCTCTCATATCTTCTATGCCGACTGATTTTTTCAATTTAATTACCCGTTTGCATCACGGACTGATAGTGTCTTGTCAAGCACCTGTAGATTCACCCCTGCACGAACCAATAGTAATTGCAGCAATGGCACAAGCTGCTGTAAATAATGGTTCAGTTGGTGTCAGAATTGACACTCCAAATCACATTAGTGCTGTGCGTGCAAGAGTGAAAGTTCCTATTATTGGTTTATGGAAGCAAGTAACAGTTGGATCTGATGTGTACATTACACCACAGTTTCACCATGCTGCTGCTGTTGCCAAAGCTGGAGCGGATATTATCGCCATAGATGCGACAACTAGAAACCGCCCTGGTGACGAACTAGTGGTAAATATCATTGCTCGAATCCATCATGAATTGGGTAAACCAGTGATGGCTGATGTGGATACAATTGAGGCGGCAAAAGTAGCGGTAGATGCTGGTGCTGACATTGTAGGGACAACTCTTTGCGGCTACACTAATGCAACTAGGCATCTTTGTGTCCCAGACTGGGAACTCCTAACGCAAATGGTAGAACAGTTAGATATTCCAGCCATTTGTGAAGGCGGGATTTCTTCACCACAAATGGCTCGTCAAGCTTTAGATTTAGGTGCTTACTCTGTTGTAGTTGGTACAGCCATCACTGGTATTGATTCGCAAGTGAAAGCATATAAATCAGTTATGAACAACCAAGCGATCGCACTTAGCAATCTGAAATAATTAAAAAAGCAAATTTAATTATACAAAACTTTTTAGTGAGTCAGATAGCGGGAAGCGCTACCAATGGTTGCAACAATTATTATTTTTATCATCATAGGGTTACTTGTAACTGGAATTTTAGTTAATCCTATTTTTATTAAGCAGCGAAGAAAGCGTCTTAAATCTCGTCCCTTTCCTCCTCTGTGGAATGCCATTATTAATAATAATCTTCCTATTTATCTTCGTCTTTCTCCTACTGAATATAGACGGCTTCAGGGTCATATTCAAGTCTTCCTAGCAGAAAAACAATTCATTAGCTGTGGAGGTTTACAAGTTACGGAGGAAATGAAACTAACGATTGCTGCTGTGGCTTGTTTACTTCTACTGAATGAGCGAGGAGAATACTTCCCAAAATTACGTTCAATTCTGATTTATCCTAGTACTTATTTTGTGAATGAAATCATTGCCACTGGGAATTATGTTGTTGAAGAAAGGCGTGTGGCAAGACTAGGAGAATCATGGACGAATGACCAAGTGATAGTGTCTTGGCAACAGGTACAAAAAGATACTCACGACTGGCACGACGGACATAACGTTATTCTGCATGAATTTGCCCACCAGTTAGATCAAGAAGATGGGAAAGCAGAAGGTGTTCCTATCTTGCAACAAAAATCAGACTATCTCATCTGGGCTAGGGTAATGACAGAAGAATATCAACAACTCTGTAATGATGTTCAACAAGGGAGCGAGACCGTAATAGATAACTATGGTGCAACTAATCCCTCAGAGTTTTTTGCTGTGGCAACCGAAACATTCTTTGAAAAACCAGAGGAATTGCTGAAGCAGCATCCAGCGCTTTATGAGCTACTGCAACAATACTACCAAGTAGATCCTGTGCAATGGTATTAGACATCTCCAGAAATTAATTATTCGTTCGCCAAAACCCTCTGTAGGGACGTTCTCAAGAGCGTCCCCGTAGGGTACGACTGTATCCTACGGGAAGGGCAAAGCCCTACGCCCTTACAATAATCTGTAATAAATTTGAGATTACCTAGCGCCGCCTGCTGCCAAAACCAGTTGAACGGCGGCTTGGAGAACGTCCACTACCAAAACTAGGACTGCGCCTAGTTGAACCGGATCTACCAGAAGGTCTGAGTTCACTGCCACCATAACCAGAACCAGAGGGACGATTGCCTGTAGTTGTACGTGGTGTTGTGCGTACATTTGAACCGCTGGGATATGACCTTCTAATAGTCCCTGTACTCCGGAAAGCAGTACGATTTCTCACCGCTGCGGGTGGCGCATTGTAACGACTCCGGTAGCTGTCAACCGCTTGGTCATAGCTTCTACCATAGCCCCCGAAACCAGTCAATACTCCTCCTGGCTGATATACAGGCGGTACATAGTATTGAGGTCTAAATAACAGACTACCGAGCGCTTGACCTGCTATGCTACCAGCTACCGCTCCAGCAAAGGGTGACCAAAAGCTGTTTTCTTGGCGGACTACAACCGTTTCCTGTCGTCCTGTTTGGGGATTGGTTTGTGTCTCAGTAACGTTGTGGACGTACCCAATTTTGAAGTCTTCCGTTAAGTATAAAACTGGCTGTCCGTTTTCTACCTTCAGATAAGTTTTCTTACCCTGCTTGATTTCATCATCGGTTAACCTTGCCATTTGCAACTTTTCAGTGGCAAAGGTTGGGGGCGTGCTGTTGAGTAAAAACAGCGCGTACTCCCCATTCGCATCGTCGTACGTAGCTTGTTGTACTTCATACTGACCATCACTCAACTTAGTGGTGGTAGAGGTTTGGCTAACGTTCCTACCGGGAGGGGTAGTTTGGTTTCCTCCCCCGCAGGCTACAGATGTCAAGCACAAACTCAGGGCTAAAAAAACGACTGTAAACTTACGCAGTGCGTTCATGATCATTGCATTATTTCCTTATCTTTGAGCTTAACAAGTTCTCAATGTGGGTACTAGTACGGTCAACCCCACAAATTACAAAGGTATCAATTCTGGGTAATATTGCAACAGTTGATCGTTGGTGAGTTCATCTCCTAACTGTGCTGGTGAGAAATGCACTTGGATTGCCCGTAGTTTGTGTTTGTAGTGCAAATTGATTAAGGCTTTTAAACCTTCCTTCAGTGCTTGAATGTTAGCGAGGTCAGTTTCTAACTCTGGCACTTCGCCTTCATAAGCTACTGTAATCATCACAACTACGTTGCGGGTTACAGGTATAGATAAGGGCTGATTTAAATCAGATTCTGGACTGAAATCGAGGTCAGCACCGTATCGTTCGGCAGAGTCTGTAAATAAGTCATTCACATAATCTCCCGCCTCGCCTTCGCTCCAGAATACATCGCCTTCATTAGCTGACGAAAGCCAGTATTCATCAGATCGCAAAAGAGTTTCGCAAAGTTCTACTAATCCTTCTCCTAAAACTTGCAAGTCTCCATCTGCATCGATCGCATCCCTTGCACCACGATTCAATACTCCCAAAATTGGTGCGACCTCAGACCCAGCTAGATGTAGAAATAAGCGAAAGACTACATAGCGAGTTCTGCCAATCATTTTATTGAAGATATCGGGCATATGCTTTCTCCGGAAATTTGTCAGTTGTTAGTGGTCAGTTGCTAGTTGTCCTTTGTTGAGTTGCCACTGACTGATGACTAATGACTATTGACTGATATAGTGGAAACTTTTGACAAAATCTACAACCATATTTAACGAAGGCAATATAGATATAGCAGATTCGCTAGATGTATCAGCTAAAAATCCGACATCGAGTTCAGAGGGATTAATAAATCGTTTACCAAAATTCGGGTTATAATGCATAATCAAAGTTTGAGCGCTGGAATTCGTTAATATTGTTTGGGTAGGAACTCTAAAGAAATTTAATTTTGCTGCTAATTCCAGATTTTTTTTCATTTGTCTAATAGTCTTAGCCTGACTAATAGCTTGCTGGATAAGAGTAGATAATTGCTTCACCCGATGGGGTGTTTTTTCCCCAAGGTGCGGCAAATCTTCTTTTGCCAACATTTCTACTACTGTGTAAATATTTTTTTGCGTGGTAGCAGCATCTCTAAAGGGAAGAATGGCAATACAAGCTGTAGGCAATAAAGCTTCATCACTATCTACTCGAAAAGTGAAAACAGTCCGGCGACGACCGATTTCCATGCTAGGAGGTTGTTTCAGCATCCGGTATTCCTGAGCAATTTGGAAATATGCACCAGCGAGGGCAAAGTTGGCTTCGTGTTCTAGAGCTGCATCAACGATAATACGGATTGTTGGTGGAGTTTCATTGAAAAAGTCTCGTGGGTCTTCTGACTCAAACTTTTGGATGATGGAGCGATCGCCTGTTGGACTGAGGTCAACCCACTCACAAGTCAAGCCTTCGGTTTTTAAACCAAAGCGAGAGGTAGAGTAAAGTTTTGCTCCGGTTAAAATCGCACCTGTTAAGTCAGCACCTATCCACTCTGCTTTAATTAATGTTACCTGAGTCAAATCGGCATGTACTAAACTGGCATTTGTTAAATTCGCATTGCTTAAGTCTGCGCCCATTAAGTTAGCTCCACTTAATTTGGCTCCGCTTAAATCTGCCCAACGGAGATTTGCCCCGCTTAAATCTGCCCAACGGAGATTTGCCCCGCTTAAATCTGTACCGTTGAGGTTAGCATGACTGAGATTTGCTTGTTTGAGTTCAGCTTCTCGCAAATTTGCACCGCTAAGGTCAGTGCGATTCAAATCGGTAGCGTTTAAATTAGCCATTTCTAAGTTGGCTCCTGCTAAAGAAGCACCTTTTAAAATCGCCTCAGTTAAGTTGGCACAACGGAGATTCGCCTGTCGCAGCGTTGCTTCTCGCAAGTCAGCGCAACCCAAGTTAGCCTCGCAAAGATCGGCACGACTGAGATCGGCACGAATTAATTCAGCACGCACCAGTGAAGCCCCTCGTAGTTGAGCGCGATTGAGATCGGCGCGAATTAAATTAGCTACATTGAGACTGGAATTATTGAGGTTAGCGTTGTCAAGATTTGCACCACTTAGTCTTGCTACATTCAGATTGGTATGGCTCAAGTTGGCTGCGCTGAGATTCGCCCCACTCAAGTTGACTACATTTAAGTTAGCTGCGCTCAAATTCACGCCACTGAGTTTGACACCACTCAGGTTAGCTTCACAGAGGTCAATACCACTAAAGTTTATGACTCCTGCCGCGTATTGTTCCAACAATTCCTCTACAGTCATAGATGCTACCCCTCATACCAATTTTAGATTTTGCGGAAAGTTGTCAGCAGGGTTTCCCTGCGTAACAAACTTTCCAAGACGGATTTTAGATTTTAGATGGGAAATCCTAATGAATTAGGACTTACGCAAAAACTCTCTGAAACTCTTATTCCTCCGTGTCCTCTGTGTCGCGCCAGCTGCTTCAAGTCGGGGAACCCGCCCAACGCATTGGCTTCTGTGTGGTTCGATTTTCCGTTGCCTATGCGTAAGTCCTGTGAATATTCAACTGGTCGCGGCGAGAAGTCCCACACTATACTTTTATGTTGGTGGCTCTTGAAACGCCGCTTTGCTACCGGGTAATGGGAAGATGTTGCAAAATTTGGGAGAGGTTAAAGCCCCTTCCGTAATTTTTCCGTTTTTTACCCAATCCCCAGTCCCTTTTACTTTCATAAATTTAAAACAATACAAGCTATCTTAATTTGGTATTAGATGCCAACTTTAACAAGCTAGACATAATTAACTGTAAAATGCCAACCCTTGAAACCTTGCCAGGCAGCGGATTTTCCCTTCTGCCATCTGCCATCTGCCTTCTACTTAATAGTTGGTAAAGTATCCAGAAAATACTTAGAAGATAAACTTTCAAAATTAAAAATGAAAATTGGTATTTTAGGACTCGGACTAATAGGCGGTTCTTTGGGTTATGACTTGCGATCGCAAGGGCATCATATCTTGGGAATCAGTCGCCGTGAATCCACCTGTCAAAGAGCGATCGCCCTAGGCAGTGTCAATGAGGCATCTGTTAACATGAGCTTATTGGCAACCGCAGAGGTTGTATTTATTTGTACGCCTATCGGGCTTATTGTTCCCCAATTTAAACAGCTGATTGAGCATTTGTCTGCCGCAACAATTGTGACTGATGTCGGTTCAGTGAAAGCACCGATAGTTCAAGCAATTTCTCCCCTTTGGCAAAATTTTATTGGCGGTCATCCCATGGCAGGAACAGCAGATAGTGGGATAGAAGCTGCACAACGGGATTTATTTCTTGGTAGACCTTACGTATTAACACCAGACACGACAACACCAACTACTGCAATTTCAGTTTTAGAGGAAATTGTGCGATCGCTTGGCGCTAATATCTACTATTGTCAGCCAGAGCAACACGACCGCGCTGTTAGTTGGATTTCTCATTTACCTGTAATGGTCAGTGCTTCATTGATTGCTGCTTGCATGGATGAAACTGACCTCGAAGTTTTGCAATTAGCTCAAAATTTAGCTAGTTCAGGTTTTCGAGATACCAGTCGTGTGGGTGGTGGAAATCCTGAATTGGGGGTAATGATGGCGCAGTACAACCGCCAAGCATTGTTGGGGTCTTTGCAAGAATATCGCCATAACCTGGACGAATTAATTAACTTAATTGAGCAGGAAAATTGGAAAGCTTTAGAGACAAAGTTACAGTCAACGCAGCAAGCGCGACCTGATTTTGTTGAATAGGCACAAGACAGGAGTTAGGAGTTTTATCTTCCCCTGCTTTCCCCAGAGATTAAGATTAGAAAAACGACCACAGTTATACCTGCGATCGCGACGAATTAACTATAGACTTGATTTTACTACGAATAATTACTGAATACCCTATCCCCCTAAAGAGGGTTTTTTATATGTATTAAGTATGCGTATTGGCGTATTGACAGAATACTAAGTAAAGTATTGCTATATTTGGGGAAAGATTGTTTCAAAGTCCCCATAAAAAAAATGCACCTTGGTTAAAACTGTTACTAAGATGCCGTTATACCAATTTAAAATCTGGCTAGGGTTATGCATTTAAAGTACAGGTACTATAAGGTAATGCGTCTAACCCTCATACAACACTTTAAAAAACGACACAATAAAACCTGTGCAAGGAGAAGCTAGCGCTGCGGTGTTAACGTAGCGCTAGCGACGTAAAAGCGCCAGCAGTCCGAACTTGAGGATTTCCGCGCTACTTTAAGGCAGATGCTAGCTTCAAGAAACCTTGACACTCATTTTTATCCTTGAGGACTCGCTAACGCAGTCGCAGCTTGGATCGGAAAACCCTCCTATAGCCCTGCTTCAGCGCAGAAACTTCTACAGCAATTAGACTGCTTCTGTATTCTTTTCTCCAGTACGAATCCGAATAACTTGCTCAACAGGCGAGATGAAAATTTTGCCGTCGCCAATTTCGCCTGTGCGGGCAGCAGCAATAATTTTGTCTACTACCATATCAACTTGACTGTCCTCGACAACAATTTCCACCTTGAGTTTTTGCAGAAACTCAACGGTATATTCAGAACCCCGATAGCGTTCCGTTTGACCTTTCTGCCGTCCGAAACCTCGAACTTCAGAAACAGTCATACCCACAATACCAGCGTTAACCAAAGCAATTTTTACTTCATCAAGCTTAAATGGGCGGATAATTGCTTCTACTTTTTTCATGTTTTCGACTCCTTACTTCTCATATGTTCGTTTATCTATCTAACCAGATCCACTGTCTGACACTTTCATCATTTGTACTATTTCAAAAAGATATGTAAGAATTGGCTCTTTTTTTAAAGTTTATGCGCCCTGGATGAGCAATTCTGACATTAGCAGTGGCAAGGATTGAATAGTTGGTTAATCCTTGAGGTTGTGATACGAGACGTTTGTCCCCTAATAAACGTTTTTGTATGTGGTTTTTGTGACTCAAAAGACAAATTCCATTATTGACTAAATTTAGTCCGATATTGACAGAGTAATTTTGGATAATTTACATAGGAGTTGGAAACACAAAGAAGCAATGGATGTGTCAGCTAACGACTCTGATGTTCAAACAAGGGACGCACAATCAAATAGCCAGCAGCAAAAGCGGTAAGCATAATTAACAAGATAGTAATGGCTAACCACCAACCACTGAATTCCTTTAACTCTGTCTGCGTGGAGGGATAATAGCTTACTTGCTGCTCTTCTATAAGTATTGTTTCCGGCATTTGGGAAGTTATTTCCACTACAGGTACAGAGAAGTTAGAATGACGATTTTTGCTGTTGGCAACTTCTCCTGTGGTCGACGCTACGCGAACAGGAACGACAGGTTGACGCGAACGAGGAACTTGCTGGCGTGGATGCGCTTCAGTACCTGGATAGTTAGTTGGATTTTTCACCTCAGTAGGAGAACGCTGGGCTTGGTGAGAACTAGGTGTAACAGGAGAATCTACCAATTTTTGCAGGTGTAAAAAAGACTGAACCACTTTGGTAATTTCCTGGCGGAGTAGTTGGTTGTCTTGTACCAGTTTTTGGTTTTTTCCAGTAAGTGCATCTAGCTTTGCCTGTGTTGCCTGCAACTCTGCTGCCAATTCTCGGTATACGTACATTGGTACAGAGGCAGGGTAAGTTTGACTTGGTTTTGGGGGATTACTGGGAACAGAACCTGTGGTTGTTCGCATCGGTGAGTTGGTATCAAAAATTAAGGTAATCAGATTATTCAGAGAGGCTATCACATTATAGTCAGCCCTGAAACTAGCCCAAGAATAATAGAAAAATGCCCAGAGGGCAAAGATTTTTTATTTACATTTTGGATGTGGTCAATGGTGAGCCAGTGTGGTCTTGGGGAGACACTCGCTACACTGCGGGTAGCAAGTAGCGCGTTCCCGCAGGGTAGGAACTGCCGTCAGCATAAAGCACCTGCCGTGGTTTCCCTCATGAACAACTGGCGCTAGCGACGCAGAAGCGTCACCCGTTCGCCGTCAGACGTTCCCGCAGGGTAGGGTCAGTAGTCAGTGGTTAGTGGCAAGACAAATAACAATTTACAACTGACAACTGACAACTAACCAACAAGTTAATTTTGTAACAATGGGAAGAAGTGTCCCACAGGCCCTTGTCCTTTGCCAATATTGAGGGCGTAACAGAGTGCGGTCGTGACATACTCTTTGGCTTGTTGTACTGCTGGCCACAAGTCTTCTCCGAGCGCCAGATTAGCTGCGATCGCTGCTGATAGTGTACAACCAGTACCGTGGGTATTTGTAGTCTCTATTTGTCTTGTTGTCAAGATTTCCAGCTTTTCGCCATCAAACCAGATATCTACACCACGCAAATTCCCCTGCATTCCTCCACCCTTGACTAAAACAGCCTTTGCCCCTAAATTCTCGTGAATGGTTCGAGCGGCTTTCCCCATGTCATCGAGGCAATTAATTGTTAAACCGCTCAAAATCTGTGCCTCATAGCGATTTGGCGTGACAATAGTCGCTTTGGGAATCAAGACATTGCGGAGAGTGTTGACAGCGTCATCATCAATCAATTGTGCTCCCATGCGTGACACCATCACCGGGTCAACCACTAGGTTATTGATTTGTAAAGTTTCTACCTGTTGAGCAACAGCAGAGATAATTTCTTGATTGAGCAGCATTCCGGTTTTTGCGGCTTGCACGCCGATATCTTTGGCCACCGCTTGAATTTGCGCTACAACTGCCTCGACTGGCATAGCGTCAACCCGTGCTACCCCTAGAGTATTCTGTGCCGTGACGCAGGTTATAGCGCTGGTACCGTGGACACAGTTAAAGGCAAAAGTGCGTAAATCAGCTTGAATTCCCGCACCACCACCACTATCTGAACCAGCAATAGTTAAAGCAACAGGCACCCTGCATATTGTTTCAGCGTTCATAGGTGAAGATTACTGGCGAGATGGTAATTCGTTGACTTTTGCTGCCAAAGGATTTGGTTGTAGGTTTTGTGGTCGTGCTTGCGGTACAACCGTTAAGTAAGGTTGAAGCTTGGCTTCATCAACCCAACCAGAGTAGTATTTTACACTGGTTGATTTTGGGGAAAGCTGAAGTAACTCTAGATCGCCACGCATGGCATTCCAATTGATTGGAACCTCTGGTGAAAGTTGACCAGAACCAATACCTTGCGGACCACTGCCGACTAAATTGAGAGAAACTTCATCTAATCCTCGCACAAAGCGATCGCCATTCCAATGCCATTGAAAACCAGGCCAATCAATTTGTGGTTTTCCTGGTGGTAAAGAGTTATTAAATTCATAAATACTTGCACCCTCATCCAGCTTCACAGTAAAGCCTTGAGGATATTTCACCTCATAGCGTTTCTTGAGAGTCTGATATTCAACAGGACTCCACCACAACACTTCCACTGTTTCCCCACTGTTATTACGAGATAAAGATACAGCAGGAGTTTTATTAGTCAATGCACTGTAAAGTGGAACTTCTTCTGATGGCAGGTTAGCCATTGCTGTAAATCGCCAGCAAGACCAATCACGATTATCAGCAGCTTGCCAATTAAATTGACAAACACCGTTAGCAGTACTGATCCACAGCTTATCGTTTTCCAACTTGAGTTTGTCAGGAATTGCCCCCACCAACGGACTATCGTTAACAGTGTAAGCAGTCAAAGAACCAGAATTAAGATTTTGTGAATTGGGACGGTAAGCCACTAATCCTTTAGCAGGAATATAAAGATTTCCTTCGCCACTAACATTAGTACCCATCCAAAAAGTAAGATTCTTAGTATCTCCAGTGATAGCTAAATCAGTAATTTGTGTAGACCAAAGTGCTTCTGGTTGAATCAGACTAAATTTCTCAGTTTTCGGGTCATAACTGACGATAGTAGCAATTCCGTTATTACCTTCACCTTGTTCAAAAGCCACTGACCACCAAATACGGTTGTCATAAACCGTAGCAGATGTAATGCGAGGAAAACCTAATTGACCTCCCGTACCATACCCTGCTTTTACCGCTACATCCTGTAAATCTTTGAGAGTGTACAGCGTTTTTATTTGAGGTTTTTCACTATTAGGAGTAACTAATTCAAAAACAACTCGATCCTGTGTAGGTTCTGGTTCATTGGGTCTGGAGATATTATTGTTTTCACCCAAAGTAAACTTCGGCTCTCTCAATACTCGATACTGATAGGTTTTACCCTGAAATTCGATATTTTTGAACTTTGGATTAACCGTCTCTTGTGCGAATGCCGCATAATTACTTTCTGGCTGCAACTCCTTGGGTAGAGTTCCTGGTTGTACTGTCCAGGAATTGTTACTCCGACAGAAAACAAAATCTTGCTTTAAACTTTGAAACCTAACCGTATCCGCATCTGTTATAATATTGCGAATATGAAAATTAAAGCTATCATAAAAGCTTTCATTCTCCTTCGGCATAGGTAAAGAAACAATTGTAGCCTTTGGACAGTTTTCCGCTTGAGGTTTGACACTATTATTTGCCTGAGAAGAAGTGTTCGCCGTAGAAACACAAGCATTGAGCAGTAAAGCCATCCCAAAAAGGGGAAGAATTTTTTTCATTACGAACTATACTCGTCAAATAGAGACTTGCCACTTTGAATTCATTAAATTGAATACAAACTCTCTAAAGACAATTCCTAATCTTATTTAGAGAATTTTATAAAAATCTTTCTTTACTTAGCGTTGTTTGCATCCTTGGCAGTACCCTGCGGGAAGCCGCTTTGCGTCTAAGTTAAAAAACTAATTCTCACAACGCAAATAAGATTGCTATGATAGCAAGAATTTTAGGCATAATTATTAAAAATCGCTTTTAATGGGGCTTGCACACACCACACTTCGATCCTAACAACCATTCATCTTTAATGATAATTAATGACTAACGAATACTAAGTTAGTTCTGAATGCAAATTTTGCAATGCTCCTTGCAAATACTTGCTCCATTCTGCTGCTAAAGGAATTTCTGTGAAAGGAACGCGCACGGAGTTAGCAGGTTCAGCAAAAATAAATTCTAACTCAATCGTCCGACCTTTTTTTGGAGGAGTTTCCGTTTCTACAGGTTTGCCTTCTACCAAAAGTCGGACTTTATCGACATCAACTAAAGAAAAAGTTTCTAGTTTAATAGGACCTTTTGGTGTGGGTTTACCCCAAGTTAAATTGTTGCCTTTTTGACCCAATACAGCATAGATATCATACTTAGCTCTTTCAAATTGCTCTGCCCAAGCTCTATAGGCTTCAACTTTCTGATACTCCTTCGAGCCTTGCCAAGCCAACCAGAAAAACATTGCTAACAAAGGCAACCACAAAAGACCGCGTTCCATTATTTAAACTATCCTGAATTTGAGTAAAAATTGTGTAACTAAAGTGCAAAATACATCCACATAGAGACGGATATAAGTTATGGTAGTGAGCAAACTGGCAAAAAGCGGTAACGAGTTAATATGAGAAGACTTATATTATTGTGCTTGTTTGTCATTGGGTTAGTAACTGCTGTATTTGGCTTCCTGAACTTTCAAGGATTAGCGGCCAAAGGCGATTTCGAGACAATTTTGCTTGATTTTCGGGAAGATATTCCTACAGAGTTAGTGAAGCAAGATTTACAAGCGATCGCACAACAATACAACGTTACACCCCAATTAGATAACAAATTTTCAGCGCAAGATAATGTTTATATTATCAAAGGCGATCGCCAGCGACTGAAACAACTGCAAAAATCTCCATTTGCTAAAGCGACAGAAATTATCGAGCCAAATTACATCTACAGACTAATTCCCCAACCAAGTGAAGCACCTGGACAGGAAGCGTTTTTGAAATCCAATAACTGTGGGGAAACAACTCCTTCGTTAATTGGCCCTAACGACCCGTGTTACAGCAAACAGTGGAACCTTCACAAAATCGGCGTTGAAGGCGCGTGGAGTCAAACTAAGGGTAGCGGCGTAACAGTTGCTGTAATTGACACAGGTGTTACGCAAGTGCGCGACTTGCAAGAAACAAAATTCGTCAAAGGCTACGATTTTGTTAACGACCGCGAACAAGCCACAGATGACAATGGGCATGGTACCCATGTCGCTGGTACTGTTGCTCAATCTACTAATAACAATTATGGCGTAGCTGGCATTGCTTACGAAGCCAATATCATGCCGCTAAAGGTACTCAGTTCCTATGGTGGCGGTACTGTTGCCGATATTGCCGAAGCCATTAAATTTGCTGCCGATAATGGCGCAGATGTCATTAATATGAGCTTGGGCGGTGGCGGTGAAAGCCAGTTGATGAAACAAGCAATTGAATATGCCCACAGAAAAGGCGTTGCGATAGTTGCTGCCGCCGGTAATGAAAACGCCAATGGGGCAAGCTATCCAGCGCGTTATCCCTACGTTATCGGCGTTTCGGCACTCGGCCCAAATGGAGAAAGAGCGCCTTATTCTAACTTTGGTGCTGGTGTTGATATATCAGCTCCTGGTGGTAGTGAAGCTGGTGCAATTCTGCAAGAAACCATCGACGAAAACGGCGAAGGGGTATTTCTGGGGCTTCAAGGCACAAGCATGGCTTCCCCTCACGTAGCTGGTGTGGCAGCATTAATCAAAGCCAGTGGCATCAAAGAACCAGATGAAATATTAAAAGTTCTCAAGCAGTCAGCAAGAGTTATCCAGGATGATAACTTGAACTACTATGGTGCTGGACACCTCAATGCCGAAGCCGCAGTCAAACTTGCCATCAATGGACAAATCAGTTTCCAAGATTTCTTCCGATGGTTACGCGATAACGGCTATCTTAACCCCCGTTTTTGGATTGATGGTGGTGCCGTGGCACTGTTACCCAAAGTCTTAATGGTATTGGGTTCCTATCTTTTGGCTTGGTTTTTACGGGTTTACTTCCCCTTCACCTGGAGTTGGACTTTATCCAGTGGCTTAATTGCTGGGAGTTCTGGGTTATTCTTACTCAAAGGAATTTATATCTTTGACCTTCCCCAGTGGCCTTTCCGAGTTTTGGGCAGTTCCATTCCCGAACTAGGCAATACCATACAGGGCACTGATGCTTTTAATCCCCTGTTTGCCAGCGTGGCGATTCCCCTTGTTTTAATAGCATTGCTGTTAGGACATCCTAGCTGGAAATGGTTTGCCATTGGCTCTACCCTAGGCGTTGCAGCGTGCTTAACAGTAAGTGCAGTTTACGACCCAGCAGTTTGGGGCTTGGGAAGTGGTAACTTGGCTAGAAGCTTCCTTATTGTCAATGCCCTACTTTGTTATGGACTGGCTCGTTTAGCATTGAAAAACGAAAGTAAACCAGCGTAAAAGGGACTAACTATTGGGGACTGGGTATCAAGAAAGATTTTCCTAGTCCCTAGTCCCTAGTCTCTAGTCCCTACTCAACACTCGGTACTCGATTATGAGCATCACAGTTACAGGTACTATCGAACGTCGTCAACTCGGTATGGGGGCTTGGGCCTTAGTCACAGATGAGGGTGTTACTTACGAAATCCTCAAAGGTGCAGACAAAAGCTTACTCAAAGCCGGACAAAAAGCAAAAGTTAAAGGACAGGTACGCGAAGATGTCATGACGACTGCCATGATAGGTCCTGTCTTAGAGGTTAAATCTTTTGAGGTAATTAGTTCTGACTAGAGTAAAGGATTAGGGGAAAGATTATGCTCTCTTGCCTCTCTGGAGACAGCGCCTTGGGCGGCTCTGCCGACTTGTGGCGACTATCTGTCGTCCCTCTGCCTTCAAGCTAAGCACTAGCCGTTGAATTTAGAACTTCTTGCAGGCGACTTCTAAACTCCCCTTTGGGATGACCTCCTTTTACTTCGCCTATAATTTGAAATTCTCCTTCTGGAGAATCACAGAGAATATAAGTAGGCCATCCCATTTCTGATTTATCAGGATATTGGGTTAACAAAATCTTACGATACTTGCGGTAAGTAGCCGTGTCTTGCATTTTCACATCAATAAATTGCAAACCCAGCTCTTCAGCCACCTTTTGGTCATAAAAAGACATTTTGTGGCAGATGCCGCACTCTTCCGAAGAGAACTTAATGACAGCTAAACTCATCTGGCTCTATGCCTCTCTGCATATAGGCAGTATATAAATAGCATAGCTCTTGAGAGCCTACGATAAATATACCATTAAAAATGCCTCAACCCCTTAGAATCAAGGCATTTGAAATTTTTAATTCCGCACAGTGGTATTAATTCATCAAGGAATGAAAATTATTTAGAAACCAAGATAGAAAGTTAATCAATATTAATGATATGATGGGCAGACTTCCGATTTTTACACAGCGGAAATTCTATAGGGTGTCAAAGCGAAGCCTCTGTTAAGGACTGTGTCCAACGCAAAAAAAGCAATATCCTTAAATAATTCATTATTTGGCTAACACTGCGAGTTAAAGCACCTAAACTGAGGTCATACGCGCCAAGAGTATCCTGAAAACCTTATCGGTGAAGAGGTTGCTTGCGTGGATTCAAAGCAAAGTGGGATCGACAAGCGGTGAAGCTAAAAGAAATGGCACACCATACACGCTAGAATATTGCTCTAAACTTGCGCTAGAATATTGCCCTGAACAAATATTGGCCCTTAGGACACACAACTAAAAGATTTTTCACAAAAATCCCCCAGTGGGTGTTAGCCAACCAGGGGAGTTAATTATCAGGGTGCATCTACCAATTAAATGTTCTCAGCCCAAACACAATCCTCCGGATTAATTTGTACGAACTGAAGTGTTTTTTTTCTGAAGATAAAAAATCCCCTAGTGGTGGTAGCCAACCAGGGGGGTCAATTATCAGGTGCATCTACTAAATAATCTGTTCTAAAATTAAACAACGTATTCCGGATGAATCTGTTCTAAAATTAAACAACGTATTCCGGATAAAATTGTCACAAATAGAGATGCTGTTGGCACAACCAAAAAAATCCCCCAGTGGTGGCAGCCAACTAAGGGAGTTAGTTATCAGGGTGCATTTACTGATAATCTATTCTAGGATTAGACAGTATGTTCCGGATAAAATTGTCACAAATAGAGATGCTGTTTTCTCAGCATAAAAAAATCCTCGGGTGGTGGCAACCGACTAGGAGAGTTAATTATCAGGGTATGTTTATCAATAATTGATTTTTTCGAGGCACAATCAGTAACTTCCAGATAAAGCTTTCATCAATGGAGTTACTGTTTGCCTCTTATAAAAAAATCCCCCAGCAAGTGTTAGCCAGTCAGGGGAGTTAATTATCAGGGTGCATCTACCAATTAAATGTTCGCACCTCAAACAGCATCTTCCGGATAATTGTTCGATAATAGGTGATACCYACAAAAAAATCCCCCAGCAAGTGTTAGCCAGCTAGGGGAGTTAATTATCAGGGTGCATCTACCAATTAAATGTTCGCACCTCAAACAGCATCTTCCGGATAATTGTTCGACAATAGGTGATACCTACAAAAAAATCCCCCAGCAAGTGTTAGCCAGCTAGGGGAGTTAATTATCAGGGTGCATCTACCAATTAAATGTTCGCACTTCAAACAGCATCTTCCGGATAAATGTTTCATAATTATGGTTGTTGGTGATACCCACAAAAAAATCCCCCAGCAAGTGTTAGCCAGCCAGGGGAGTTAGTTATCAGGGTGCATCTACTAATTAAATGTTCGCACCTCAAACAGCATCTTCCGGATAAATGTTTCATAATTATGGTTGTTGGTGATACCCACAAAAAAATCCCCCAGCAAGTGTTAGCCAGCTAGGGGAGTTAGTTATCAGGGTGCATCTACCAATTAAATGTTCGCACCTCAAACAGCATCTTCCGGATAAATGTTTCATAATTATGGTTGTTGGTGATGCCCACAAAAAAATCCCCCAGCGAGTGTTAGCCAGCCAGGGGAGTTAGTTATCAGGGTGCATCTACCAATTAAATGTTCGCGGCTCAACCAGCATCTTCCGGATAAATGTTCCATAATTATGGTTGCTAGTGGTGTCCAGTATAAAAAAATAGTAAGTGTTAGCCAACTAGGGAAGTTAGTTCTCAGGGAGCAATTTTCTCAAGTTAAGCTTTATTCTCTGGACAAGAATGCCTTTACTTGGTAGTTGTTACCTAATATAAAAAAACCTAGCAGGCATAAACCGACTAGGGGAGTTGAAGATCAAGGTGCATCTACCAATAAAGTGTTCTGTGCGGATGCCAACCAATCCGGATAAAGTTGTAGAAGCCGAGAAAGCAAAACAACTTAGTTTAGAAACATTCAATAGCAGGATGCATCTAAGGTATCAGAAGGAGCAAGAAATCGACTTGAAACTTTCGCGTTTCAAACTAGATTTAGGAGGCAAACAGGAGAAACTGTGACTCAAGAATTTCACATTTCCGTAACCCCAGTAGGGCCAAATGACTACTTGGTGCGGACGGAACGAGTCGCGCCTGGGGTGCCATTGGCAGAAGAACTGGTGACTTGGCCTGTAGTTGAATGGTTGGCGGCTGCTGGGCATCTCATGAATGACCCATTAAAGTCGGTCTTGCAGGGAGATGCCTTACCTTTTGGCGGCCGGGAAAGCGACATCGCCAGGAACTCTGTCAACTTGGTGGCATTGGGTCAGCAGTTTTATAATGCACTGTTTCAAGGCACTCTCAGAGATAGTTGGATTACCGCCCAAGGTATTGCCCAAAATCATCAACAGGTACTGCGTCTACGCTTGGGTTTAAAAGACATCAGGTTAGCACGTCTGCCATGGGAAGTCATGCACGCAGGCGATCGCCCCCTGGCAACTGGCCCTTATGTTGCTTTTTCTCGCTACCAAAGTGGAATTTTGGCGGCTTCACGGTTGCCATCGAGAAACATACCAAAAATCCCACCAGAAGATGGCGTGAAAGTACTGATGGTTCTTGCTTCTCCCCCCGATCAAGTCCATCTTGATTTGCTCAAACAAGAAGCTATTAGACTGCAAGCTGAGCTTCACCGCAAGGCATCACGAACTGGCGAAAACGGCAATCATCTCCCAGAAATTGAACTTACTCTGCTAGACCAACCAGGGCGGGAAGAATTGACACAAGCCTTGGAACAAGGAAGATACCATGTTCTACACTACTCCGGTCATAGCAGCCTAGGGCCAAACGGTGGCGAAATTTATCTTGTCAGTAGCAGAACTGGCTTAACAGAAATCCTCAGTGGCGACGATCTAGCAGGTTTGCTCGTTAACAACAGCATCCAAATGGCAGTGTTTAACTCTTGCTGGGGAGCATACACAGCTACGTCCAACACAGTCGGGGAAACAGGTGAACGTAACCTCGCAGAAAGTTTGGTAAAACGGGGTATCAGAAGCGTTTTGGCAATGTCGGAACGCATTCCCGATGAAGTAGCGCTAACGCTGACACAACTGTTTTACCGTAACCTCAGTCAGGGATACCCTGTAGATTTATGTGTGAGTCGGGTGCGTCAGGGATTAATCTCTGCTTATGGTTCTCACCAGACGTACTGGGCTTTACCGATTTTGTACCTCCAGCCAGAGTTTGACGGTTTTCTCTGCCCGGAAATTTCTTTTGACCTAAGTGCGGACTCACTGAATGATTACAGGCAGCCTTTGAGAAAAACTCCCACTACAATGTACTCTGCGATCGCAGATGATACCGAGGAGATGCATTTACCAATCGACGACATGATGCCCTCTGGTTTGGTTCATGATTCTTCTGGGTTGGACTGGCTAGGTGAAGAAACTTGGGGCGATCTCGTTGATGAGATTGAGTATGATGATCCCAGCTATGCGGAAGATTCAGCTCTAGTTTCGGATTTGTTTCGCCAGCTAGACAACCAAAACGTCGGGAATGAGCAACCTCCTATGGCTGGGGAAATGCAACAGATTAGAGAAAATAATCTTCACAAAGAACAGGTTGCTGGGGAAATTGCCCGCCTTGAAAGACAAGTAAAGTCCTGGGGAGAAGTTCCAGAGGCAATAACCGAAGCTCACCGCAATGTTGCAGAAGATTGGCAAAATTATCATTTAGCCTCATCATCGCAAGCCCCATTGAGACCTCGTGCCCGTCGTCAATTGCGACCGATTCTAGGTATTGTAGGAGCAAGCGCGATCGCAGCTGTAATTGGTTTAGGTTGGTGGTGGCAATATCGACAGACATCAAGCTTGCCTGACATCCCAGCAATTCCCGCTCAGTCTCTACCCACTGCAAAGAACCCTAATACCGACTTAAAGACCGCTGCTACTGGAATTGTCACTGCTACTGCTACCGAAAAATTAAGCCAAGGCGACTTACAAGCAGGGCTTGCAGCGGTGGAAGAACTACTCAATCGTGGCGCACTTGCTGCTGCTGAGACTGCCCTGAATTTGGTGCCATTAAAGCAAGCCGACGATCCATCTGTTAACTTTCTTAAAGGGCGATTAGCATGGCAGTCTGTGCAGATTGGAGACGAAAAATATAGCATCGATGATGCCCGCCGTTACTGGGAAAGTGCCGTCAAGGGTCAACCAGATTCGCCTTTGTATAAAAATGCTTTAGGATTTGCTTACTACGCAGAGGGTAATCTGAATCGAGCCAATGACTCCTGGTTTCAAGCTTTGAATTTAGCTCTCAAACAGCAAAACACAGCTTCTGCTACACCTGTCTCTTTGGAAGCAAAAGAGCCTCAAGATGCTTTAACTTCCTATGCTGCTTTAGCTATTGGACTGTATAAATCTGCGCCTCATCAATCTGCTACTAAACAAGCACAGTATATGAAAGAAGCAATTAAACAACGCCAAACGGTGCTTAAGAACGATCCGGTAAATTTTCAGATCGATAAATTGAGTAATAATTGGCTATGGACAGAACAAGCAATTACGGATTGGCGATCGCTACTTCAGGAAAAAGATCAATAATTAATAGCAGTGTCATTTCCACCCGCCAGCCTTCAGTTGACAGTGATAAATTTTGTATTCGTAGCCGTTTATAGCTGGTAAAGATTGAGTATCAGCAACACATTTTTTAACTTCTTCTGCTATGGGAGCATGAAAGTTCACGAGCCACAAGTCAAACGGTCTTGACAGTGTTTTTATTGTATTTGCTAACGCAGTAGTAGAAGTATTAGGGTTTTGGTCTTGATGGGCCAGAAAAAATAGATGAGATGGAGAAAGAAGATTTTGAATATTCAACTCCCTAGCGACTCCCATCATTTCACCAATTTGTACGTGAGTTATCTGGGTAGTAGCAACGATCGTTGGAACTTGAGATGTTTTTTGAATTAGTTGTACGAAAAGGTCAGGGCGATAGTATTTTTGATAACCAAGATTACTAACCACTGTTACAGCACTGAGAAATCCCATCAACCAGATGAGTATCACTGCTTTTTTACCACTAATTCCCCATTTGCCTGTTTCTTTTTCTTTGCCAATTAATTTATGGGAACTATGCCAACAAACTGCAAGACTCGCCCCTAGTAAAACTATGACAGCGGGAAAGTAGACAAAGTTATAACGCGCACCTCTTGTTAAATCTATATTAAAAAAGTAGGTGAAAATAAAGAATAAAGCGATCGCGCCTGCAATTACTCCAGACAATACCTGAGTCATCAAGCGATTCTCTGGTTGCTGTAATTGCATCTTGTACCCACGAATTAAAATTGGTGCTGCCCAAATCATGAAAATTAGCATCACTAGCCCAGAGGCAATTACAATTGCTAGCTGTGGTGCTTCCACTGGTAGCAAGTAAAGCATGGTTATCCATGCTGCGAAAGCTTGAAAAATTGGGCTTAACCAAGCAAATCCCTCCCGTGGTTGCTGTATCCAATCCGTCAACTTACTACCATAGCTATTCTGTAAAAACATTGGTAGCCAAACTGCCCCCGCCACAAAAGTGCCGATAGCAACCGCATAGATACGCCGCCAAGGAGGGAATGAAGAAGACGGGGAGACGCAAAGATGGGGAGACGCAAAGACGGGGCGACTAGTGAACCCAGAGGGTGACGGCGAGATTTGTACTGAAATATTCTCCGCATCCTCTTGTTTTAGCTGTTGCTGATGCCAACCTAGAACAATTAAAACCAAAGCTTCAGTGCAGAGGGTGAGGGCGAAGAAATAGTGGGTAGCAATACCCAAAGCATTAATTGCCACCCAGGTAAGTGCTGTCCAGATAGGTATTTGTGTACGATTTTGGATGTGACGTGTAGCAACTACTAAGCAGGCGAGGGAAGCAATCACCCACAAAATTGCCAAAGTGTAATGACGGGCTTCTTGTGCCAGAAAAATGCTGTAGGGTGATACTGCCATCATGGCAGCAGCTAAATGACCAACCAAGCGAGAGCGAAAACTCAGCCAGCTGAAAGCATAGATAGCTGGGACAGATGCAGCACCAAAAATAGCAGCTAGCGATCGCGCCCCCCATAAAGAAACTAGACCACCTTGTGTAGGAAATAACTGCATCCACCAGTGAGCTAGTACAAAGTAAAGTGGGGGATGGTTAGTTTCATGACTCAGGTGTGCCCATACATCTTGAATGGTGGCACTTGGTTGGGGTTGCAGAGGTTGCAATAAAATATCAGGTGCGATCGCTCGATCTAGCGGTACTGATAAAAAACTATTTCCTAGGCTAAACACTAAGGTGGAAAACTCATCAGTCCAAGGAGGCTTACCAGTCAAGTTGGTTAAGCGCAAGCCTAGTCCAATGATAAACCACATCAGGCACAGCAAGGGGTGAAGCCAGCGAGAAGGAATAGCGACGTACCGATTATACAAATGCATCCTTTGTCAGACAAAAATTTCACTCAGCATAGGTAGGCAGTAACGAGATCGTCTGGTTGCAAAAGTGATATGCACTCCAAACAAGAGCTTTTACAGCCATACCTTTAACAAGCGAATTTGCAAATATGTAGACTTGATATTTGAGGTTTAAGTTCGATGGCAACTCAAATCTCCTAGTGTGATTATTTCACGTCTGTTACACGCCAGCTCAGTTTCAAGTTCACCCAGAAATTCCAAATTGTAGCAACTGCGATCGCAATCAGGTTAGCAATGTAGCGGTTAGGAATCAGGAAATTAAACACCAAGTTCAACACCAGAACATTCAAAACCAGTCCTGCAAGGCAAATTATGTTGAATTTTAAGAAGCGCTTGAGACGTTGATGCCATTCTTGCTGCTTCATGCTGACATCAGCAAATGTCCAAGCATCATTCCACAAGAAATTATTTAAAATTGCAATTTCGCCAGCAATAATTTTACTGCGCGTCAAGGGCAAAGCCAGAGTAGTTGGGTCGCTGAGTAGATACAGCATTGCCATATCCACAAATACCCCACTCAGCCCCACTAACCCAAAGCGCAGGAATCGACCAATGGGGAAATTGATTTGTTGATTGACTCGTCCTAGCACTCCTGTGGACACCCGCAACCGCACTAAATGGTGGATGTATTCCACATATTGCTTCCAGGTAACTTTACTTTCACCTTCTTTGCGCTCGCAAAATACGTAACCCACTTCAGTGATTTCCCGCACTTTTCCCCGGCCAATTACCTCTAGGAGAATTTTGTATCCCACAGGATTGAGTGTTGCATTGGCGATCGCACTTCGACGCACCATAAAATAACCACTCATTGGGTCGGAAACTCTGCCCAATACACTGGGTAGAATAATCAATCCCAACACCTGAGCGCCACGGGACAAGAAACGCCTGACAACACTCCAACTACTGACACCGCCTCCTTCTATGTTCCGGCTGGCTACTGCCAAATCCACCCCCTGTTGAATCCCACTTAACAGTTGTGTTAACACCTCTGGTGGATGCTGCAAATCTCCATCAATCACCCCTAAAACACGCCCTCTTGCTGCCTGCCACCCACGAATCACAGCAGAAGATAGCCCGCGTTCGTGTTGGCGACGCATCACCCGCAACTGTGGATATTCTTCCGTCAACGATTGTGCTACTTCCCAAGTGCGGTCTGGACTATCGTCATCTACCACAATCAGCTCGTAGTCCCCTGGTATAAATTCATCTAATAACTGACTTAATATTCTGATAACGTTCTGGATGTTATCACGCTCTTTATAAGTTGGAATCACTAAAGAGAAATAGATGGCTTCATCACCTGCATCCACATTGATAAAAGGTGATTCAGAAATCTGTAATGTACCAGTCGGAACCGTTAACAGTGATTTGGGTGAATTAAAATTCATAGAGGAAATTTAAATTAACAGTGACGGTGTGTATAAATTTGCTTAAATATAGGTACAATATGACACTATCCCATAGATAGTAGCTGTTTCACTAAAAACTAAGCAGTTAAAAATTGCTTGATTTATGTTGTCCTATTTGCTTATTCTGGCTTTTAGTCAGCGTCAAGTCTTGCTTTATCAATATTGTTTAGGTAGTTGAAATTTAAACACCAAAATCATTATGAGATATTAATGCCCTACAGTCATTAGTATAAATACTAACTATCAAGCTGAAATAAATTTAGTATTTTATCTCTATACAATCTAAATAATAAATTATTTAATTTTAAAAAAAGCAATTATATAAAAGTCAAATAATTCTTTTTGTTCGCAGATATAGGTTACAAAAATATTCAGTGTTTAGTAAAGTAAAACAGCCAAATTTAGATATTTTTGAAAAATGACTATAAAAAGAAGACCTTTTCAAAAAAATTATCGTTATTGGCTATTGTTTTTAACAGTTATTTTATTAGTGGGTATATTTTTCCGCTTTGTCAACCTCGAGCGCAAAGTTTACTGGCACGATGAGGCTTACACTTCATTAAGAATTTCTGGGTATACTAAAACAGAATTTGTGCAACAAGTGTTTGATGGACGTGTAATTGATGTTAATTCTGTACAAAAGTATCAGCGTCCCAATCCGGAAAAAGGTGTAATTGATACAATTAATTCTTTGGCTGTTGATGATACTCAACATCCTCCACTTTATTATGTGATTGTTAGATTATGGGTGCAAGTTTTTGGGAATTCAGTAACTGCAACTAGAAGTTTATCAGCCATTATTAGCTTGCTAGCCTTTCCTTGCATTTATTGGCTGTGTTTAGAACTATTTGAGTCGCCAATAATAGCATGGACAAGCATAGTACTTTTAGCTGTCTCGCCTTTGCATGTATTGTATGCTCAAGAGGCTCGACAGTTTAGTTTGTGGACAGTAACTATCTTGCTAGAGAGTGCTTTATTGCTACGAGCAATGCGACTTGGTAGCAAGCAATTGTGGAGGATTTATGGAGTTACAGTAGCACTCGGATTATATACATTTTTGTTTTCTGGATTGGTGGCGATCGCTCATGGTATTTATGCAATTGCTATAGAACGTTTTCGATTCACCAAAACGGTAAAAGCTTATTTGATAGCAACTAGCGCTGGCTTTATAGCTTTCATCCCTTGGATTGTAATTATTATTTATAACTTAGATCAAATTGACCGCACAACAGCCAGCGCTCAAGCCAGACTATCCATATCAAGTTTAGTGTCCGCTTGGATTACTAACATTACTTATTTATTTGCGGATTTTTGGCGTTACGAACCATTTTTTCCCGATTTGGATTTTCCCAGTTTGCGGTGGGGTCGATTTTTAACTCCTTTGATACTAATTTTAGTAGTCTATTCATTTTTATTTGTTTATCGTCATACCGCACCACGAGTCTGGCTATTTATTTTTACATTGAGTGGAGTAACTGCATTAGCTCTCATATTACCTGATGTGATGATTGGGGGTAAGCTCAGCGTTAGAGCTAGATACGTTATGCCATCTTATGTAGGTATTCAACTAGTTATTGCTTATTTATTTGCAACTCAAATTATTTCTGCTAAGTTGATAAACCGTAAATTTTGGCAATTAGTCATAATCATACTAATTTTCGCAGGATTTTTATCTTGTGGCGTTAGTTCCCAAGCTGAGACATGGTGGAATAAAGGTAGCCACGCCAACCCGCAAATTGCTCGTATAATTAACAAAACTAATAACCCACTTTTGATTAGTAGTAATAATTCACTTAATATTGGTGATTTAATGTCTCTAAGCCATCTGCTAAATAATAAAGTGCATATACAGTTAGTAATCGAACCAAATATACCTAATATTGCCAATGGCTTCAGTGATATATTCTTATATAATCCCTCAAAAGTATTTCAATCTAAACTAGAGAAAACATCTAAACTAAATGTTGTTTACAAACGTGGCAGGCTGTGGCGGCTTGAAAATAAAACTGATTGATAAGTAAGTCGGTGAAAATAAACCTAGCTATGTAACAGAATGTAAAATCGATATAACCTTTGCGATTGCTTCATTTCACTTCGTTCCATTCGCAATGACATAGCGTGAATTATTTCAGTCGTTCTACTTAGTCGCATCTATAATGAGTCCCGTAGCGATCTAAAAATCAGTTTTATCACATCAGCGATATAATTTGTGTTTAACTATTAGTAGAAATGATTCGTATAAACTTCATTTTTTTGGCAACTGTGTATAAAGCTTGGCAGTAAATTTATCTAAAGGCATTGTGCCTGAAAGATGTTGAGTATTTGTTAGCTGAAAGTGAGGTAACAAAATTTGTTGAATTCTCTGATTTTCTCTTTCTATTTCCGCCTCTGTTTCTAAGCGCGACCATACAGGATCGCTGCTGTCTAACCAGAGAAGACGAGGATACTGTTCGGCTTTATCTTTAAGTACTTTTTCTAAAGAAGTTGCTAGGTTTGCAGGTTTTTCAGCTAACAACATCACAGAAGCTTGGGGAGGAATATAATAAGCTAAACGCATAACATGACCCCAAGCTTTAGAATTCATTGCTATTAAAGTAGGCTGATTACCATCTTTTACAATCAAGTCTGCAACTGCATGAAAAACTGAACGCTGCCGTAGATTAAAATCACCGATACTAATGGTGAGATACAACAGTAATAAACTAGCTACTACAGGTGTACGCCATTGCCCAGGAATTCCTCGCTCTATCCACAAAGTTAGTAATAACAAACAGCCAGGGAGAATAATTATCATAGTCCGCCCCCAACCAAACCCTAAGGTAAACTTTTTAGTTGCGATATCTACTCCCAAAGCTAGCAACAGCGGCAAAATTCCTAATATCAAAGCCACACCTAAGTTTTTTTGCTCGCCCCTGTGCCAAAGGCTGATAGAACAAATTAAAAGCAGCAAGATTACCAAACAACCAGCCATAGTTACACTAATGGGCGCTAGGCTTGATACCCAGTCTCCTATAAGTAAGTTGATACCTAAAGTTTGAGCAACATCTTGCAAATGATTTAACCATACAGAGCCAACTTCTTTAGCTGCACCAAAACGTTTCAAGTCAGCGTTGCGGAGTTGCTTCAAAGTACCCCATATTACCCACGGAAAGGTCAGCACAACTCCAGCCCCCAAACGTAAGGCGTGCTGCCACCAATGTTGGCGATCGCGGTAAAGTACCAATACTGCTAAAGTAATTATCCAATAAGCATATAAATAAAAGGTCAATAACCCTGCTGCAACCGAGCCAATCAAAACAACGTTCCATAGCAACCAATTACGGCGATTACGATTATCTTGCTGATAAATCAGATGCAGTAGTGACCATGCACTTAATGTTGCCCACAAAACTAAGGGAGCATACATCCGCAAATTGAGGGAGTGAAATAAATAAAACGGATTAATTCCTAGTAACGCTGCTAGTAATAGTCCTCCACGATTTCCTAAGACAACTCTACCTAAACCGTAAGCACTGCCCATAGCTGCAATGCTCAACAATGTATTCAAACTCCGCATTGCCATTTCGCTGTTGCCGAAAAGCCGCAGCCAAAAATGCTGGCTGACAAAAAATAGTGGTGGATGAGGTTCTCCTCCTAACAAACTCCGAAATAGCTGACCAAGAGTCAGGAAGAACTCGCGCATACCTGCTTCAACAGGTAATTTCAATAAGGATGTATATTCTGCTAAAACGACTGGTGCATCTCCAGGTGAGTTATAGGCACTCTTTTGCCCAGTAGAAATTAGTAAAGATAAAACTTCGTCATACCAAAATTCTCTACTTCCCAGATTGAGAATTCGTAGTACAACTGCTACTGCGATCGCACTTAGCAGCAACCACTCTAGAGAAAAGGATACAGACAATTTAGAGTTTACTAAGCCTTTATGCATAAATCGATAATGTATAATTTTTCAAGTAATGAAGCTAACTTACCCAATAAGTATTTTTTGGCAACTCAGTTGTAACATAATCAAAATAAAATGCGTGTAAAAAATACTTTAAGCGTAATTGCTTAGCGGAAATGGTTGTTTTTTATAACTGAGTCTATAAGTATTGCTAAATAGCACAGTAAAATTCTTCTACTCCATGTGTGTCAGTTTATGGAGATTACAGATTCTTGCCACAATAGAAGGAGTAACCTGGTTGTAATTACTGCCCTGTGAAGCTTAAAACTATTGATGCTATTCTCGACCGTGCCCTTATGGGGGATGATGTATCTCCCCAAGAGGGAGTGGTATTGTTAAAACAAACCGATCCAGAAGCGATCGCAGCTATTCGTACCACCGCTGACAAACTCCGCCACAGTCAAGCAGGTGATACGGTCACATACATCATTAACCGCAATATTAACTTTACTAATATCTGTGAGCAGCACTGTAGTTTTTGTGCTTTCCGCCGAGATGATGGTGATGCTGGGGCTTACTGGTTAGATTGGACGCAAATTTTAGAAAAGTCTACAGATGCAGTACAGCGCGGCGCAACAGAAATCTGTATGCAAGGAGGATTAAATCCCCAAGCGCTGATTGATGGCAAATCTTTAACCTATTACCTAAAACTGGTAGAAACCATCAAGCAAGAATTTCCCCAGATACATTTACATGCTTTCTCTCCACAGGAAGTTCAATTTATCGCCAGAGTTGACGGACTTGAGTATGCTGATGTAATTGCTGCGTTGCGAGATGCTGGTGTTGGTTCAATGCCAGGAACAGCAGCTGAGGTGTTAGATGATGAAGTACGGCGGGTGTTGTGCCCAGAGAAGATTGACACAACCACTTGGTTAGAAATTGTCAGTACAACTCACAAATTGGGTTTACACACTACTAGCACTATGTTGTCAGGACATATTGAAACACCAGAACAACAAATAAGCCATTTAGAAAAATTGCGATCGCTCCAAAAAACTGCTATGGATCGAGGATATCCAGCCCGAATTACTGAATTTATTTTATTACCCTTCGTTGGCAAAGAAGCGCCTAAACCTTTACGCCGTCGTGTCGGACGCGATCAACCAGTTTTAGCTGATGCGCTGCTATTAGGGGCTGTGGCACGAATTTATTTAGGAAATTGGATTCCCAACCATCAGCCGAGTTGGGTAAAGTTGGGGCTAGCTGGTGCAACGGAAGCCTTGGTTTGGGGTTGCAACGATATCGGTGGCACTTTGATGGAAGAACACATCACCACAATGGCAGGTGCTTTAGGTGGAACTTGTATGGAAGTCGAAACCCTACAAACTGCGATCGCTTCTTTAGGACGACCTTACCAACAACGAGATACTCTTTATCAAAAAGTTTGGAGTTTTTAATTCTTCACTCCTCACTCAGCACTCTTTGATGATCCCCAAGATACCATTCCAAGATAGGATGGACGTTGATTTACGTATTGTTTCAGTTGATGCATATGAAACGCTATTGGTCGCGTCTGCTTGCGCTGGTTTTGGTTGTAACCATTGGCTTAATGGGTTGTTCTAGTCCTGACAGTTTATCGGGAGATTATCGCCAAGACACCTTGGCTGTGGTCAATGCCATGAGACAAGCCCTAGATTTATCAGAAGATTCACCAAACAAAGCAGAAATTCAAGCACAAGCGCGTCAAAAAATTAATGACTTTTCAGCCCGCTACCAAAGGGCTAACGCTGTTTCCGGTCTTAACTCTTTTACAACTATGCGAACAGCCCTTAACTCCTTAGCTGGACACTACAGTTCTTACCCAAATCGACCCGTACCACAAAAGCTCAAAACTCGCCTAGAGCAGGAGTTACAGCAGGTAGAGTCCGCACTGAGGCGTGGTGCTTAACTATTCACTACCCTATATTTCAGCGTGATGAGTCCTAAGTTTTGACTTAGGACTCATGACAAGTTTGGCAACTTGAGTTAAATCTGAGTTTTGAATTAAAAATTTAGAATTTTGGCTTAGATAGTTAACTGTGGATACCACGTTATTGTACTAGGTAACAAAAAACATTCGCTGCAATCGTATAATATCGTGCAAGTGTTTTGTGTAACTTAATTAAATAAAAAATCAGGCAACAGAAATAGGGGTTTAGGAAGCCTCAACAAGTAAGCTTGAAAACCCCTACTTTTGAGAATATAAAATTTAATACATGTCGTGTTAGTTATCTGATACCGAGTTGGAATCAAAGATAGCAAATGATACGTGAGGAGGATGGAAAGATGAGGACGATGAGAGGGAATAATAATAATTCGCTATCTCCCCTAACTACCTCATAATGACCTGCTCTTTCATGTCTAGATGCTATTTCTAGACACAAGTTGTTGTGAATTAGGGTTGATGATTGATTTTTCCTTCTAGTTGTAGGTATGCATAACCGTCCCTTGAATCTTGCAAGACCAATGTTATTTTCGCGTCGCCTGTTCGCTGCTGTTTTTAGCAGTATTTTCTTGATTCCTAACTTTGAAATTCAGCCAGCAGGGGCGCAAGTAACAGAGTTTTGCCAATTATCAGCAGTGGCAACGCAAGCAAAAGAAAACTTACGTTTGTCAGCACTAAAAGGTAATAAAGATGCTCAAAGCAGCTACCAGCAGTTGTTGCAAAAACACGCACAAGAATTGCAGAACTGCCGTAGTCGTACTTGGCCAAACATCCAAGCCCTTTGGTTACGCTTGTATCCCTGTGACATTCAACCGGGAGCAATCGACAACATTATGGATCGGATTGTCAACCGTGGATATAACCAAGTTTATTTAGAAGTTTTCTATGACGGACAGGTTTTATTACCAGCAGCAGCTAACCCAACTGTTTGGCCTTCTGTAATTCGCACTCCAGGGGCAGAAAACATCGATCTACTCGCCACAGCGATCCAAAAAGGGCGGCAACGTGGTTTAAAAGTCTATGCTTGGATGTTTACCAACAATTTTGGCTATACCTATGCCCAACGCCCAGATAGAGAAGGAGCGATCGCTCGCAATGGCAAAGGTCAAACAAGCTTATATGTGGTAGATGGCAGTTCTCAAGTATTTATCGACCCTTACAACATGCAAGCCAAACGCGACTACTTCCAAATGGTACAGGAAGTACTGCGCCGTCGCCCGGATGGCTTGCTATTTGATTATGTGCGTTATCCCAGGCAAACGGGGGGTAATTCCATCGCCACGAAAGTTTCGGATTTATGGCTATATAGTCAAGCCACCCAAGAAGCTTTATTGCGACGGGCACAGAATTATAAAGGACTGGAGTTAATTCGGCGTTTTTTAAGGAAAGGATATGTAACCGCAGCAGATATAGGTGAAGTCGATAAACTTTATCCTCAAGAAGGTGAACCGATGTGGCAAGGTCGCATTCCACCACCAGCGCCAAAATCAATCCTGACTCCTGCCGACAGACAACCATCTCTGCAAATAGAGTTGTGGCAACTCTCCGTTGCTCACGCCATGCAAGGTATCCTGGATTTTGTCGCCGTAGCAAGTTACCCAGCACAGCAGCTAGGGATTCCTTCTGGGGTCGTGTTTTTCCCTGATGGCAATCAAACTGTAGGCCAAGGTTATGATTCTCGCTTGCAACCTTGGGATAGGTTTCCTAGTTCCTTGCAGTGGCATCCGATGTCTTATGCGACTTGCGGTAACGTTAGTTGTATTGTGCCGCAAGTACAACGAGTTTTAAGCGTCGCCCAACCTGGAACGCAGGTAATTCCGGCTTTAGCTGGTAACTGGGGAAAATCGGTGAGTAATCGTCCACCACTAGAATTACAAATGCAGGCACTTCGCAAACTTGCGCCTCAACTCAAGGGAGTGAGCCATTTTGCCTATTCTTGGCAGTTTCCTCAAAATGATAGCGATCGCAAATTCTGTCGCGTTCAGTAAGCAAGAGGGAATTTTAGATCGACAGGGGGGTACAGCAAGTGTAGCAGTTCCCCTTTTTTAAGTTTTTGGCGAGCAACTAATTCAGGATAATCAATTTCGCCAAGCACCTTTACTTTGTTTCCATCCAATTCTCACCTGCACGCACATCCACTACTAACGGCACACTCAACTGTACTGCATCTTCCATTACAGATTTAATCTGCGGTTTTAATTCTTCCCACTCATCGGGAGGGACTTCAAACACTAATTCATCGTGAACTTGCAACAACAGATGCGCCTGATATTTCTGCAAAACCTCATGCAATCTCACCATCGCAATTTTGATGATATCAGCACTGGAACCTTGAATTGGTGCATTGGCAGCAGAACGCAATAACCCCGCATCGTAAGCACCCAAATTCTTCAATTTACTCAAATCAATATCTTCTGGATTGCTACCTTTTGATTTGCGTAAACTGTTGTGAGTAAAATCAAAATAACGACGACGACCGAGAATAGTTTCTACATAACCTTGGGCGATCGCTTGTTTTTTTACCGCTTCCAAATATGCAAATACTTTGGGATAGCGTTCGTTAAATCGTTTAATAAACTCGTTAGCAATGGCTTTATCGATCCCAGTTGAACGCGAAAACCTGAGAGAACCCATTCCATAAATCACGCCAAAATTAATAGTTTTTGCTAATCTTCTTTCATCTGATGTAATATGTTCTTTTTCAAAAATTAACTTTGCCGTTACAGTATGAATATCTTCATTCTGCTGATATGCTTGCACCAACACTGGTTCTTGAGTTAAATGAGCTAAAATTCGTAACTCAATTTGTGAGTAATCAGCAGCCACCATTAACCAACCTGGTTCTGGCAAAAATGCTTTCCGAATTTGACGACTAAAAGCTGTACGAATAGGAATATTTTGTAAATTCGGATTAGAAGAGGATAACCTACCAGTTGATGTTGCTGCTTGATTAAAATCAGTATGCACCCGCTGAGTATCTGCACGTACTAATGCTGGCAATGCATCAACATAAGTAGACTTTAATTTAGATAAAGTGCGGTACTCAATAATGGTATCAACAAACTCGCTTTCATAAACTTCTTGGAGTTTTTCTAATGTCGCTGCATCTGTAGAATAACCTGTTTGGATTTTACGAGAATATTTCGTGCTGAATCCTAATTTCTCAAATAATATCTGGCTCAATTTTTTGGGAGAACCCAAATTAAATTTTTCCCCAGCTAACTCAGTTGCTTTTTCTTCCAACTTTGCTAAATCTGTTTCTAACCGTTGCGAAAGTTCTTTTAGATAAGCTGAGTCAATGTGGATTCCCTGGTATTCCATTGCTGCTAAAACTGTTTCTAGCGGCTGTTCCACATCTATCAATAATTGATATAAAGCTGGAATTTTCGCCAGTTCCTCACTCAATTTCAGCACCAGTTGAAATGTCGCATAGACTTGCAAACAACAATAATTTGCTACAGCATTGATGTCTATATCAGCAATGGTTTTGCCCTTGGGAACTAAATCTAAATAATTTTGCACCGATAATCCCAAGTATCGTAATGCTAAATCGTTCAAGTTATGGCTAGTATCTGGATTCAGAACATAACTCGCTAGCATCGGATCGAATACAATTCCTGCCAAGTTAATTCCCTGACAGCGGAAAACTAAGCGATCAAATTTTCCATTCTGAAAAGTTTTAGGATAATCAGCACTTTCAAGAATTGGGCGTAGTGCTTCTAGTGCTAGTTCTTGATTTAAATTTTCTCCAGTTTTGTGATTGAGAGGAATATAAGCTGATTCATCTGGTTTCGTTCCCCAGCAACAACCAATTCCTACTAAAGAAGCATCGCGTGGTTCTAAGTCACTAGTTTCAGTGTCCCAAGCAACAGGTGTTTCTGGGTTAGTGAATTTTTGCAAAAGATTCACTAACTCGGTGAGTTTAGCTTCGGTGTTAATAATGCGTGGTTGAATTTGGCAAACAGGTTGCTGTTGTACGGCTTGTGTCTCATCAAAACTGAAAAACGAAAGGTCTGCGTCTTCAAATTCTGATTCTGTATCAGCCGTTTCTGATTTTGGTGCTTCTACAACTGTGCCACCGAAACGTTGCTGAAGTTCATTGACTTTGCCTAAAAAAGTTTTAAATTCTAACTTTTCTAAAATTGGTATCAGGATACTTGTGTCAAATCCTTTTAGTTTACATTTTTCCAAATCAAGTTCTAAAGGAACATCGACAACTATTTTTGCTAAGTAGCGAGATTTATCAGCATCTTCTCTACCCTCTGCCAGTTTTTTCTGAGTTGCTCCTTTAATTTCGTCCAGTGCAGCATAAATCTGCTCAAGAGAACCGTAGGTATTAAGTAACTGTACTGCTGTTTTTTCGCCAATTCCCCTGACCCCAGGAATATTATCAGATTTATCACCGCAAAGAGCTTTAAAATCGACAACTTGCGTAGGTAATACGCCCAATTTTTCTTTAACTTCTTCTGTGCTAAATTCAGTGATGCTATTTGTAGAGCGTTTAAGAGCATCGGGACTAAAATTTAAAACAGTGATTTGTTTATCTGGGTCGATCAGTTGAAATAAATCGCGATCGCCTGTCAAAATTTTCACTTTATACCCGGCGGCAGTTGCTTTTTGTGATAAAGTTCCTAAAACATCATCTGCCTCATAACCTGGAGCAGTGAAAATTGGCAGATTGAAACCATCAAGCAACTCGTGCAGATTTTTCAAGTCGGGAACAAAGTCTTCTGGTGTTCCTGGACGATCGGCTTTATAGGTATCGTCAGCTTCATGGCGAAAAGTTGGCAAACCCAAATCAAAAGCGATCGCCATTGCTTGTGGCTGTTGTGTTGCCATTACCTCTAGCAGTGACTTGAGGAAGCCAAAACATACACTGGTAGGAATCCCCGTCTTAGTACGCAATCCCCCATCTCGTCCTTTGGCGAAAGCGAAGTAAGAACGAAAGGCGAGGGAGTGCCCATCTACTAAGATGAACGCGGGGCGTGTTGCAGTTACAGAAGCGGAATTTTCAGACATAGCCTTATTCTAGCCACTTGCTTCTGTCGCGGGAAGAGCCGATGTCATTACAGATGATTATTTTAGCTACGCACATTTTCCCAACCTCAATGTAACGTCTCTACTAAAGCGGCTCAAAAAATAAGGGACAGGCGAAACACCCATCCCACAGAACCCTCAAATTATTCCGCAAGCATATAACGTCTAAAGAATCTGCTTTATACAGTTTTCTTTTGTTTGAATTGTCGTCTGCTCATCATGCCTAAAATAGCCAAAGCACCTAAGCCAGCCATATTTCCAGGTTCAGGTACAGTTTCTAATTGCAAATTAACACCATCACCGGTGGTATCAAATTGGCTATCGTTGTAGCCATATTTTTTACCAGGATTACCTAGTTGAACTACGAACGACCGCACATCATGAATAGTCAGTGATTGTAAATTTCCGTTTTCTTGTCCAGCGAGCAATTCCTGAATTGAAAAAGTTTTACCTTCACTGTTGGTATAGCTTAAAACTCCCGTATGTTTCGAGTCTTCAACATCAAAGAAATTAAGCTTTAATCCTGCCAATGGATTTTTGAAGTCAAATTGGAATTTACCAACTTCTAACTGCCCTTTTTCGACAGGCTTACCAGGGGTAATTGTCGTTGTCTGAGTAATCGTCTTGGTAGTAATCTCCTGTATTAGCTTGTTTACACCGTTAACTTTCTTTTGCTTGGTAACAGTTGTTGTCTCTACAGTAATGTTCTTGATTATCTTCTTACCATCAGAACTTGTAGTCGTTTCTGTTGTAGTCGGAGTTGTAGTAGTTGCTGTCCCAATGCTGGCTCCTGCGGGAGCATCAATAGTCTGTTTAGAAGTATTGGATTTGGGCGGGTCTATTTTCTGTGTAGCAGGGGTATAAGCTACTGGACGAAACCAATATTCTTCTAAAGCAGGATTAGTGCCTGCATCCTGTGCTAGAAACTGGATACCAAATGATGAGTAATCGTTGGCAACGTCTCTTTTATCAACAAACAGGCGGCTTTCTGAAAATTGTGGATCGTAATTCAAACTGGTCACAGTGTAAGCATTTGCGCCCGAACTTGTGTTTATACATTTGGGGTTTGTATTGCTAAGACACGCTAGATTTGTGAGTTTAATTTCTCCTTCTTGTTGGGGAACTAAATTAGCTGCATGAGCAGCAGATGTAACAGACAAAAAGCCGATGCTAATTGTAGATGCAGCTAAAACTCTGGTCAAAACCTTGAATTTAGACATTATTTTCTGTCTTGTTATTAGGAAATTTGTTGTTCACGTTATCTCAATCTCTCCCAGGATATCTCTCAACAAATCTTCATAACAATAGCAAAAATGCAACTTATATAACTCTTTAAAAAGGCATTTATTTTACGTATTTTTTAATTAAAATATATGGATAAAAATAAGTAAATTTGCAGTTATTTATTATTAAAATAATTGTGAATATAGGAATAAAAGCTAAGAAATCAGTAGATTTACAGATTTGTTAGATTTAATTTAGATTTATTACTCTGTTGAGATGAGTGGAATCTTTTATTTCTTCAAGTTGGAATTGTAAAGAAGTCTAAAGTATGTGCGATCGCGTCCAGAGAAATAGGCAAACAATCCACCTTTGTCAGTGACGCTAGAGGAAAGATAGCCAGTTTCCAAGCGCATTACGAGTGGTGACAAGTTTATCTAGGTGAAGTCCGTTTTCTTCCAGGCTCAAATAAAATATTCTGTTCTTTGACAGATTACGCAAAATAACTGAATTATTAGCTACCATGTTGGGGTTTTACTGCTGGTGGGGTATTAATCTCTGTGTGGTGTAAATATATTGTTATTGCTCCTGTGAGTCTGAGTATCGCTTTATTGGTTACTGGTTGCAGTGAAAATAAAGCTTCCCAGTGTCAGCGACTAATTCAAGTGGTGAATGAAGGAAATTCTCTGATCGATCAAAAAAAAGGACAGCAGGTGATCACAACCATGCAACTGTCTAGAGATTTGGAAGCTGTCACTGCATCTTTAGAGGAACTGAATTTGGCAGATCCCAAGATGAAAGAATTGCAAAGCCGTTTTATCAAAGTATTCAAGAATCTCAGTCAAGCGATCGCTAAAGCAGCTAGGGCGCTGGGCGCAGCTAAGACAGCCGAAGCCTCGGCATCTGGTAGGGAAAAAATACAAAAGGCTAGAACAGAAATTGATACAGCCCTAACAGCCGCAGCTAAAACTGCTGGTAAGGAGTCGGATGCATTAGTCAATGAACTGAATAAGTACTGTCGTCAGGCGGAATAATCTATTTTTGTTGGGGACGGGACTAATGGCTGTTGACTGGGAAAACTCTTTCCTAGTCTCTTGCCTCCATGCTGGTTTGAAATAATTAGTAACTTTTATCACTTAATTTTTAGAAATATTCCTGAAGAACACCAACTTAAACCGTGAAAAGAAGTATTGGTGTTAGTCAACTGATATACAATGAGTGATATAAGTCTACTGATGGCTGGCGTATTGACAGCAGGGCAAACAACTTTGCCCAACAATTTACCTGAGCAGCCTGTAATTCAGTCAGACAGAGTGGTGCAAGAGTCAAAACAGGAACAGTTATCTCAACTCTTCCCAACTGCTGAAATTACACCACCTGAATTCGTGCAGCCAGATGGTAATCTTCACGTCACTACATCAACTCCAAATAAAGAGTATCAAAATCTACTTAAGAAAGTTAGACAAAAGAGTCAGTCTCAAATCTCTTCTATCTTGTCTGAATCCCAGGATCCCCAAACTGTAACAGATAAAACTCAGAAGCCAGAAAGCACAGAAGAATTCTCCCCATCTCCCTATCCCCTTGTCTCTAACTCTCCCCTCATCTACCCAACGCCAGAGTCTGACACTCAAGAGCCAGACAACCAGATGTCGCAGGTGACATCTGTGTCCCAACTGGATGATGTGCAGCCTTCTGACTGGGTTTTTGGCGCTTTGCAGTCTATAGTAGAACGCTATGGCTGCATTCCTAAATCTTCTGTTGGCATTCGTGCTGTCAGCCGTTATGAGTTTGCAGCTGGTTTAAATACTTGTTTAGAGCAGATTAACGAATTAATTACTAGCAATAAAATAAATACTATTAACAATGAAGATTTAATCCTACTGCAACGGTTACAAGCCGAGTTTCAGGGGGAATTAAAGCAATTACAGGAGCGTTTGGTAGCTGTAGAAGAAAGGACTAACGAATTACAGGCAAATCAGTTTTCCACAAATACCAGATTATTTGGTCAAGCTATTTTTAGTGTGCAGGGGACAAATAGCACCGATGTAGATTTGTTTCCTAGAGATGGAGTACCTGAGCGTCGGGGACAAACGAACCTGACTTTTGCAAATAGCGTGCAGTTAACGTTAGCAACTTCGTTTACAGGACGAGATTTATTACTAACAGGGTTGTCTGCGGGAAATTTGGGTTCTACTGCTTCTTTGGTGTCTACCAATATGGGGCGATTGGGTTTCGAGTCAAATACAGAAAACAACCTACAAATTAACGACTTGTCTTATCGATTTCTACTCTCGGATAACTTGGGAGTTGTTGTAGGTACAGCCGGTGTTAACCCAGTTAATACCTTTCGTGGCATTAATCCCCTAGAAGGTTCTGGCGACGGGGCAATTTCTCAATTCGGTCAGCGCAACCCGATTTTAAGCATTGGCAACGGCACTGGTGGCATAGGCTTTGACTGGCAAATTAGCGATCGCATCAGTTTACAAGGTGTTTATAGCGCTGAAATTCCGGGTTTAGCTGATAAGAGCCAATCGGGCGGATTTGGCGGTAGATTTACCGCAGGCGCTCAGCTAACTTTAGCACCTACTGATAATGTCGATATTGGGGTGCATTATCTTTACTCCCATTCTCCTAATGAATTATTGGGAACCAGTATTGGCGATGCCCAATTGATTTCTCCTTTTGCAGAGCCTACAGCTTTCAATACCCATGCTGTTGGTGCAACTGTGGCATGGCGCGTTAACCCGAACCTACAGTTGGGCGGTTGGGGTGGCTTTTCTTCCTCAAAGCCAGTTAATCTCTCTGGAAGTGTAGAAACCACAAATTGGATGGTGTTTGCTGCTTTTCCTAATTTGCTGCGTTCTGGCAATTTGGGGGGTATTCTCGTGGGACAACCCCCCAAAATTACTTCTAGTACCTTGCCTGATGGATTCAATTTTCCGAACTTTTCTGATGGAGGAACACCAGGCGGACGCAGTGATACATCGCTCCATGTAGAACTCTTTTATCGTGCCCAGCTAAATGAACACCTGGCCTTGACACCAGGGGTATTTGTAATTTTTAATCCCGATCACAACGCTGCTAACGACCCTTTAGTAGTTGGGGCATTAAGAGCGACCTTCCGGTTTTGATTTTGTACTGATGTAAATGTAATCACAAGGGGTTAAACCCCCTAGCAAGTATTTATAAACTACTTGCGATCGCTTTCAATTCTCGTTTACCCGCCTGAATTCTCTATAAATGGGAATAAATGAGATTTCAAATCAGTTTGCATTACCCATCTACCGAAAGCTTAAAAACAGCAACTAGTTTATAAACCAGTTACATTTTGAACTTTGTTGTCACGCAATAGGAGCGGAGACTGTAAACCTATGCGTGTTTTTTTATGCCAAGTAAGGAGCAAATTTTTTATGCAATTAAGTTCAGCAGCTACTAAATTGGGTTGTACAGTTTTAGGTGGTAGCAGTTTAGTAGCCGCGATCGTCGGTTTAGGGGGAACAAGTGCTTCAGCGCAAATCACAATTCAAGGCACTGGCGCACTATCAGGAACTATTCAACTTCCCAACAATAATCCCAATTTCAATAACAGAGTGACTCGTGTTGATACCGACTCCAACGGTAGTTACCAACGCAACATAGGTTCCAAGAACAATCCTAATTATGTTCCTGTGTACCAGTCTAACTATGTGAAAGTAGAAACACGCTCAGATGGCAGTCTGCATTACTTTGTTGATTTTAAAGGCATTCCAGTTATCTCGTTTGATGGCATTCTCAGTTCACCGATTCTTTCTGGCGGTACTTTAACACCGTATACTTTCCAAGGAAAAGTGCCAGGAACTAAATTTCAAGGCGTAGTTCAGGACGAATTTGGCCTCACAAAGGCCTTTTACACAGGCATTGTCACCGATCCGAAAACAGGAAAACAGTATCAGGGAACTTTTCAGGTGAGTGGACAAGGGCCGCGATATAGCGATCGCGATGGTGGTCTAAGTCCCACAGTCTTTGATTTCAAGTCCGATTTACCGGGTAAGCCAACCGTCACATCCTGGCAAATGAACAATGTACCCTTAGTCAGATTGACAATTACAGTACCTGCAAATGCCACTCCCATCACATCCAACCCCACTCCTACACCCACTCCTACACCTACACTCACTCCTATACCTACGCTCCCCCCTATACCTACACCCACCCCTATACCTACACCTACACCCGTAGTGAGTGTTAATAGTACACCCACTCCTGTACCCGTAATTGATACGAGTAGTGCGATCGCAGAAGCAGTCCCGCAGGCATTTACTTCGCCCACACCTACGGTTGAAACAAATGGATCTAATTTTTCGTCGCCCGTTACTGCACCTAATATTGAGTTCAGTAGCGGTAATTCATTTGCTGTTAATCCAGTAGGTTTAGAAACTTCTACCGTTACTTCAAGTAGTTGTTCAATAGATTCTGTTAATTGCCGCACCAGACTCAATAAGTCTAAACAGGCAATTGGCCCCCGTAGTCGAGTGTTAGTGCGTTAAATCTTTCATAAATTACCGATAATCTCTAAGGAATTAAATGAGTTATCAAATTCTTCTGGAATTAAACTAAGCCAGATTGAAGTTAATCTCATGGCTAGGACAAGGGCAACCTTATAAAACACAAATTCTACTGGAAGTTTTTATTAGCAGCTTTTGGCGTTAATAAAAACTTCTTTTCTATGATAGATTTACCCTTGATGATTTTCTGGTTATACTATGTGTTTAAGCGGGTTAAGTGAAAAATTAAGCATTAGCCATTTTCACAGCCCAGTATGGAAAACACAAAAACCGTTTTCTATTTTGACAGTTTTGTCAAGCGATCGCTGAAGTTAAGACTACAGAGCGAATCCACATCAATCACGCGTCTTGCCAGTAAGCATTTATGAAAGAAGAATTCATTGAATTGATAGCCAGAGTATTGCAGGTCTTGAGTATTAACAAAAGTTGGATGACTTGGAATTTGTTTCTAGCTTTTATACCTTTAGCTTTAAGTGTTTGGTTATTTCGTACCAAACGTGGTCGCTCTTGGGTTTGGTGGCTAGGATTCCTGGTTTTCTATGCTTT
This sequence comes from Nostoc minutum NIES-26, assembly GCA_003326215.1. Lineage (GTDB taxonomy): Bacteria > Cyanobacteriota > Cyanobacteriia > Cyanobacteriales > Nostocaceae > Dendronalium > Dendronalium minutum. The sequence goes on along the minus strand of LXQD01000065.1, from coordinate 115,592 downwards.
TTTACCAAATGCGCCTTATTTGTTGACTGATATAATTCATTTGATAGATGATATTCGCGCAATTCAATCTGTGTGGATGATTACCTTGATACTCATTCCTCTTTACCTAGTGGTAATTTTGGCCGGATTAGAAGCTTATGTAATATCTTTAATTAATCTAGGACATTACTTGCACCGCATTGGCAAAAGTCAATGGATTTTAGGGGTTGAATTGATTACCCACACTCTCTGTGCCATTGGTATTTATTGGGGGCGATTTTTGCGTTTCAACAGTTGGGATTTCATTACTCAACCAGATGCTTTATTAACCAAAGGTGTAGAGGAACTTCTGGGTAAACAGCCGTTGGTGATTATCGCTATCACTTTTACAATCCTGCTAGGTTTGCATTGGATTATGAAACGAGTGACTTTAGGTTTTGTGACACAACTACACAAGAGAATAGCTATCAAGCCACAAAGAACTAATAATTCAAATGCGGGATAATTGAATATTGTTCTCTAAATTGCTGCATACTATAGCAATCTTATTTGATTTGTAAAAATTGAAATCTATAGATCCCCGATTTATCAAATAAATCGGGGATTTTGTTTTTTAGGAATGATTAAGAAAGGTCATATGTCAATACAGTTTAGTTCTTATAATTTAATGTTTTGACTAAACTTTTCTTAAAAAAGTAGACTTAAAAATTCCGGATTTCCTCATTTTGAAAGGGGTTTAGGGGGAGCAAGACCTTAAATAAACCGATAACTTAATTTTAAGTACAAAGCTATCCACGTCTATACCCATCTGTTTATCCATCTAAAGAATGGTGTACATGACACGTAACTTCTTATCAAAAGAAAGATGAAAGTTCGTGATTCAGGTACTGAAATGAATATAGATTGTTCAGCTTTATATAGACGTGGATAGGAGTTTCATAATATGACAATATTGTCTGCTGATGAATTAAAAACTTTAATTGAACATCCTCACAGCCACTGTATCTCTCTGTATATGCCTATGCAAAAAGCAGGGCCAGAGATTCGACAAAACCCAATTCGTTTTAAAAATTTAATCCGTGAAGCTGAGGAACGCTTGGATGCAATGGGGATTCGCCACACTGAGGCGGTAAACTTTCTTCAACCAGCTATGGAACTTGATACAACTGATTTCTGGGAACACCAAGACCACGGCTTGGCAATCTTGATTTCTTCAGATGTATTTCGCTACTACCGTCTACCAATGGAGTTTCAAGAATTGGTGGTTGTGAGCGATCGCTTCCACCTCAAACCGTTGCTACATTTAATCAACAATGATGGCAAGTTCTACATCCTCGCTCTGAGTCAAAAGGATGCGAAGTTTTTTGAGGGAACGCGCTCCGGCCTCAATGAAGTAGAAGTAGAAAATATGCCTAAAAGTATTGATGAGGCTCTTCAGTATGACGAAACTGCCAAAGAAGGTCAATTTCGCATCGCCACATCCAAAGGCAGCACCTCAAGTCCTTTCTCGCGATCGCAACCAGGTGCATTTCACGGACAGGGAAGTCCAGATAGAGACAAGCACCAAGAAGCTATTCTCCAATACTTTCACGCGGTTGATGCTGCATTGCATGAGAAACTGCGAGATCGAGAAGCGCCTTTAATTTTGGCAGGAGTTGAGTATCTCCATCCAATTTACCGAGAGGCGAATACTTATCCCCATCTAATAGAAGAAGGCATTACCCGCAGACTGGAACTTTTCCAACCGGAAGAATTACACGCCCAAGCTTGGCCAATCGTTGAACCTCTATTCCATCAGTCAGAGCAAGATGCAATGGAGCTTTACCAACAACTCGCTGGAGAGGGTACTGGCAAAGCCTCTAGCGATCTCAAAGAGATCATTTCAGCAGCTTACTATCAAAGAGTTGATTCTTTGTTTGTACCAGTAGGACAGCAAATCTGGGGTGAGTTTGACCCAGATTCGATGGCTGTCGATTTGCACCCAGAACCAGAACCGGATGATGAAGATATGTTAGATTTTGCTGCCATTCATACGCTTTTAAACGGCGGTACAGTTTACGCTGTTGAGTCAGAACAAATGCCTAATGATACACTTGCAGCGGCAATTTTCCGATATTGACCGTTTTTGTAGTGTTGTATACAGTTGAACGAGCTATATACAACACCCACGATCAATACTATGCGTGCCTTGATTAACCAATCTTTAATAGGTTTAGCTATTTTAAGCATGACGGCTGTATTGTCCCAGCCTGTTAAGGCAGAAGTAATCGCTGGACAATCGGGCAATGTCCGGGCAGAAATATCCTATGACAAACCAGAGGAATATCAATACAAAAATGTGCGGTTGCAAATTATCCGGGCGAGTCAAACTGTTTTAGATAAAAAGCTGCCTCAAGAAAGTGAATACGATCGACCTGTTGGAGTATTTACAGACAATAAATTACCAGTACTAGACTTGGATGGCAACAAAGAATCAGAAGTAATTGCCGATTTTTTTACAGGCGGAGCGCACTGTTGTACATATTCGTTGATTTACCGTTACAACAGTCAATCCAAGCAGTATAATCAGACTCGTCATGAATGGGGCAATGGTGGCTATCGACTCCAAGATTTAGACAAGGATGGACTCCCAGAATTTGATAGTCAAGACGATCGCTTTGCCTATGCTTTTACAGCCTATGCTGCTTCCGGCTATCCTCTGCAAATTTGGCAGTATCGTCAAGGAAAAATGATTGATGTTACTCGTCGTTATTCCAAGTTAATCTACAGTCATGCTGCGGAACAATGGCAAACTTACATCCAGGCGCGACAACAAGGTGATGACGGTAAGGGGTTTTTAGCATCGTACTTGGCAGACAAGTATCTATTAGGCCAAGGACAGGATGGTTGGCAACGGGTACAGCAGGCTTACAAAAAAAGCGATCGCACCAAATTCTTTGCCGATTTACGTAAGTTTTTACGGGAAACTGGATATATTCGATAAAACAGCTGACTGTTGACAGGAAGTTATTCAAGTTTTTGTCGCGCTGCTGCTAAAATCAAACGTTGTTCAGCACGGGCGATCGCTTGATATGTTCGCTCAACTGCTTCTGGTTCTACAGAAATCGAAGTAATGCCCCATTGCACCAGTTGCTCGATAATTTCTGGATAGAGTGCTGGTGCTTGACCGCAGATTGAACATGGTATCTCCGCAGTTTTAGCCATTTGGATCAGTTGGGCGATCGCACTCATTACCGCCGGATGCTGTTCGTTAAATACTTTTGTGAGTTGTCCTTGTTCTCTGTCTACTCCTAGCAGTAGTTGTGTTAGGTCATTAGTACCAATGGAAATTCCGGCTACACCTGCTTTCACATATTCTGGCAGCAAAAATAACACACTTGGCACTTCTGCCATGATCCATAATTGAAACTGCGGTATCTGGGTTAAACCTGCTTGCTCAACTTTTTGCCGACAAAAGGAAAACTCTGCCACACTGCGAACAAAAGGCAACAACAGGTGAACATTGCTGTAACCTGCTTTTTGTACAGTTGTCAAAGCTGTTAGTTCCAACTCAAAAACTGCGGGATTGCTGATATAGCTGAATGTACCGCGATCGCCTAGCATCGATTGTGGAGTATGAGTAGATGATGAGAACTCGTGCGATCGCCAGTCTAAAGAGCGATAAAATACTGGTCGTGGTGCAAAGGCACGAGCAAACCGCATAATCTGCTCAGTCCATTGCTCTAACAATTCTTCTTTATGCCCACCTATAAGCCAAATATTAGGATGTTGCCCCTCAAGCGTGCTGAGTAGCATTAGTTCTGAGCGCAACAATCCTACCCCATCCACAGGTAAGTTTTGTACTTGCTCAATTAAGCTGGGCTGACTCAGGTTCACCAACAGCTGGGTGGCAATCATGGGTAGATTCGGGGTAATAAGAGGATGGGGTGATGGCGTAATGGGGTGATGAGAATTTAGTTCTTGATTTTTCCCTTCTCCTTTTTTGTCTACTCTGTCTTCTCTAATACGATATACTTCTCCGCGATCGCCATCCACTAACAGCCGTTCGCCATTTTGAATTATGACTGTGGCATCTGTAGCACTTACTACTGCCGGAATACCTAGTTCTCTAGCTAAAATTGCAGCATGGCTAGTCAATCCTCCCTGCTGCGTGATAATACCAACGACTTGTTGCAGTAGCGGTAACCAATCCGGTGTAATCGTCGGTGCTACTAAAATTACTCCTTTGGGTATTTGTTCTGGTCTGTGTTGGGAGTTGACAATTACATAAGCAGTCGCTATCACTCGTCCTGTTGCTGCCCCTAGTCCTTTAATGAACTGTAAATTGGGAATCACTGATTGGGGGCTACTAACTTGCGTAATAGTGAGATGGGGGAACCAGTCGCGTGCTTTATTTGCCAAAGTTGAACGACCTGGCGTAACTGGGGTTTCCTCAGATATAGTCCATTTAATAGTAAAGCTTTTCCCTAGTTCACTCATCAGTTGATTGCCCAGAGTGATTAGTTGTTGCAGGTATTCTTCTTGTAAAGCGTACTGTTTTTGTTGAGCTTCCTCAAGTACATAAGCCAATATATCAGTATTATCTGCTGTTAGTACCGATCTAGCGAGAGATTGCGAAGCATCTACAGCCGCAGCATCATTAAAACGATAAGCCAGCATTTTATTGCCTAGATGTCGCTCTAGGACAATCCCTGTGTCTCCTTGGATGTAGTATGTATCTGGAAGTACATCACCTTGGGAAATCGCTGTTCCTAATCCCCAAGTTGCTTCTATTTTCCATCCCGCAGAATTGGCATAAAGTAAACCGCTGGCGATCGCATTCTGAACTGGTTGTACTAATACTGCTAAATTAATTTGTTGTAGGCTAATTCCCACCCGCTGCCAATACAGTAAACTTCTGGCACGAAACAGCTGACTCCAAGTATGCTTTAATGCTCTGGCGATCGCTTCTTCATCACAGTAGCAAAAGATTGATTCCAGCAAACCAGATGTATTCCCCAAATTTTGCATTACTGTCGATAATGCCAGCGTTGGTCGCAAAATCAGATAATTAGTTTGCCATTCTCTAGCTGCCTGAAAAATTGTACTTACCCACTGTGGTGGTACAGTCGCTGTAATGATTTCTTGACGCAAGCGTCCAGCTACCTGCTGAAGTTGTCGCCAATTAGCTACATCCAGGTGCAAGGAAGAATAGGGTAAATCTGCGACTAATGACTCTGAACTGTTAAGAGTTTCTAGGAATTGTCGCAAAACATCTGCGGAAATTACAAAACCGGATGCCACCGGATAGCCACGCTGCATGATTCTGCTTAAGTAAAATGCTTTGTCACCTACCTTGGCACGGTCTAGCAGTTTGATTTGTTCAAGCCAGTAGAGTTTATCCACTCAATTTATTAGTTGTCAGTTATTAGTTTGCCACTAGAGGCACACCCTCTTGGTAAGTTCATCAGATGTCATCTCTTGAAATATCTGCCAGAAGCAGTTTCTAGCATTTACGTCTAATTGTGCCGATTTAGTTATCAGTTAATTACTATTACACTTGTCTGACGATTGTCTGACTCCTTTGTAAATCACTGTCTTTGATTCATTCAACTTAATTGCACCTTAAGAAGTCGTCTTACATTGCATTTATTGAGTGTTTGGTTAAATTTAGCAATTTGAGTTAAAATATTGCTTTATAATCATTTTTAAAAGATTAAGACCCATTTAGTTAACTTGAAACTCCCATGTCGGTAATCATTAATATTGACGTAAATTATAAGTGAAGTTTTATATCTTTTTGCAAAAATAATATTCTTATGATTAGACTAGCAAGAAAATAGAAAAAATTATTTTCTTGCTAAAAAAGTATTCTTCAATATTTTTAAGCACCACAATCTGTAGGTTTTGTAGTAAAATCCATAAAATAAGGTTGATTGGAACTATATTACCAAGCAACCGTAAAATATAGTACTTTCTTTAATCTCTAGCATTGTCTAACACTTACTACCTTGCACCCAATGATTTACCAAACATTTTCTTTAGGCTGTGCTTTGCCTTACTGATTGGGGGAATTATTGGATTAGAACGCCAGTTGAAGCAGAAACCAGCAGGTTTAAGAACTCATATGCTGGTGTGCCTTGGTTCAGCTGTGTTCGCTGTCATACCTATGCAAATAGTTTCGCTACAATCAAATCCCGATGCTCTCAGCCGGGTGATTCAGGGTATTGCAGCTGGTGTAGGATTTCTTGGTGCTGGGGAAATTATACGCGAATCTTCCGAAAAATCATCGCGACCTGAAATTCACGGACTCACATCAGCTGCATCTGTTTGGGTTTCGGCTGGTTTAGGAATTGCAGCTGGGTTGGGTTTATGGCAGTTAGGATTAGTTGGTGCTGTGCTGACTTTTGTGGTTCTCCGCCTTTTTAAAAGATTAGAAAATCGATGACGTATGGCTAATAACTAATTAAATAATGTGAGTGCCTTGGCAAAAATTGGTTCTTCCGATCTACTGCGAAGAATTGATTTCACTAAATAGATAAATTCCCAGTCTTGTTGACGATCGTTCTCAATTGTTTTACTTGCTGCGTAAAAACTCACATCATCAAGACATAATTCATTTGTATTACCTGTTTGCAATTCTGGTTTTCTCTTATCCCAGGTAATAGATTTACCACGTAATGTAAATTGAAACCATAAAATTTCATCGTTGTTCAATTCAAAAAAGACATCAAAATAAGGTTCCTCACCTTGAAACCAAATTCTAGTTTTACTATCTTTCTGACCTTGTTTAAGTAGCTTTTGCTCAATTGCTCGTAATGATGCACCTAGTGATGCAATCTCATCTTCATTTAATATGTCATTAGTTTTGGGCATAGTTATGAAATGTTTATCAAACTAAGTTCATTACAAAACAGAGCAAGCTATAGTAATTCGTAATTAAAACTCGTTAGATTTAATCTTAATTTACAGGGAAAGCATGTTTTCTCTGCAATGCACTGCCTTCTCCTATAATTGTTGATTTACTAAAGAGTCGCTGGTGATGATATTATTTCTCCTGCCTTAACAAAAAGAATTTGGGAAGAATTCAACCACTGGGAATCAAAAGAACTCAGGTGAGTGGTAGTAATCAGAGTTTGAAAACGGTCTTGAATAGTATCAAGTAATTGATTTTGGCGGGATGGATCTAATTCGGCTAGGACATCATCAAGCAAGAGTAGTGGAGGCTCTTTGATAACTTCTTCAATTAGTTGCAATTCTGCTAGTTTTAGGGCTAATACTAAAGTTCGTTGCTGACCCTGAGAACCGTATTGACGAGCGGGTGTTTGGTTAATAGTCAATTCTACTTCGTCGCGATGAGGGCCGACAAGGGTAGTGCCTCGGTACAGTTCGGCAACGGCTCGCTGTTGAATTTTTGTTAAAAACGCTTGTTGCACTTCTTCCGGCTGGTTTTGCACTAAAGGAACGCTAGGGGCATACTTGATTTCTAGAACTTCTGTACTGCCGCTGATATTAGCGTGCCAAGCAGCAGCGATGGGAGCTAATCTTTGGATGGCGCGATCGCGTCTTCTAATCACCCTTGTGCCTGTGGTAGCTAGTTGTGCATCCCACACAGCAAGTTCTGATTGCTGAGTGCTGAGTCCTAAATCTTGATTTTTTTTTAAAAAGGCGTTGCGTTGCCGTAGTACATGGTTATACTGCTGCAAAATGTGAGTGTAGACTGGTTCGAGTTGAATTAAAAGTGTATCTAGCCAGTTGCGGCGACCTTCGGGACCGCCGCGCACGAGTTCTAAATCCAAGCTGGAAAACTGCACTGCATTCAACACGCCGAGAAAATCCATTTGTCGCCGCAGAGACTCGCCATTTAAGGCCACACTGCGACGACCGTTGCGCCGGAGAGTTAAAGTTAAGTCACTGATGCCAGTTTGTCGCTCTAGGGTGGCATGAATTTGCCCTATGGCTTCCCCTTCTTTGACTAAATCGCGATCGCGTGCCATGCGGTGCGATCGCAATGTTGCCAGTAACTCCACTGCCTCTAACAAATTGGACTTTCCCTGAGCATTATTGCCTACCAAAATTGTTTTGGCAGCAGTAAACTCAACCTTTTGCTCTTGGTAATTACGAAACTGTCTCAGGTGAATGTTTTTTAAGTACATAAAAAGAAGAATTAAAAATGCAAAATTAAAAATTAAAAAAGGGAATTTCTACAGTTTTAATTTTTAATTTTTAATTTTTAATTTCTAGACACTCTTCTTGCCCATAAACCGTAGGAATAGCTTCTCCAATTCCACCCACACAAACATTAAGGCACTAAAGCCGATACAAATCCATAACTCTGTTGGACTTAGCCAATGAGTACCAAAGAAATCTCGCAGAGGCGGAACATAAATCAGCATCAACTGCAAAATTGTGGTGACAACAACAGCCCCTAACACAAAGAGATTGGAGAAGGGATTCATCTCAATTGTCAGTCGGTTGTTAGAGCGAATTGCTATAGCATGACCCATTTGGGCGATACACAAGGTGGTAAAGACCATTGTCTTCCAGGCATCGCGATCGCCTTGATATCCTGGTGCATGGGTATGGCTATAAGCCCACCACATTAAAGCAATGCTGATAATGGCAAAGATGATGCCAATACGAACCATATAAGAACCTAACCCCCTAGCAAAAATACTTTCGCGGGGACTAAAAGGCGGACGTTTCATTACGTCTGGTTCTGGAGGTTCCACAGCCAATGCCAAAGCTGGTAAACCATCTGTCACCAAGTTCATCCAGAGAATTTGTAAGGGGGTCAGGGGAACACCTCCCAAACCAATTAAGGGTGCTGCGGCAATCGTGAGAACCTCGCCAATGTTACTACCTAAGATGTACTTAATAAAGCGGCGGATGTTGGTGTAAACAACTCTGCCTTCTTTGGTGGCGGCGACAATAGTGGCGAAGTTGTCATCTAATAGCACCATGTCACTGGCTTCTTTACTGACATCAGTACCAGTGATGCCCATAGCAATTCCGATGTCAGCTTGTTTGATGGCTGGGGCATCGTTGACACCATCACCTGTCATGGCTACAAATCTGCCTCGACGTTGTAATGCTTGCACAATTCGTAGTTTGTGTTCTGGGGCAACCCTAGCATAAATGCTTACCAAGTCAACATTCTGCTCTAGTTCTTGGTCGCTCATCCGCTGCAATTCCTGACCCGTGAGGACGCGGTCGCCTTCTTGTGCGATTCCCAAATCGGTAGCAATTGCTCTTGCTGTTAACTGGTGGTCGCCAGTGATCATGATTGGGCGAATGCCTGCTTCCCGACACTCTTGGACTGCTGCCCTGACTTCTGGGCGTGGCGCATCTAGCATACCCACCAATCCCAGCCAGATTAAGTCTTGCTCGTATGTCTCCTCTGACCCCTCTGGCGGAATTTCTGCGAGAGGTTTATAAGCAAAACCTAACACTCGCAAACCTTTACTCGCCATTTTGTCGTTTTCTGCCAGAATTTGGCTGCGTTGTTCTTCTGTTAGGGGAACTGAGCGATCGCCTAAATAAATCTGCGTGCAACCAGACAAGACTATCTCTGGCGAACCTTTGGTAAACATTACATAAGGCTCAGACTTGACCAAACCAGCGAGTGCGGGGTCAACTGATGTCAAAGATTGTTCGCCTGTCGCGACTTGTTCCACTCGACAGATGACACTCATCCGTTTGCGCTCTGAAGAGAAAGGAAACTCTCCAACACGGGGTAATTTACTGTTCCACTGGTCTTTTTCAATACCAGCTTTCGCCGCCAGTGTGAGCAAAGCACCTTCTGTAGGATCTCCCAGAATCGCCCAATCGCCATTTTGTTTTTGCAACACCGAGTCATTACAAACAACACAGGCGACTAGCAAAGCTAGGACATCTGGATGCTCGTCTATGGAAATTTTTTGACTATCTAATTGAAAATCTCCTGTGGGAGTATAACCTTCTCCCGTGACGCGAAACGCATGGCGATCGCTGTAAATCGATTGCACCACCATTTTGTTCTGAGTCAGGGTACCAGTTTTATCAGAACAGATGGTGGTGACAGAACCCAATGTTTCTACCGCCGGCAGTTTGCGAATCAAAGCATTCCGGCGCACCATTCGCTGGGTTCCCAGTGCCAAAGTGACGGTAATCACTGCGGGTAAACCTTCTGGCACTACGGCAACCGCCATACTTAAGGAAACTTCCAATAATTCCTGTAAGTTGCTAAAACCTCTTGCCTGGATGATACCGCCAATGACGACGATCGCTACCAGAATCAAAGAACCTGTGACCAGAACATTACCCAACTGGGTCATTCGCTGTTGCAAGGGGGTAGGTTCGCTGTCCACCGACTGCAACATGGCAGCAATTTTGCCCAGTTCCGTTGTCATGCCGGTGTTGCTTACCAGAACCTTGGATCGTCCTTGGACAACTTCAGTTCCTTGAAAGACTAAATTAATGCGATCGCCTAAATCTGTTTCTTCTGGCAAAACGATTTTTGCCTGTTTGTTAACAGCTTCGGCTTCACCCGTTAGTGCCGATTCTCGCACTTGTAAATTAGACGCTTCTATGATGCGTCCATCTGCGGCTAACTGCACCCCAGCTTCCAGCAGCATTATATCCCCTGGTACTAGTTCCTTGGCTGCTACCTCCACCACTTTGCCGTCACGAATGACTCGCACTAAAGGAGAGGAAAGTTTTTTCAGCGCTGCCAGGGCTTTTTCAGCGCGGCTTTCTTGGACATAGCCGAGTACGCCATTGAGGATGACAATAGCCATAATGGCGATCGTATCTTTGAAGGGCACTTCACCAGGCTTCAAGCCGCCCGCCCGCCAAGCCATGAGGTCTAAAACCCCAGAAATGATAGCTACGGCAATCAGCATCAACAACATAATGTTCTTGAACTGATCCAGTAGAATTTCCCAAGGGCTGCGGCCACCACTTTCTTCTAGTTCATTGGGGCCATATTTTTGCAACCGCTGTTCAACTTCTTGGGGTGTTAAGCCACTGTCTGGGTTACTATTGAGCAGTTTTAGTGCTTTATCGACTTCCAAACTATGCCAATTGGCAGCACCTTCAGGCAGAGAATTAGCAGACATCGTGTAGTTCACAGAAATTGGTTACAAAATTCGATCATAATTTAGTGATGGCTGGAAAACCATCAACTAAAGTTACATTAGAGCTGTTGTCAAGCTGTATGAGGTTGAATGCAATTCATAAGATTTATAAATTTTTCCTCTGTTGACATATGTGTGTTATCTCCTACGAAAGAGTTTTTTACAACACATTGTACTGATAATTGATATTAGTAGAAGTCTGAGGTTTGGTGACAAAGGATATGCCACAATTAATCCTAGGGGTGCTAAACCATTGAACAAATATGCTTAATATAAGTTTTACACTCCCTAGTTTGACTGCTAGCCAAATGCTTGGGCAAAAGACAATTCGACCGCTTACCGCTGCTACCCTGAGTGGTATTGCTTTCATCAAAGATACGCTGCTCGCCATTGACACTGTTAAAGGGCATCTATTAGAGATTGACCCTAACTCTGACAACAGCAAAATCCTCAATCCCCACCAAGTTAAAGAATTTAGCGAGGTGACTGGTCTAGCAGTATGGGAAGATACTCTATGGGTGACTCGCGACAACAGTGTTTATTTATCCAAGCTCACCTCTTTAGGTCTGGAGCATTTTGTCACTTTGCCTTATCCTGCTGACGGCGTTGCTGTTTGGGAATCAACAGTCTACGTCAGTTGCCAAAAGCTAGGATCTATACTGATTTTTGACCGCGATACCCGCAAAGAGATTACCAAATTTTATGCACCTGGGGTTGGCGTAGAAAATTTGGCAGTTAGCCAAGAAACGCTTTGGGTTTGCGATCGCACAGAACAAACAGTTTACTCTCTAGATCGGGCCACAGGAGAAATTAACTTCAGTGTTCTCACCCCGTTTGATTCTCCTACTGGCATAGCAGTACATACCAACGGCGATACAGGCCAGGAAAGTCTTTACATTGCCTATGCTTCAGATGAGCCTTATATCCGGGATAACCCGAATGCTGACCCCAATCATGAATTAACCTACCGCGATCGGACTTTTATTCATCCCCTGTATTATCATTACGAGCCAGATAAACATTACGCCCTCTCTAATGGCTATCTAATTGAAATGTCCTATGCTGAGGAAATTTCTCCTTTAGAAGAGGTATATTTACCAGAAGTAGAATGGCGCATTGCCTTGCCCTCAGAAACTGAGCGCCAAAAGCTAAAACATATTGAACCCATCGGTCTACCCTTTACAGAAGAGGTGATAGACGGACAACGGGTGGCAGTATTTAAATTTGATGCCCTCACTCCAGGCGAACGGCATATATTTGGCTGGAAAGCCTTGTTAGAAGTTCGAGGAATTAAGTATCGAATTACTCCTAAAGATGTGGAAGATATTCCCGAACTCCCACCAGAATATCAAAGTCGCTACTTGGTGGATGATGATGATTTGGCAATGGATACCACTATTGTTCGTCGTGCTGCCCGCGATGCAATTGGTTCAGAAACCAATTTACTGCGGAAAATGTACAGCATCCGCAACTATGTTTATGATGAATTATCCTATGGCATCAAACCATACATTGACACGCCAGATATCGTTTTAGAACGGGGTGTTGGTTCCTGTGGCGAGTATGTGGGTGTTTTGCTTGCTCTGTGCCGTTTAAATGGCATTCCCTGCCGTACAGTGGGTAGATATAAATGCCCGCCTCATGGCGAACAGCAAGGTGTCCCCTTGCAACCCGACTTTAATCATGTTTGGTTGGAATTCTACATCCCAGGTTTTGGTTGGTTGCCAATGGAATCGAATCCAGATGATGTTGGGTATGGTGGCCCTTATCCCACGCGCTTTTTTATGGGCTTAAGCTGGTATCACATTGAAATTGGCAAAGGTATCACCTTTGAAAGTTTAAGCAGCCAAGGTGTACGCCTTACCAAAGAGGATATCCCCATAGGTGACTTAGCAATTAATCATATCCGATTTACGATTCTTAAAGAATTGCCACCTTTTTGAACTGTGCCGATGTGATTGGGTACTGGGGATTAGGGATTGGGGAAAAGGAAAAACCATACCTTTCCCCTTTAACCTTTTTCTTATCTTCGCAGTACCCAGTACTAAGCATTAGTCCTTAAGCTAGGCATAGGATGCGATTGAGTTGACTGTTGGGAAAAATCACAGATTGATTGAAATGGGCAAAAACGGCAGTGAGTGCCTGGATTAGGGGGGAAAATTTGGCTGAAATTACTAGTTTTTTCCTGATACTTTTGCAAATCACGCTGGTGCTTGTGGGCAATATTAGCCAACTCAAATTTTAAAGATTTTAGTTCACCATTGTTGATGCTAATTAAATCAGATTTTTTACCTAATTCTAGGTTATAAAATGATGCTACAGCTTCACGCCCAGGGTAAAGATAACGAGCAGCTAACAAATAAACTAATGCCTGTCGTCGATCGAAAGCGGATTTACCAGTTTTGAAATCTAAAATATGCAAAGTGCGATCGCTTTCAATAAAAACACAGTCCATCGCTGCATATAAGCGGAAGTGAAAATCTTCATGGTCAATTAAAATCGGTTTGGGAAAACCTTCATCGCCCGGAGTGAGTTCGATGATTTGTTTATCCAACAGCAAAGGAGTATCGTGATATTTTTTCAAAATTCGCAGCACGCGCTGTTGCACTTGATCGGTAGAGTTGCTTAATTTCAGTAGCTGAGCAACTTTTTCTACTCCGTCTGCTTGGTGTAACAGATGTCTATTATGATGAAATTCATAAACCCCTTTTTGGGCAAGTATCCCAATCCGCTGGGGTGCAGTGGCCTTAGCCAATAGTGCTTTGACTTGTGGATCGTGTTGACGCGCTTTGATAAACCCCCGTCTCATCTGGCAATGCCAGCGTTCTTGCCCTGTCGCTGGGGCAACTAAAGACCAAAGGTGATAACTGGCAAAAGGTCGATCGGGGGTTAACATTGCTCAACAGCAGTGAGAAAAAACACGGTAGGGATACTTGCGGCTACGCACGCTTTGCGGGAAGCTTCCTATAGTATTTGGAGAAAGTGGCGAAAATGAGCGCTAGTAGCAATTCCAGTAAGATAAAGTTTGGCACTGACGGATGGAGAGGTATTATTGCTGATGATTTTACTTTCCCCAATGTGCGGAAAGTAACAAGAGCGATCGCAAGCTACCTCGAAACAGCCTACTCTAAGGACAGACCAGTTCTTATTGCCTACGATACTCGCTTTTTAGCTGACCAGTTCGCCCGTACAGCGGCTCAAGTCTTGGCGGACTTGGGTTGGACGGTCAAAATTACCGATCGGGATTGCCCGACACCTGTAATCGCCTACAACGCCCGTCACTTAAATTCCGCTGGGGCGTTGATGTTTACTGCTAGCCATAATCCAGCACCTTACTGTGGGATTAAATATATCCCTGATTATGCTGGGCCTGCCACTCCAGAGATTACTGATACTATTGTGGCAAATATTGAAAGTGCATCGGATGAGTTGCCTAGTAACAATCCATCAGGTGCAATTTCCACTTTCGATCCCAAACCAGACTATCTCCAATTTATCTATACCTTGCTAGATGTAGAAAAGATTAGAAGCGCTCAACTGAAAGTTAAATATGATGCGCTGTATTCTACTTCTCGCGGGTATTTAGATGAAGTTTTGCAACATAGTGGTGCTCAATTAGAATCTTTCCACACTTGGAGAGATGTATTATTTGGTGGCGGGATGCCAGAACCCAAAGGCGAACAACTAGTTGAGTTAGTGGAAGCAGTACTGCGCGATCGCGCAGATTTAGGTCTGGCGACAGATGGAGATAGCGATCGCTTTGGCATTGTGGATGAACAAGGCAACGTCCTCACTCCGAACACTGTGCTATTAGTACTAGCACGACATTTAATAAAAAATAAAGGGAAAAGTGGCGCGATTGTCCGGACGGTGGCTACAACCCACTTACTAGATAATCTTGCAGCTAAGTACGGTCTACCAATTTATGAAACAGCAGTGGGCTTTAAATATATCGGCGAAAAAATGCGCGAAACTAGCGTACTGATTGGGGGAGAAGAATCAGGCGGTTTAAGTGTAATTGGTCATATTCCCGAAAAAGATGGTGTTTTAGCTGACATGCTAGTAGCAGAAGCGATCGCCTATGAAGGTAAACCTTTGAGTCAACTTGTCAAAGAAGCGATCGCCGAAGCTGATGGGCCGCTTTACAACACACGCCTTGATTTGCACCTCACAGAAGCCCACAAAACAGCCGTCATCGACTCCTTCACAAAAAATCCACCTACAGAGGTAGCAGGAATTAAAGTTAAAGAAGTCGGGCGCAAAGATGGTATTAAGCTCTACTTAGAAGAAGGCAGCTGGATATTGCTGCGTCCTTCGGGGACAGAACCCCTGGTGCGCGTCTACCTAGAAACCAACTCTCCAGAAAAACTTACCCAAGTTGCTCAAGAGATGGAAAGCTCGATTGCTAAGCTAGAGGTAGTAGCAGTTTAATTCAGTTAGGAGTTATGAGTTAAGAGTTGTAAAGTAATAATTCTTAACTTGCAACTCCTCAGTTTTATCAACGTATGAAAACCCTAGCTCCTTTTTTCGCATCCCTAGTTGTAGCTATTTGGGTAGTGGCGATCGCGATTATTTCAGTTCAAAACGCCACACCAGTATCGTTAAAATTCTTAACATTTCAATCTGTTCAAATACCAGCGGGTTTAGTTCTGGCTTTCAGTGCTGGTATAGGGTTAATTGGTATATCAATACTGCAACCCCTTTGGGGTTTAGGTGATTCTCGGCAGGGTAATTCGAGGTTGGAAGACGATGCCGAGTTTTTTGTCGATGATGAAGACTTCTAATAAAGCAGTATCTCAGGAAGGAAAACGCTATGAACAATACCTCAAGAACCGACTGGGATAGAATCGATGCCATGAGCGACGAAGATATCGACACCTCAGATATCCCACCCTTATCAGATGAGTTTTTTGCTAAAGCACAATTGCGAATGCTTAAAGCACAACGCACTTAACCTGCATTGGTGAACCTTACAAAAGTCGTTTTTACTTCAGCATCACTTGCAAATTCTCCAGCATTCGCTTCAGCAATTCCCTTTTGAATTTCCTCTATTTGCCACTGATGTATTTCTAGATAAGCGTCTATCGCCTCATTCAAAACGTAGCTGCGATCGCGGTTTATTCCTGCTGCAATTGTGTCAAGTGTAACTTTCTTTTTGCTATCTATCCGAAACGTAATGTTTTCTTTGCTCATAGTTCCATAAGAGCAAGTTGTATTGCATACTATATTACGTTGTGCTACTTTGCAACACAATACAAGAAATCAGATGAAAGGCGTTCACACTTATCTCTGCCCAGAATGCCACGCGAATATCTTTACATTTCTTAATATTTAAATATATTCAAATACCACTGCCTTTAGTCCTATCGGAAGGTAGTATAAGAAACGACTTAGTTACTTATGTTGTTGACATCCTTATTATTTAATATTCTCTATGGGGTCTTTATATCTTGCAGCAGATGGTGATGATGTAGGGCGAAAAATAGAATTTTTCATTGTTACAAATCAAATGGAGCTATTATCAAATTTTTTCCACAACTTCCAATCAGCTATGGCATGGTTGGCAAAAAGATTATCAGATGAGTTTAATGCAAAAATAATATTTAACGGTGGAGATAGTTTACTTGTAAGTCTGCAAGTCGATGATATATCAGTTACTAAACTGGAAAATTTGAGAATCCAGTTTTCAAGCCTTTCAGAGGCAACATTGTCATTTGGTCTGGGTAATAATCCTCGTCAAGCCTATTTTGCACTGAAATTAGCTAAAGCTAGTGGCAAGAATCGAATTGAAATTTTTCAGGAATACACAAGTGGCGAAACAACTACTCCTTTTTATTCAAAGTGATAATCCAGGGCTTTACGTCAATATTTTAACGCACTGTGTTCAAGTCGAAGGTGTTAGAGATATTTATTTTGCTGTCAACGAAGGTGCTATAGGAAAGCTTTCAGAGGCAAAAGATCAGATTAAAAAGATAAAGGAAAAATTTGAAGAACTCTTAGCTAATCATGCTGCTGAGTATCAAAATCCATACAATTCAATGCCAATGTTAAATCAAGTGGAAGAAAGAATTATAAAAATATTATTTACAAATCCAGAGATATCAATTAAAAATATCAAAAAACGTTTTCCAGATTTGAATGATTTACTAATTGATGTTTCTGGATGTAATAAGAAAGTTTCTAGTGATGTCATATCATCTTATATTTCAAGTGGAATAAAACATATTTGTTGTTTTGAGCTAGATGATAAAGTTTACTCAAAGGAATGGCGTATAAAAGGTTTCAGTAAGATGTATCATGATATATGTAAAGATATAATTTACTATGAATATATTGATTTTTCTAAATCTGGAACTACTATAAAAAGTTTCAATCGTATGCGTTCGCAAGGACAACTCATAAGAATTTTACTTGCCCTTTCTATCTTTCTTGGGGTTATACTTTGTGTGTTAATTCAGCAACAGCAAAGTATCTTTGCTCAATATGCAGCAATGGCACTTGCACTGGTAACAGCATTAGGACTTTTTAATGATATTTTTGGGATTGTTGAACGTTTAAAGTAATTTAATATAGTCTACTGTTACAGCTTGGGTTTGCATGAGCAAACACAATAATTTATATACTTAGCATCTACACTAATTCCGCGGTCGCATCCCTTACAAGTTAAAACGTTAGTGCAACGGACAGGCGATCGCGCTCATCTTGGGGCTAAAATATGAGGCACAGTCTTGGGAGATGATTGGTAATGAAAATAAAGGCAGTTATCTGGCAAGAAGACGGTGTATGGTGTGGTTCTGTACCTGCTTTACCAGGATGTCATACTTGGGGAGACAGCTACGAACATCTGTTAGAAATGCTGCAAGATGCAATTCAGGGTTGGTTGGAAGTTGCTAGCGAACGAGAAGAACTCGAACCGGACAAACAGCTTGTTGAGTTATCGCTATGAAAGCGGTTTCGGGTAAAGCACTGTGTAAAATTTTAGAACGGCAGGGTTGGAATTTAAAACGGATTACTGGGAGTCATCACATTTACGCTAAAAAAGGTATTGATGCAATCCTTTCAATTCCAGTTCATACGAATCGAGATTTACCAATTGGGACTTTGAAAAGCATTCTGAAAGATGCTGGACTTACCGAAGAAGATTTGGATTAATTGCTTATTAAATGCGATCGCATCCCTTACAAGTTAAAACCTCAGTGCAACGGACAGGCGATCGCGCAATGTTGGCTTCAAGGGGTGCTACGTTAAGAAATATGATTGATTACAAGCTTTTAAGCTAACTAAATCCATCCATCGTTATGGCTGTAAATTACCAAAACATTATTACTATGGAACCTGGGAAGCGAGGTGGTAAACCTTGTATTCGTGGGATGCGAATTACTGTATATGACGTTTTATCATATCTGGCATCCGGGATGACATATGAAGAAATACTTAGTGATTTCCCTTACTTGACACAAAATGATATTTTAGCTTGCTTAAGCTATGCAGCCGATCGAGAACGGCAAATGCTGATGATGCAAGCATGAAGTTACTGTTTGACCACAACCTATCACCTCGGTTAGTGGATAGATTGGCTGATATTTACCCAAACTCTCAACATCTTTTTATCATAGGTTTGGATAAATCAGATGATTTAACTGTGTGGGAATATGGAAGACAAGGTGGATTTACTGTTGTAACAAGAGATGCTGATTTTAATGAATTGAGTATCTTCAGAGGATTTCCACCCAAAGTGATTTGGATTCGTCGTGGCAATTGTTCAACTAGCCAAATTGAAGAAATTTTGCGATCGCATTTAGAGGATATTGAAGCTTTTGAACAAAACCCAAATTTGGGAGTTTTGACGTTGTATTAGATTTACGGCTTGGTTTTTAGGCTGTCTGCTGTTTGAAAAAAGAGCGGGTGCCAAACCCGCCCTCAAAGCAATTATGAATTTAAATTTAATAATCGCTTTCTAATTACCAATTGCTGGCGCACTCAAAGAAACTTCTGGCGCTTCTTTTTGCTGTGCCAATGTCGGTACAGAGTCACGCAACCTTGCCGTCAATTGTACAGTTGTAGAGTCGTACATTTGAGTTAGCAATTTCGGATAGAAACCAATACCAATAATTGGTACTAGCAAACAAGCGATGATAAACACTTCACGCGGTTCGGCATCTATCAGTGCTTGGTGAGAAACTAATTCTTCGTTCTCTTTGCCGTAGAAAATTTCTCGCAACATTGATAGCAAATAAATCGGAGTTAAAATTACTCCCACTGCCATCAAAAACACGACGATGACTTTGAATGTAGGGTTATAAGCATCGCTGGTAGCAAAGCCGACAAACACCATCAACTCTGCCACAAAACCACTCATTCCTGGTAACGCCAAAGATGCCATCGAACAGGCGGTAAACATAGCGAAAATCTTCCGCATTCTCTTACCGACACCGCCCATTTCATCCAACATCAGGGTGTGTGTCCGATCGTAAGTCGCGCCGACAAGGAAGAACAAACTCGCCCCAATTAACCCGTGGGAAACCATTTGCAGTACCGCCCCACTTAATCCCAAATCTGTGAAGGAGGCAATGCCAATGGTAACAAAGCCCATGTGGGAAATTGAGGAGTAGGCAATTTTTCGCTTCAGGTTGCGCTGGGCAAAGGATGTCAGGGCTGCGTAGATAATATTAACTACCCCCAAAACCACCAACACTGGCGCAAAATAAGCGTGAGCATCCGGTAGCATTTGGGCATTCATCCGAATCAAGGCGTAACCGCCCATTTTCAACAGAATACCTGCCAGTAACATGTGTACGGGAGCTGTAGCTTCACCGTGGGCATCGGGTAGCCAGGTATGCAAAGGAATGATAGGCAACTTGACGGCGTAGGCAATCAAGAACCCAGCATAAAGTAAAAGCTGGAAATTCAGGGCGTAGTCTTTGAGGGCGAGCGATCGCATATCAAAGGTGACTGTATCGCCGTAAAATCCCATTGTCAGGGCAGACAGCAAAATAAACAGCGAGCCGCCAGCAGTGTATAGAATAAATTTTGTCGCTGCATATTGCCGCTTCTTACCTCCCCAAATCGATAGCAGAAAGTATATCGGTACCAGTTCCAGTTCCCACACCAGGAAAAATAACAGCATATCCTGGACGGCGAACACGGCAATCTGACCGCCATACATCGCCAGAATCAAGAAGTAAAATAGCTTCGGCTTAAACGTTACAGGCCAAGCTGCTAAAATCGCCAGTGTGGTGATGAATCCAGTCAAAATAATTAGGGGCATAGATAAGCCATCAGCCCCTACTGACCAATTCAAATCTAGTTGTGGTACCCAGGGGTAACTCTCCACCAGTTGCAAATCGGGATTGGAGAAATCGTAACCAGTATAAAAAGCGTAAACAATCAGTGCGAAATCTATCAACCCTACAATCAGGGAATACCAGCGCACTGTTTTGCCGTCTTTATCTGGGATGATGGGAATCAGTAGTGACGCGACTATCGGTAATAAGATAATTGTCGTCAGCCACGGGAAATTAGCTGTATTCATCACAATTCGTCTGCAATCAAAATCATGTTTGGCAAAAAGTCACTAGCTATTAACTAGCAGCTTTTTGGGGGTTTGGCCTTCAATGTTAGGTTGATTTAATAAAAATAAAGAAAGATGAAGACAGTTCAAGTACTTACCCCCGCCTTCATCTTAGTAAAACTTAATTGTTGGCTCCTCATTTTCAAGACGTAACATTTACGTCTACGTTAGGTAATACCAAAGACAATCACTAAGCCCAATACAGCCCCAAATATTATCAAGGCATAGAATTGAGCGCGACCGTTTTCTAGGTATTTCAGACCTTCGCCACTGACTAAGGTGAAAAAGCCTGTAAGGTTAACAGCACCATCGACAACGCGGTAGTCAACTTCCATCACTTGTCTAGCTACGCGACGTAAGCCAAGGACAAAGACGCGATGGTAAATGTCATCAAAGTACCACTTGTTGAGAGATAACTCGTAAAGTGGTTTGATTTTAGCAGCGATCGCAGCTGGGTCAATTTTCCTTTGCAAATACATCAGCAAAGCCAAAGTAATGCCAATCAAGGAAATAGCAACTGAAGCCCCCGCCATGACGTAAAATTCTGTTGCGTTGAACTTGGTAACTTTTTCTACAACTTCGGTGGGAGGATAAATAAACTCCTCGAAGAAATTGACGTAGGGTGTGCCTACCAAACCAATAAAAATTGAAGGCACCGCTAAAATTGCCAACGGTAGCGTCATTGTCCACGGTGACTCATGGGGAGTATCGCTGTGATGACCGTGGGAGTCATGGGAATCATGGTGTCCGCCAGTTGCTACCAATTCACCATGTTTCATGGCTCCAGGCCCAAAAACCGGGGTTGGTTCTTCTGACTCTAACTCTAGGACGATTGTCGCTGCCTTTTTGAGTTTTTCCTTGATTTTCTCGTCAGTACCCCGGAATTTGCCTTCAAATGTCATGAAATACATTCTGAACATGTAGAAAGCAGTAATCCCGGCAGTTAGCCAGCCAATCAACCAGAGAACTGGGTTAGCTTCAAAAGCCTTCCCGAGAATTTCATCTTTTGACCAGAAGCCAGCAAAAGGTGGGATACCGGAAATTGCCAAGCAACCAATCAAAAAGGTTGTTCCCGTGATGGGCATATACTTTCGCAGTCCGCCCATCAACCGCATGTCCTGGGCCAAGGCGGGGTCGTGACCGACAACTCCTTCCATGCCGTGAATCACTGAACCTGAACCCAAGAACAGCATTGCCTTGAAATAGGCGTGGGTCATGAGGTGGAACAATCCAGCACTGTAGGAACCGATTCCCATCGCCATCACCATGTAACCCAACTGGGAAATGGTGGAGTAAGCCAAGCCCTTTTTGATGTCGTTTTGGGTAATGGCGATGCTTGCGCCCAAAAATGCCGTAAATGCCCCCGTAAAGGCAATTACGTTCATTGCTGCTGGGACATGTTCAAAAACTGGGTACATCCGGGCAATCAGGAAAACACCTGCTGCCACCATCGTTGCCGCGTGGATTAAGGCAGAAATGGGGGTTGGGCCTTCCATTGCGTCCGGTAGCCAGACGTGCAGGGGGAATTGAGCGGATTTTGCCACTGGGCCTAAGAAAACTAAAATCGCCAACAGGATGGCGAAAAAATTGCTCACAGAACCTGATTCTACGAGTTGAGCGAGCCGATCGCCCATGACTCCAAAATCAAAGCTTCCTGTTGCCCAATAAAGCCCGAGAATGCCGAGTAACAGACCAAAGTCGCCCACGCGGTTGGTCACAAATGCTTTTTGGGCTGCATCAGCTGCTGATTTGCGATCGTACCAGAAGCCAACCAGCAAGTAGGAACACATCCCGACCAGTTCCCAGAAGATATAAATCTGCACGAGGTTGGGGCTGACCACCAGACCCAACATTGAAGATCCAAACAAGCTGAGATAGGCGTAAAACCTCACGTATCCTGGGTCGTGAGCCATGTAGCCGTCGGTATAAACCATGACTAACAAAGCTACCGTTGTTACAATCACCAGCATTAGGGCTGTTAGATTGTCAATCGTGTAGCCCATGGTCAGGTGAAAATTACCTGCTGCTGCCCATTCTAGAGTGCGGATATAAGTTGGATGTCCTTGAATTTGACTCCACAGCAAAGCAAACGACAGCGCCATCGCTGCTCCCATCAGGGAGATAATGACTACGGCGTTCAGCTGCCGTAGGCGGTTTGTCACCTGATTTAACGAGATTAACCCTAGACCGACCAGCATTGCCCCAAGAAGAGGTAATACCGGAATCAGCCAGGCATATTCATAGATTACTTCCATCACTGACGCGTACTTTTAGAATTCTTGACTAACTTAGCGCAACTGTTAATAATTGTGACACACACCCTTTAGCATAAAATACCCCACCCAATGAGCTTTGGGTGGGGTAATTAAACATGGTTTTATATTTAGGGACTGGGTATTGGCTATTTGAGACTGGGGATTGGGAAAAATTCTTTTTTTTTAATCTCTAGTTTCCAATCCTTAAATTTTTAATTCCCAATACCCAATCCTTGTTCATGCCGAACGACATTCTAAGTCTGCTGTCTTTGATGTAGTGTATGCTTTAGAGCGATTGCCGTAAGTGAGTTGAATTTCCTCTAAAGCCATACGCAAGTCTTCTCTGCCTCGAAATCCTTCTAGGCGTTGCCGGACGGTTCCATTTTCCACCAGGATGAGAGTCGGCAGTGACTTTAGTCTATAAGTATTAGCAAGTTTGAAATTTTCATCAGCGTTAACCCCAACTAATTTAATTTGCTCGCCACATTGAGCTTGAAATTGCAACAACAGAGGGTGAATAATGCGACATAAACCACACCAAGGTGCTTCAAAATTTACTAAAACGGGAACTGGAGATTCTAAAACTTCTTGAGTAAATGTCCGCTCACTAACCGACAACACCATGACGCCTCTAGAATTATAGGGTTTTAATATCAAAAATCAAAACTAGCTATCAGCGGAGAAATCAGTAAGCCAATCAGTGCCTATAAAACTTCTCAGGGACAAGACTATTGTGCAACTATTACAGCATTGATTCCGGCTCTAACAAAAAAGCCAGCACTACTTTCAAGGTGGCTCCTTTGTTTTTGCAACTTCTGACTGTCCTGTTGTTGCTCTAAATGGAATTTAGACTGCTATGCCATTTACTTCCCTGCAAAGGCAATTGATTAGCGCCATACCACTATAAAATAATCAACTGACTGAGCGCACCCCCACTAACAGCTGTTTCAATTCATCCTACATTGATTCGGTAGCAATTGATAAGTAGAAATTTTCATTTGGTTAGTATTTTCTTGTGATACTGGGGATCGTCTAAAATTACCATCTTATCCTACTAGTTGCGTTCAGCAAAAGGGGGTGTGAGGACCAAAGCAGAGCGACAAAAATAGCGACTCCTAAATAGGCAGGTCGGAGAAATTCATGCCATTTGATAGATTGACGACCGTCAATAATTGCTTGAAAGGGAATTATTGAGGTGCGCTGTTTGACAATTTCAAAGGCTTCTCCATAGCGACAGGCCAAGCGGCGATCGCCATGCCAAACCCCAAATAAGTGGTGTAACACTAACCCAATGGAGGTCACAAGGGTAAAACTAGTACCTATCCATAGAGTATGAGCAATACACCAAATTATTTGTCCTACCATCTGGGGATGGCGGGTGATGCGAATAATTCCTGTCTCATAGAGGTGGACTTGAGGCTTTTGAATAGCAGCAATTTCTAGTAGATTGAATGTGGCAGGATACAAAAACAAAAATGAAATCGCTGACAACACCCAGACTAAAGCCTGTACCCCCGGTACACCTTGCACCTGCCACAATTGCACCCCATCATAACGATGGTTAAAAAAGTAAATAATTAGGATTCCAGCCAACGGTAAACTTACTAATGCAAAGACAATGCGATAAAGCCTTGACCCAATGTATTTTTCTACCCAAGGGCGGATGGCGGCTCCACCACTGTGAGCGATCGCGAAAGCTAATTGTAATCCCAACATGACAAAATGACTGGGAGTCAACCAAGGATTAAACATCATATACATTAGGTGAAGTAATTTAAAGAAAAGTTAATTCAGTACAACCAATACCACAAAGTATTCAACAGGGGACTTTAGTCAAGATGTCATGGTATTGTCTTTTTCGAGTAAAGCCTCCAAGTTTAAAATGCAACAAATCATGTACAGCTTTCAAGCTATGAAACAGGGTTTGTTGCCAAAGCTGCTCCTTTCAAAGTTTGTGGGTTGAGCCTTATGTCTGACCTTCCTTTCACTTTAGATCAGTTACGTATTTTGAAAGCGATCGCTGTAGAAGGGAGCTTCAAGCGCGCTGCTGATAGCCTTTACGTCTCCCAACCTGCCGTGAGTTTACAAGTCCAAAATCTAGAACGGCAGCTGGATGTTCCCTTATTTGACCGTGGAGGACGACGCGCACAACTAACCGAAGCAGGGCATCTACTTTTAAGTTACGGTGAAAAAATACTCAGTCTGTGTCAAGAAACTTGCCGCGCCATTGAGGATTTACAAAATCTCCAAGGCGGTACTTTAATTGTCGGCGCTTCTCAAACCACCGGCACTTATCTTTTACCCAGAATGATCGGTCAATTCCGACAAAAGTATCCAGATGTGGCAGTACAATTGCACGTCCACTCTACCCGACGGACTGCTTGGAGCGTAGCTAACGGACAGGTAGATTTGGCGATCATCGGTGGGGAGATTCCAGGCGAGTTGGCGGAATCGTTGGAAATTATTCCCTATGCAGAAGATGAACTAGCGTTGATTCTGCCAGTCTTTCATCCCTTTGCCAAACTGGAAACAATCCAAAAAGAAGACTTATATAAATTACAATTCATTGCTTTAGATTCCCAATCGACTATCCGCAAAGTAATTGACCAAGTGCTAGCGCGTTGTGAGATTGATACAAGGCGCTTTAAATTTGAAATGGAACTGAATTCCATAGAAGCAATTAAAAATGCCGTGCAATCTGGTTTGGGAGCTGCCTTTGTCTCAACTAGCGCGATCGCTAAAGAATTACAAATGGGTGTACTGCACTGCACCCCAATTGAAGGCGTTGTTGTCAAGCGAACGCTATGGCTGATTTTTAATCCTAATCGCTATAGATCCAAGGCCGCAGAAGCCTTTAGTCAAGAAATTTTGCCCCAGTTTTCTACCCCAGAATGGAATCACGACATGTTAAAATCATCACAAAAAAAGCTAGTGGCAAATACATTGGATGCAGCAACTCCCACCTCTTCTAACGACGGTTAATATCTGGTCAAGAGGAGCCAGTTGTGTGCGGAGGTTCCCAAGGCACTCCATTGGGTGCCGACTTGTAGACGCGTTAACGGCTTCCCGCAGGGCAGGAAGTGCCGTTCCGTTGTACAAACTGGCGTTCAAAAGTCAAGAGTCAGTAGTCAGTAGAAAAACAACTGACAACTGACAACTGACAACTGACCAAGGACAAAACAATGGAAGTTTACTGCACTCGTCCACACTGCCCACGCCCACAAAATTATTTTGCGGATTTAGATGACATTACAACGCTGAAAACTACGCAGCAAAAATACTGCACTAGTTGTGGAATGCCACTGATGCTTGATGGTCGATACGTACCCATCAAGTTGCTGGGAAAGGGTGGGTTTGGAGCAGCGTTCCTAGCACGCGATCGCCGGATTCCCGGAATGCGATCGTGCGTAGTTAAACAGTTTCAACCTGTAGGAAATTTAAATACAACTCAATTGCAACTAGCGCAACAGCTATTTGAGAGAGAAGCAGAAGTACTAGCACAAATAGGTAACGAACACGAGCAAATACCTGACTTATTTGCTTTTTTTCCTGTGATTGTTCCTAGCTTGCAACTAGGTCAGGAAGACCAGTTTTTTTACTTGGTGCAAGAATACATCGATGGGCAAAACTTAGAGGAAGAATTAGTTCAAAAGGGAAAATTTTCTGAACAGCAAGTTTTGGAAGTATTGCAAGAAATCCTGAAAGTACTAAAGTTTGTCCACAATCGAGGTATTATCCACAGAGACATCAAACCCTCTAATATCATGCGCCGTCGGGATGGCAAACTTTTTCTGCTCGATTTTGGCGCAGTTAAGCAGGTAACTAATGCTCCAGCGGGCGGAGCTGGCTCTTCCACTGGCATTTATTCTATGGGTTTTGCACCACCGGAACAAATGGCTGGGAATCAAGTATTTCCATCTACAGACTTGTACGCTTTGGCTGTAACTATTCTGAACTTGCTTACAGGCCAAGAAGCAAAAACGCTATTTGATGCTTACAGTAACCAATGGCAATGGCGAAGACAAGTAAGTGTTAACCATCGCTTGGCTGATATTTTAGATAAAATGCTTCTGCCAGCTGCCAATCAACGCTTTCAATCAGCTGATGAGGTTCTCCAAGCTCTGTCTCACGGATTGATACCTGCAACAGTTTTACCACAACCAAAACCACAGTCACAGCCGTCAGTACAAACTCAAAGTGCTTTCTCCACCTGGGAATTGTTAGGAGGGGCAGCATTTAGTGGATTTGAGGGAGCATTAATAGCGATCGCCCTGTTGAGTTTATTGAAATCACCAATAATTACTTTGAGTGTTGCATCTGTAATTGTGGGGTTACTGATTTTTGCCCAAACCAAACGTTGGATTGAAAAGTTTGATTTATTAATTATTCCGGGTATTACTTTTGCTATTATCTTTTTTATTCCCTTTTTAAGAGGGGGTATTATTATTCAACAAGTGGTTATTTTAGCAGTGGCAGCAGGATTAGTAGCTATTGCAGTTACAGCACTATTTCGACTGATTTATAAATTATTATCTTTGATACTCTAAAAAACTTCTGGTGCTAACAGCCACCAACGCATTGGCTTCTAAGTACTCATAATTACTGAATATTAGCTATTTATAGTTTTTCGTAAAAAGTATTTAGTATGACAAAACTCGTCAAAAATCGATCGCAGCGGTTGATTTGACAGAATATTTAAATAATAAGCATACATTACCTTATAAAAACTTAATTCATGTCACAAAAGAATGAAACTGCGGTTTTAGCCTTAGCCCTAGTGCTGACAGTTGGAATAGTTGGCGTTGGTGCGTGGTGGTTTGCTAATCAAAATTCTGGAGGTAACCTTAATATCCTCACTCCCAATCAGAAAAATGACAGCAATTTATCAATACAAGAACGGATGAGCTTTGGGGAAAAAACTTTAATTACAGGTGACATTACTCCCCTCAAAAAAGAGGGTATACAGGCGCTCGCCGCTCAAAATTATGCTAAAGCGATTACCAATCTGGAATCCTCTCTCAAACTCAAACTTAACGATCCAGAAGCAGTGATATATCTGAATAATGCTCGCATTGGTTCTGGCAAAAACTATACGATTGTTGCATCTTTACCAGTAGGTACTGACCCCAATGTTGCTTTAGAAATTTTACGTGGCATTGCCCAAGCTCAAAATGAAGTTAATACCTCTGGGGCAATTAAGGGAGTACCTTTAAAAGTAGGAATAGCAAACGATAATGACAATCCAGCCATCTCTAAACAAATCGCTGTCAGCTTAGTTAAAAATCAGCAAGTATTAGGTGTCGTTGGTCCTAATACCAGCGATGCTACCTTAGCCGCAGGCGATATCTATAATGCCGAACAGCTTGTAGCCATTTCCCCTACTAGCACTTCCGTGAAAATTTCTAACTTCAGTCGCTACGTTTTTCGCACGGTTCCCAGTGATTTTATGGCGGCTAGAAGCTTGGCTAACTATATGGTAAAAAAATTGCAGAAAAAAAATGCTGTGGTTTTCTTCAATTCCCAAAGCAACTACAGTCAGTCTTTAAAGTCTGAATTTGTCTCATCAGTTTCCCTAGAGGGTGGACAGGTGTCAAGCGAATTTGATTTATCCAAAACGGATTTTAGTGCAGCTAAAAGTATAGAACAAGCCACGAAGCAAGGTGCAGAAGTGTTAATGTTAGCAGCTAATGCTGAGACTTTGGACAAAGCACTGCAAGTAGTTCAGATTAACCAGAAAAAGTTAAATCTACTGGGGGGAGATGATATTTATACAGTTAAAACTTTAGAAGTTGGCAGGGAACAAGCTGTGGATATGGTGTTGGCAGTTCCTTGGCACATTAAAGGTAATTCTCAGTCAGATTTTCCCCAGAAGTCGCGGCAGCTGTGGCGAGCTGATGTTAGTTGGCGAACTGCTTTGGCCTACGATGCTACGCGAGCATTAATTGCCGCGTTAGAACGCAATCCTACACGTTCTGGAGTACAACAAGCACTTTCATCTTCTGACTTTTCTGCCAGTGGTGCTTCTGGTGCAGTTCGGTTTTTACCTTCAGGCGATCGCAATACCTCAGTTCAGCTTGTGAAAATAGTTCCTGGGACTCGCTCTCGCACTGGGTATGACTTTGAGCCATTACAGTAACTAGATACTTTCTAGTGTGGCTGAAAGTACATTCACTTACTGCCTGATACGTTAGAAATTTTTTCGCAGACTAGTGGGTGGTCTACTTTTCGGTTTCAGTCAGCACCACCCAAGTCTTTACAAAATTGGCTGAAAGTGTTGATAGCATTTACTACGCTTCTGCCCTAGAGGTGGTTGCTCAATGTTCAATACGATCCTTGCCGTTGCGGTGGATGCAAGGACAAAAAATTGCTCTATACCAGTCATTTGCGCTTCCTTCTAAATGTCCTGGTAAACACAACAAATAGAACATTGAGGCTTTTCAATCAAGATACCCGATTACACACAATCTGTTTGTGGTGGTCAAACAGATTGGTCAGACCGAGCAGCAAGCTGATGTTGCTGACGCTAACTTACTACCGATCGATCGGGGGTAGGAACTGATGACCTAGGCTGGTTTGTCAAGATTTGCTGACAATTGCTACTTTTGGCAATTACAGCGTTAGTTCCCACCGTAGATACCTGTAGGGCAAGGCTGCTTCTCTGAAAAGATTTGAACTGCGCTTTAGCCGACTCGATTAATCGATTCTGCTGGCAAGCAAATGAGATTATCACCTTGGGTAAGAATTAAGCCGCGTTGACGCAACTTGCCCATTAAGCGGGTGACGGTGACACGAGTCGAACCAATCGCACTACCAATTTGAGCATGGGTCAGGGGGAAGGGCAGACAATAGCCACGAATCACATCGGGATCGGTTTCACTCATTGCCGGCTCTCCATATTCCTCAATCAACAATGTGAGGAACCCTAAGAGTCGATCAATTGTGCGCCGTTGTCCCAAGGCACTCAGCCACAGCAGTTTACGCTGGTGCTGATACCTAAAAGCATCCATAACTTCGCGGCGGAAGTGAGGCCAGTTGTCTAAGTCGTGCCAGTACATCCACAGCACCGCAGTTTGATCGACATGGGCGTATGCCTGTAGCGTGAATGGCGACTGGGCAACAATTTCAAACGGTTGTCCCGCTCCCACAAAACCCAAGAAAGCTTCTTCTGGGGTTCTGTTGATTCGTCGAGACGTTAGCTGACTGGCAGTAGCGCTCACTTGAGCGGTTCCCACCATCCGGATTGCACCCCTTTGCACCAAATATAGCAATCCAGGTCGAGCTGGAATGCGTTCATCTTTGCTAAAGGTGCGGCAACGATAGTGTTCTTGAGCCCAATCAAGAATTCGTTGCCAAGTTAAAAAAGGCCGTGATGCCTCAGAAAAAGAAGATGGAGATTGCATAGGTAACAAAGAGCGTTCGGCTGAAGACAAAGACGTGATAAAAGTGCAAGGAGTGTCTTTGTGTTGGCGGATTAGGCTTAACGCCTAACAGCGCCAGCCATCCAAAGAGCAGAAAGCAATTATTATTGCTCTCTATTCTTTGTTATACTTCTTACTGTACAATGATGGTAGTAAAGATTACCCACTATTCATCGAATATTCATCAAATTTTATGCTACTCTCATTTTTCTTCATCTAGATTAATCTTATATCTAGAGATAGATGACATGATATCCGGAAAAAAACTCCGAGAGAGTATTACCAAATAAGTACGTGCATCACAGCATACTAGTAAGCAAATACACAGCATTTAAACATTTAATATCCAGTTATATAGTAAATACACTAAGTACTTATACTTATAGTGACAAAATTTCATGTATAGAAGGTAAAAAAATTACTCTATCCAAAGGTAGAGATAATAATAAAGTTTTATATATCTCAGGTATGGCCCTCTGGCTTGCCAAATCTCATAATCAAGATCCGATGGAGATAGCCAGTGCCATTGTCTCTCAATTATTAGAAACCTGTGGCGGCGTTTTCATTATCCAAATTGTTCCCCCTGGTTGGATTTATTTAGAATTGACTCATCCTCTTTTAGCTACTTGGTTACAAAGTCTTGCTGTTGGGAGTTTAGAAAAAGCAGAGGAGCAAGCGAGCAGGAGGGACTCGGAACCCCCTCTGGGTATAGAGAGGAAAAGGGAGCAGGGGAGAAAAGAAAATTTAATTCAAAATTCCAGATGTCAAATTTCAAATCCTGAGCGCTTGTTTGCCATGCAATACGTCCATGCACGTTGTTGCTCGCTGGTCTGGTTAGCTCACAGAGAGGGATTGATAAAACTTAGAGAACCACTGCCAGATACTAGCCCAGCTTTGGGGAACATAATCTTTACAGAGCAGATACCTTGGCTCGATTGCGATGAAAAACTTCGCCTGAATCATCCAGATGAGAGTCACCTAATTACCAAGTTAGTACAAGTGGTAGACGATTTAGTATGTTCCGATGATGGTTCGGTTAACTGGGAAAGAGCAGGGCTAAATTTAAGTCAAGCGTTTGAAAACTTCTGGAGCAAGTGCCGCATTTGGGGTGAGGTAAAAATTTCTTCACCAGAGTTAGCCAAAGCTAGATTGGGATTGGTGATGGTTACTCAGTCTGTATTGAGGTTTTTATTAGTAGAAAAACTGAAGGTTGTCGCTTTGCTAGAGTTATAAATCATTTACGAACTATCGGTGACAACATAGGATGAAAGTCTCTTCGCTGCTACTCAGCAACGCCAGTCGCTTCAAATTTGGCAAGCGAAGCACAGTACTAGCTCCACCTACGGGAAGCCACAGAAGCATTTACAGCACTCAGCCTTTTCAAGACTGTCGTGTAAAATCTTATTGATTAATAGGAAAAATTTTCCAATTTGTACTTGGATATAACTAAGCATTACCTGATAATTATATAGTTTTGCTGAGTTTTATTACTGAAAAAACACTTACGCAATTTTGCTTTGAATGAGCGTACCATTAGTGAGTAGTTGTTCTCAGGAAAAAATAAAAACTTTTATAATATCTATTGACTCATTTAATCACCTCGGTTATATTAGCAGGTGTGTGAGGAGCGAACCAGCAAGGGCACCGAGACGAAACACGGCCAGTCGTCGGTGTCCTTTCTGATTTCATAGGAAGCAGATTGATAAAAGAGCTTTTACGATAGTAAAAATTTTTTGATCGCAGTAGCGGCTCCGTCTTCCTCTACATTAGGAGCTACCCACTGGGCGATCGCTTGAACTGCTGTTGGTGCATTGCCCATTGCTACACCAATGCCAGCATACTCCAGCATTTCTACATCGTTAAAGTTATCACCAATGGTCATGACGTTGGTGCTTTGTAATCCCAATAATTCTTCGGTTAAATAACGTACAGCAGTTCCTTTGTTGACAAAGGGGTTAGTCGCTTCAAAGAAAGTGGCAACAGATGTGGTCAAATAAAGTTCGGCGGGTGTGTACTGACGGCGCAAATTTCCCAACAACTCATTAATCACATCTGTGTCATCGGACAAAGCCAGAACCTTTGTAGGTTCATTATTTAACACTTGACGCAAATCACCTACAGCAATTGGCTTAATACCAGAACGTTGTGCATAAATTTGGGTTTCTCTGGTTAACTCCCGCACATAAAGCTGGTCATTGATGTAGAAGTGGACAGATAGGAGCGATCGCAACTGCGGCTGTTCAAAATAATCTAGTAGTTGGCGTGCAACTTCACGAGCAACAGGCAAATGTCGATGTATTTTCTGATTGGCTGGGTCTTGAATCCAGGCTCCTTGATAAGCAGCCAATGGCAGAACAGAGCCAATTTCTTGATGGAAGCGTAAGGCTGAGCGATACATACGACCAGTGGCGATCGCTACTTTTATTCCGCGTGCTTGTGCTGCTGCGATCGCTTGCTTTACAGGTTCGCTTAGGGTGTTAGACTGCCCAGAAATCGTACCATCTATATCGACAACTAGTAATTTAATATCTTCGCTAGTAATAGCCTGATTACCAGTGGATGCCAAGCGAGCAGTAGATGCTTTTTGCATAAATTCCCAAGGTTTAAACTCCCAGTAAGAGGTTAGCAGGCTCTTGCTATGAATGGGCAACTGGGGATTAGGGACTGAGGATTGGGGGACAAGGGGAAAGACTTACTGTAAGTTCTCCTCTGCTCCCCTGCACCTCTGCCTCCTACCAATCTATCGGCAAACCTAATCGGTCTAAAGTTTCTCCATTTTGTAGAAGTGGTTGAATATCGCTGTCTATTTGGATGCAACCACCAGATAGTACCAAAGCGCGTTGAGTCACTTTGCCCAACCACTGTAGTTCATGGGAGGCGATTAGCATCACTTGCACTGGCAATTTTAACAGCACTTGCGCTAAGTAACGCCGCCATGCTGGATCGAGACCGTTAGTTGGCTCATCTAAAATCAGAATTGCAGGTTCTAGGGCTAAAATCGCTGCTAGGCAAGCAAGTCGTCTTTGTCCGCCAGAAAGTTCGTGGGCGGAACGGTTGGCGTAGGCTTCTAGACCAAAATCAGCTAATAATTGCCGTGCCCGATCGATTGCTACTGCTGGCGGTACACCGTAATTGCGCGGTCCAAAGGTAATGTCTTCCAAGATGGTGGGCATAAACAGTTGGTCGTTGGGATCTTGGAAGCCAAAACCGATGTAACGACGCACTTGGGGTAAGGTTTTAGGTTCTACCGGGATGCCATGAATCCAAATTTTTCCCGATCGCGGTTGTTTTAAGCCG
The DNA here is from genome assembly GCA_003326215.1 of Nostoc minutum NIES-26. Taxonomy (GTDB): domain Bacteria; phylum Cyanobacteriota; class Cyanobacteriia; order Cyanobacteriales; family Nostocaceae; genus Dendronalium; species Dendronalium minutum. Next base: position 81,976 of record LXQD01000065.1, on the reverse strand, counting down.
ATGAGGTTATCCAACAAGGTGCTTTTACCAGAACCCGTCGCTCCCATCAATGCTACGCGATCGCCTGCTTTTAAGGTAAAAGAAATATCTCGCAATACTGGTTCTTGGTTTGAATAGGCATACACCAAATTTTGTACCTCGACCACAGTGGCATGGGGGTTACGGGTTGGAAGTTGGGGGTCAGAAGTTAAAGATTTCAAGATTCACAACTCAAGAGTCACAACTGCGCTCTGTTAACTGTTAACTGTTAACGGCACTCTGAAGGTAGGAAGTTAAAGTTAAACAAATAGCGATCGCCCAAGCTGTTAGCACGGCAAAACGCTCTTTTGGTCTTAATGGCGAATCTATCGGTAACTGTCCGTTGTAACCACGAGTTACCATTGCTGCATAGACTCGCTCTGCCCTGTCCAGGCTGCGGAGATACAAGGCTCCAATCATGGCAGCACTGGCATAGCGCAGCCATCCAGCCGCACCAGTGAGTCCTCGTAATTGAGCGCTACGCTGCATCCGTGTTACTTCTAACAGCAAAATTTCTAGGTATTGCCCAGCTAAGAGTAAATTTTCCTTTAAAACTCTTGGTACGGGTAAGCTTTTAAGAGCGATGCCAAAACTATGGGGAGGCAATGTTAACAAAAAACTATTCATGACGATGAGACATACCAGGGAACGCACTAGCAAAAAACTAGCTCGCTCCCATCCCAAGGGCAATGCTAGCAATGATAGGAAAATCAATTCGGTACCTAGTAATCCTCCCAAACGGGGAATTGGTACGCGCAATACTCGTGCCCAGATTAGAGCGATCGCACCATACACAGCTAGCCAAAGCCAAGCATGATACTTTAATAAGGCGGCTCCCACGACAATCGCTAAAGATAGATGCAAGCGTAACGGCAAAGCTATTTTAAGCATTCTTCGGTTTCACTACCTTGGCAAGCCCAAAGGCGACAGCAAAGCAAACCGCAGCTCCCACTAGCCCAGCAATACTAGTACCAATTTGCCCCAAGCCCTCGATACCGTAGTCAGCTAATGGTGTCGGTACAGTTACCCGCACTTTTTCGGCTAAGCCGATGAAACCCGTGTTTTCGGCAACCCTTTCCAAGCCATCGGGCCATGCTGAGGCAAACAGTGACAGTACACCTGCAATGAGGAAAATGCTGACGACAGGCACTAACCAGCCTTTAAATTGCTGCTGTTCTCCTGGTAATAAATCTGGTCGTGCTGTGGCTAGGTAAGCCAGCACACCTCCAGTAATCAAACCTTCACCAATGCCAATCAAAATATGCACACCTGTCATTGCTGGCAAAACTATAGCTAAGGATGCCGTGCCAGAAAGGGCTAACTCAATGGCACAAGCTACAGCCGCTACGACTACACTGACACCAGCAGCAATACCAGCAGCCAGAGGTAAGCGCCCTTTCGACCCGCCGAATAGACGCTGCAAGGTTTGGGTTAATATCCAACCTACCCAAACACCAATTACTGCCATATTCAAAATATTCGCTCCCAAAGCTGTGATGCCACCATCAGCAAACAACACAGCTTGAATAATTAAAACTGTGGCGATGCACAATGCTCCTGCCCAAGGGCTACCTGTGACGATCGCTGCTAAGGTTCCTCCCAATAAGTGACCACTAGTACCTCCTGCTACAGGAAAATTGATCATCTGGGCGGCAAAAATAAAAGCAGTAGTTAAGCCCAGTATGGGGGCGCGACGAATACCAAAAGCTTCTTGCGATCGCCCACTGGCGATAAAGAGCGCTGCCGCACTCGCCAAACCAGTAGCCGCTGCTACTGATGGAGAAACAAACCCATCTGGAATATGCATGATGTCCCCTATATGAAATGTGTTGACTCACACAATTTAAATAATTTAATTACGGCATCAAATTAATAGAAAACAGAATTCTTATTGCTTTTTCAATGCCCTATTGGGGGATTTTACAGTGTTTCTTAGGAAAGATTGACAATATAATCTGCGTTAAATATTATACTTATTTATTAATCTATAAAGTTTTATTAATTTAAATTTAAGATTAAAGCTAAATATTGATTAAATCTTCAAATATTAGGACATTTTTTAAGCTATTTTGATACTAATTAGATATTTATCTATGTTCAAAACTAGATTTTGCCGAGATTCATATAATATGTATCGCAATCAGGAACAGCGTCTCCAATCATTAAGTTGTCAATATTACTTTTAATACTTACTTGAAAATTTTCCAAAAATTTAATATTTTATTGCTAAACTGCAATAAAATCCAAATAAAAGCAGCAACTGAAGTGCTGTTAACTGTATTTATGATACGCTAACATTCTAGCTAAATTATTATCGTTGCTATGGGTTTTGAAAAATTAACCAAACTTTGTAGTGTAATTTTTGAGAAATTTGCAAGCGTATCGCAACAAATTACTTTACCACTTTCTACTTATTTTTTAGGGTTTGCATAAACCATTAGTTAATAGAAACAGTCTAGTTTTACTAAAACTATTCTGCTCTATTAGTTATATATTTGGTTCACAAAAAATAAATAGGAAAGAGAAGCGATCGCTTGCTTTGAAATTATAAATTACTGCTCAATGCAATGAACGCTAATGTTACGAACCTGCTCTTAGTTGTGGTTTTCGCCGTTGCTGTATTAGCAATCCGATCGCCATACCAATACCGACAATAACAGTAAAGTAAAATAAACCAATCAACCGGACATAAATTGGCGGTGCGATTCCCTCAACTTCAATTTCCTGCGCCACTTTCACCGATTGAAACTGACGGTTAGATCCCGGTAGAGGAGTAGCTTCCACTTCGACTTTGTGAGGTGCGCCATCAAAAAATTGTTCCAGCCATGTGAATTTGCCTTCTTGGTCGGAAACTCCTTGATAGGCAAAGACTGTTAAATTATCTTCTAAGGCGATCGCCTTTACTTGCAATGCTACATCTTTAATGGGTTTTCCTGTCGCAGTATCTTTCACTTGTACTGCTAAATTCGCAAGTTTTCCTACAGTTGCGTTTTTATCTCCCTCAATCCGGACTTCCAACCCTTGAGATTGTTGTACCGATGGTGCAACAGGTTTGGCACTGGTCGAGTGTCCACTACCATGAGCCTCGGCAACTTCTGCACTGATGTTAATAAACAATAAAGTTACTATCGCTACTACTGTCAACGCACTTAATAACAGACGCACTGACTGTGGTGCAATTTCTCCTTGTCGCAGTTCTTCTTGTCCACCGATAATCCAACCACCCAATAATCCTACTGATAGTAAAATAGCTGCGATAACAGCAAAATATTTGTATTTGATTGGATTTTCCCGAACATTCAAATTCAAGGTTTGGTCATAGGGAGCAAAAGCATTTGCAACTAAAGGTGACACATGCACTCGTAGTTGATAATTGCCACGAATGGGTAATATCTGTTTAATTTCTAACTTACCATTAGGTGCAGCAGCATCCATTTGTAGTAATCTTGTTCCCTCAACAATCGGAAAATCTGTGGTCAAAAAAGGATTAGATGGGGGTGTCAGAATTTCTAGGCTAATTAAGGCATTTTCTAACGGTTTACCTGCGGCATTAATAGCTTGTAGCGTCAGAGTGATGGGAGATTGTGGTTTTTCTGCTTGTGCTTCAAACGGAAGAATATGTTCTAGAGGTGGGTTCGTGGAGAGTTGTACTCTGGGTGTAGGAGTTTGAGAAACCCCAACAAATGAATAAATAATTGACAACGCAATGCAAACAGCGCTAATAACTCCGAACAGACGATATTTTTTCATGAAATTTTAAGGTAATTGTGGAAAATTTATACCTTTTGCAATTCATACTTGATAGCAGTAGGCTAAGTTTACTCCCAAATAAGTGACTTAATATTTACTACAAGGTCGAGTAATTCAAGTCAAAGGATTTAGTAATGGAACAGACATCATTTGAAATCAAGTTAAGGTAATGTAGAAATGTCAAACAAAGCATCTCTACATTACCTAAAATTCTTTCCAAGAAAAAACACTGGTGCAAAATTAGCTTTATTTTAGTGCCATAAATTTGTCAAGGGTCTTAGCAAAGCTAATGCTACCTAAAAAATCTTGGAATTATGATAATTTAATGACATGCAACACCTAAGGTGTGGTGACGCATTGAGTGTGTTGTGTTATGAGCCGCAGGATAGGTGGAAAACAAGACAGTCCAGATAACTAAAGAAGATAACAGCATATAAAGTGTTACCTGAACAGGCTTAGATAAAGTAACACCAGCAGTCTTCCGGAATACTGAAATATGAGAAAAAGCAGTCATTTTTGACCTTCCATAATTAATTTGGGTAACTTGTCAATCAAAGGGCATTTTGCCCCTTAATTGCAAAAAGATATACGATCGACTTTGTATTTGACAAGTGTGTATAAATTGTAGTGTATAGTTTGGCTTTGGTAAATTTTATCAAATAAAAATATTTTTCATAGCAAGCGAAACACCCGTAAAAAGCCAATTTTGAGGTAGGAAGTTTTGCTAAACTTTCTTTCTAAAGTTTTTTATTAGCAATCACCATACTGTCCTAGGCAATATACAGTCTAATATCAATTGACTATTGACTCATCTTGATAGAGAAATCTACACATAAAGTACATACAAATAACAAAAGAATGACATACAGATTTACCTTCAAGCATTTTCGATGTTGATAAAACAAAGGTAAAAGCTCCTGCTAATGCCAAGAGTAATTTTAATTCAGGTTTAGCTTGGGTGATAGGAGTTGGCGATCGCAATTCCAGGATAAACAATGGTAACGCTACTACGCACCAAAAAATCGCCCAACTTGCTGATAAGTAGCCTTCGATGATGTGCATAGCATAGGCTAGTGCAGATGCCACCACAATTAGGTAAAAACTTAAAACCCATAAGGATGAGCAATATAAGTTTTGATTTGAGAGTAATTTTTGACAACTTTTATACTTCGCAAATTTGTTTTCAGAACTTACGAATACCAGTAATTTTATCTAATTATCATTATCACACTGTTACTCGTAAGTATTTTCACCCCCACAGCCAAAGACAAAATTGCGTTGCACAATAACACAGTTTTACCTCGATCTAGAGCTAATAGGTTTGTAATAATACTTACTAATTCTTTATGAAGTTGCGCTAACGGGGAAGCCTTTCGGCAGTCGCTCATGGGGAGCCAGTTCGTTGCGGTGAATCAGTGCTGAAGGAGGGAACGCCGCTGCGGTATTGAAAACAGTCAAAAACAAGATCCCCGACTTATTAGATAAGTCGGGGATCTTGTTTTTCAATTTTCACAAATTAGATAGAAATGCTATATATTATTATCAATTTAATTTAATTCATCAAATTACAAGTTGCTTAGACTTACTTTACGCAGAATCCCCGCCTTTTATGTGACTTTCTTCCATATAGTCTTTCAGTTGCGTTGCAAAAATTGTATGGCTCATCAATAAATTTTCCTCTTTCTCTTTGCTGAATTTAAAATTTTCCTCTATTAATCGTTCAAGTGCATATTCCATCAAGACTGGACTGAGGGAAAAGTGGGATGCTTGACTTTCAATGAGCGAGCGCTTTTGTAATAACTCCATAGCTTCCAAGATTAATCTTTGTGATAATCGTTGTGATAATCCTGGGATGCTGTTTTCTTGCAGCTTCCGCACTGAAACCGCATCTTGATTGACAGCTAGCCAGTACACCATATGTTTTTCTAGGTGAGACAAGCGATTGAACTGCTCGTCTAAAGTTGCTCGAATGTCCCCAAAAACCACAGTATCCTGTTTGAGAAACTCGTCAATATTGCCGCCAAATAGTTCTTGAATAGCGGTAGCAACTAATTTAATAAATAAAGGATTACCAGCATACCAGTCAAATAAGATTCGACTCTCATCTTCTGAGATGTTAGTAAAGCCTTTAGCTTCAATAATTAAGAGACTTTCTGGCTTACTTAAGCCTGTCAACTTTAAGGAATGAACGGGTAGCTTTTCTCCTTCTAAAGAGGTAATTTCTTGAGTTTTTTCTCGACTAGTTAACACTAAGCAACTTTGATGTTGTGACTCTCCCACTCGTCTAATCAACTCACCATAAATCTCGTATCCTTGACGATATTGAATTGGAGATAAAAGGTAAGATAAAGAATCGTTTTTTATACTTGGGTTAGTGCTAGACGTAGTAGAATATTCTATTTCCTCATTATTTTCGCCACTAACTAAAATCGAGTCAAAACGATCTAAAACAATTAGACAACGTGAAGAACGCAAACAATTTATTAATAGGGAAATCTTGTCATCTACTGTTTGCGCGATCTGTGTATCTATCTTCGGGCATAAAATTTGAATTAATCGATCTAAAATTACCTCTAAGGTAGGGGCAAGACGTAGCGATCGCCAGATAACATATTCAAACTCGTCTTGAATTTCCTGTGCTAGTTTGACAGAAAAAGCGGTTTTACCAATTCCACCCATACCCAAGAGTACTAATAGCCGACAGCGCTCTTGCACAATCCATTGTTGAGTTTTTGCCAGTTCTGTCGTCCGTCCGTAGAACCCACCAACATCTATTGCTTCGCCCCAATCTTGGATTTGGATCGATCGAATTTTTACTAAATCAGTTTCTTGTTCTTTCTGCGCTTTTCTAACGTTAATTGTTGGTTGTAATTGCAACCTACCTTTTTTATACCCTGCTTTTTCTAATAAATGAGTTACGCGACTCCAATTTTTGACTTTGACTGAGTATCCTGCTTGGTTACTTAGCATTTCTTCGATATATTTATATAATCCATTAGATAGATAAACTCTTACAGTACTGCTACTGCGACTTTGATAAACTATACTTGCAATTTCCGCAGGACTACAGCCACAAAGCAAACCTCTCAGGAATTTTTTTTCTACAGGTGTTAGAGCTTTTCCTTTTGTTGATGCCAAATCTACGTATAACTTTTCTAACTCCCAATTATTTTTAGCTTCTACAAATTCCTCTTCTATTTGATTTGAATCATTTGCTGCCATTTTATTTATGTATTAATTGTAACCCAGGCAATATCCTAACGATTCTTCGATGAAGTCTGAATAAATAAAAGATGAATTTATAACGAATTTAATAACTTGCGTTAGGTGACTTAGCAGTTGTTGGTTAGGTATCTTTAGGCTTAACGGAAATTTAATAAAGCTTGTTTGAAACTTTAAGAGAACAAATTCTGTCAACACAAACTAGCAGGACTCTCTCTGGTGGATAAATTTCAGTGGTACACAATACTATGCTTATAACTTCTAAAATTTAGTTATAGCAGGCTCTAATCAATAGATATTGCAACTAATGGTGTAAAAAATGACTGACTCTCTGACATTGTACAAAAAAGGTTTGCAAATTTGAAGGTTTAGGCACAAAAACTACTGCATAACCCACCCGAGTACGCTCAAATGAATCAATGTGGTATGTAAGAGGCATCAACCATGGCTCGAATTCGTGACGTTGTGCAACAAGCTTTAGCAACCGGCTATTTGACGGTTGAAGCAGAAAATCAACTACGACAGCAAGATTTTAATGCTTTCATGACTTTGCAGGAAGCTGCCATGAACGGTAAAGTCAAGCAAGAGTCCCGCGAACAATGTGGGATTAAGTAGATACGTAATACCCTATCTCTCAACGACGGGAGGGCTTGTCTTCATCCTCATCGTCGTCCTCAAAAAATGACCAATCATCATCAGTATTATCGGTTTGATTATTAATCGGTGGTTGATAAGGTGGGATAATTACCCGGTAATCAGCATCGTAAACAGATTCCGTTTTTCCTGCCGCAGTATTTTTGGGCTCGCGATAGCTGTAGGAGTAGACTGAACCAGATTGAGAACTGCTTTGAGGTTCTTGTTGGCGTTCGTAGGTTTGAGAGTCTCGAAACGGTTGAGTTTTAGGATTGGGGTTAGGTGCTTGTGTTGGCTTTTCGTCAAAGTTCCAATCATCGTCTGCATTGCTGTTTGTCTCCCAATCATCAAACTTTTCACTAGTAGCGTACTCTGTTTTACTAGCTGGCGGTGGCGGGGTGTAAGGGGGAGGCGTGGGTTCTGTACGGTTAGCTGCACGAGGTGAACTCGCTCTTGACCTGAACGTGGTTTGACGTTGTCCCCCAAAATAATTTGACAATTTAAACAAGGTAGTTATTAATACAGAAGTCAAAGCTCCAGCGGTAGTACTGAACAAAATCCACATTGCTAGTGGTAATGGTTGAGTTCGCATACCTAAAAATACTAGCGATAGGACAGGTGACCAATTTTGAACTAACAACAGTGTTAGTCCTCCCAGTACAGCTACCAACAGAATTAAGCGAATTACAGCCATAAGAAAGGATGTACGGCCTTGCCGTTCCCGAAAGGTAGGATAAAGGATAAAGAATGATAGATGAAGAATAAAGTATGAATAATTTCTACTTCATACTTCACACTTCATACTTCATACTTTAACGATGACCTTGCCACCGCTGAATTGGAATGCAGTCAATATCTAGTTGGTCTAAAGCACGGGCAACTACAAAATCAACTAAATCTTCAATGGTTTGAGGATTGTGATACCAAGCGGGAATGGCAGGGACAATTCTAACTCCAGCTTCTGCCAAAGTAGTTAAGTTACGCAGGTGAATCAGGCTAAAAGGCGTTTCCCGAGGAACGATAACTAGCTTTCGTCCTTCTTTGAGCTGAACATCCGCTGCTCGTTCTAGTAAGTCGGAACTCAAACCAACTGCTAGCTTTGCCACTGTACTCATACTGCATGGCATGATAATCATCCCTAGGGTACGAAAGGAACCACTAGCAATATTGGCTCCAACATCACTCCAGGGATGGCAGCGTAGTTTACCTGCAAGAGCTACTCCAGCTTGCTCTCGCCAGAATTGCTCTTGCCCTGCGGGTTCTGCTGGCATCCGAATATCCTGTTCCGCTTGCCAAACCATGTATGTTGATTTAGAAGCAACTAATTCAATCTCATAGTTCGCTGCAAGTAAATATTTGAGAGCGCGAACAGCGTAGATTAGACCAGATGCACCTGATATGCCCACTATAAGAGGCTTAGTGTGATGTAACACGCGATTTTATTAGGGATTAGGAATTGGGAATTGGGAATGAGTCAGTAGTCAATTGTCAGTGGTATTTGGAATTTTTCTTCCCCAGCTTCCCTTGCTCTCCTAATCCCCAGTCCCCCTTATTCATCATCACCATAAGAATCTAAATCGTCAGGTTCCATATCGTTTGGTAGGTAGATATCTGATACATCGCCATTAACATCACCAATACTCAATCCTTTGGGTACACCATCACTGCCGACGGTGACTAAATCAATTTGCTGGCGATAGTAATCAACACTTTTAACTTGTACGGCTACGCGATCGCCTAGTCTATAAGAAGCGCGATTTTTGCGACCAAACAGTGCTTGTTGTCTAGCGCGATATTCATACCAATCGTCTTTGAGCGAACTGACGTGTACCAATCCTTCTACCCGTAAAGGTACACCTGGATTGCTACCGACCTTTGCCTCTGCTGCTGGTACTTCAATTTCGACAAAGAAGCCATAGGATTGTACGCCAGTAATTACGCCTTGAAACACTTGACCAATACGCTGTTTCATCAGTTGGGCTTTTTGCAATCCTGCTAAATCAGCTTCAGCTTCTTGAACTTCTTTTTCTCGATCGTTAATCTGGATAATCACCCTAGTCAAATCGCTTTGTAGTTCTTGTTGCAATTCTGGGGGGAGGACGTTCCAGTTAATTTCCCCGTGGCTTGAGGAGTGACGCAGGTTAACTCGTTCTTTGACACGGGTGTTGCGGCGATCGCGTCCGTGTTCTAGTAGCTGATAATACACTCTTTGCATGAGCAAATCTGGATAGCGCCGCAAGGGGGAACTACAGTGGGTGTATTGCTGTAGTGCCAAACCAAAGTGCAGTCCTTTAGTGGTGCTGTAGGCAGCTGGCTTGAGCGTATCCTGTAATAGATAAGTTAAAACTTGCTCTGATGGCGATTCAGCAAAAGCTCTAGTTAAATGTTGATAATCTAGTGGTTGAATATCTACTTCTGGCTCTAATGACAGTTCTACGCCTAAATTGATCGCCAATTTCAGCATTTCTTGGACATCTTCGGGATCGGGTGTACCTTGGACTCGCCAGATAGCGGGAACACCTAAAGCACTCAGGTGATTGGCCATCAGTTCATTGACTAGCAGCACCAACTCTGTTAATAGCGATCGCATAGGTAAGTCATTCACGACTACAGCCCCCAAAATCCCCTCATCATGGTAGGGGTTTTGGCTAGAAGGCAGATTCAATTGCAAGCTACCACGAGCCAATCGTACCTGTTTGACAGCTTTGTGTAATTTATCTAATTCTTGCAGCAGCTCAACTACTTCTTGTGATGCTCCTGAAGATTTATCTTGGAGAATGGCTTCTGCGTCTTGTCTACTGAGTGCGGTTTTGACGTTAATAACGCTGGGTTGCATTTCCCAATCCAACACTTGTCCCAATTCGGGATCGATTGTAATCAAAAATGAGATAGCCAGGCGATCGCTTCCAGGCACCAAAGAACAGCGTTCTGTTACAGTATCTGGCAACATTGGCAGCACTAATTCTCCGAGGTACACCGACCTACCACGCTTGAGTGCTTCTCTATCTAAAGGTTCGTCAGGTTGTACGTAGTGAGAAACATCGGCAACGTGAAAGCCCAAAAGCCAATTTCCAGTGACAGTTTTTTCCAAACTCAAAGCATTTTCGATCGCTTTGGCATCTCCGTTGTTGCCGGCGATGGCGAATGTAAATAACTTGCGTAAATCCAGTTTATTTTTCAGGTCTGCTTTTAGCAGTTTTTTGGGCAATCTTGCTGCTGCTTCTTGCACTCCTTCTGGGAAACTACGGGATAAGTCATGTTTACATGTTACTAAATCAATATCAGCAGCGGCTTCGGCATCGCTACCGAGGATTTGCACCACCCGACCCAAAGGAGGATATTGTGCTAAGGGGTAACGTAGGACTTCTACATGTGCAAGGTGGTCGATTGCCTCTTCCAATTTCATGCCGTTTGTTTGGATTTTAAGTTCAAACAGCAGTCGGTCATCTAGAGGTACTGCCCGAAAACCGCTTTCTACTTGTTTAATCCGTGCCAGTAAAGTGTGATTAGAACGTTCTAAAATCAGCTTGACTTCTCCTTCTGGAGAACGGCGGCGACTACCTTCTTTGAGAACTCTCACCAAAACGCGATCGCCATTCCAGGCATTACTGAGATGGCTTTCGCGAATATAAATATCTTCGGCTCCTTCCACATCTTGAATGGCAAAGCAAAAACCTTTGCTAGAACAACGTAGCTTTGCTTCGATCGTTCCCTCTTCTGTCACCCGGCGATACTTGCCGCGTTCTTTCACCAAAATGCCAATTTTTTCTAGGACTTCCAAGGCAATGTGAAGTTTTTGTAAACTAGCTTCGTCCTCGCAACCAAGTTTCTTTTCCAAAACTTTACGAGCTACCAATTTATCATCAGTGAAATTGGCAAGGAGTGTAGCGATTGAAAATTCCATGCAGTGAACCGACCTTTGGTCAAAACATCATTTATGGTTTACTCTGGTTCTTTCCTGTATTCCCTCTTGTGGCTTACAGACACTAGTGCATCATCAGTGTTGAGTGCTGAGGAGGTTTCCTGCGTTGTAGCAACTGGCGTTGCTGAGTTAGGAGTAGAGACGCGATTAATCGCGTCTGTACAGGAGTTAGGAGTTAGTTGTCAGTGGTCAGTTGTTATTTCTCCTCTGCCCCTCTGCCCCTCTGCAACGGACACTTTCACGCCAGTTACTTCAAGTCGGCAGAGCCGACGACAGTCGCTTCAAGTCGGTAAACCCGCCCACAACGCTGTCTCCCCAACGCACTGGCTCCTCAACGGGGGAACCCCCCTTCGGGTTCGGGGGTGACACTCCTAACGTCGCTAACGCTACGCTATCGCAATCGACGGGAACCGCCAAGACTGCGACCCCCGAACCGCACGGAAGTGTCCTCCCCTCTGCTCCCCTACTTTCGCCTTCTTCCACTAGCTGGAAACGAAGGGTTCTGATTCCAGGGAAGGAAGCCGACCCTAGAACTTCTCACTGCACAACAATTTCAGAGTTCGCCTGCGTTAAAGTCTCTTCACCTAACCAAACTCAAAAAGTCTACCTAATGGGATTGCCCCACTTGGTCATTACGCGACGGGTTTTTGAGAGGGTGGGTTGTTGTAACTCTCCACGCAGCTCAAAAGCGTTATCAGGGGAAACCACAGGTGTTTGATTGTCTAGCTTAAAGGTACTCTTACGCCATTAGACTCTGATTTTTAACTAGGAGAAACCGCTGATAAATCCAATTTTCCCACATGTAGAATCGGTAACAATTGGTTAAGCAGCTTAACAAGCAGTGAGGGCGAACCTTATCTCCATTATTGTAGATTTAGAGCGCACTTCCAGGAAATAGTTCCGGATATAGAATTGGGTAATCAGTATAGCATTGAAGGCAAGACCACTTAGCATAAGTCAGCAATCGCCAAAAATTGGCTGAAAAAACTGCTACAGCTACAATTGGAACACAGAATCGACGCACAAACAGTACACAAAAAGCGATGCGATCGCCAGAAATTTTTGCCTTTGCCTATGTAGGCAATTTTAAATCTTGAGCGATCGCTTTGGGTTAAACTCCTAAAAGATGGTGCCCATAAAGAATTTTTTGCACAAAGACAAAAGAGAAATCAGCGACACAGAAAAAAAGTAGTCTACTTATCGTTACATCTTTTTCTGTCCATAGAGGAGTTGGAGACGTAAAATTAAAATGCCTCTATCTCTATTAAGGTTTCAAATCTAGCAAAGCTTTTTTAGTAACTTGGATAGGAGAAAATATCAACAAGGGGCGATTATGTACTGGGACACACAGGTAGCATCAACCCCGTTATTCAGCAGACTTAGATTGGTGGCAGTATTATGTTGGCTCAATTCCAGAGCTTGTATCCCAACGGCAATTTAATTTCGGAATTAGTACAAATTTTTCAAGGAAAATATATTGTCCGGGCAAGCGTACAAATAGAAGGTGTAACCCGCGCTACTGGTATGGCAGCAGCAGAAACCATAGAAGTAGCAGAAGACCAAGCCAGAACTAGGGCGCTGATGGTTTTGGGAATAACCAGTTCGCCACAAGCGACGGTAGAATCTTCTCCAAAAACTTCATCACAGCAAGCACAACCAAATCCCGACTTGAAAACAACAGTGGGATTGAATAAGACTTATTCCTCTGCAACAGATAAGGATTTTGGCAGTAGTCAGTGGTCAGGGGTCAATAGTAAAGAAATATCCATACCACCTGTCAAGGAACAGAATATTAAAGCAGATGTAGTAACAAGCAACACACAAAGCACTAGTAAAAGTGATACCTATAGCCAAGATTTAAATCCAAGTTTTACCGTAACTAGCGATCGCGAAATAGAATTCGATCCCCCAGTCGAAAACTTAGATATGATGTCTGACAACCAGTTAGAAACTCCACTTTTTCCTAGTACTACTGCCAGTAATGTCACACCATTTACACCGCGTAGTTATAGTTCTCAAGACAATGTGAGTAATTTGACAGGGGCTAGCAAGAAAAAGAAGAAAGCTGAACCAGTGAATCTATCCGATATACTTGCGAAAACTGATGTCCAAATCGAGCGCCTAGGCTGGACAAAAGACCAGGGAAAAGAACATCTCAAAAAAACTTATGGAAAATTAGGACGCTCTTTGCTTACCGAAGAAGAATTGTTGGATTTCTTGAGATACCTAGAATCTCAACCAGACCCAGTAGCGGGATTTTAATTAGTTAATAGTCAATTGTTATTTGTCATTGGTGAAGGTTAATGACAAATAACATGGACTATTGAAACCTGAATACATTTATGGAACCTATAGATTTATCTGAGGTATTGGCTAAAACTGATATCGAACTATACAGATTAGGATGGAGAAAAGAGGAATGCCGTCACTATCTCAAAAAAACATACGGTAAGCTGGGACGATATTTACTCACAGAAGAAGAATTGCAGGACTTTCTTCAATACCTAGAGTCTCAACCTACGCCATTTAACTTGGATCTAATTGTCAAAACTAATACCGAGATGGATCGATTATGTTGGACAGGAGAGCAAGAACAGGAATATCTCTTTAATACCTACGCCAACCAAGCTTGCTATTTACTCACTGAAGAATTACTAGATCTCCTTAGATATTTAGAATCTGAACCTACACCAAATTTCTTTTCATACACTATTGCTCCTGAATCCCAATCCAGACCAAGTGAAGAATTAAAGGAAATCCAAGCAGAAACTGAACCGATTGATTTTTCTGAATTAGTGATTAAAACCGATGTTGAAATGCAGCGTTTAGGCTGGACAGTAGAGTGGGGACGATATTATCTGATTGAAATGTATGGCAAGCGATCGCGTATTTTATTAACAGAAGAAGAATTATTAGATTTCTTAAGATACTTAGAATCTCAGCCAGACTCAGCAGGGGGTTAACGAGCAATAGTCAGCAGTCAGTAGCAACTAACAACTGACTACTGACAACTATTTAACCGACAACAGCAACTGCTGGACGGCTACCAGCAGAATGACGGTCAATCACTTGGTCAATCAAGCCATATTCCTTGGCTTCTTCTGGCGACATGAAAAAGTCGCGTTCGGTATCTTCTGCAATGCGCTCAATTGGCTGACCAGTGTGTTCTGCTAGATATTCATTTAACCGCCGCTTGTGGTACAGAATTTCCCGCGCTTGAATTTCAATATCAGTCGCTTGTCCTTGTGCGCCGCCAAGAGGTTGGTGGATCATAATCCGAGAATGGGGTAGACTCATCCGCTTACCCTTAGCACCAGCGCTAAGAAGAAAAGCACCCATACTTGCCGCCAATCCAGTACAAATGGTACAGACATCTGGACGAATGTGCTTCATTGTGTCAAAAATGCCCATACCGGCCGTCACTGAACCACCGGGAGAATTGATGTACATATAAATGTCTTTCTCCGGATCTTCAGCATCCAAGAACAGCAATTGGGCAACAATTAAGTTAGCTAAGTTGCTATCAACCTGTTGACCTAAGAAGATAATGCGCTCACGTAACAGTCGTGAGTAGATATCAAAAGCGCGTTCGCCTCGACCCGATTGTTCAATAACGATAGGTATCATGATAACAACGTAAATTCAACGTTTTTAGCTTTTATTCTAGTCTTGAGTACCACGAATGTACTAATTTCTGGTTTTTGTTAATCAAAAAAGCAAATCAACAACTGTTTTTGATTAAAACAAAAGTACTATCGCCATACTAAAGTCTGACCATACCATCTTTACATCAAAATTACTTGCAGTAGTACTCCAATAATTACTGCAAGTAAATTTCGGTTCTTACCCTACAAGCATTCTAATAGCATTTAGGATTTTGAATTTTCGAGCCATTGCATTGGGTAGGCAGTACGTAGCGAATTCTTTATGTGCCTTTGCGTTTACCTCTGTACCCTTTTGCATTTAAATTTTAACCCTCAATTCGCCACGATTTTACACAAAGCCGTACTTAGCCTGTCAACCCAGTTAAAGCAACTGTTGCATCATGAGTTGTGCAAATAGCCCTGATTGATTTCCTAGTTCAGCGAAACTACCCTGCTGCACTACCTTGCCACCTGCGAGTACGTAAATTCGGTCAGCGTTTTGAATAGTGCTGAGGCGATGGGCGATCGCAACCCTAGTTACCTTTAGCTGTTGTAAACTTTCACTGACAATTGCCTGGGTTCTGTTATCTAAAGCACTAGTCGCCTCATCGAATAGCAAAATCCGGGGTTTCAACACCAATGCCCTAGCAATCAACAGCCGTTGTCGTTGTCCACCAGAGAGATTACTACCTCCCTCACTAACGATTGTATGCATCTGCATCGGCATCGCCGCAATGTCATCCGCCAAACCTGCCATTTGAGCTGCTACCCAAGCTTCATCCATCGTCACCAAGGCACCACTGGCAATATTCTCAAAAATAGAGGCTGACATCAACCGACTATTTTGCAGTACCACACCCAATTGACGGCGTACAGCATGGATATCCAAAGAAGCCAAGTCTTGTCCGTCGTAGTAAATCGTGCCAGATTTCGGGAATTCAAACCCCAATAGTAACCTCAATAAAGTTGATTTACCGCTGCCAGAAGGCCCAACAATGGCAATAAATTCTCCCGGTTCAGCACGAATGTTGACATCATCCAGCGTCAAGGGGCCATCGTCGCGATAGCGGAAAGTTACACGGTCTACAACTAATTTGCCCGATAGCCTGCCCGGATCTGCCTGAGCGGAACTAATTTCCGGTTCAGCTTCCAAAATTGGTTGGGCCCGTTGCCACAAGGGTAAGACTTGCAAAACTTCCACAACTGTGCTGCTTAAGCTAGTGGCCCCATTAATAAACGTGCCAAAAGCAACGTTGAATGCTAAAAAAGTGCCAGTGGATAAACCACCTCCTCCAGGAGTTTGGGACTGCCCAATTAAGCTCGTAGCAAACCAGAAGAGGGCGGCAGTGGTTAACACAGGTAATACTTGATTGATTACCGCGAGGCTGTCTTCAATGCCTTGGGTACTCAGCATTAATTTCAGTTGATGCGTATACTGTTTACCCCAGTAGGCAAAGGCGCGGGCTTCAGCTTTGGCGACTCGGAGTTTGGCAACTCCATTAATTAACTGCACCATCACGCCAAAGATTTGTCCTTGCAGCTCCAGTAATGGGCGAACTTTACGGACAATGAGAACACCAGAGATGATAGTGACGGCAATATTTACCAGTGCCACTGCACAAGCTATTAAAGCTAAGGAAACATTGTAGTAAAATAACAATCCCAGATTCAGTAGCGAGAACAAACTGGAGAAGATTGTTTTTAAGACTGTGTTACCTAGTCTCTGGCGAATTTGACTAATAGCTGTGACTCTAGAATCCAAGTCACCAACTGAAAAAGAGCGAAAAAAGGAAGCTTTCAAGTTTAACAATCGATCCCACACTGCGGCTTGAGTAGAGGAATCGGCAAAAGTTTCCAGCCGAATGGTGGCAAACCCAAGAGCTAGTTGAAACAGCATTCCGCCAAAGGCAGCAGCTACCAAAGCAACAGCAATTTGGGTCAACAAGCCTCGATTAGCATCTGGGATAGCTTTGTCAATGAGGATAGCCGTAGCTTGAGGTGTCAGCATTCCTAACAGGCTGACGGTCATTCCCATTACCAAAACTACAATTAGCTCTTTGTAATGTCCTTGGAGGGCAAACTGAAGCAAATCAAAAGTTTTCAGCTTTTTATCGGGTAAAGGTCGATAGAACGCGTAGGCAGTCTTAGCTAGAGCTGTTGCTATGCGGGCATCGACAGAGATAGGCATTCGTTCCCCAGGAATGTAGAGTTCGTATCGTGTATCAGACACTGGTAATAGTGCCACTGGCAGTTTATCCGCCAGCGTAAATGCCAACATTGCACCGCAATCCTTTTGCCACCAGTTGTCCCGCAACTGAATCCGTCGCACGCGGATACGCGAAGCACGGGCGATCGCTTCTACGGGGTCTTGCACTCGATTAGAATCTTCTGAGGCAGCTGGGGGACAAATTTTAATTCCTAATGCTCGTCCGACGGCACCAGCAGCAATTAGTAAGGCTTGGTCTGGGTCAGTTGAATCAAGACTAGTATTAAATCCTAAACTATTATTTAGCCTGTCTGACTTTGACTGTGGTAATACAGATGCTAATTCTGCTAACGTCTCTTGCATCACTTGGCTTTCAAGACGTTCCCTAGCTTGAAATCTCAGCAATTCTGCATCCATTTCCTGCCGTTGCAGCAGATTAATGCAGTGAAGGAAGTAGGTTTGGAGTTGGGACAAACCACATAACAAGGAATTTATATCTTCGATTTCTGCGGTGTTAGCACTTTGCAACTCTACAGTGTTATCTGCTTGTAACCACATGTTTGCAGCTAAAGGCAACATTCCAGAGGCAGAAGTTAACGGCAGTTCCTCAAATCCCATCCATCTAGCGCGCCCTTGGAGAATTTGCACCCACGATATTTGATGCGGCTGGTAGATTTGGTCTTCGACCAAGGAGAAGTGGTGGATTCCAGCAAGCGATGTTGGTGTCGTTGGTGTAGTAATGCCAGCAAGTACTGAACATAATTGATAAATCCACCGTTCTATCAGAGTTACTACTTCTCTATTAGCGCCAGCAAACAACTGGTTAAAGTCGGCTCTGGATACTTTGAAAATTTCTGTCTCCTCTAGCGACACTGCTAAAATCTCTTGCTGCTTGCCCTCTAAACTTGGTGCAGTGGCAAACATCGCCTGTCCTGCTGTGCTACTAAATAAATAGCGACGGGTGCCTTCTGGAATGCCATCATTAACTGCGATCGCAAATAGCGCCAAGTAACCAGATTTCACTAACCAAATTGTCTCGGGGTCATCTAGCAGTAGCGATTCATTGCATTGAAAACGATAATGTTGTCCTTTGAGGTTTGAGAAGGACAAGAGGGATGAGGGAGATGAGGGAGACAAAATAGACAAGGGGGACAAGGGAGTAATTTCTTCCCCTGCTCCCCTGTTCTGCTCTCCTGCTCCCTCATTACGAATTAATTGTAAATACGGCCCTTCAACTTGTTGTAATTCTTTATGGCTTCCCCGTTGGACTATCTTGCCGCGATCGAGGACAATAATTTCATCACAATCTCGGATGGTCGAGAGTCGATGCGCCACGATGATGCAAGTGCAACCGCGCAACCGCAGATTACGAGTGACGGTCTTTTCTGTTTCGGTATCCAGAGCGCTGGTGGCTTCATCCACGATCAGGATACTGGGATTATTCACCAAAGCGCGGGCAATTTCTAGCCGCTGTCGCTGACCACCACTTAAATTAGTAGCACCTTCCAAAAGGTCAGCATGATAGCCTCCGGGCAGTGAAAGGATTACATCGTGAAGCGCTGCATCTTGACAAGCTCGGACAAGATGACTGTCAGGTATGGTAGTATCCCAAAGCGTCAAGTTGTCTCTGACGCTGCCAGCAAATAACAAAATCTCTTGCTCTACGACAGAAATAGAATTGGCTAGTACCTGGCGAGAAATTTGCTCTCGAGGTTTGCCGTCGAATCGAATTTCTCCCTGCCACGGTTCGTACAGCCCACATAAAAGTTTAGCAACAGTAGACTTACCAGAACCACTCCCACCCACCAAGGCAACTCGCTGTCCTGGCTTGAGCGAAAGATTAAAATTTTCAATTAGTGGTGGGGCAATTTGACTATAGCCAAATGTCACATTGCGTAATTCAACATACCCCTGGAGTTTAGGCAGAGGATAAAAAGATGAGAGAGTGAGAGAGTGAGGGAGTGAGAGAGACAAAGAAGTATTTTCTTCCCCTGCCCCCCCTGCCTCCCCTGCCCCCCCTGCTCTCTTCTTACCCTGCTCCAACTGCGGATCGATGGGGTTACGTAAGACATCATCAAGGCGAGTCAGATTACCTTCCATTTCTTGGAGTTCACTTCCTAGGCTGATGAGATTACTGACTGGGGCGAAAAACCTTTGCATCATGCCGAGAAAGGCTATTAACATGCCGATGCTCAAGGCTCCATCCATGACTCGCAAACCACCTACAACTAAAAGCAACATGGAAGCGATCGCTGAGAGAAAAGATGGTAAAACACCTATTGTCTGGTTTGTTTCCTCTAATTCCTGCTGGGTGTTGATGGCTTTGGCATAGTGACCCGCCCAGCGGGAGAAGAAATCTGACTCTAAGCCAGATGCTTTTAGCGTCTCCATACTCTGAAGACCAGAAATTTCTACGCCGCGAACTTTTCCCTCTTCTTGGATGAGTTTAATATTGGCATCTACGCGCCGCCCTCTCACCCACTGCAAGGCAGTAAGGTTGATAACGACAAAGGCGATCGCAATTAAAGTTAGTACAACATCATATTGCAACATCACTATTACATATAGAAATACTGATGCTGCTGCGATCGCTGTAGTTGCTAACTCACCCGAAAGCATGTCGGCGATGCTGTCGTTGAGTTGCATACGGCTACTGATTTCCCCAGCATACCGCTGATCGTAAAAACTAACGGGTAGGCGTAAAATGTGCCACAGATAACGACTCTTCATGCCCACGGACAACTTAATTTTCATTTGACGCAAAAACTGCAACTGTAGCACCGTCAAAAATCCACTGAGTCCGGCTGTGAAGATCATGCCTAAAATTAAGGGACGCAACCACTCATATCGATGCTCAATTAATACGTTGTCTACAAATACCTGGGAAAATGCAGGTAGCGCCAGTCCAGGAATTACTAACAGAAATCCTGCCAGCACACAGTAAAGTAATGCGCCAATGGAGCCTCGCAACCGCGACCATAAAGCTAAGATTGTACTAGGCTTGCGTCCTCCGCGTTGAAACTCTGAACCAGGCTCTAGAACTAGCACCACACCCGTGTAAGCGCCGCTGAATTCTTCCAAGGAGACGATGCGCCGTCCAGTAGCAGGGTCATTGAGATAAACTCGCTGTTTGGTTATTCCTTCTACTACTAAAAAATGGTTAAAGTTCCAAAATACAATGTAGGGAAATTTTAACTGCAACAAGCCAGCTAAGTTGGTTTTAAAGCTTTTAGCGCTGAGTCGATAATTTCTGGCAGCCTTCAAGATATTTAAGGCACTAACTCCATCTCGCGAGACACCGCACGCTTGCCTCAGTTCCGTCAGTGGGACAATGCGGTTGTAGTAACCGAGAATAATTCCCAAAGCAGCAGCACCGCATTCTACTACTTCCATTTGCAGCAGAGTAGGAGTGCGACACCGCTTGTTTTTACGCAAGCGCCCTAATATATTTTGCAGATTTCGCCAGAACATAAAAATATTTTTAAAACTTGGACTTTGGCTGAATTTATTGATATGAAAGTTACTTTTGGTTGGTGCGTAGGCGTAGCCCGCCGTAGGCATCGCGTTGAATGAAGTCTAAATCTTTCTCCTTGAAAATCGGCGTTATCTGAGAGACGCGATTAATCGCGTCTGTACAAGAGGCAGGAGGCAGAAGTATAGATTCTTCATTTTTAATTTTTAATTGATTTGTCTCCCTCATCGCAATATCACGAAATGCCACTCCAGGATCTCAGAATCGGCAGGACAAAAGTAATCGGGGCGCGTTCTTCCACAGTGACTTGTACTGAGGTGGTAGTTCCAGAAGTGACTTTCATCTGTGGCCCTTGGGAAGAAGACCATTTATATTCGCTGAACGTCGAAGTGTCTGGTTGCAGTCGCGCAGTAATTAGCATCTGTGGCCCTTGTGACATAATAGCTTCTACGAATTCGGAATTGCCTACTACACTTAATGCACCTTCTTTAGTCACGGGAAAAGCTGAAACTTCTGTGACAGCTCCAATGATGCCACCAAAACGTTCGCGTTGGACTGTACTAGGGGTAACTTGTAACTTCATCCCTGGTTGAATTTGCTTACCATCGCCAACGGGAAAAAATGCCACACTTACAGGTTGAGCCGATCGCTGTTGTGCGGCGATCGCTCCTATGGGTGTACCCTGTAAAACAACCTGTCCTGGACTTGCCGAGATTTCTAAAACTCGTCCGGAGTAACTGCTCTTGACTAAGCTGTTGCTCGATAGTTGCAGTGCTAATTGAGCAATATTGCGCTGGACTTCCTGAATTTCTTTTTTGCGGTTGGTTAGGGTTTCTAAATCTTGTTGCGCCGCAGTCGCCTGTTTGCTATCTAGTTGTTTTAACTGAGCTTGCAAATCTTTAATTGAGTTCAAGTTCTCTAGGTATTGTCGTTGTGCATCTGCTTCCTTGACATCTAGTTGCTTGAGTTGCGATTCGGCTTCATTAATTTGTGTCACAGCATTTAAGTAGTCTTGCTGTGACTGTAGGACTGTATCGCCAGAAATTGCTCCCTGCTTCAATAGCTGCTGGCGGTTGTCCAATCTCTGTTTGAAGGTAGGCAACAGATCCCGCAGTGCTTGTAAGCTTTGGGTTTGGTTGGCGCGATCGCGTTGAATCGAGTTTAGCCCTTTCTCTCTTAAAATCGGGGTGAGCTTCTGTACCGCCTGAAGGTTTTGCTCTAAAGATAAGCGTTGCTGTTTAATGGCTTCTTTGTCTGCGTTTTGCCGCTGTAGTTGCACTAAGCTAGCAGCGCGATCTTCTGTTTGTAGTTGTTCTAATTTAGAGCGTACTAGTTGTAGCTGTTTGATCAGTTCGCTTTGGTCTAGCGTCGCCAACACATCTCCTCTAGTTACAAAGTCCCCAACCCGAACGTTGATTGTTCGCAATTTACCTGCGATCGGTGACTGGAATGAGGTAATTGTACTGGGATAGACTATTATGCCAGTACCCGTCACTGTAATTGGGATTCGACCTAAAAAACTCCAAGTTAGCCCCGTTGCCACCAACGAACCAACAGCAACTAGAGGTAGCCACTTTTTCGGGCTGACTACCTGCATGATTTGATCTAGTTCTTCAGGCGAAGAAGCACGCTCTAAAGCTTCTTTGCGGAACAGGTCGCTTTTTTGCCTAACCACCAAACACCGTCCCAATCTCTATGGGAATGAAAACAAAAAACAGTTTTGAGTGAGTACAATACTGCTGCTGCGATCGCTAGGAGTTGCAGTCTAAATAGAAAATACGCAATACAATTGTTTGCTTATTTGACAGTATTAATACTCAAAAATGTAAGTTAATATATCATATCATCTTATGAGAAATCGGAAAATTAGAAATTAAATATTTTTAAATTTTTGATTTTTTTAGACATGAATTTAATTCTAAGCAAAGAAGCCTTAGCTCATAACTTCAGGAGAAATTCAGCCAACTTTTCACAGCATTTAAAAAAGGGTGTAAAGGTTTAGGGAAAATACTTTTACTCAAACTTAAATATTAATCCCTCTACACCATCACACCTTTACACCATAGTAGAAAACAGAGTTTACAGAACTAGTGAAAGGTCTACTTAACTGTAAGCGTCGCTTTCTATAGTAATCCCGAATCATTCGTGAGAAAATCCTAAGATAAAAATCCTTTTACAAGTATTTCTAGCCTTGATTCATTCTCACGTATCATTTAGGACTGCTATATCATTTGTCCTTCGTTCAGATGTCGATCTGAATATTAAGTAGCTCTTTAATATTAATTAGATCGCCAATCTTTAGACCACCAATCTTTATGCTTATGGAAGCATCATCGTAAGGTTTTTCTGATGGAGGATATGGTAGGGCCGGTAGTTTCCATTTTGGTAATTCCAATTTTGGTGGTTCCCAAAGCCTTCCTCCTACGAGGGCAACTGTTTTTTCGTCATCCAACTCTGTCATAACTGCAAGCTCTTCTTGTTCAAGAGTGATGTTAGACATAACAAATCCTTCCATCTACAAAATGAATTTGGTCTAGCGAAATTCTTTCAGTCACTCAACCAAAAATTACACTAACTTCCGTTAATGTAACAATTTTGTAATCTTTACACGAAAACATTGACGGGTAGGTAAGAAGTAAGGGATAATAAAGAATGGTCGCTTACCCTTTGACCTTTCATATTATCCAGCTTACACCCGCCAATGTTCGCATAACGTTGTTGTAAGTTGTGATGCCAGAAATAGTCAGACCACTATGTTATAAGATGTATGTACACTTATTCGTAAGGGTCGTCTCTAATCCTTTGTCAGTTGTTGGTAGCAATTGGCAAAGGACTACTGGTTTATAAGGGTCTTAACGAAATAATGTGTAAGTTGCATGCTTATTAGCTTAGTGCTGTTGTGATTTGTAGCGATGATACAAATCATGATAGACAAATTTTTGGCAATACAAACTGTTAAAGTGACTTTTGTTGAGTTGATAACTCAATGCAGAGCGTACTAGGGAGATAACTTAGTACCCACTATAATCAGCAGGACTAATATCTCACCCACGCCTTGTCGGCGCTGTACTCATTTTTAGCGATAGCATTTCCATTGAATGATATTGCGGTAGCATTTTGCTGGACTATCGTTACGTTAGAGTTTTTGCCTATCTTTTTGATGTCAACGTCATTGTTATTGTCGACATCGATATCTACTTTTTTCGCTTTGAAATAGTCTCCGCCGCCTACAACTCCACTGATTTCTTCATCAGCTAACTCTGTCATTACTACGAGGGTTTCTTTCTCAAGTGTTACAACTGACATAAAATTACTTCCTTGTACAAAATGATTATTTGGATAGTGAAATTCTTTACTTAACCAACAATTATGGATAACAAAATAATTTAGATACTTAAAAAAGAGTATCTGCTGAGTTTTTGTTAACCTTGTCTTTAGAAAGTACTAAATTAGTACATCTAAAGACATTTATTATTGGTTGTTTGTTGGAATTTCTCTATGTTTAAACAATACACTTTTTTGAACGAACTTTTTATGAAGAAATAGTAAAGTTCAGAGCAATAATTTTAAAGACTAGCATTTTTAAATGTTATTAAGATATGGATAAACTCAGAGTAATAAAAGCAAGATAAGTAAAGTAAGAAAAGTAAGAAAAGTAGAAATACTAAAAATAGTAATATGGTTATATAAACTATTGAGATACTAAAAGTAGAGTAGACGCTAAATTTACAAACAAAGTTCTTTGAAAGTTAATTACATGTACTACAAAATATATAGCAATCCTAAATGAATGTAAGAAAATTTACTCACTGATAATCGCTGTTACCCTTGCTAAAAGTGGATTACAGATGATTACAGCAATCTCAAATTCTCAGAAATCAAATAGGGTTGCTATATAAAAATAGAGCTAATATCAAAATCTAAAATCAGAGCTTTAAACGGCAGTTGCCTCAAATTTGAGAACCCGCGTACAGTGCAGCCTCTCTTATTTCTCATGAAAAGAGCAACTCTAAATTATTCGCAAATAACAAGATTCCCGACTTCTTTAAAGAAATCGAGAATCTTAGCCTTATGTGGCTTTCAAGCTGAGATTTTGTATCTTAATTGTTTGGAAAATACTACAATAAGTAGTCGTACAGAATTAATTGAACAATAGGGTATTAGCTTGACTTTATCCATTTTATAGCAATGCGCTCGCGCTTTGCTGAAACCTATATGTGGTGGTAGTTTTACTGTTTCGATTTCACTGTGAATCAGTGACATGGAAAAAGTTTTTGCCAAAAAGCTAGAGTTTTTGCCCTATAAGGAGAATAAGTTCTTAATTTTGGATAAAGTCGAGCTTAGATAGAACAGAAGTGTAAAATTTGGAGTTGTAGCAGACATCGTTTGAGCAACAACGAAGAATGAATTTACAGTACTCTCTTCAATCAATAAATTTTTAGAAAAACTGCAACCTATCCAGGCTAATATTTTCATTCTAGCTGGTACTTCGATAGCCTACGCCCCTTTTCTCCATCTCCATCACACTTCCACAACTTAATCCCACATCTACACATCCTTATCTTGTTGCTCTATCTCTATATAGCTAGGGAACCTGAACTCCATTAACGTACTTCAATACTTGTTCCGTTATTTCTGTTGTTTCACCCACAGTCTTCTTTGTCTTTCTTTTGACTGTTCTTTCATTTCCAGTCTGCTTGTCTTCAGTGGATAGCTCAATGATAACAGTTCCGTCCGCAGGTATATCTGAACTTGAAAAAGACAATGTTTCACCCCCCACTATTCCCTTTAATTCACCATCTATCAGTTCCTCGACAATAACTTTTTGACTACAGGTAGATTTGAAACTAAATCGATTGATACTAGCCATAACTTCCTCCAGAAATATGTAGACAATTTGTGTTTGAGATGTATTTACCAATAACAGTTTATTTAATAGCTTGTCAACGGATTATAAAAAAGATCCAACTTTTCTTACTTAACTTACTTTCCTCAATTTTCTAGTTTTTATTTTTCTAATTGTTCCTATTTTTATTACGTTATACAAGTTTAATACTACGATTTTTTAGAAAAGAAGATTATCGGCTAGTCCTTTTAGAGGATGTTTGAAAAGTCCCTATTGATGTATCAAATACTTTCATATCCCCCTTAGAAAGGGGGACTTTGATTATGGTTCCCCCTTTTGAAGGGGTGTTAGGGGGGATCAATAAGTGCTTACAATCACAGCCAAAGACTTTTCAAACAACCTCTGAATACAAAAGTGAATTATCAATTAAAATTTCAAAGCTTAAATTTCAATTCAAACTTCTGGCACAAATCGGCTCTTTGTGAACACAAAAGTGACATGGGAAAAGTCAGAAGTCAGAATATTCCGACTTCTGGCTAAAGTAACAAACAAATAATGAGAAGTGTATAATTGGGGTTATACTAGGTGTTGGTTGAGCGACAACGAAGACGAATTTGTAGCACTCTCTTCGGTCAAAAAACTTTTATAAAAACTATAACCTTTGCAGGCTAATATTTTTATGCTAGTTTATTCCTTGCCTTTATTTACCTCTCAAGAATTACCTTGAGTTGTTTTATGATGTTGGTTCGCTCAAATCCACCATATATCCTATAAATTACACTTCTTACACCTTATTTCGTCGAATTCGGCAGACCAATTACTGTTGAGGAGGTATAAGAAGATTTGTTAGAGATCCTGTTAGAGTTCCTGCTGTCAGCTCGACAGATGCAACCACTCCTACGACAAGATTGAGCACTCCAATGACTGCATCCGTGAGTGCTCCTCCTCCCACTACTCCCTCTAATTCTTCCTCGTTAATTTCCTCAAACATAGCTTCTTGATTGGTGAGTTTTGTCAAATCATTAATGTTAGCCATAATTTCCTCCAGAAAGTTACTTAGGCATTTGTGCCTTTGATGTATTTAGGAATAGCAGTTTAATTAATAGCTTGTCAATAGTTTATACAAAAGATCCTACTTTTCTTACTTAACCAACTTTTCATACTTTTCATACTTTTTGAATCTCACTTTTCTCCTGTTCTTCATAACATTTTTATAATGTTAAATATTTGATAAAAATGTAAAAGTTTCATCCCAAAGAAAGATGTTTTATATAAAATTTTGCTCATTTATTTGAGATGCTTTGAGTTTTGTGTAAGACGTAAGTCCACAGATAGAGTTCTGTGCAAGTTACTCACATACACCATAAAAAAAGAAATATAGCTTATATCAAAAGGCTGATTTCTGAATTTTCAATCAGCAATTTAGTATTGTTTGGTAGCTAAAAAGCACTACAATATGTAACTTTGATCGGAAAGTCAGTTAAATCCCACTTTGCTTTTCTTCCTAACGTTTTCACGAGTCCAACACCCAATAAAAACGCACAAAGTTCATCAGATAAAGTTATATAAAAGTTACTTACGCTCAGCATAAAAGAAGAAATATAGTTTATATCAAAAGGCTGATTTCTGAATTTCCAATCAGCAATTTAGTATTGTTTGGTAGCTACAAAGTACTACATCATGTAACTTTTATGTAGAAACAAGAAAGACTGCAAGAAGAGTATCTAGAATGTAGTGGCAAGACTAAAAAGTTGCAAAAAAATTGTGGGTTGGGGAGCCACTGTGGTGAGGCACTTGCTATCTTGGCGGTGAGGCAGTAACGGGTACGCAGGGGTCTCACGCCACTTCCTATCCTGCGGGAAGGCATTCCGCCTACAACGGGGAATCCTTCGCACAGCGCTAGCTCCGCAAGGCAGTGGCTCCACTTGAGCGGACTGGCATCAAGTGGCGTTTAACGTAGTTTTAACAAGATGGTGATTTGCGTTGACATGCTATGATGGCCAGGGAATACTTTAGATGTAAGACGGCTTGTCTTTAGACATTGCAGTTTCCAAATTCACATCATTTGAATACTGAAGCTGTACTCAAATCTGTGAATAAATATCTGGAGAGGTGGCAGAGTGGTTGAATGCGACGCACTCGAAATGCGTTTTGGGGCAACTCAACGGGGGTTCGAATCCCCCCCTCTCCGTTTTATTTTAATAACCTAACAGTGTAAAAGCCTGTTCAAGTAGCATCTTGGCTTTAAAACTGAACGAGCAATAATTTGATTAAGGAATATCCCCCTTGATGCATTTTTCAAGGATAGTGAATATTGCTTCAATTTTACACTGGGAAAACTAGTCTTTACCACGTTGCCATAACCTGCGATCGCTACTCAATGATTACGAACAGTTCGGCGGAAACTTTCATCAGTTGAGGGTAGCCTCACGAATTAACAAATTTTGCTACACTCGGTAACATCAGACAGTGTTTTTGGATTGAGCATCGAATTATGTAAAAGTGCCATAGCTGTCTAGTTTTACTAGAAGTTATTTTTTTAAATTAATTTAATAATTACTCTATTCTTATTAATCTTGATATAGATATGTAAAATAAGTTTTTTTTGTTACAATGTGAACTCGATATTTAAGATTCTGCTCAAGACAATATGTGTATCAAGTTTGTTTCAATAGCTAGAAATTAAACTTGATATGTGAAACTGGAATCTTGAAAATGGTGCAAATATACCGAGGACTAGGATATGAAATTTGGCATTGATATCGGGCATAATTGTCCTCCAGATACTGGAGCTAGAGGAATAAAATTTGAAGATAATCTCACTATGGAGGTAGGTACTAAAGTTATAGCTAAGTTAAAAAGTTTGGGGCATGAAGTAATTTCGTGTAAGCCAGATAGAGCTGATACAGTAAAGGATTCGCTAGCACAAAGATGCAATAAGGCGAATGCTAACGGAGTGGAAATTTATGTCTCGATACATTTTAATGCTTTTAATGGGCAAGCTAATGGCACTGAAGTATATGCAACTAGTGACAAGGGTAGACAAATTGCCAAACCTGTATTAGATGAAATTGTCAAGTTAGGATTTTTTAATCGTGGCGTTAAGAGTGGTTCTCACTTATTTGTCCTGAAAAATACAAGTATGCCCGCAATTTTAATAGAAAGTTGCTTTATTGATTCCCAAAAGGATGTAAATCTATATAACGCTGAAGCGATTTCTAATGCGATCGTCAAAGGTTTAACTGGTAAATTACCCACTACTCCTGTTCCCCCGGTTCCAGATGATGAGCAGAATACAGATACCACAACGCTCAGATTGAAAAAATCCTTAAATCGATTAAAAATAACTGATAAAAATGGCAAGCCTTTAGTAGAAGATAACTCATTAGATGAGTTAACAAAATCTGCAATAGAGAAATTTCAAAATATTGCCGGGATTCAAGCAACAAGAGTTGCTGGGGAAACTACATGGAATGCAATTAATTTGATTTTAGCTAAACGTATCATTAGACCCAATCACGCTGGCGGTACTGTTGTGAGATATCTGCAATACCGTGTAGGTGTTGAGGTTGATGGTGTCTTTGGCCCTCAAACAGAAGCAGCGATTAAAACATTTCAAAGGCAGAATGGTTTAGATGCCGATGGGATTGTAGGAGGAATGACCTGGCAAAAATTAATTGGTTAGTTAGACTCAAGAAGTATGAAGTGAGAACTTACCCGTATATGTCTCAAGAGCAAGTGGAGTGAAAAATTAAGTTTTAGGATATTTGTAACCCATCACTTCAGGTTGAGTAATTTCATACTTCATACTTCAACCTTGAGTTTGTCTAACCACGATTTCGTTCTAGCAGCAGCATCATCATCAAACTTAACAAAATTTGTTGTTCTTCGCGATCGCTGATTCGATCCACCGCTTTGATAATAAATTTTCTGGAGAGGAAAGTGGGGATTTTCTCCAAACGCATGACAATCGTGCCATCAGCTCGGCTAATTAAATACACTGGATTGAAAACATAACCAGTGAACATACCCACAACTGGGATTTCTGCGAAGAGAGCATCAGCAATTTTCACCCACGGATTTTTCTCCTGGATATTCAAATTAGTCGTGTCGCCATCAAAGATGTCATAGCGCGCACGCCAAAGAGATTTCAACCCCCGTCGTTTTACCGAACCGATATAAGTACCGTTGCTATCGCTAAAGTCATAGCGTGCCGAGAAGTCGATGATGCGATCGGCTTTGATGTAGTATAGCGGACGAGTTTGCTCAGCATCGGCAAAGATTGTAATTGCTTCCTTGAGCTTGAAGAGTTTTTGTTTGACATAGAAAGCCAAACTGCCCTGAGCATCAACAATAGACATTTGGGGTGCTAATGCCCAGAATTTAAAGGTGAGTTCCAGAGGATACTGCATAGTTTTGCGGAAAATCGGAGAATTATCACCCTATTAATCCCAATTCTAGGGACGAAGTAACAGGTGTTGTATAACAGTGGAATAAATTTAGGGAGGCAGGGGAAGATATAAAAAATGGCGTTGCATAACAGTGGGATGAATTGGGGTAAGCAGGGGAGGTAGGGGATGCAGGGGATGCAGGGGGAGAATTTTAGAAGTTGCTAAATCATCCCGCAACTATGCAACGCCTAAAAAATAACTACTGCCTGTTTCCTTATAACTGCTGCCTTTCTTCAACTTCATCTGTGACTGTGCAGCAGTTTAAAAAAAATTTGGGCAGAGGGTGCATAAACAAATAAAGGTCAACCTATTGAGTAAGTGAAGGGGTTGAAACCCAAGATACACAACAACACTGAAACTTTAGGAGCATGACCATGAAATTTCGCCACTTAACCAGTTCTTTGTTAACAGCTACCGCACTTGTGACCTCTACATTACCAGCTTTCGCCGGCCCGTTTGATGCTCAACCTGCTGGTATCTTCAAGCCAGTGAATGTCATTCCTGGAGCAGTTTTAGGAAATGGAACTGCCAAGACTCCTACTACTCCTACCGCACCCAGTAATCCAGTTGGCAATACTGAAGTCCAAGGATTAGGCGACCATCAATCTTGGGTCGATCCAAAAACCTTGGCAAATGACCCCCGCGCCCTGTGTAGTGATGTTGGCTTAGGCAACAACACCAGCAGCAGTTCTACCAAACTTGCTCTAGCAAATTCTACTAGCACCCGTTCCAGTTCTTCTCGCAGCCATAATGATGGCGGTGGCGGTGGTGTTAGCTTCTTAGGTATTGGTGTTAGCGGCAGTGGTGCTAGCCAAGGTAGCCAAAATAACAGTGATTCTAAAGATCAACGCACCAACCGCAACGAAGAAAAAACCAATAGTTCTTCGACAGTAGTTCAAGGCAAGAATTGTGATGCTTTTGTGAACTCCGCCGCTGCCAGAGATATGAACTACGAAGATAATCTCACCCGCCGCTATGAAATTAAAACTGGTCGTCGTGGACAACAAGTCAACCAACTACTCGAAGATAAATAATTAGTCAGTTGTCAGATTTCTCGTTGTCTTATTTGAACCTGTCAGTTCAAAGTTGCAGATTATAAGGTTTTGAGTCGTTAATTTTTAATTTTTAATTATCGAAACGCCGGGGTCAGCGCCCTGGCAATTGCTTTATTTCCCATTAGGAAAACTATGAAAAGCAAGCTAGTCCCCTACAGGCAATTGCTCACAACACAGGATAAAAATTCCTCTTCCATACTCCTTACTCGCCATTGCCCACTCCGTATTTTTAAGCTAGGTGGGAAAATTAGTACTCTCAGTACAATACTATTGCTATGTGTAACATCTTTAGCAAGTGCTGAGACACCATCTCGTACAATTCGTGATTCCCAAATCCTACCCTATTTATTGGATAATCCCAATGACAATTCATTGGTGAGAGTGCGTTGTGTTTCTAAAAGTAAGCAGGAAATAGATAGCAAGCGTCGTATCATCAGAGATAGTCTTTTAAGATCGGATGTTGGCGATGTCTATCGACAAGCCGCGTTGCGTCTACGCAATGAAACTGTCACCATTGAAATAGAGGGCAGTTGTCGCAATGTCAAAATTCGCGTGCAAGACGGCTCAGACTTTTCTGATTACCCGAACTACAATCCTCACTTAAATGACAATCATACTGAATTTGAGGATTCTTCTTGGCTAACCCGTGAAGGTTCGGGATGGTATTGGCTACTGCACCGTCGCTAATGAAAGAGTGCTGAGTCAGGAGTTAGGAGTTATTCTCTTTGTTCCCGCGTCCCCATGTCCCCCTCATCCCCCTACTTCTAAAAAACCATTTATTATGGGTGATAATGATTATCCATAAGGTAGGACAAGAGGCATTTAGAGTATGGTAGCTGACGCAATCACAAATTCAGTTCCCGTTACTGTTCTGACTGGCTATTTGGGAGCAGGTAAAACGACCCTACTCAATCACATCCTCACCTACGAACACGGCAAAAAAGTTGCTGTGATTGTAAATGAATTTGGGGAAGTGGGCATTGATAATCAATTGGTTATTGATGCAGATGAAGAAATATTTGAGATGAACAATGGCTGCATCTGTTGTACGGTGCGCGGTGATTTAATTCGCATCATCGGCAATTTAATGAAACGGCGTGATAAGTTTGACCATTTAGTAATTGAAACTACTGGATTGGCGGATCCTGCACCAGTAATTCAGACGTTCTTTGTAGATGAAGATTTGCAAGGACAAATGTCTTTAGATGCAGTGATTACAGTTGTAGATGCTAAACATATTTGGCAGCATTGGGATGCAGACGAAGCACAAGAGCAGATTGCCTTTGCTGATGTAATTTTACTTAATAAGACTGATTTGGTAGCGCCAGAAGAATTAGATGAATTAGAAAAGCGGATTCGGGCGATGAATGCTATGGCTAAAATCTACCGTACTCGTAACTCTGAACTAGAAATGGATGCCCTTTTGGGAGTGAAAGCTTTTGATTTAGACCGCGCTTTAGAAATCGATCCGAATTTCTTAGGTGAAGATGCCCACGAACATGATGAAAGCGTTTTTTCTGTGGCTTTAGTAGAAGCAGGCGCAGTCGATGGAGAAAAATTAAACGCTTGGCTTTCTGAATTACTGCGTACCCAAGGGCCAGATATCTTCCGGATGAAAGGAATTTTAAATATTGCTGGAGAGGATAATAGATTTGTGTTCCAAGGGGTGCATATGATATTTGATGGCAGACCAGATCGCCCCTGGAAACCAAACGAAACTCCTAAAAACGAACTAGTCTTCATTGGTCGCAATCTTGATGAAGCCCAACTCAAACAAGATTTTCGTGCTTGTCTAGCATAAAACAAGCAAGGGGAGATGGGGAAGCAAGGAAAGATGAGGGAGCAAAAAACAAATAATATTATCCCCCTCATCCCCCTCATCCCTTTCATCCCCCTCATCCTCAATCTCCCACAGCTATGAACTCTACAACTAGCAATTCCAAAGAATTTGAAGAATATTATTCGGGGACGCTTTCAGATTATGTAACTGCGATCGCTTGGTCACCACAAGGTAAAACTCTCGCAGCTACTTCCGCCGCTGGAGAAGTAGTGCTGTGGAATGATGGCGAACTCACAACCTTGCAGACTGGTAACAGTAAATCAGTAGACTGCCTTGCCTATTCGCCAGATGGCAAGTTTTTAGCCGTTGGCGGACAGGATGGACGAGTCAAAATCTGGCAGGAAACTGAATTAATTGCCACTTTAGAAAATGCCCCGGTATGGGTAGATAAGCTGGCTTGGAGTCACACTGGCAACCAACTAGCTTTTAGTTTGGGGCGTTACGTCCAAGTATGGAATGCAGATACTCGCGAAATTGTCGTCACACTTAATTTTGACAACTCGTCAGTGTTGGGTATTGATTGGCGTAAGGATGGACAATACTTAGCTATTGCTGGTTACAAAGGAGTCAAGATTTGGCACAGTCAAGACTGGGATGCAGAACCATATATCTTGGCTATGCCAACTGTCAGCGTAGCAATGGCTTGGTCGCCCGATGGCAAATTCCTCGCTTCTGGCAACATGGATCGCAGCGTCACCGTTTTAGAATGGAACAATCCCGACCCTTGGGTAATGCGTGGATTCCCTGGTAAAATCCGCCAATTGGCATGGTCAGAAGCTACAACAAATCTAGGTGCGCCAATACTCGCATCTTCCAGTGTTGAAGGCATTGTAGTTTGGGAAAAGTTAGAAGATGACTCTTTAGGCTGGGAAGCGCAAGTTTTAACTAATCATGTGGATGCGATCGCAGCGATCGCCTTTGCACCCAAAAGCTTTCTTCTCGCTTCTGCTGCTGCTGATGGCTGGTTGTGTTTATGGAACGAAGCCAAGCAAGTATCCCAAATTATCACAGGTGTTTCAGCAGGTTTTTCCAGTCTAGCTTGGCATCCCCAAGGCAAGTTTCTAGCCGCAGGCGGCGAAAAAGGTGAATTACTCCTATGGTCAAAAATGTAACGATGTCAAGGATTCTGACAAAGTTAAGCAATGCTAAGTAATCGAGGTTGAAGGTAGTCAATAAATTGGCTATGCTGTATCAACAATACTATTTAGATGTCAATTATGAAGATAATCAAATTGATTTTGCTTGCCTGTCCTGTGTTTCTCGCATCTATACTATTGATAGCCAATCCAGCCAAAGCATTAAGTATAAAATCTGCACCTGCTACACAAGCGATCGCGGTAGTATCTACGCAGCAAATTACTGACTTGGCAGCACCAAAGTTGACTTTGGCATCCAATCCTATCGGCGATGGACTTGGTTGCAATTGTGCTAGTTGCGTTCAGGCTAAATTACAAATGCTACAAGGCAAGCTGCCATCTGTCGGCTTTTGATATAGTTAGGAATTATAGATATTTTAGAGGCACAGCAATGCTGTGCCTTTATTGTGCTGAGTTAGGAGTTAGGAGAGACGCGATTAATCGCGTCTGTATAGGAGTTAACAGTTATTTCTCCCTCATCTGCCTCTGCTCTCTTATCACTAGTTCCCAGTTTTCCCAAAAATCCAACTAATTTGCCCTCGCAACAATTAAAATCTCACACCTTGCTAAACCACCGCTACAATTGCTTTAGATTCACGACTTGATTTGCAAAATCATCCCGCATGAGCAATACGCCGCATCACTACATTCCACACCTTAACCCCATCATCTCGGTTGATTTGCGACCTTTAGCGTAATTGTTGCTTCAGCAGACGGTAAAAACCTGCACTACACTTTTTATTGGAAGCACTCACCAAAACAGTGCTGAGTAAAATGAAGCATATTGGCAAGGAATTGTAAGGGTTTTTCGGTCTGAAGTCTTTGACTTGAGTCGAAAAGAAAAAGAAGCGAGTTCCTTATTCAATCTCCTAACTTTAGTTATGGTGTTTCACTCAGCACTACTGAATCCAGCATCGCTTTTTACCATTGTGCTTTTACCCGCAACCTTGGGACGCGCAAACACTTCAGCATTTACCAAGCAAGTTTTGAAATAGCATTTCACTCATCTCTTACTAATAATGATTATCATTTTTATAACTAGCAGGAGTTGATGATGTCAAAAAAATTACCATCAAATAATTCCCTACAAGCTGGCCTTGTTGCCTTGACAATTGGATTTGCTGGGTGTGGAAATCAAGCCGTAAGCACTTCTTTCACTCAAACCACCAGCATAAACGAGAATCTGCCCCAAGTCGTAGCAACCACAAGTGTGCTGTGTGACTTAATCAAACAGGTTGCCGAAAATACCATAAATCTCACCTGTTTGATTTCTCCAGGTCAAGACCCCCATGTCTATCAACCAAGTTTAGAAGACCGCAAAGCCATTGAGCAAGCTAATCTGATTCTTTACAATGGCTACAATTTTGAACCAGGATTGATCGGAATAATTAAAGCAACTAAAAACTCTACACCCAAAATAGCCGTTGCTCAACTTGCGGTTCCTAAGCCACAGCAATTTCGCCAAGCTGGCCGAAGAGTCACTGACCCTCATATTTGGCACAATGCCAAGAATACTATCAGTATGGTGGAGGTAATTAGCAACAACCTGAAGAAATTAGAACCTAGCAATGCAGCAACTTATAGTGACAATACGCGCCAAATCAAAAATCAACTAATCCAGATGGATAGTTGGATAAAGTCAAGAATTGCTAGTATTCCCAGCAAACAACGCAAATTAATCACAACCCACAATGCACTAGGTTATTACGCCAAAGCATACGGTCTTTCATTAGCAGGGGCAATAGAAGGTATAAGTACTGGGAGAAAACCAACATCTACACAAATGAAAAATTTGGTGAAAAACATTCAGCAGGCTAAAATACCAACAATTTTTGCAGAGACGACGATGAATCCTGAGTTAATTCAATCCGTAGCTCAAGAGGTGGAAGTGAAGGTTTCAGAAAAAGAACTGTATACTGATGGACTTGGGGAATCCAGAAGCGATGGAGACACCTACCAGAAAATGATGGTTTCCAATACACGCACAATTGTAGAAGGGTTGGGAGGGACTTACTTAAGATTTAAAGCAAAAGAACGTTAGTAGTCCAAGCATGGTGAGAGGAGATGCGGTTCAGTGCAGAGCGGTTTTCAAGGGCTTAAACTGCATCATGACTAATCTTGTAGTCTAAGCAATAAAAAGCTATGCAGTCTAATTAGTAATTATACGTAAATTTTCTCAAGTCACAAGTTAAAGGAGCCAGCACACTGGCTCCTTTGCTTAATCACCTTTACTGAATCAATGCTCTAAAAGCGATAGCCTAATCCTGCTTGGAAACTAACAGCATCAGCATCGCTGTTCTTATAAGCGTCAATACCCCATTTCGCATCACCATAGGCGATGATATTTTTGGCAACTAATGATTCCGCACCAAGAGTAACTACAGGTGCATTCTCATTACCTAACGGAGTATTTTTACCTTCGTCCGTGACAAAAGAGTAACCACCACCGAAGTAAACGTTAGTATTTTTGGCGATGGGCATATCGTAAGTCACTATAGGCATAATTGCTGTGGCATCGCCCCCAAACAAAACCGCACCCCGAAGTGAAACAGGCGCATTGGGAATAGCGTAGCGTCCTTGGACGTTGCCACCAAATTGAGCGTCATCATCACCTTGTCCGCCGCTAGTTGCACCAGCGGAAATACCAGCACCGATATAGTTACTGTTCGTACCCGCTGTTCCGGCTGTTTGAGCAGAAGCAATTCCCGCTGAGAGGATAATAGAAGCAACAGTAAGGAAAGAAGCAGCTAAAGTTTTAAGTTTCATAGGTTTCTCTTTACTAGAATTAAGTTCAATTAATGTTCTCTAGTACTAGAGTCACCTTTTTAAAGGTCTTTCACCCTCCTGCACTTGGTTCACCCTGTAAGGTTAAAAATTTTTCACCTAATTGGGTGAACTCACTATGCAATTCAAATGGCAGCTATTTTTTTAAGAAACGCTGGCGCATACGAATTACAAAAGTATCCACTTCTGGGATTTTCATCCATGAGGCGATCGCACCAAACACCACAATCCCGACTAAGCTTGATATGCACAATTGCAACAGCAGAATTAGTAAACCTTCTTTACCTAACACCTGTTGACAACCAACCAAAGTCGCGTAACTTGCCATCCCAGCTACTACACTACCCGCAGTCAAACCCAGAATTGGCATTGTCCACTCTCGCCAAGGTAAACCATTCAGCTTGCGATCGAGCAACCACAACAGCATCAACATTGAGCTACAATTTACACCCACTGTTGCTAACACCAAACCGGGAGCGCCAAAAGGTTTAACTAAAATCCAATCGAGTCCAGCATTCAGGAAGATGTTAAAAGTACTGATACGAAAAGGTGTCTGTCCATCGCCTAGGGCGTAAAACACCCGCACCAAGACATCACGCCCCAAATAGGCAAACATGCCAATTCCGTAGAAAATTAGCAAGGATGATACCAACTCTGTAGCGTCTTGCTTAAAAGCACCACGTTGATATACTACCTGAACAATGGGGACAGCTAGCGCTACCATGAGCGCTCCCAGAGGTAGCATGGTGACAGCACTCAGCAAAAGTCCTTGGCGAATGCGTAATTTTAGGTCGTGCCAATTTTCTGGGTTAGCAAGTTTGGCGAATATTGGTAATAACGGCAGCAAAATGATGTTAGAAATAATTCCTAAAGGAGTTTGCACTAGCAAATTAGCATAGTTAAAGCCAGCAGCAGCACCAGGGATAGGGCTAGCGAAGTAAAGGACTGTAGCAAAGTTAATAGGCATCATGCCCGAGGAAATGGTCGCCGGAGTCATGATTCTAATCACTTCTTGAACGCTAGGGGATTTAAAATCAAACCGCAGCCGTAACGTGCCGAGTCCTAACCGCCACTGAGCAACTAACTGCACCAGCCATTGGAGAATTGCTCCTGCCAAGGTTCCCCAAGCCAATACCATACCACCGATAAAAGCGTATTCTGGCTTGATAATATCCTTGCCATGTTGCAAAAGCATGATACCAATACCAACAATCACGGTGATACTGGATAACAAAGGACTGATGGAGAGCAACCAATATTGATTGGCTGCATTGAGAGTACCGAAGCCAATGCCAATTAATCCCGAAAATAAAGCCATCGGTGCCATAATCTGGATCTGCTGGATAGCGATACCTCTGGTTGTGGCATCCAAGCCATGACCCACTAAATCAATAATTTCATCTGCCAAGAACATCTGAGCAAATGTCACCAGCAACAGCAATCCTCCCACCAGTGTTGTCACTGTTTCTACCAGAGGAGCCGCCTCTTCTTGCCTGCGCTTGGCTAAAACACTGACGACCGCACTGTGTAATGGGCCATTCACACCGCCTAGTAATATTAATAGAAAGCCAGGAATCACATAGGCGTAACTATAGGCAGTGGCAGCCGCACCAACACCAAAAGCGGCAGCGATCGCCAGCTGCCGCACTAAACCAACAACTTTACTAATGAATGTGGCTGCGGCAACAATGCCAGCAATCCCAGCGAAAGAACGAGACGGTGTTTGCTCTTGATTAGTCACGAAGAATACCTGACAACTCTGCTAGAGTGCATATCTCTTGAATATTTAACCTGAAATCTCCAGGACTGTCAGGTTAAATTTGCCAAATTAGTCATGAGCTTTTAGTCTCATGGCAATAATTTTAAGTGCGTTGGCGAAGCCTTGCCGAAGGCATCGCTCAAAATTCAATTGCTGAGATGGCAATGATTGTATGCATTTTAGCTAGAAAGGCAGAGGGATGGAAGAGCAAGGGAGGATGAGGGAGCAGAGGAGATGGTAAGACATATTTTGCCTCTTGCCTTTTACCTCCTGACAACTGACTCTTGTATAAATGCGCCATGACGCGTTTGTAGTCTCTTTCTGGAAGACAGAATTATTTTTTAACCCATTACAAATAGAGATCAAAAAGGGGAACTATAACAGTAACCATCTTCTCGGAAATAGTTAGACATTCCAAAAATTGGAAGTTTGTCATAGTTTTGATGCTATTCAACCAAAGAAGTTTGGGATGAAAAATATTTATAAAAAAACAAAATTCAGAGCAATGGAACTCAATTCAAATTTCACGGAAAATTCACTTTTATTGTCAGGGGTTCAACTTCAAGAGCAACTAGAGCAACAAAAAGCTTTAGCAAGTGTGATTGGACGAATTCGGGAGTCTCTTGACTTGGAGACGATTTTCCAAACTACCGTTATAGAAGTGCGCCAGTTGCTCAATGCTAATCGTGTAGCAGTCTTCCAGTTTGATGTGGAAAAAGACTGGGACGGAGAATTTATTTCTGAGGATGTTGAGCCTGGTTGGAATTCGGCAATGGCGGTAAAAGTCCACGATCATTGCTTTGGAGAACAATTTGCCGTTCATTATCAACAAGGTCGAGTGCAAGCAGTAGCTGATATTTACGAAGCTGGACTAAGCGATTGTCATGTGGCAATTCTAGGTCAATTTCAAGTACGCGCCAACCTCGTTGT
This sequence comes from Nostoc minutum NIES-26, assembly GCA_003326215.1. Lineage (GTDB taxonomy): Bacteria > Cyanobacteriota > Cyanobacteriia > Cyanobacteriales > Nostocaceae > Dendronalium > Dendronalium minutum. Next base: position 42,308 of record LXQD01000065.1, on the reverse strand, counting down.
TCCTCTATTACGAGAGAAAGAACTGTGGGGATTGCTTTGCATTCATCAATGCAGTGAAGCTAGGAACTGGAAGGAATCGGAAATTGAATTTATTCGCCAAATTGCTGACCATTTAACAGTTGCCATTCAACAAGCCAAGCATCTTCATGAAGTTCAATTACAAGCCGCACAATTGGCTCAAGCAGCCCAGCGCGATCGAGTAATCGATCGGCTTGTTGATAAAATTCGTTCACCTCTTGATATTGACACCATCTTTAAAACTACAACTCAAGAAATACTCAAGCTGCTGCAAGCCGACCGAGTTGCTATCTTTCGCTTCAATGCTGATTGGAGTGGTAGCTTTGTTGCCGAATCATTTGCCGAAGGCTGGACTCCCTTAGTTGGTGTTCAGACTGCGATCGCTGATACTTATTTGCAACAAACTCAAGGGGGACGCTACGTTAATAACGAGACATTTACAGTCAATGATATTTATCAAGCAGGATTAAAAGACTGCCATGTAAGCCTGTTGGAGCAATTCCAGGCAAAAGCTTTTGCAACTGCCCCTATTCTCCAGGGAAACACACTTTGGGGAGTCATCGCTGCCTACCAAAATTCCTCACCCAGACAGTGGCAATCCTATGAAGTGGAATCTCTCAGCAAAATCGGCACGCAAATTGGTGTAGTACTGCGGCATCATGAATTGCTAACAAAAGCGCAGTACCAAGCAGAACAACAAAAGACGTTAACTAGCGTCATTACTCGCATTCGGGAATCCCTAGATTTAGACATAATCTTCCAAACTACTGTCACCGAGGTGCGGCAAATGCTGCAAGTAGATCGAGTAGGAATCTTTCGTTTTGACCCTCAAAAAGACTGGGAAGGAGAATTTATTTACGAAGATGTTGCTTCAAGTTGTACTTCAGCAAGATCGGAAAAAGTGTACGATCACTGCTTCAGCGAATACTTTGCACCGCTTTACGCCCAAGGTCGAGTCAATGCGATCGCTGACATCTATCAAGAAAAGTTTCAAGCCTGCTACGTTCAAATACTGCAAAGATTTCAAGTGCGTGCGAATATGGTCGCACCTTTGTTAAAGAAAGGTGAACTTTGGGGATTGCTGTGTATTCACCAATGTGATGCTCCTCGTCACTGGCAATCTTCTGAAATTGAATTTGCAAGTCAAATAGCCGAGCAATTGGGAGTTGCATTAAGACAGGATTCTTATTTAAAGCAATTTCAAATGCAGGCTGTCCAGTTAGCAGAAGCTACTGAACGCGAGAAAGCTATGGAACGACAAGAACTTCTGGCTACAACTGTTGATAAAATCCGCCAGTCGCTGGATGTTGAAACTATTTTTAGAACAACTACTCAAGCTGTTCGAGAGTTGCTTGAGGTCGAGCGAGTTGCAATCTACCGCTTTAACTCTGATTGGAGCGGTAAATTTGTAGCAGATTCATTTAAAGATGGTTGGAAACCTGTTGCACAAGCCCAACCAATAATTCTAGAAACTTTTGAAGATACAGACGAAGATGATAAATTGCCACGCAACGAAACTTTTGTTCCCATTCGGCAAGGCGAAACATTATGGGGATTATTAGTTGCTTATCAAAATTCGCAACCACGCTATTGGAAAGATGAAGAAATTAATTTACTGGCACAAGTAGGAGTGCAATTGGGAATTGCGATTCAACAAGCAGAATTACTCGAACAAACCAAACGTCAAACTCTAGAATTGACTCAAGCACTGCAAGAATTAAAACAAACTCAGACCCGCTTAATTCAGGGTGAAAAAATGGCAGGCTTAGGACAACTTCTTGCTGGAGTGGCTCATGAGATCAACAATCCTGTCAGTTTTATTTTTGGCAATCTTATACATTTAAATGAATATATTAAAGAACTTCTAAATGTCATAAAAATTTATCGTCAAAATGATTCTTTATTTCCAGAAATTAAAAAACAAATCGATAAGAGTGATTTGAATTTTATAATTGAAGATTTACCTAAAACGCTTGAGTCTATGAAGATAGGAACCGAGCGGATTAGCCAGATTGTGCTATCACTGCGAAATTTCTCTCGTACAGATGAAGCTGAATTGAAACCAGTAGATATTCATGAAGGATTGGATAGTACTTTACTAATTTTAGGGCATCGACTCAAAAATAATAATGAACGCCCAGCTATTGAGATTGTTAAAGAATATGGCAATATTCCTTTACTAGAATGCTATCCTGCCCAATTAAATCAGGTATTTATGAATCTCCTGAGTAATAGCGTTGATGCCTTAGAGGAAAAGTTTAAAAACATCCACTATCAGCATTTGGAATCATCAACATTATGCCCAAAAATACCCTTGAATATTTGGATTAATACGCAATTTATTAACAATCAGATTTTAATTAGAATAGCTGATAATGGTCTTGGTATTCCAGAAGAGGTGCGATCGCATATTTTTGACCCCTTTTTCACTACTAAATCACCAGGTAAAGGTACAGGCTTAGGATTGTCTATCAGCTACCAAATAGTGGTTGAAAAACATCACGGTCACATTAAATGTTCCTCAAAGCCAGGACAAGGAACGGAGTTTTTGATTGAAATTCCCAGCGGTAATTAGCAGGGGCGATGAAACTGCTATAGTTTCTCTAATGTATTGGCTCTGTAACAAAGGTCTTCGGGCAAGGCTTTGATAGATTTATAGTAAGCACTTTAGTGCTTGAATATTTGAGGACTAAAGTCCTCATCCTAAGGACATCCAATAATTAAATTACTCAATTCCTGCATCCAATACCAGTATCCAATTTCTTCTCCCCCTGCCTCCCCTGCTCACCCAAGCGATTGATTATTTTTTTATTTGGAAGTCCCCTACCGTGCGGGTTCCGCTTTAGCGGTACAAGCCGGGAAACCCGTCCAACGCAGTGGCTCCCCAAGACCCTTACGGGTGAAGCTCCTAACGTCGCGCTTCGCTGCGCTAACAGCACTTTGCTATTGACGGAAACCGCCTTCGCGCCAGCGTCTCCCCTTTGGGAGAAGACAGCAAGTGCTTCACCGTAATACCTCACCGCCCTAACTGATTGTTGCCTTCTGGAAACAGCGCCTTGGGCAGCTCTACTGACTTGTGGCGACAGTCGTCCGTTTGCCTTTCTTTTTGACATTTTGGAACAATGTTCGTGGCTGGACAGTCAAACACTCATATCTGTGTGAATAATTCTCAACAAAATTAATCTTTTCGCAACAAAAGTAGAAAGATTGTTATCAAGTTCATAGTTAATAATGAATTTTAAAAACCCTTTCACGGTCATAGTTTGGCAATTATTAAGAAATATAGGTATAAGGCATAGACTTTGAGCAAAAAGTTAGAAAGTGTTGGGAAGGGCTTTGAGTCTTAGCTTTCACCAGATAAATTCAGATTATTCATCTGAAAAACGGTAGATACATGGCTTTACGCCCGAAATTGCTCATATGCCAAGATGATTCTTGTACTTTTATCTGTAGGGCACAACAATACAGGTAGGATTAAATTTTCAATTCCCACCTCAATATTTGCAAAACAATGATTGGCGCTTATTAATTCAACAGGAGAAATCCTAAATTAACTTACAGTTTAGTAATACAAGAGTTCTAATTTTGAGCCATTAGAGAACTTTATGTTAAATTATGCCAGTCTAGCTCAACGTTCGACACCATTTCATCACAAATATAATACTTAAACTACGTCTTAGGGATGATGTAAAACTGATATTTAAATCTAGAATCATAGTTTTAGCTTTGATCCCCAATTATTTTTAGTCCAAAATCGGTGTGTATCTACTTTAGTAATCATTTAAAAATATAACAAGAATATAAAAACATCCTAAAATTTATTTTTTCATCGGGATCGCTAGAACATAGAGTAAATAACGACTTCTGGCTATACTCCGTATTTATATCTAGAAGCAAAATATAAGGATGCAAATCAGCCATAAACGGCACTAAAGATGAACTAAAATGAAACCCAATAAATTCTTGACATCTGCCTGTCGATATTGTCGTCATTTCAAGCCAGAGGGTCGTCGTGGGGGAATGTGCCAGCAGCTGGGAGCGCCAGTTCAAGCAAGTTGGAAAGCTTGCTCTTTGGCGCTTCCGCCTTTTGCACCTTCTTGGGAAACTTTGGAAGGTGCTTGGAGTTTACCAGATGCAACAAGAGTGTTAGCTTCTTCTCACTCTATGGCTTCTAATGTAGATAATGTGGTTTTTGTCCCTGTGGAGGAAATGGCTAACTGTTCCTCACCAGAGGCTGAGGCTAAGACAGTACGAATTTAGTCAACGTTTATTACTGGACTCAGTTTGTAGTCTGCTTACTATTAAGATTTATCTTTAAGATTTCTAGTGCTGTAAAATTTCACTTCTTGCTTAAAAAATCGCACTTTTTAACAAGGTGCGATTTTTGCAAATTTTTAAGGTAGCCAGGGGAAGGTGCGAAAATTCGGTGGACGCTTTTCGAGAAAGGCTTGTTTTCCCTCAGCTCCTTCTTCCGTCATGTAATACAGTAGGGTGGCATTTCCGGCAAGTTCTTGTAAACCAGCTTGTCCATCACAGTCAGCGTTGAATGCTGCTTTGAGACACCGAATTGCGGTCGGACTTTTTTCTAAAATTTCTTGCGCCCATTGAATTCCTTCCGCTTCTAATTGTTCTATAGGAACAACGCAATTAACTAAACCCATTTCTTGGGCTTGTTGTGCATTATATTGGCGGCAAAGAAACCAAATTTCTCGGGCCTTTTTTTGTCCTACAATGCGGGCGAGGTAGCTTGCCCCAAAACCACCGTCGAAACTACCGACTTTCGGGCCAGTCTGTCCGAAAATGGCGTTATCGGCGGCAATGGTGAGGTCACAAATTAAGTGTAGGACGTGTCCACCACCGATCGCATAACCAGCTACCAAAGCAATTACTACTTTTGGCATGGAACGAATCAGGCGTTGTAAATCCAGCACGTTCAAGCGGGGGATGCCAGCATCGTCAACATAACCCCCGTGTCCTCTAACGCTTTGATCGCCGCCAGCACAGAAAGCGTATTTGCCATCAGTGTGCGGGCCAGCACCCGTAAATAGGACTACGCCAATGCTAGTATCTTCACGAGCATCACAGAAAGCATCGTACAGTTCAAAGACAGTTTTGGGACGGAAAGCATTGCGTTTATGGGGGCGGTTAATGGTGATTTTAGCGATGCCATCAGTTTTGTGATACAGGATATCTTCGTAGGTTTTGGCGGTTTCCCAGTTAATTTCCATGGTAATGAAGTGCGCTGTTGTGCTTGAGAATTTTATCGCGGAGTTAGGGACAAGCGATCGCTAAGATTGATGAGTTGGGAGATTTACGACAACAACCTTTGGGATTGGGGTTGATGTTGCTAACTAGGATTCCTGAAACAGAAGCGGTGGAATCGGCTCGGTTTTTGTTAGAACAAGCACGGCAGCATGAGGCAGACACTCTATCGGCACAAGCGATAATGGATTTAGTGACGAAGAAGGGCTAGAAATTGGTCGAGAAGAAGGGAAGCGATCGCTCGTTTTACGACAGTTAAACCGACAAGTAGGTACAATTCCCGATGCGCTGCTGTCCCAGATTCAGACGTTATCCCTAGAACAGTTAGAAGCATTAGGTGAGGCGTTGTTGGATTTTAGTGCGATCGCGGATTTGAAAGAGTGGTTACAAAATCAAACAACAGAGTAAATCTACACAGAGGAGAAACAAAGCGATCGCCTATTCTATCTCTATCTCAGAAGCTCGATCGTCTAATTCTCCTAGTGCAGAAATAATCACAGGAGGTCTATCAGGAAACTCTGCTACAAGCTTTAATTCTCCTCCCATAGCCTTGACATAACTACGTAATGTAGAAAGCAGCAGATCAGCACGTTTTTCCAGCCTAGAAACACTATCTTGACGGATTCCTAATAGTTCTGCCATAGATTCCTGAGTTAATTTTCTGGCTTTTCTCATATCTTGAAGCGTCATGTTTTCAGCAATAAGCTCTTGAGCGCGAGATTCAATTTTTGCTCGACGTGCAGGTGGTAGTTTTGCCATTACATCACTCAATTTTTTTGCCATAGCTTCATTCTCCTTTTGACTTCAATTCCTGAAGATGGGAGTCAAATCGATTATCTGCCTTTGCAACAAGTTGCTTGTAAAATCTTTTTTCACTTATCCCTGCTTTATTACCAGCTACAAGTAATATTGCTTTCTTCTCTGGATCGAAAGCAAAAGCTACTCGCCATACACCATCGTCTGCATAAAAACGAAGTTCCTTCATATTTTTATGTCGAGAACCTTTAAGTGTATCGGCATGAGGTCTTCGCAAAAGTGGGCCTTCTGATTCAAGCAATTTGGCATGTGCAAGGAGTTCGTCCTGTACTTCTTCTGTTAATTCATAGAATTCAGGCAGAAATTCATCATGAAACGAAATTTCCCATGTCATAAGTTTATTATGGATTATAATGCATATGGATTCAAGTCCATATTGTAAAAAAAATGATTTTAGCCTTGATATAGAAACATTACCTCTGGGAATCCTAATTAATAGGACTAATTTTCTCAGAGGTATGTATAAATGGAATGTCCCGAACTACGACTTATTTCAAGTCCACCAAGAAGTTTCAAAGCCTTAGTTTTTATAGACGGATATTTAAGTGAGGATAAGGTACGTGATAATACTTTGCTTTCAGTATTAAACTATGCTGGATGGCAACATTCTGTATATCAATTATATTGGGATGCTTCTAATAAATTGAGTTGTACTTCTCAATTAGTTATTTTGAACTGGCATAAATGTAAAAGCCGTGCTGCATCTGTTGGTCAAGATTATTTACCAAGCTTAATTAAATCTCAAATTCCTGAAAAAAATATTTCTATTGTTGCTCATTCACTAGGAGCGCGTGTTGCTTATTATTGTATGGATAATTGGTCAGTAAACCAGTATTTTCTGGAAAATATCATTCTTCTTGGTGGTGCTATACGTAGAGATAGTAGCAAAGATTGGGGATATGTAGCCTCAAAAATAAAAGGAACTTTAATAAATGTGTATAACGATGATGATTTGATCTTAAAAACAGCTTTTAAATTAGCTGAACTAGGTAATAATGCTTGTGGACGTAAACCAATTAAAGAATATCATTCAAGAATAATAAATGAAGATGCCACATATTATCTTGGTAAGACTCATAGTCTTACAAAATATTTCAACTATTTACCTAAGTTAGTTAACAAGGGTTTATGGGAAATATGAAAATAATTTTATATAGAATAAAAGATGTTTAGGTTGGTAAAAAAGGCATTTAATTAAATTAAGCCTTTTAATTAATAGGGCGGCTTAACTAGGCTCAACTTTATTTAGGGGCAGTTAAATTGCAATATCTGTGGCAAATTTCTGTAAATTTTGCTGTCGCCACTTAGCGTCTAGCTTACGATTTGTCCGCAACTCTAAAACCCGAATTCCCGTAGTTGGGAGTGGATTTAATCTTTGCTGCAATTCTTCCCAAGAACTAATCGATTCATACTGCACGTTATAAGTAGCGCATAACTGAGCGAAATCAATATCTTGCGGAGTGCCAAAAAATTCTTCAAATGGTGGGTCGAATTTGGCAATGGGTAGCATTTCAAAAATCCCACCGCCGTTGTTGTTGATTAACAAAATTGTGAGATGTCCAACAAACTTATTTCTAATTAAAAAACCATTGGTGTCATGCAGCAACGCTAAATCTCCGGTTAACATTACGCTACTTTGATGGCGATGGGCAATTCCTAGAGCTGTGGATAATGTACCATCGATGCCATTTGCACCACGGTTAAAGTGCGATCGCACACCTAAATTATTCGGTTGCCAAAAAAATTCCACATCCCGCACAGGCATACTATTGGCAATAAACAGCGGTGTTCCTGGTGGTAGAGTCTGGGAAAGTAACCAAGCAGCTTTGCCTTCAAACAGCTCCTCCATTGTGCCCATAGTTTGGTCAACAGCTTTCCTCACTTGCGTTTCTGCAACAAACCACTTATCGAGATAATCGAGATTATTTTTCCCCTTGTCTCCCTTCTCCCCTTTGTCCCCCACTTCCTCACAAACCAACTGTTCCACCGCAACTCGCAAATGAGTTGTCCTCCCATGCAAAGGGTCGAGGTTTTGGTCGCTAGGGTCAATTACCCAGCGTCGAGGTTGGGTTGCATCTATCCAGGTACGCAGTTCTTTACTCGTTGGCATTTCACCCACCTGAATCACCATTTCTGGTGCTAGCTGTTTTGCTAGTTGCTGATTTCGCAAAATCAGGTCATAGGTAGAAATTAAATAAGGGTTGAGGTTGGCATAATTTCTCACTGGTGAGAGTCCCTCTGCCAGCACGGGCCATTTGAGAGTTTGGGAAAGTTGTGCGATCGCCCTACAATATTCTTGTGGCTGCTGCGCTTCTGCAACACCAGCGATAATGATACCGCGATCGCATTTTTGCCATTCTTGGGGAATAGGGAATGGGCAATGGAGTGCGGTAGTACTGCTTATTCCTGCGAAAAAGTCTTCTGGGTGGAACTGTGACTGGAAATGGCTCAAATCAATGCCATCAGGAATCGGTGCGAGGGGGTCACGAAAGGGAATATTTACATGTACTGGCCCTTTCGTAGGAGTTTGCGATCGCTCCCAGCTATGAATTATCGTTTGTCGCAGATACGCTAGCATTCCCATCTCTGGGGAAGGTAAAGCTAACTCTGCTTGCCAGTTTGGGTAGTTACCATATAATTTCCACTGGTCTATGGTTTGCCCAGAGTGGCAATCTCGCAATTCTTGCGGTCTATCGGTGGTTAATATTAAAAGTGGTACGCGACTTTCTTTGGCTTCAATCAGCGCTGGATAAAAGTTCGCCCCAGCGGTTCCAGAGGTGCAAACTATAGCTACCGGACACCCTGTAGCTTTTGCTCTCCCCAAAGCAAAAAAGGCGGCGGAGCGTTCGTCGAGAATGGAAATGGCTTCAATATCAGGTACTTGTTGGGCAAAGGCGACTGTTAGGGGCGTGGAACGGGAACCAGGACAAATTACGACACAACTCAATCCCAACCGTTTTAGCGTTTCCGTTAAGATATAAGCCCAAAGTTGATTAACATTCCTAAAGGCGATCGGTATCAAATCAAGCATAGCTATTCAGATAATCTTAAATTTTAGGTTCTGTATAGAGGTCTAATTTATAGCGGATTGAAGTACACAAGCTTTCTCGGGTGGCCAGAAAGAAAGCCTATTTTACTTCTGAATTCTGAATTGTGACTCCTGAATTCTGCTGTAAAATCCGTCTTGAAAAGTTTGCTACGGAGGGAAACCAATGCCACTTGCTTCAACGCGGCGGCACTTCCTTCAAGTCGGCAAAGCCGCCCAACGGAGTGCCTTGGCAACCCGCGCAACGCAGTGGCTCCTCCTTACAACTTTTCGCTGCAAAATTTGCTCTCAAACTTTTATGGACTGCATTCATTTAACGGGAATTCGCTGCTATGGCTACACTGGGTATCTGGCAGAAGAACAGGTACTAGGACAATGGTTTGAGGTAGATGTGAAGTTATGGTTGGATATCTCCACTGCTGCCAAGACTGACGCGATTGAAGATACTCTTGATTATCGCAGCGTCATTAGCTTAATACAAAATCTGGTAAAGACATCCAAGTTTGCTCTCCTGGAAAGGTTAGTAGGCACGATCGCAGATGCTATCCTCCAAGAGTGCGATCGTGTGACACAAGTCCAACTCACTGTTAGCAAACCCGCTGCACCCATCCCAGACTTTGGCGGCAAAATCAGCATTGAAGTGACTAGAACTAAGCCCGGCTTCTGAAGCACACACTTGCTTTTCCGCCCGCAGAATATTTCTATACAATAGGGCGAGAGGATGGGTAGATGATACAAAGTAGTTCACGAGCGTTGTGCTTATAAACTACTTTAGGCTCAGATTCCCGATTTTTTTAAGAAGTCGGGAATCTGGTTGTTAATGAATGATTTAGGATTACTATATTGACCTAATTTTATCTCTTATTTAGAATTCTACCGAACTATTTTTTTACTTAAAATTACATTATTAGGTTGTAATATTGGGTAGGTAATACAAATATTTGTATTTTTTTGATTCAGTGTTTACCGTTGCAAAATATGTGCTTTAAACAAACGCATTTTTACGGCTATTTATATTTTAAATTTCTATTTAACATTCATGAATAAGTATTAAATACACTAGTTCAATAAACTAATTTAACGAGCTTTGCTAAACACACAGGCTGGCATCTATGAAAAATGCAATAATTGATAATTAAAGAGCATTTTATTCAAGCAAGTACACCGATATTTTATAGATTGATTATCATAGAATTATTGACTTTCAGGTTAAGTGAACACTGAAAACAATACACTAACCTTAGCAAACAGGTTATTTTAACATGCTTGCCCGTAAAATCCTAGTTGTTGAGGATGAAAAACTCCTAGCGTTAAATATTAGAAATACTTTACAGAAGTTAGGATACAATGTTCCGGAAATTACGGATTCTGGCGAGGAGGCAATAAAAAAAGTAGCGGAGATTCATCCTAATTTAGTATTAATTGATATCTGTTTAGCAGGAGAGATTAATGGGATACAAGTAGCAGATACTATTCAGAATGACTTCCAGATACCCGTGTTACAAATAACCGAGTATTCGCAATATATAAAATTACATCAAAAACAACTAGGTAAAGCCTTTAGTTATATTCTGAAACCGTTCGCAGAAGCAGATTTGCATATTGCCATCGAAGTGGCTATTTACAAGCATCAAATAAATAATAGATTACGTGAAGAAATACAGAGAATGTCCGCAATTATTGACAGTATAAACTGTGCGGTAGTTGTTACATATACTAATGGTCACATCCAAATTATGAATCCAATGGCGGAGGTGCTTACTGGTTGGAAGCAAGATGAAGCCTTTGGCAGAGATTTATCAGAAGTTGTATGTTTAGTCGATCGAGATATGGACGAAGCAATTGAGAATTTAGCCATACAGGCAATAGCAGCAGACAAAGTTTTGAATCTACCTGAAAACTGTATGCTGATTGCTAAAGATGGAAATGAAATACCAATTGGAGATAATGTTGCACCTATCCGAGATAGTAATGGTAATATTACTGGGGCAGTTTTAGTGTTCCAAGATATTACTCAGCGCAAGCAAATGGAAGCACAACTGCTACGGAATGCTTTTTATGATGGGTTAACAGCACTTCCCAATCGTGTTTTATTTCTAGACAGACTTAAGCAAGCCATAGAGCGAAGAAAACGCCGTAGTGATTATAATTTTGCGGTTTTGTTTTTGGATTTAGATGGTTTTCAGGGAATTAACGATCGCTTGGGGCACGGAATGGGGGACGATCTTTTAGTAGCGATCGCTCGCAGGTTGGAGTCATGTGTACGCAGTGGCGATACAGTAGGCAGATTTGGTGGCGATAAGTTTGCCGTGCTGTTGGAGGAAATCAAAGATGTTACTGACACTACTAATGTTGCCAAACGTATTCAAGACACTTTAGGGTTGCCACTTAACCTCAACGGACATCAGATATGTACTACAGCCAGCATTGGTATTGCTTTAAATTGCGGTGGTTATAATGAGCCTGAAAGTCTGCTGCGGGATGCTGATATTGCCATGTATCGTGCTAAACAGCAAGGAAAAGCTCGTTATGGCGTATTTGATGAAGCCACTAATACTAATTCGTAATTCGTGAGGCAGTAGGTCTTGGAGTCTCACGCTACTTCCCACCTTGCGAGAAGGCGTTCGGCACAAACAATTTTTGTGCGTAAGTCTGAATTTGTATAATTAAGAGACGTTTTTATTATTGATTGATGTGTAAAAATTTCTGCAAAGCAGCTTGTACTTGTGGCTGTTTAATATAAACTTCTGTCGCTTCAATTAAATTGCTAATATTTTCTTGACTAACATCATCGATATCATCACTCAAGCGTTTGCCAGTTAATTCTCTATCTAGCTTGAATTGCAACCGTAAAACTTGATTATGAATTATCTGGTTCGTAATGTACTCATGAACATTTGATGAGGCATCAAACAAAACCCCAATCAGAGGCTGTGCCCATTGTATCAGACCCCAGCTTTGAGCTTTTGCAAATGGTATTACTCTAGTGCGATCGCCAGTTCCTATGGAAAGAACGGTAATTTCCTCAACTTTATATCCTAGTCTTAAAGCTTCAGCAACAGCACAGCTAGAAGGGTTATTGGCAGCAACACCACCATCAATGGCAGAGTATATATATTTAATTGAGTAAGTAGAACTCTTATCTGGTATCCTGTCCCAAGATGACTCTAAAAAGGCTAGTCGAGTTGCTCCTACATACTTATTAATAATACGAGTTTGACCTTTGCCTGTACCGCTGGTAATTCTAATTTGCGTATCGTTAAATATATTCTCTATTGAGGATGCATCATCACCCAAGGTAATTGTATATGCAGTGCTATTTTGCACTATTCCATTGACTCTTTTTTTGAGTTTATGTGCTGGGAAATAAGTTGGAGCAGATGCTGAACATACGCAAGTTTCCCACAAAGGTACATCACCATAACCTTTATCTTGCCGCCAGCTTTTAAATATAATTGGTTCCCGGTAAATAGTATCATAGGAAATAATTAATAATAGTGGTGCAGTAATATCCAATAGTTTTGTATCACCCAACGTTTCTTTGATGGCTTGAATTAAACCGCTATCTGAAAACTTGGGAGCGGATAAACCATATTTGAGTAATAAAGGAATTCGCTGTGGAGAAAAACGGCTTTTATAAGGAAAGATAATTGAGCCTTTTTGTTTGTATAAATCAATTATTTCTTGGCTACTGCGTCCTGTGGCGATCGCTGCTGCTAAAATTGCCCCTGTCGAAGTTCCTGCAATTAAATTAAAGTACTCATTTAAAGGTTGATTAATCTGCTTTTCAATAGCTTTGAGAATGGTTGCCGCAACCACTCCCCGAACCCCTCCACCATCCAAGCTTAAAATCCGAAAAGGCATATTACTCCGAATTTTTTAGTATACATTTTAAATATTATAAATTTACATTTTTAAGAACTTAAACCTCTTCTACCTTGAGAACTGTAATTTTTTGCCAAGATATTGAGATTGCTTCCTTACGTCACAATGATGCATCTGAATTATTGTCAACTCCAAGTATCAACATGGACAAGGTTGAAATGAAAAATATTTTTAAATTTTTGGTTTTTAATATATGAGGTTAAATTTATTTATGGGAAAATGTTGGTATTACTACTATGCCGTATATAGTTATATTAAAAGTTTCAATTTTATGTTAATAAAATATATATTGATTTAAAATGAATTATTTAATATAAATTTTATTCAATTAAACTTAAATAATCTGTGATGGAACGAACAGAAAAGCAAAAAATGCTCGCAGGCGAGTTATATCTTGCAGACGATCCCGAACTAGCTTCTGAGAACAAAAGAGCCAGTCGTCTTCTACGAATGTACAACGCTACAACAGAAGAACAACAGGAACAACGAAAGCAAATTTTGCAAGAATTGTTCAAAAAAGTAGGCGAAAAAATATCTATTGTGCCACCATTTCACTGCGACTATGGCAGTAATATTTCTGCTGGCAATGGATTATATATGAACTATGGTTGTGTGATTTTAGACTGCAATACAGTTGAAATTGGCGATAATGTCTTATGCGCCCCTTACGTGCAGATTTATACTGCTTATCATCCTGTAGAACCAGAAATTCGACTTTCTGGTAGAGAACTCGCTGCCCCAATTAAAATTGGTAATAATGTCTGGATTGGTGGTAGTGCAATTATTTGTCCAGGGATAACAATTGGCGACAATACTACTATTGGTGCTGGTAGTGTAGTTGTTAAAAGTATCCCAGCAAATGTTGTAGCTGCTGGCAATCCCTGCCGCATCATTCGGCATTTATCCTAAGATTTATAGCGGTTTGGGGAGTCAGAAGTCAGAAGTCAGGAGGACTTTATATTCTGACTCTTCGTTGGACAACAGGAAGTGGGAACGTAGGGAGAAGAGGTAGATGGAGACACGGGGATACAGGAGTTTTTTCTTTCTTTAGGTTCGGAAGTTTGGATTCGACGGTAACCGCTAAGACCCCAACTTCTTCACCGCGTCCCCGCGTCTTCTTTCTCTGCCTTCTGCCTTTAAAATTTGTACCCTCTAGCAAGCCAATAGTGCCAATCTGCGATCGCTTCTTGAGTTTCGCTATCTGCATCAATGGCTTCTATTTCTGATAGCTTGGCAGAAAACACGTCTTCATCCGTGCCATCTGGATACACTACTTCCACATACATATCTTTTAAGCACTCATCATCTGGTGCCATTCCTAGCACCTCGACTTTTTTCTCCTCAACGGCAGATGTTTTGCGTGACTTCTTCTTCCACGTAGCCATAAAAGGTACGTTCAGAGTATCGTCGAGGTAGTAGTACCAACCCATCGCCCGTTCTTCTTTATCATCATCGGCATCAACAATTATCTCTGTTTCGATGCGATGCTCTCGGTTTTCGTCGCGTTCAACACTAGGCATAGGAAAGAGATTTGGGTATTATGCACCTTGATATGTTATATCCTTTTGGCGATTTCTGTCGATAAATCTCTGCTCTACCAAAAAACTACCTTTGGACAATACCGAACAGGGCTATCTGTGTCAATTCCTTTCTGCTGTCTCAGCCGACCGCAAAACGAGCAAATCATTTGGATTTAATCTATTTTTAGGCTTCCTCTCAGAAATAGGGGAATATCAGCTGTTAGTGGCAGATTTGCAAAAGTTGGTGACAGCTCGATAAGGCTATACAGTTCGGTTAAGAAAGTTGTGTGTTAAGGCGAGTAGAGTGAGATGAATTAGTGAAAAATAGCGATCGCTTCCGAGTTTACCTACACTTATCTTGACTTTTATCCATTTTTAGCGATGTGATGAGCAGTTATGATTGTGCCCAGGGTAGGCGATCGTAGCAGTCTCAAGATTTACTTGATAAATGGTTTATCTGTGATAAAAATTCATCGAATTGTAAAGATATTTATTCCTATTTGTTTAGCTTTGATATGCATTATCGTTTTGGTTAGCTTTCAATCACCAGATAATAAACGGGCTAACTTGTGTCGCACTACCAAACCTCTGACTCAAATCAAAGTTAATCGTTACGATGTTAATGGAATTAAATTGCGCGGTGGGACATTTACCAGAAAAGTTTCTTTTGATAGTACTAAAGAGCTAAAAGTAATCATTTTTCCCGAAGCGCTTTCCACTCAAATTTGGTCGAAAGTTTCCCCATCATCAATTAAATATATTGGTAAGGGTGGTGATGATAGTTGGAAAGAATGGTTACGTCCCGATTATTTTTATTTACTCGAAGTTCCCCCACAAGCAACAGCCTTAGCTTTTGGCAGACTTTGTTATCGCAATGGAGATGTTGAGGTCGAGTCTATCAAAAAGCTGAAACAAATTTCTTCGGGGAAAATAATCATCAATGACAAAATATATCTTTCTGTTTCATCCCCACGACCAACGATTAATCCATATACTGTCATCGTCAATACTGGAAGTAATCGCCGAGATACACTTGGTACTCAAACTGAGGTGTATTTCACGATAGAAAACCTCAAGCTTGATTAAAAATTCAGATTTATCCCAATGATTTAGCGCATGTAAATGCTTATAATTGCTTCTATTTTATGTAATATTTAGCTTAAGCGTTTACTAAAATTTTTAATTCAATCTAGCTATTGTTTAAATTTTATGAGTCAGGCGATCGCAATCAAAACACTTATAAAATTTTGCCTATCAAAAGCACGAGCGATCGCTGAAAGTCTCAACAAACTTGATTCTTGCTTTATCTTTCAAGCACAATTAAGCATAAAATATGGCTAATTTTTTGCACTATATATAACTTTCATATTGAAATTAAATTTTGCTAGTAACTTTACTTAATTAAAATAAAAACTTTAAATAAAACAATTAGTCAATTTTGTATTATTAACGACATAGGACAAGGAGTATCTATGCGTTTTTCTCAGCTTGGAGTAATTCTTGGTTGTACGGCAGTAGTTTTTGGATTAATTGCACCTCTACGGGCAGAAGCTGCTAATTATCAGGTGAAGTCTGGAGTTACAAGCGTCTATCACGACCTCAGCTATCTTAGTAGTATTGGGTTACAGTTGACAGGTACTAATAATACAGTCGAACCAATCAACAGCGATTTTATAGTTGGCTTTGACATTGACCCAACTACTAACTTCACCTTCAGTGACACGGGCAGTTTCACTCCGCTCTCAGGTACAATCAAACACACTGGTACTGTTACATTCAATAACCAAACTACTATTGGTAACTTTGCTATTAGTTTTGATTCGACACGTGCCATTAACAATGCTAGTGGTCTTTATTTAAAAGACACATATTCTCTCAATACAATTTTGTTTGATTTGAGCGCACCGGAAAATGTAACATTAAATGGCAATAATTTAACCCTTAATAAAGTTAATTTACTGTTTTCTCCGGAGTTTGCTAAGATAATTGGCAATTCTAGCTTGGCAGGTAATTTAGCTGGAGTTGCACGAATTGATGCAAAAGTTGTTCCAGCTAATGCGGTACCCGAACCAACAAGTACACTAGCATTTTTGACAGCAGGTGTAGGTCTGTTAGTAGTTAAAGTTAGGAAACAGATGTAATCACTAATTTCAGGTAAAATATTGCTGTGTAGATTCAATAAGATTCGGGGCAATCATTCCATGAGTAGCAACTGCTGGTAAATCAATCTCGGCAGATGTTGAATCTTCACAGCACTTTATTCTAGTAGCACAATGCTACTAGCTATATATCAGTTAATATACCAACCCAAGATGCGATCGCCTCCTATAAGATTAGGCTTAATGCTTTTAAGAACAACAAAAATCAGCATATGAGCATTATCGTCTTCGGCAGCATAAATATAGATTTAGTCGCAACAGCACCTCGGTTACCTGTCGCCGGAGAAACATTGCTAGGAGAAGATTTTTTTAAAATACCTGGAGGTAAAGGCGCAAACCAAGCAGTAGCATTAGCGCGATTGGGAATTCCTACTCAGATGGTGGGACGTGTAGGTGCAGATAGTTTTGGTGCAGAACTTGTTAGCAATTTACAAGCTGCTGGCGTGCAGACTGATAATATCTTTGTTGATGAAACCGTTAGTTCTGGAGTCGCCATTATTACTGTAGGTCATACAGGCGAAAATCAAATCATCGTTATTCCTGGGGCAAATGGGCGCGTCAATCAAGAAGATGTAGAGCGATTATCTCACTTATTACCAGCAGCTACAGCACTGCTTTTACAACTAGAAATACCTATTGCTGCTGTGGTGGCAGTTGCCAAAGCGGCACGAAATGCAAATATAAAAGTAATTCTCGATCCCGCACCTGCACAATCTAATTTACCTGACGAACTTTATCCGTTAGTGGACATTATTACGCCGAACGAAGTTGAAGCTGGGCAATTGGTGGGTTTTGTTGTAGATGGAGAGAAATCAGCAGCAAAGGCAACCGAAATTTTATTGCAACGGGGTGTGAAATCTGCGATCGTCAAACTGGGTGCTAAAGGCATTGTTTGTGCCACCGCTGAGGAAACTTTTTTTGTACCAGCATTTCCAGTTCATGCAGTTGACACCGTTGCTGCTGGTGATGCTTTTAATGGTGGTTTAGCAGCAGCACTTTTTACAGGACTTTCTTTAAATCAGGCAGTTATTTGGGGTGCAGCTGCGGGTGCTTTGGCAGCCACAAAACTAGGGGCACAAACTTCGCTGCCTGATAAGTTGACTTTTGATGCTTTTCTCAAGGAAAGGGGAGTGGGGGAGATAGAGAGACGCGGGGACGCGGGGATGGGGAGACGTGGAGAATAACCGCTGACTCTTGCCTATTGCCTTCTAACAACTGACAACTGTACAGACGCGATTAATCGCGTCTGTACTACTTACCAATATCCTCATTCCAAAGTTCGGGGTTAGTTTCAATAAACTCACTCATCATCTGTTCGCATTCGTCAAGATTGAGGTCAATTACTTCCACGCCGTGGGATACCATAAATTCTTTAGCACCGGGAAAAGTGCGTGATTCTCCGGCAATGACTTTTTTAATGCCAAATTGCACCACTGCCCCAGCGCACAAATAACACGGCATTAAGGTTGAATATAATGTTGTACCTCTGTAGTTGCCAACTCTACCAGCGTTGCGGAGACAATCGATTTCGGCATGGGTGACAGGATCGCCATCTTGTACGCGCTTGTTGTGTCCTCTGCCGAGAATTTTGCCATCCTTGACGAGAACGGAACCGATGGGAATTCCACCTTCTTGTCTACCTTGTTTTGCTTGTGCGATCGCAGCTTCCATAAATTCATCCATTTGTTAATTCTCCTGTATATGTCAAAACAACTCGTATTAATGGATCACGATGGCGGCGTAGATGATTATCTAGCAACTATGCTGCTGTTGACGATGGATAGCATAGAACTTCTTGGCGTTGTTGTCACTCCAGCTGATTGCTATATCCAACCAGCCGCTAGCGCTACACGTAAAATTCTGGATTTGATGGGATTTTCTCACATCCCGGTTGCAGAAAGCACGGTGCGCGGTATTAATTCCTTCCCGTATCTTTATCGCCGTGATTCGTTTGTTATTGACCATTTACCAATTCTCAATCAAAGTGAAATTGTAAGTACACCTCTGGCTGCACAAACAGGTCAAGATTTCATGGTAAAAGTGTTGCGCGAGGCATCAAAACCAGTCACGCTAATGGTGACAGGGCCGTTGACGACGGTAGCAACGGCACTGGACAAAGCACCAGACATTGAAGCGAAGATTCAAAAGATTGTCTGGATGGGAGGTGCATTAAATGTCCCTGGCAATGTGGAAAAAAATTGGGAACCAGGACAAGACGGTTCTGCCGAATGGAATGTCTATTGGGACGCAGTTTCAGCAGCGCAGGTGTGGGAAACACAAATTGAAATTATTATGTGTCCTTTGGATTTAACGAACAATGTGCCCGTTACATCGGAATTAGTGTACAAAATGGGGCGACAACGCCACTATCCTATCTCTGATTTAGCAGGACAATGTTATGCATTGGTTATTCCCCAAGATTATTATTTTTGGGATGTGTTGGCAACAGCTTATCTGGGACATCCAGAATTTTATCAATTGCGCGAATGGGAAACAGAAATTATTACTACTGGTCTCAGTCAAGGGCGTACTAAAGTAGTGTCTGGTGGTCGCAAGATTTATGCAATGGATAAAGTAGATAAAGAAGCTTTTTACGCTTACATTTTGCGGCAATGGGCAAGATAAAAAATTAAAACTACCCTAGGTATATAAGGACAGGCAATTTACTGCTACTAATTAATGTAGTCCAGTTAGACGAACGTACTAAAAGGACTGAAACTACGCCTATTCTAAACACATGCTGACATTTGCCATATTAATTATATTTAAACTATGTTGAAAATTAAAAATTTAAATAAGTATTATGGGCAAAGAAAAGTTTTGCAAAATTTGAATTTGCATATTAATGCAGGAGAGATTTACGGTTTACTAGGCGCAAATGGAGCCGGAAAAACTACGACAATTAATATTATTTGTAATTTACTCAAAGCTGACAGTGGTAATATCACAATTAATAATCAATCAGTTTCCGAAGCGACAAAAAAAATAATTGGTATCGCGCCTCAAGAAAATTTACTATATAAAACTCTGACGTGTGAAGAAAATCTCAAATTTTTTGCTGATATTTACGGTTTAGACCGTGAAACTCGTCAGAAACAGGTAAAAGAAACTTTGGCGGCAGTAAACTTATTAGATAGAGCAAAAAGTCCGGTAGAAACCCTCAGCGGTGGGATGCGGCGGCGATTGAATATTGCAGTAGCTTTGGTACATCAGCCGAAATTAGTGATTCTTGATGAACCTACAACTGGGTTAGATATTGAAGGACGATACGAAATTTGGGAGTTAATTCGGCAACTCAAAAATCAGGGAATTACGGTTTTGCTGACAACTCATTTATTAGATGAAGCAGAGCGTCTTTGCCAGAGAATTGGTATTTTGAAAAATGGTCGAATTTTGGCTGAGGGTAGTTTAGCTGAGTTACGCACATTAATTCCAGCACAAGAAATTGTAGCACTACAGACCACACAAGAAGAACAAGCGATCGCCCGTGCCAAAGAATATGGCTTTACCCATAGGCGTTATGGTAACGAACTAGCTTTTTGGTTACCAGAACATCTGGAATTAAAAGAAATTATTGCCCGCTTTGAAGGAATAGCAATTGATTCTATTGCCCGTCAACCAGTGCGATTAGAGCATATTTATTTAGAAATAACACAAAATAATTCGTAATTGCGTTCATAATTACGAATTACGAATTACGAATTATCTTTATTCCCATTGAGTCTCGAATGCATCTTGCCCATTTCCATAAATCAAATCTCCATATTTCTGCCAATGAGTAGCTTCTTGTGAAGACAATGGGGGTGCGTGCAACACAGAAAGGTTTTGCTCTAATTGCTGCGTGGTCTGTGGTGCAGTCAGCGCCAGACGTACCGCAGGATGGTGTAACACGTAGCGGTAACAGTCTGCTGCCGTAGGTGGTTCTGCTTGCCAGTCGGGATGTCCCTTGAGTAGCGATCCCCAACGCGTGCAAGTAAACGCCACTACAGGAACGCCCAAGCTTTGAGCAGCGGGCAAAACATCCTCTTGGACTTTACGGTGTGCCATATTGTAGCGGTGCATTAACACGTCACACTGACCGCTTTCGATTAATTCTTTGGCAATGCGTCGGTTGTGAGTAGTAACTCCTACGTAGCGTAAAATTCCAGAGTCCTTCCAATACCGTAATGCCTCAAGCACCTCGCACACCTGATTGATGTCATCACTAGGGGAGACATATTCGACAAAGAACACATCTACTCCATTAATGTTAAGGCGATCGCGCACAGAGTTGAGATAATTACGTAAAGAGATAATATCTCGGTCTTCACTCCCCGTTGCGACCAAAACTTGTTCGCGCTTTGCCCCCAACAAAGATTTTAGTCCATCCAAAAAGTTTTCAACTTTGAGATCGTAAAAGAAGAAATAATTAATTAGAGCCTCAAAGGCCACCGAGACGCAAGTAGCATCTATTTGCTGTTGCCCTGCTAAACCGAGAATGCTTGCTGGCTGCCCTTGTGGCGTTACTATTTCCACACTCAACTACCCTGCTTCTACAACTTAGGTTGCCTTTAGTAATAGTATCTAGGAATTGCAAAGATGAAGAATAGGCAACGGATTTGTGATAAAGATTGTTAATCCAAAATTATCATCAGGTCTTACACTCTAGATTTTCGCACTTTGGAAATTTTGGATTGGCGATCGCAACAGATTTTAAGATTTCCACGATCGAAAAGCTGTTAAAGTCTGAAATTACAGATTCAGGTGAGGTGGGTAATGAGCGATGCCCGACTCTCAAGCAACAGCTCGCCATCACATGATTCCAATTGACGTAACCTATTCTGCTTAATTTTCGCTAGTATTGGCACAAATATCTCTATTAATCCAGCAGTACACGTTTCAGGCACAGAGGCAATGAGTCAAAACCCCTCGATAGATTCCGGCACTCAATCGTCTAAATCTGGGTTGAGGCCGGCATTAGCATCAGCACTAGCGAGTTTAGAAGTGCAGCTAGATCAGGAGTTAGCCCGATACCGACGCACGCGAATTGGCATGAGGACACCAAACCAATCCCGTGTGGGCAGTTATATCAGTAGTCAACCCCAAGAACTGACGGAAACTACTGCAACAGTGGGCAAAACTCAGCCATCAGTAGCAGAAATGAAAATTGATACACCACCTGTATCTGTGCCCAATCAGCTTTCAAAAAACCCAGCATCAGCTACACCCAAGACTGAAGCACTAGATAATCCCGAAGTCTCCTCTAACCCTGATGCTCAAACACAACTTCCACTGCCCTCACTAGATAACAGTAGTAGCATAGTGCCTGCGGTAGTTAAAGATGCTCAAAAAGACAATCTTCCGCAAGCAAATGACGCTCCCAAACAGCCAGACGATTACTTGGAATCGAGTGAAGCACTACTACGAAGTTTGACAGATGAACAACCACAAACAAGAAAGCCCAGCAATTCTAGCGACAGTCTGCTATCGCCTTTGGGTATAGGCTCGATGTTACTGCTATTAGTGGCTAGTCTCACCTTGGGCTATGTAGTGTTCAATCCCAAAAGTTTGCCTCAGTTGAATCTAGGCAAATTATTTAATGGTAACTCGTCTCCTAGTGCGGAAAATCCTCAAGAATTTGGGACTAATCCCCAATCTCAGCCTCAGCCAGAACTCACGCCTATACCCAGGTATCCGAATTTAGCCGCTAAAGAATTTCCAGAAGTCAGAGATCCCAATGATGTAGTTGGTTTACAGCCGAAAGTTCAACCAACCCCTACAACATTGCCTAACCCGATTTATGCTCAACCAGCCAATCCTCCAGTTGTCAATCCGCTACCAATCGACCCTCCTCTACCACAGACGCAGCCTTTGCCTCCTTTGATACCTCCAGTATCAACGTTACAACCTTCGCCCCAGCCAACTATAACGCCACCAAAGATCGATTCAGAAATCACACCAGCAGCAGATGGGTTTTATCATATAGTGACGGACAATCAAGGCGATCGCGCTCTAG
Source organism: Nostoc minutum NIES-26 (assembly GCA_003326215.1). GTDB lineage: Bacteria > Cyanobacteriota > Cyanobacteriia > Cyanobacteriales > Nostocaceae > Dendronalium > Dendronalium minutum. The sequence goes on along the minus strand of LXQD01000065.1, from coordinate 19,607 downwards.
CTAATGCGAGAAAAGTAGTTCCCGATGCTTACTTATCACGCAGCCAAAAATTGATTTATCTCGGTGCGTTGAAAACAAAAGAAGAAGTACAACGAAGGTTGCAAGAATTACAAGTTAAGGGAATTAAAGCACGGGTTGAGCAACCATGAGTTGCAAAAATCTACAATAGGATGAGGGTACTGGGGATTGATTATTCTTGTCCACTTTGTCCCCCTAATCCCCAGTCTCGCGCGAAGCGCTTTGGGCAAAAAGTGAATGGAGAGCTGACATGGAATTAATCAAGCGTATCCTGCGGGTGATTCGCGCTAATCTCAATAGTTTGATTGGCAGTGCAGAAGATCCAGAAAAAATTCTGGAGCAAGCTGTTATGGAAATGCAAGAAAATTTGGTGCGATTGCGGCAAGGGGTAGCACAAGCGATCGCTACTCAAAAACGCACTGAACGGCAAGCTGCTGCTGCCCACTCAACATCAGAAGAATGGTATCGCCGCGCCCAACTAGCACTGCAACAAGGTAACGAACCTTTAGCCAGAGAAGCTCTCACTAAACGTCGAGCTTACCAAGAAACTGCCACAGCCCTTACTAACCAAATAGGGCAGCAAAACGATGTGGTAGCTAGGCTCAAAAAGGATATGCGGACGCTAGAGTTAAAAATTTCTGAGGCCAAAACTAAAAAAGATATGTACATTGCTCGCGCCCGTTCTGCCGAGGCTTCTTATCGACTTCAAGAAATGCTCGACGGAGTTTCTCCCAACAGCAGCCTCAATGCTTTTGAACGCATGGAAGACAAAGTTTTGCAGATAGAAGCGAAATCCGAAGCGATCGCAACTCTGGGTAGCGATGACTTGCAAAAACAATTTGACTCTCTAGAGTCTGCTAGTGACATCGATACAGAACTAGCAGCCATGAAGGTAGAGGTGTTAAATGAAGGCAAAAACCCACAGCAACAACAGTTAAGCGAAGGTTCAGAGCCTTGAAGATTGGGCAGAGGGGCAAGGGAGCAGAGGGGCAGAGGGTAGAGGGGAAAGAAAGCTTGTCTGGTATTTTTGGCTTTTGTTAACTGAATAGTTATTTCCGCAACGCTGGACTAGAGTATATCTTTACAATAAACGGGCGTTGGGGTGTACCGAACCAAACCGGAAAGATTACATTGAAATAGGAAGCTATTAAATAATAAAAAAGCTAACTGTCCAACAAAGCGCGTAAACTCCAAAAGGAAAAACAAAATTATGGGATTATTTGATCGTATTAAGCGAGTAGTTAGTTCTAATCTGAACGACCTAGTCAATAAAGCTGAAGATCCTGAAAAAATGTTAGAGCAAGCCATCCTGGAAATGCAGGAAGACTTGGTACAGTTGCGTCAGGGAGTTGCTCAAGCGATCGCCGCTCAAAAACGTACAGAGAAACAGTACAATGATGCCCAAAATGAAATTAATAAGTGGCAACGCAATGCCCAATTGGCGCTGCAAAAAGGTGATGAGAACTTAGCACGACAAGCGCTAGAACGCAAAAAGACTTTTACCGACACCAGTACAGCCCTGAAAACTAGCTTGGATCAGCAAAGCACTCAGGTTGAAACTCTCAAGCGCAACTTAATCCAGCTAGAAAGCAAGATTTCTGAGGCTAAGACCAAAAAAGAAATGCTCAAAGCGCGGATTACTACTGCCAAAGCCCAAGAGCAACTTGAAGGTATGGTGCGTGGGATGAACAGCAACAGTGCTATGGCTGCCTTCGAGCGGATGGAAGAAAAAGTCCTGATGCAAGAAGCTCGTGCCCAGTCAGCAGCAGAGTTGGCAGGTGCAGACCTAGAAAGCCAATTTGCACGTCTGGAATCGGGTAGCGATGTTGATGATGAATTGGCAGCTTTGAAAGCATCACTAGCTCCTGCAAGTCCAGCAAATCAACCCCAACTGCCACCACAACAAACCACCCCTCCCAACACCGCTTCCCAATCTAATGAAGTGGTTGATGCCGAGTTGGAGTCCCTACGCAAGCAATTGGATCAATTGTAACATTTGTATAATACCGAATTTGAGCAGTCCCACACCTACTGGTTGTGGGATTTTGCTTCAATAGTCAATTGTTAGTTGTTTATCTTTACCACTGACAACTGACTACTGACCGCTGACCCTCAGATTGAGATAGAGTATTTTGTGTGTCAACTTTGAACGATGCCACCTAATGGAGACTGCAATGAGTAAAGGTGTAACCACCATCACTGATGCCGAGTTTGAAACACAAGTGTTAAAAGCCGAGCAGCCTGTATTAGTTTACTTTTGGGCTTCCTGGTGTGGACCGTGTCAATTGATGTCGCCGCTGATTAATTTGGCTGCAACCACATACAGCGATCGCCTCAAAGTCGTCAAAATGGAAATTGATCCGAATCCTGCCACTGTCAAGCAGTACCAGGTGGAAGGCGTTCCAGCGCTCAGGCTCATTCAAGGTGAGAAAATATTAGTATCCACTGAGGGAGTTATTGGCAAAGATAAACTACTCAGCCTCCTAGATACGCACTTAAATAGTAATTAGTCCATAGTCTAACCATTGTTGACTATTGACTATTGACCCCCTTGACCATTGACCAACATGCAATTTGCAAAGCGTTTACAAACCCTGCAATCCAACGTATTTGCTGATATGGATAGAGCCAAGGCAGTGGCTCGCTCAGCAGGACGACAAATAATTGATTTGTCACTAGGTTCTTCTGATTTACCTGCCCAGGCGCACGTTATCGAGGCGATCGCCCAATCTCTCCACGACCAAAGTACTCACGGTTACTTGCTGTTTCATGGTACTCAAGCATTTCGCCAAGCCGCAGCTCAGTGGTACGAGCAAAAATTCGGCATCAGTGTCGATCCAGAAACTGAGGTGTTGCCCCTGATTGGTTCTCAGGAAGGGACTGCCCATTTACCCCTAGCACTGCTCGACCCTGGAGATTTTGCCCTGTTGCTCGATCCAGGCTACCCCTCCCATGCTGGGGGAGTTTATCTAGCCAGTGGGCAAATCTACCCGATGCCCTTACTCGCAGAAAATAATTTTCTCCCAGTATTGGCAGATATTCCTGCCGCTGTCTTAGCCCAATCGCGGATGATGGTGTTGAGCTATCCTCACAATCCGACTGCGGCGATCGCGCCTTTATCTTTCTTCCAAGAAGCTGTAGCTTTCTGTCAGCAACACAACCTTGTCTTAGTTCACGATTTCCCCTACGTAGATTTAGTATTTGAGGAAACTGGAGACTGGAGAAAAAAAGTACATGGAGACAATTCCCTCCCCGCGTCCTTGAGTCCCCGCGTCCCCGCGTCCTCTTCCCGCTCCCTAGTCCCTTCAATTCTGCAAGCTGACCCAGATAAAAGTGTCTCGATTGAATTTTTCACCCTTTCCAAGTCTTACAATATGGGCGGCTTCCGGATTGGCTATGCCATTGGCAATGCTCAGTTAATTAACGCCTTACGTCAAGTCAAAGCAGCCGTTGATTTTAATCAGTATCGGGGGATTTTGAATGGGGCGATCGCAGCTCTAACAGGTCCCCAAGCGGGGGTAAAAGATTCAGTAGCTACCTTCCGCAAACGTCGCGATGCCTTCATCAATGCTTTACACCAAATCGGTTGGCAAGTTCCTACTCCTAAAGCCACAATGTATATTTGGGCTAAGTTACCCGCACAGTGGAATCAAAATTCTATAGAATTTTGCACCCAATTAGTCAAACAAACCGGTGTTGCGGCTTCCCCTGGTGCTGGTTTTGGCAAATCTGGGGAAGGTTATGTTCGTTTTGCTTTAGTGCATGAGCCACCTTTATTAGAAGCTGCTGTCCGGAGAATTGCGGAGTTTCTTTAATTGAAGGATAAAGTTTTTATCTGAGATTTACAGTAAATTTATGAGTTGCCATCTGTACTGAGGTACTTTCGGGATAAACTACAAAAAAGTCTTTGCAAGTATTAAAGATACTAAAACTTAACAGTGGAAAGTATCTTTATTCTTGGTCTCAAATTTCATCCCTAAAACTCAGTAATACAGTGTGCATGGCAGGCAATTTCAAAAAAATAAGTATTTGTACTTTGACTTTTATTGTTATTGGTGTATTAGAGCAGGCTCCTGTTTTGGCCTTAACTATTGCGTCAACACAAGCGACTTCCATAACAGAAAGTTCTCCTGGCGTTAGCGGTTCTCAAGTAGTGAATGTACTGAGTAACGGGGAAATTACAGATGAAACGAACTCAGAAAAAAATGAGTTACTATTGCTTGCTACACGCAACATGGAGGAAATAATTCAAGCTAGTGAAGTTTCTGTGGTGACAATTGACGAGACAACGCGCTACTACATCGCTCAAACACCTGTTACCAAACAAGATACCTTTACACCTGCTTATAGAAATGTCTGGGTAAAGCCAAATGACGTACCCCCCAAACGAAAAGTGCCAGAACCTTCCACAGTACTAGGATTAATGTCTATGATTGGCTGGTTCGGCACTCAGCGCAAAGGAAGAACAGCAAACAAGTCAGGGAGCAAGATAGCATAAGGCTACAGTTTCAAAACGAACAAAAGAGGTAAAAGAAGCAGTTAGCTTCTTTTTTTATAATTTTTTAATATTTTTACTGTAAAATTACGGTTGTTTCCCAAACATTTCTTGACACAATAGTTAGATATATTTATTTACCGGGATCGCTAAAAATGACTTATTTTTAAAGTCAGCTAAGAATTTATTATCGTAAAGGAAAAGGAGTCAAAGTTATCATTAAGTTTTGCTAAATTTTAGGTAATAGGATAATATCCTGAAGCAGAGGAGTGCAGATAATTTTAATCTTTGTCAATTGTGAGTACCTGACATCAGCAAAATTTCCCTTCATGAGAACTTCACATTAATTTTATTTGAGTTCCTTCGCAAAGATGGTTGACTTTTAACCTAAGATAATACTAAAAATGACAGCACATCTACTTACTATAGAGCGGCAAATAAAGTCGCCTCAAGCAAGACGAGTTCTATTAATTGAAGATAATGATGTCAATAGGATGCTGCTGAGTGACTATCTCAGCTACTGTGGATATGATGTCCAAAGTTTATCAGATGCATCTACTTTTTTTGCAACTATAGAAAAATTCCAGCCTGAGTTAATGTTGTTAGACTTAAAATTACCAGGTGTTGACGGTTATCTGCTGCTAGAACAAATTCAGCAAAAGCCAAATTTATCAAAGATACCGATTATCGTAGTTTCAGCTTTTGCTTTTAAAGCCGATCGAGAACGAGCTATGAATCTAGGCGCTAGCCGCTACTTAATCAAACCTGTAAATCTAACCGAACTGCTTCTAGCAATTGAAGAAGAATTATCTTGTATTCCCATATAAAATTTGTTGTTAGTGCAAAACTATTCAGTTCTTTGAGTGTTAATAAACTCTTCGACATTTTCGCTAAGGTGTTGCACAGAATTGCCGATTTCATAAATCTTGCGTTGTACTTGTGCTAGCATCAAAACTGCTGTTTGTAGTTCGTTTAATGCCTCAGCCATAGCCTCGCGGTAACTAGATTCAAACTCTTGTAGATTCATAAATTTCCTCTCGGCTAAAATCACTCCCTCATTTATAATTAAATCATAGCTATAAATGTAAGTTGCCAAAACCGTTAATTCGCTTAATCTTTGATATTAAATTAATAATCCGAAATATTGCCTATCTCAAAATGGTTAAATAAATCTCTCATTTAATTAGATAATAGATATATAGAGCCAGTTTGTACAAAGCACAAGAATATAATTTGCAACTGAAACTACAAAAACTTTAAGAACAACAACAAATAATAATTTTTGAATTTTCAAAACAATATATGAATTTCAAATAATTGATAAAAAATCGAGGAAACCTTATAAAAACTACTAAAAATATGTAGGTAAACCATTTTAGATTTTGCGAAAAGTTTAGCCAGTCGCGTGGTATGACAGTCCGATCTAAATATCAAGTCCGGCTAATTAGTTATAATTCCTGAATCTATGCAGAAAGCCCGAAGACCTTCCCTCTGTGACGGACACTTTCACGCCAGTTGCTTCAAGTCGGCAGAGCCGACGACAGTCGTTTCAAGTTGGGAAACCCACCCACAACGCTGTCTCCCCAACGCACTGGCTCCTCAACGGGGGGAACTCCGAAGTTCGCTTGGAGGGAGACCCTCCGACGCTCGTGACGCTCGAAGACTCGCTAACGCTGCGCTATCGCGTAGCGTCTCCCCTTGGGAGAAGACTCGCGCTTCGCTACGCTATGGCGACTTCTCTCCGCATGGAAGTGTCCTCAACTCTGCGGTCTTAATGATAAGTCTTTAATCAGACATAATATCAGGGGTTTTTCCAACTTGCACGAACTGGTATACTGTTAGGCTTTCTCTACCAGCAAAAAAATTTATTTTTTCTTAAAATAGTAAGTAGGTAAATTTGTAAAATTACCTAAGTTGGCTTGTGACAACATCTGCTCAAATACCACCATTACTTAAAGATCCAGATCGTCTGGAAAGCCGTCTAGCCGAAATTCCACCGGAACCGGGAGTTTATTTCATGCGCGACGGAAGCGATCGCATCATCTACATAGGTAAATCCCGCAAGTTGCGATCGCGTGTCCGTTCTTACTTCCGGGAAGGGTACACCAAAAGCGAACGCATCGCCACCATGGCTAAGCAGGTGAGCGAAATTGAATTCATCGTCACCGATACCGAAGCTGAAGCCTTGGCGCTGGAAGCCAACTTAATCAAGCAGCACCAGCCATACTTTAACGTGCTGCTTAAAGATGATAAAAAATATCCCTATGTCTGCATTACTTGGTCAGAAGATTATCCACGAATATTTATTACTCGTAAACGCCAACTAGGCAAAGAAAAGGATAAATTCTACGGCCCTTATACTGATGCTGGTTTGTTGCGAGAAATTTTACGAATTAGTAAGCGGATATTTGCACTGCGACAACGACCTCAACCATTATTTAAAGACCGTCCTTGCTTGAATTATGATATGGGGCGTTGTCCGGGTGTGTGTCAGCAGTTGATTTCACCAGAAGAATACCGCAAAACTGTACAAAAGGTGGCGATGGTATTCCAAGGTCGAACTCAGGAACTGATTGACATTTTGACAGAACAAATGCACAAATCAGCAGAGGCGTTGAACTTTGAGTCAGCGGCGCGGATTCGCGATCAAATAGCTGGGTTAAAGTCGCTGACTGCGGATCAAAAAGTATCTTTACCAGATGATACAGTTTCACGGGATGCGATTGCACTGGCTGCCGACGCACAACATGCCTGCATTCAATTATTCCAGATTCGGGCTGGGCAACTGGTAGGACGTTTAGCATTTGTGGCAGATACTCACGCCGAACCAGGAGCTATCTTACAAAGAGTCTTAGAAGAACATTACCAAACTGCTGACTCGGTGGAAATACCCACAGAAATTTTAGTACAGCACGAGTTACCAGAGGTAGAGATATTGGCTGATGTCTTGACTCAGCGTAAGGGAAGAAAAGTGACGATTTTAGCTCCCCAGCGGCAAACCAAGGCAGAATTGATTGAAATGGTAGAGCGCAATGCTCAATATGAATTGCAAAGAATGCAGAAATTGAGCGATCGCAACCAGCAAGCAATGCAAGATTTAGCCACGATTCTCGATTTACCCGACTTACCTCACCGCATCGAAGGTTATGATATCTCTCACATTCAAGGTTCCAATGCTGTAGCTTCCCAAGTCGTGTTTATCGACGGTTTACCTGCTAAGCAGCATTATCGTCACTACAAAATTAAAAATCCCACAGTTACAGCCGGACACTCAGATGATTTTGCTAGCTTAGCTGAAGTTATTCAGCGGCGGTTTCGCAAGTATAGTGAAGATCCACAATTATCAAGAGTAGGTAATCCCGACTGGCCTGATTTAATTATGATTGATGGCGGTAAAGGTCAGTTATCATCAGTTGTCGCCGTTTTGCAAGAGCATAATTTGTTAGAAGACTTACGAGTTGTAAGTCTAGCAAAGCAGCGAGAAGAGATTTTTTTACCAGGAGAATCTCAACCCTTGGAAACTGATGCAGAACAACCAGGGGTGCAATTGTTACGAAGATTGCGAGATGAAGCGCATCGGTTTGCAGTGACTTTCCATCGTCAGCAACGCAGTGATAAATTGAAGCGATCGCGTTTAGATGAAATTCCCGGCTTGGGACACCATCGCCAGAAGCAGCTTTTAGGGCATTTTCGCTCAGTAGACTATATTCGGCAAGCCACACCTCAACAACTAACTGAGGTTCCAGGAATAGGCCCGCATTTAGCTCAAGAAATTTACGATTATTTTCATCCCTCATGAGGTGAAAATAGCAATCGCAGTCTACGTAATGGAAGACAAAACTAAGAAGTTATGGGTAATTGATAACTGGGAAAACCCATTACCGATTACCCATTGCCCATTACCGATTAGGGACTTCCAGAAATTAAATTATTCAATTGTAAGAGCGAAGACGATTGTGAGATTCTTCCTCCCCTGCTCCCTCTGCTCCCCCTGCTTCACGGCAGTTGCTACAACGGGGAGGCAGTCCGTTGGGCGGCTTTGCCGACTTGAAGGAACTGCCGTGGGAACCCGCGCAACGCACTGCCTCCCCTGCTCACCAAAGCGATGGGATATTTTTTTAGTTGGAAGTCCCTTACCAACCACTAGATTAGCAGACGTGGCTGATGCCTTTAGTCTTGAGGGTTGGAAGTTTTGATTAAATTATCTCTCTAGAAATCAAATAGGAGCCAGTGACGGGTACGTAGGGGTTTCCCCAAGTAGAGCAACTGGCGTTCAGAATGAACAAATCCTAGCCCCTTGAACTTTAATTCTGAGCAATAGCTTATTACAGACTATTAAGAACGCTGTATAGCTACCAAATGTAAACTAAATCTTAAGAGCGATATTTTGTAACTAAAGATACAGTATTTTCTAGCTTTTAATTTTTGAATACAAGAACAGCTTTTTTTGTGTTTATCTAAGATGACTGCAAATAAGGCTTTCTCAAGCCATTAATCATAGGGATCGCTGAATCTCTAAGTCGTATACCATCAGGAAATTGATTTATGTATCTAAGGTAGGATGAGAAAATCACCTAGATTTTAGGACAATAGTTGTAAATTAACGAAAGTTTTTCAAAGATAAAATCTTTTTTAAAATAATCAGCTAATATATTGGCTGTTTGTTAACTTGGGTCAAACCAAAAATATTAGCTAGCTTTATTGACGGTTTTTTTCAGACAAAATAATTACAACCAGGGGTAAAAAAATGCATACAGTACAAAAAATTCACTGCCCAAACTGTGGCAGTGCAGGAGAACGTCATTATATTTCTGATAGTCAAATAACTCGCACACAATGCCCAGCTTGTGACTATTTAATGATTAGTTGCACTCGCACAGGTAGAGTGATTGAGGCTTATGCCCCAGGTATTTTGGCAAGAAGATAAAGGTCAAAAAGGAAAAGAAGTAGACATTCTTTCTTTGGTCTTTTTACTTTTTATTTATTCTCAGTTGTCCACAAGCAGCGTCAGCTTCTAACCCACGGGAGTAGCGGACGCTAACAGCTATTTGTTGTTGCTTGAGGATGTTAACAAAAGCTTGAATGCGATCGCGATTGGGGCGTTTGTAATCAACTTCTGCAATGGGGTTGTAGGGAATCAAATTCACATGGCTTTGGAAACCTCGCAGACGTTTTGCTAATTCCAATGCGTGTTCTGGCAAATCGTTCACCCCAGCCAAGAGAATATATTCAAAAGATACACGCCGCCCTGTAATTTCCACGTATTCCCGACATTCAGTCAGCAAATCTTCCAAGGGATAGGGGCGGGCACTAGGTATTAGTTGTTCTCGTAGTGCTTGGTTGGGTGCATGGAGACTAACAGCAAGAGTGATTTGCAAATGGTGTTGGGCTAACTGACGGATGCGATCGCGAATACCCACTGTAGAAACAGTCAGCGATCGCTGTCCTATACCGACATCTTGATTTAGAGATTTCAAAGCTGCCAGGACATTCTCAGTATTCAACAATGGTTCGCCCATGCCCATGAATACCACATGGCTAACCCGTTGCTGAAAATCTTCTTGGACAGTTAACACCTGATCGACAATTTCGTGCCTTGCGAGGTTGCGCTTATAGCCACCTTTGCCAGTAGCACAGAAATCACACGCCATTGGACAACCCACTTGAGTAGAGACACATACTGTTAAACGCTTGTCTGTGGGAATGCCAACGGTTTCAATAATTTGACCGTCTGTCAGTTGCAGGAGGTACTTGATTGTGCCATCGGGTGCAACAGCGCGATGGTGGATAGTTGAACGTCCAACGGAAATTTTTGCCAGTTCTGCACGCCATTGTTTGGGAAACACAGAAATATCAGAAAGCGATCGCACTCCCTTTTGATAAATCCACTCATGCAGTTGCTTTCCTCTATAAGCGGGTTGTCCCTGCTGTTGCACCCAAGTGCTTAACTCGGCTAGCGAAGCACCTACTAAAGGAGGAATTATTTCTGATGTTCTTGAGTCAACCGAAGAAATAAGAGGCGTAGCAGACATAACAAAACCAAGAGTTGATATTGGATCTCTATCCTACAGCTTCCAAATTAACTCAGTTGCCTGAGGGGAATCTCAATCACAAACTCGGCCCCTTCTTTGGGTGTCGAAATACACTCTAACTTACCGCCATGTTTATCTACCACAATTTGATAGCTGATGGATAATCCCAAACCAGTACCTTTTCCTACAGGTTTAGTAGTAAAGAAAGGGTCAAACAATTTAGTTCTAACTTTCTCTGTGATGCCTGAACCATTATCTTTGATACTGATTAGCAAACGTTGTTGATTTTGTACTTGAGTGCGAATTATAATGCGACTGGGATTTTGTTGAATCTCTTCTTGGGAGCGGTTTTGATCGTGCTGATGTAAAGCATCAATTGCATTATTCAAGATATTCATAAATACCTGATTCATTTGTCCCGCATAGCATTCCACAAGAGGGATATCGCTATATTCTTTAATAACTTCTATTGACTGCTGTTGTGATTTTGCTTGAAGACGATGCTGCAAAATCAGTAATGTGCTATCGATACCCTCATGAATATCAACAAGTTTCATTTCTGCTCGATCGAGTCGCGAGAAGTTGCGTAAAGTTTTGACAATCTCACAAATCCGACTAGCACCAACTTCCATGGAAGATAAAATTTTTGGTAAATCCTCTATGATAAACTCTAAGTCAAAAGTATTAAGTAATGCTTGGATTTGTATACTATCTTGCTGATAAATTTTTTGGTATAGTTTGATGAGACTCAGTAAATTTTGAGTATATTCATTAATATATTTAAGATTGCCGTAGATAAAATTTACAGGGTTATTAATTTCGTGCCCAACTCCAGCTAATAACTGACCCAGTGAAGACATTTTTTCAGTTTGAATCAGTTGAGACTGGGTTTGTTGCAATTCCTTAAGAGCTTGTTCTAAATCTTGAGCTTGTGTTGCGGCAATCTTAGCCAAAGATTCTTGCACTTGTAATGCTTTTTCTAGCTCTGACTGGCGCTGTATCAGTTCATCTGTTAATTTTTTGATATCCTCCAACGCGTTGTTTTTAGCTTTGATCGTAAAAATCAAGTCAACAGTTTGGTCGTGCATCGCAAAGTCTTTAAGCTTAAGATTGTAGTCAGAGATAGCAGTCAAATCATTTACCCAAACAGAGCAGAGAAAAAGCATAACATCCTGCTCTGGAATATACATCATTTGCCCTTTGAGAAGGATGCCATTATCCAGAGATTCAAACAGAAATAAAGAGTCAAGCCGCTTAGCGATCGCTGTAAAATCAATCTGAATATTGGGACGCTTAATCTGAAAATGTTGCTCGATTAACTTGCCCAGCAAAGGTTCTGGGTGTACGCGTTGCAAAACTTCCCCAACCTGTAAAATTTTCCTCTCCCGATTGAATACAATATGAAATGGAAAGGCTTGATTAAATAACTGTGGGGGAATATTAAATTGAGGGGAACTCATGAAGTAGTTAGTTAGATTTATACTCAATCAAGAAAGCATCATGGTCAGCACCTTCTTCTCGATTTTGAGTCTGAGTAATGTTAACTTCTGTATTGAATTTTGTTCCCAAACCCCTGAGTAAGCCAACAACCATTGGAGCTAATCCTTGTCGTATGGAATGGTAGTGTAATTCCAAGGAATTTTTTTCTATTTCAGTACAATCAAACGAAGGAGGATGATATTGCGGGAAATTGACACTTAGACGAGTGTGAAGGTCATCCAAATTTGCCAAAAATTCTGGTAGATTATCCCCACTCATATCCAGCATTGCACCGTAGCCCACCTTGCCAGTGTACTGTATCCAATACTCTCCGAAGGCTTGCATAACTTCCGTAGCAGATAAATCTAGCGCCTCACTTGTCGCCTTCACCAATCTGTGAGTTAGGTCATCAGGATAGGGTTCCATCCTCAGAAAAGTCTCTAACTCTATTTCTGCCTTTTTTTTGATCGTTTGCCAAGTTTCTTCACCAAAGCGATCGCGCACCATATCCTGAATCGCTTTATTTATTAGCCCGTACATTTATGCATTCCTTTATTATTAGATTCTTTGAAAGTAGACAGTATACCAAATAAACATTCCACACATCATCATTCTAAAAATACTTACCTGTGTGTGTAATGATTTGGCAGAGCAATTAACCAAATGTCCTACCATTCCAACCCCACATTGCACCCTTAGCATCTGCAAACTCTATGTAAATGCGATTTTTAGACACGCCTAGGGTTTGGTTAATCTATTGGCAAAAGTCCTGACTCATAGCCTCGGTTTGGTCTGGCTTCATTGTGCCAACGCTTTTAATTCTGGTTAGAAAACAAAGTTATGCTAGAACTACTTACACCAGAAATGGCTGCTCAATATTTAGCGATTACACAGCCCAAAAATTTGCAGAAAACCTTTAACGAAGCTCAATTAGAAAACTACAGGCATACACATTAAGATTTCTCTTGGGGAATTGATCCTTCAATTCCCTCAACATACCAATCCATTGCCAATTGTCCCTTATCATCTAATACTTTGCCTTTTGGTACTCGCACCACACCCTTTTGGTCTTTCACCGGGCCATCAAAAGGATGAGCAATACCTCTAATTAATTCCTCGCGCTTTGCGTTCACCAATTGCTGTACATCGCCTGGAATCACCTGACTCATAGATGAAAGATCCACCATCCCTTGACCAATACCATCCCATACTTCCTGAGATTTCCATGTGCCGTTGATTGCAGCCAAGGCTCGATCTGTATAAAATTTGCCCCACTTATTAATTGCTGATGTTAAATGCGCTTTTGCACCAAACTTACTCATATCCGTGTTGTAGCCAAAAGCATAAATACCTTTTTCCTCAGCTAGTTGCACAGCAGAAGCAGAGTCAGTATGCTGGCTCAGCACATCTGCACCTAAATTTACTAAAGCTTGTGCTGCTTCCCTTTCCTTAGCTGGATCGTACCAACTTTGCACCCAAAGCACCCTAACTTTTGCTTGGGGATTAGTTGCTCGTAGTCCCTGAGCGAACGCACCTATGCCTCGAATGACTTCAGGAATTGGATATGCACCAATAAAACCAATAGTATTGGATTTTGTCATCTTGCCAGCAATCATGCCGGTTAAGTATCGCGTTTCTTCAAAGCGTCCTAAATAAGTACCGACATTGGCAGCACGTTTGTATCCGGTGCAATGTTCAAAAAAAATATTGGGAAAGTCTTTGGCAACTTTAATTGTCGGGTTCATGTAGCCAAAGGAAGTCGTGAAAATTAACTTATTGCCATCTAATGCTAATTGGCGAATTACCCTCTCAGCATCAGCACCTTCGTTGACATTTTCCACAAAGGTAGTTTTGACCTTATCTTGAAGATTGGCTTCCATTTCTCTACGACCTAAATCATGAGAATAAGTCCAGCCAAAATCTCCCACAGGCCCCAGATAAACAAATCCTACCTTTAGAGGTTCAGCGATCGCCACAGGTGATGCTGAGGGAGACACCTCACTTTGTGAGTTAGAAGTTCTACCCTGAGTACAGCTAGCAAAAGCCAAACCTGACCCCGCTAAAGTGGCATACTTGAGAAACTTACGACGCTCCATATTTATCGATTTTTTCTACTCTCTCAAAAAGCGTTTTCTATTTACTGATAGCAAGACATGTCTAAAATTAGATGCCACCTACGTACTTTAAAAAGTCAGTTATTTTAGGATAGTAATGGCTTATATTATACAAAAATTTTGTTAAGCCCCGAAATAGAGTATTTTTAAATACAAGATTTTCACTCTGGTAATTGGGGATTGGGAACTGGCTACGCGGGAATAAGGTGGACAAGGTGGACAAGGTGGACAAGATGGACAAGGGGATAATTCTTCACTCTTAACTTTTCAGTCATCGCTTTCTGCCAATTATCCACAAAAAAGCTCCCTCAGAATTACTGAGGGAGGTGCGAGAAGGAGTATTTTCTGATAACTATGCAGGACTAGGTTGGTACTTTTTTTGCAGTAGTTGGATAACCGCAGCTTTTTCTAAAATTCCAACTAGTACCCCATTATCACGAATCACAGGCAGTGCAGATAAATTTTGTTGTTCGAGTAGCTGCACTACTTCCAGCAAGGGTCGATCGGATTTTACTGTGGTGGATTGTGTAATGGGTCGCATGACTTGTTTTACTTGAGTTTCTGACCACAGTGTTGTAGGAATGGTTCGCAAGTCGTTAACTGCGATCGCACCTACTAATTGTCCTTCATTATCTGTCACTAAGAACTTACGCCAGTCTTGCCCACTCATAATCTGTTCGTCGGCAAACTCTCTGAGGCTAAGATTTGCAGATACAATTGGGCTATTGGCTGTTACAGCATCTGCTGCTGTCAAACCTGTGAGTTGTTCTTGCACTCTGGCATATTGAGCCGCATTACCAGCATTTTGCAGTAAGAAGAAACCGATTAACAAGTTCCAGAAGTTAGCAAAGCTGCCAAAGAACAGTAGCGGGAGTAAACCAGAAGCAACAGCTACCCAGCCGAAAATTTGCCCAACTCGACTCGCAAAGGTCACACCTTTATAAGGATTACCTGTAATTTTCCAAACTAGCGCTTTGAGGATATTACCACCATCCAAGGGTAAGCCAGGAATTAAGTTAAACAATGCTAATGCCAAGTTAACAGCAGCCAAGACACTGAGAATTGCAGCTAACGGCCCTGATGCAGCAGTAGCAACACCAGTTGCTGTAAAGATACCGGATAATAATAAGCTAACTAAAGGCCCGGCGATCGCTACCCAAAAAGCTTCCGCTGGAGTTTCCGACTCTTTTTCTAAGCTTGCCAAACCGCCAAATATAAATAGTGTGATTGATTTAACATCAATTCCCTGGCGAATTGCGACAAAGCTGTGTCCTAATTCATGGGCGACGACAGAGGCAAACAACGACAACGCTGTTATCAATCCCAGTAGTAAAGCTAATCCCCCAGATAATTGAGGAAATTGCGCTGCTAGTCCACTGCTATAACTCCAAGTGACCAAACCCAGAACTAAAAACCACGAGGGATGGATATAGAAGGGAATTCCGAAGAGATTGCCAACGCGAATTGTGCCATTCATGTCGTTCACCTTTGATTTCATCATGCGAGAGATTTGCTTTTGCTGCTCTCGATGTCTTTAGTGTAACGAAATGTTAAGGTAATTTAATCTTTGTCATGGTCGTAGTGTCCGCCCGTTAAAGTGCGGATATTGGTAATAATTGCTGTTGCTCATAATTTCACCCTTAGCAATTTCGCATTGATAATGATTTGCAGGAACTTACTCAAAGATACTAATTTCTTGTATTCCTGATGGACATTGACTTGAACTGTAAGATTTAATCGGATAATCTGAGCAGTCGGAATTGTTTTATAAGGAACCCGATGAACAAAATTATACTTAGCTTGCTTTCTACCCCTGTGTTGATTAGCTCAATCCTTTCCATGGGAGCAATATTTAATCAAGCACAAGCAACAGAACCAGAAATCAAAAACACAGACCGCCTCTCCTGTATACGCAATTACCATAAAGTTGGTTTCGTGTGTGCTAGGGCTTCCGTATTGGCTCAAATTCCTAGCACTCAGACAGAAGTTGAGTTTTCTAAGGATGATGATGTTCCCATGCTAGAGTTCAACGTCGAAGAAAGCGAAATGGCAGTTACTCTATTTAACTGCGATTGTCCCGCTTGTATCAATTCTTTGCGTCAGATGCGTAACATGGCACCCTTGGTTTATTAAAATTTTACGAGCGATCGCTTGTCTGCAAACAACATCCACAAACTGATGAGCAGATGAAGGGGATGGGGGAGACAAGGTAGACAAGGAAGAGTTTACTCCTTTTGCTCCTTTACTCCTTTACTTCCCTACTAGTGAGGTTTAAAAATTGGCTGCCCAGAGGGTAGCGACTGACGTACAAAACAAAGAGTTTTTGGCTATTGACCGTTAACTAATGTTTTATGACTAAAAACTAATGATTCAATAGATTTAGTGAAGTATTGTGGAGAAACATAAATGTTTGCAGTGATAGCTTATATCGTCTTTTTGGCCTTGTTCACTGGCATAGCCGCAGGTCTGTTGTTTGGTCTGCGTGCTGCCAAGATCCTTTAGGGACTCTTGACTGTTAACTGTTAACTACTAACTGTTAACAGCTTCAACCGGGATAATTTATTTCTTGGAGTTCTACCAGTGGCTGGGGAAATAAGGGGATAAGGTAAAAGATTAGTAGTAAGTTCTCCCCCAACTTCCCCAGTTCCCCCAACCTGACAGGTTTAGGTTTTTTACAAGGGTGTGAGCATTCATTCCCATAGAGCAGAAAATAAAAGTAGAAAACCAGGGTGTGAATGAGACTCAAACATTGTCGATTAACTTGCAGCCGCAACCGATTTTTTACGCGTGGGACGCTTGCGGTCTGATTTTTTCTTCAGTCCAACCGCTTGAGCTTGATCGCTATCCGACCCATATTGCCCGCGCACAACTTCTTTCATAGCTAATACAGCATTGTGAAATTCCCACTCTGCTAATCGGGCTGCATCGGAGGCAGCCCGATATAGGGCTAGTTTCTCGTTTTCGGCTTGTTGCTGGGTCAACATAGCCTGATAAGTTAGCTGTATGTTTGCCTCTGAGGCATCAGCACGGGTTGTGTTATGGGTGCTGATGGTTTGTAAACCGTAGAATGAGGTAACATCTTGACTAATTGTTTGAGGCGGTAAACGGCGTATTGTATATTGAGTAGACATTGATAGATACTTAGTAAACTATATATTGAATGTGCCCATTGCGACAAAAAAATAACAGTAAGAGAAGTTTTTTGGTAGGACGAAGTTAGGGTAAGGGTGGGCTATTTTGTAGGCTGATGCATTAACAATGTAAGCCGACACATTAACAAAACAGATCAATTCTTGCTAATTGTCGCCTTAAAACAACTTGGTAAAGAAACACAAAGTGCGTATACGCAGAGCGTATTGTTACAAGACATCGCGTGTTCAATTTCTTTCTCTAACTCAGCTATAAACTGTTAAGCGATCGTATTAACCTTAGTACATAGCACTAAACCGCGTTAAGTAGCGCTTAGACCTGAGTGCGATCGCGACAAAAGGTGATGAATGCGATCGCCTTTTATCTTGCCAACCGAGAGCTAGTTGATGCTTACTTAAAAGAAGGTGAGGCAGAGTTTGAGAAACTGCAACAGTCTTTTAGAGAAAAAAAATCTGCTTCTGTATCAGAAGTTAAAAACAGCACAAATACAGAAGCAAAGTAATCTATGACGGCAATTCGATTTCAAGCGGATGCCGATCTTAGACAAGCGATTATTACTGGCACAATACGTAGACAGCCAGGAATTGACTTTCAATCAGCTTATGCAGCATTGCTGGAAGGCAAAAAAGATCCAGAGGTATTAGCAATAGCAGCGCAGGATGGCACAGTTCTTGTCACTCACGATCGCAAAACGATGCCTATTGAGTTTGGCAAGTTTATCATGTCACAAAACAGTTCTGGAGTTTTGGTTATTTCGCAAAAGATGTCAGTCAGTGACGCAATTGAAGCACTTGTCCTTGTTTAGGAGGCTTCTACCGCCGAGGAGTGGGTTAACCAGATAATGTCTATTCCATTCTGAAGAATAGAAGGCGAGTATAAAAGTATTAAAGATTAATGCAATTTTCTCAAAAACTCCGCGCTCATGTTGGCATCAATTGCTGGATGCGTTGTGGTTCTTCTCCCAGCCAATCAGGATTTTGGGCAGTGCTATCGAAAATGGATGAAGTTTTGAATGGCTCAAACTCTCCGCGTGATGCTGCTTGTGCCGTTTTTGCTAACAGCGATCGCACCTGTTGCTCATTCATTGGCTGGAACGTCCGCACTGCTTCAAACGCTTGCTCCAGAATTTCCAAGCTGTCAATTCCCGTAATCACAACTGATGTGGGCAAATTCAGAGCATAATGTAGACACTCAATTGGCGTTACAGTATTTGATTTTAAAATAATCCCATTTGCCATGCTTTTCATCCCCAGAACGCCGATATTTTGTTTGACTAGTTCTGGCACAACCAGCTTCTCAAAGCTTCGGTAGTGTGCATCCATGACATTCAGCGGCATCTGAGCTGTAGCAAACTTAAACCCGCGATCGGCTGCAACTTGTAGCATATGCAGATGAACGTGGGGGTCTTTGTGCCCAGTGAAGCCAATGTATCGCAGCTTTCCAGCTTCCCGCGCCTCAATCAAAGCGGCATTTGCGCCTTCTTCGTCAAAAACTCGATGTGGGTCTTCATACCGAATAATTTCGTGGTGCTGAACGAGATCGATGCAATCTACTTGGAAGCGTTGAAGTGATTCGTCTAGCTGTTTTGCTGCTTCTTTCTTGGAACGACCGTCAATTTTTGTCATCAAGAACACCTGATCTCGGTAGCCATCCCGCAGCGCTTTCCCCATACGAACCTCACTGACTCCACCGTTGTAATCCCAACTGTTATCCATAAAAGTGATGCCGCGATCGATCGCTGTGCGAATAATCTTGATACCCAGTTCTTCATCAACGTGCTTCAAGCCAATGTGCCAACCACCCAGCCCAATTGCGGAAACCCTCTGTTGTGTATTACCGAGTACGCGATATAGCATTTCTGAATTTGACGTAGTTCCTGACATCTTTTCCCCTTGTATGGCAGCTATGACTTAAGTACATATGGTTGTGTGCCAATTCAAACACAAGGAAAAGTTCATAGTATCTTCCTTAAGACACACTATATCTGGCTGTACTACCTATATCCAAAGACCCAATACTGATTAAGTAAGTCGTGGAGAAAATTTACAAGTATGTAACAAAGAGTTAAGCAGAAGAACTAGAGTTAAATCTTACACGTTGCGTACTGTAATTTCCTTTTTCTCCTCTCGTTTGGACTCCATCAATGACGGCATAGGCAAGGTCTAACTCATCCTCAAAAGTTTTCGCGGCTAGTTCATCTTTTTTGAGATGTTGCCATTCCAATTCAATCGGGTTCATTTCTGAGCAATATTTGGGTAGAAAGAAGATGTACAAACCCATGTCTTCCCTCTTTGACCATAATTGAATAACTTCTTTACA
>LXQD01000064.1 GCA_003326215.1 Nostoc minutum NIES-26 | reverse complement strand
CAAGTACTGCAAGATTTTTTTGATTCAGTTTGTAAGATCATTCCTATCCCATCATGAATCCGATGTGATATAACTTTCACATCTTTTAAATCAAGAAGCTCCGTTAGGATTTTAATATCTTGTTTCCTGACCATAACTGTAAATACAACAAAAATATATTTCTTGTACTTAAAGTTAACAGCAAATATGCTTTATACGTCAATTACATCAAATGTTTTATTGATGTCTGGATGCTATGGTTTTTATTTATTTCAGCTTTTAACTAACAATTTAGCATAACAAGTACTGAAGAACCAAATTTGTAAAAGGTAGTCAGAATCAATCAGTTATTTTGTCGTAGCTACTTACAAAACAATTTGGCTGAAAATTGATGTGATTAGTTGTACATCAGTACTTGAAACTGCTGTGAGAAAGGCTAAGATTCAATTTGAAAGATAAATTCAACCCTATTCCCTATTAATGTAGACAATGCCCAGCAAGGTAATCAACGTTAAAGAGTACACTGTTAGAGCACATAAACGAGAGATACACACCCGGATTTTCAACTTTATATGCAAGCAGTGTGAGCGACCTGTACAACGCGAGACTTATGGCCCGCGTCCGTTGTACTGCGAACAATGCCGTGCCCCTCAACCTCCCAAGAAATCTTCAAAACCGCCGAAGAAGAAAGCATTGCCCAGACCAATGACCTACAAAAGTGATGTGGACTTCAACAAATAGTTGTGAAGCGATCGCTTTTGTAACAAACAAAATGCTTCTGGTCAGCAATTAGCCAGAAGCATTTTGAGTGTGATTTAACTTGAGCAACTTCAACTGTTTACTAGAACAATTGTACTATACAAAGTTAGAGTCAGTCTATCTAACTTAATTGCGCTAGTTGTCAATCAAAAAAGCTGTTTGTAGTGTTATAAAAATCAGATTCAATTGACTTAAAACGCCCAGATTCTACTCAAATTTTTCAAATTGTAAAGTATGTTTTATTTTGAAATTTGATACCGATAAAGTGATTCCAGGCTTTTAGAGAAAAAAGAAAGAATGTCCCTCCAGCCAGATAGCGTAGGCATCTACCTCCGAGAAATCTCTAAATATCCAATGCTGACCCCAGAGCAAGAGATAACCTATGCTCGGCAAGTGCAACAGATGATGATAGTGCTTAATCATAAACAAGCGTTAAAACTTCGACTACATCGAGAGCCAGCTTTGCCAGAAATATCTGCTGATATGGGAAAAAGCGAAACAGAAGTATCCCAGATTCTGCGGTTAGGACGGATAGCCAAGGAGAAGATGATTGCAGCTAATCTGCGGCTGGTGGTAGCGATCACTAAAAAATACAGATGGAGCCATCTGGAATTTTTGGATTTGTTACAAGAAGGGTCAATAGGTTTGCAAAAAGCCGCAGAGAAATTCGATCCAAATCGCGGGTACAAGTTTTCGACCTGCGCGTACTGGTGGATTCGGCAAGAAATCACGAAGGCGATGCCTTCGGCAAGCCGCAGAGCGTCTACGCTAATAAATCCACCACGATTAGATTGCCAAGTCACATGAATGACCGTTTGATTAAACTCAAAAAGTACAGCGAGACTTAGCGAGGATGCTGGGTCGGTATCCCACGATTGCAGAGATAGCCGAGTTTGCCGAACTTCGCCCAGACCAAGTTAGAGAATGTTTGAGTGCATTTCGCCAACCACTGTCTTTAGATCGACCAATGGGACAAGAGGATGAAGTTGATTTTCTGGAGATTCTACCTGCCGATAGCACTTCCCCAGAGGAATACCTAGATGAAGGATTTCTGCGGCAAGATTTAGCGAAGTTTTTGATAACGCTTAAGCCAATGCAAAAACAAGTGCTGATGTTACGTTTTGGTTTGGGTAGCGTTGACAAGCTGACCACGAAACAAATTGCTCAGACGCTCAACATCAAAGAATCGAAAGTGAGGACAGTTCAGAATCGAGCGATAAAAGTGTTGCATCGTAGTCAAGCGCAGATGCAAGAGTATTTGGCTTGATGTGCTGAGGATGAAAACAAAAGTTTATAGTACAAACATCCGCTTATAGGTTTATATTCGTGTGCGGCATTTTTGAAGACGAATTTTCATACGCCTAACTTCGACCAGTCAACAAGTTAATGCTACCCCTCAATATCATGTCAATATAAAGTATAAGTATATACAATTACAAAGGCGGTTATTACTCTGTAACTGTTCTAAAACTGTATATGCAGTTCGATGTCATGCTGTTATTTAAGTTATTTTATACAAGCTTAACCGTTATAAAAATTGACGATTGTGCTTAATTCTAAAAAAGCAGTATCCTTGGCAGAAAACACTACTAACCATTATCAGATATACACAAGATTGCGGCAGAAGTTGTTGCAACCACCATTATGAGCACACTTTCACCTCTACATTTTTAAAGCAGCCAAATCATGAGCTAATATTTTTGAATGCTGTAGAGACTTACTAAATACAGCAAATAAGCCTCTTACTCTAACCAAAGCGACTAAAGTGACAGCTATTATTGCTTTATTTAACCAGTCTGGTGGAGTTGGTAAAACAACTTTAACGATGAATTTGGGGTATCACCTAGCAATGCTAAAAAAACGAGTATTACTGGTTGATATGGATCCGCAGGCATCTCTCACTACATTTATGGGATTGAAACCTTTTGAGCTTGAACATACAATTCGTAATGCTCTGATTAGCCAGCAGGATTTACCACTTTATCGGCAAATCCATGATGTGGATCTTGTACCATCGAATATTTTTCTGAGTGAGTCAGAGATGCAGTTAGTTACGGAGTTTAGACGTGAATACAGATTAGTAGACGCATTAGAACCAGTAAAAAACTTATATGATTTCATTTTGTTAGATTGTCCACCCAGCCTTGGGTTACTAAGTATTATGTGCTTAGTTGCAGCAACACAACTTTTGATTCCAATACAAACTGAATATAAAGCAGTTGAAGGGACAATGTTTTTGCTGAAGACCATTTCAGATTTAGTGAAAAAAGTGAATCGTGACATACAGGTGCTTGGTGCAGTACCGACTATGTATGATGAACGGACAGTACAGGGGAAAAATGCTTTACAAGCAATACAGGCTATTTTCGAGCAGTTAAAGGTACATAAAAACTTTCATAATTCGCAAGTGTATCCAGCCATTGCTCGAAGAACTGACTTTGCTAATGCTTCTGCCGCACACCAACCACTAGCCGTTTTTTCACCAGGGAATAGTGCGTTGAATATACTTAATCAAATCGCTAAACAATTGAACAGTTTCCAATGACAACTAAGAAAAAAGACAGTTTGCCATTTGTAGTTAGTAGTAGTAGCGTTCTCAGCAGTTTTATTAGTGAAGAGCCAGTAGTAGGAGAAACTGCTGCTGAGTTTCTGCCTTTGACAGCTATTTCATTACCTACAGTACAACCAAGGCGATATTTTAATGCTCAAAAAATGGAACAGCTTAAGCTGTCTATTCAGGAACATGGAATTCTTGAGCCATTATTAGTTCGCCCTATAGGAAAGGGGCAGTATGAATTGGTAGCTGGAGAAAGACGTTATCGTGCTGCTAAAGAACTGGCTTTGGAAAAAGTTCCAGTAGTAATCCGTGAACTTGATGATAAAAAAGCCATACAAGTAGCTTTGATTGAAAACCTTCAGCGTGAAGACTTAAATCCTATAGAAGAGACAGAAGGGATTTTAGAATTGCTGACCTTAGAATTGAAGGAGCCGAAGGATGAAATTATCTCTCTGCTTAATCTGGCAGCCAACGCTAAGAAGCGCGGTAATGAATTGACGAAAAACGTTTTACGTCAATTGGAGCAAATTGAAAGTGTATTTGCTGTAATTGGAAAATTAACACCAGATAGCTTTCGTACATCTCGATTGCCACTGCTTAATATGCCAGTAGACATTCTGGAAGCTT
The DNA here is from genome assembly GCA_003326215.1 of Nostoc minutum NIES-26. Taxonomy (GTDB): domain Bacteria; phylum Cyanobacteriota; class Cyanobacteriia; order Cyanobacteriales; family Nostocaceae; genus Dendronalium; species Dendronalium minutum. The sequence continues at coordinate 6,000 of LXQD01000064.1, read as the reverse complement.
TAAGGCAAGGTAGGTTGGAATATACCAAAGCTAAAGTAATAGCTCGTGTTGATAATGAACAACAACGAAAAAGTTTACTGGAAGAAGCTATTTTGCAGAAGTTGTCCTTAAGCGAAATTAAAGAACGAGTAGCTAATCTCGAAATTATCGGTAAAAACAACAAGGTTAACAAAAATAGTTATCAAGCTCGATTTTTAGAAGTAACTTCAAAAATAAAACAATCTAAAGTATGGGACGATCCAAATAAGCAACAGAAGTTTGCAAGTCTTCTTACTGAACTAGAGCAATTAATTACAGATGTCTAATATCTGCTCAATCTCTGTCGCCAAAGCCTTATATAAGGCTGCTTTTTTATCCCAAAAACTTGGTCAACAAGCGATTATTCTTGCTGGCAAAAAGATTGATACATTTTTAATTTAAACCTTCAAGCTCCTATCCAGAGCGATCGCGCTTCAATCCAAAGTTGGTTGATCCCCAAGCCAGTTTTTCCAAATCCAGAAAAATAAATGAACGAAGTCAAAAATTAAAAATTGCAGATGGGTATTAAATGGGTGTCATATAGCCCCCAAAATTCAGAGTCAGTTAAGATGGCTAAGTAGGGTATAAATAGGGGTTATATAGCAACCATTTAGGGTATATCCAAAAGGGTCTGATTTTATGCCCCAATTAGCCTCAATATCTAACATCCATGAGTGGTCAAAAATTTTTCGGCAGACTCTGACAATGGCTATGGAAGCTTGAAGTTGTTAGTCGATGGCTTTGAAGTTGTAAGAGTCCCTAGCCATTTTCACTACTCCTGCTCACGACCATGCGCTTGTTTGTGTAGTGAACTACTACGACAACACAAAACGGCGAATAAAAAAACGACTCGGAATCTTTTTCTCCTGCCCTGGCACAAGACGATGACGGAAGAGCGATTCTGTGACCCAAACTTCCTTGCCAGTAATGGTTAAATTAACGGGTAAATTCATCCTGGATGCTAAGACATGAAATTGAGATTTTGCTCCTGCTGCCAATGGGCGTAGTTGTAAGACGCGACCGTTGCCACTTGCGATTCCGCCTTCGAGCATAATCAGAGAGCCATCACCAGCTAACTGGATCGCATCGGAACCATCAATTTTGTGAGGTAGTCTAATTTCTTCAATCCTGGGATTGTTGACCGATCTGGGCGTTACCTTAAATAATCGACCATCAGAGTACATCGTCACGAATAAAACACCATCGGGTCGGCGAACAATTCCAGACAGTCCAAATTGCCGTTGGGTGCGGAATCGATCATCTTCTGCCCAAGTCTGAAGTTGAGTTGCTCCAGGTGGTAGGTAGTGAATTCGAGGGCGTGAACTATCTGTCACATAAACGCCGCCATTTGAGTCGAGTGCAAGATCATTTCCAAAACCACCATCAGATATCATGATGATTTGCAGCACTTTTTTAGAGCGAGTGTTGAGCGCAAAAATTCGCCCTGGTCTACGAACAATTTCACCATTGGATTGAGGTATGCCTAAAACATCAGGAGAAGCTCCCCATAAAATTTGTTGTGTTTCATCTAGGCGGAGGCTAGTGACAGCAAATATGTCGCTGTTACCCGGAAAAAGTGTTTCAACCCTACCATTGGGAGAAATTTGTAGGATACGACCGTTAGTAACAGAACCAACATAAAGTGTGCCATTCTGAGTACGCGCAATGCCATTGGGATATTGGAAGCCACAAGGTAATTCAATGGGAGACAGTTCTCTGGCATAAGCAGCAGTGGGATGAAAAGCATCGGTGGCAATCGCAGCCAACCCGGACAAAGCAATCAATACATCTCGCCGTTTCATCTACTTCATTTCTCCAAGCTTTAGATCGTAGATTTAGGCAACACGATGCCCTGGAATAGCATAACCACCATCTACGGAAATCGTTTGTCCAGTGATATAGGAAGTTGCATCAGAGCAGAGCCAGACCACTGTTTGTGCCAGTTCTTCTGATGTACCCAGACGCTGGACAGGAATGTGATGAATGAAGGGCTTGGCTGCATCATCATCCGGATGAAAAAAGCGTCGCAACATTTCTGTATCAATGATGCCAGGGTTAATATTGTTGATCCGAATGTTGTGCGGTGCGTACTCCAAAGCAGCAGGTCGGATCATACTATCCAGTCCGCCTTTACTCGCTGAGTAGATGGTGGAGCCAACCAACCCACCTTTTGCCAGCCAAGAAGACGTATTGACGATTGCGCCGCCACCCGGCTGTTTGAGCATTTGTTCGATTTCATACTTCATGCAAAGCCAAACTGCTTTGAGGTTGACGGTAATAGTCTGTTCCCAATCGGTTTCAGATAGTTCGGTCATGGGTGCAAATTTGCCTTCTGTTCCAGCATTGTTGAAAGCAAAATCGAGGCGACCATAATATTCGACAGTTTGCTCAATCAGCGAGCGAATCTGCTCAGGATTCCTCATATCTGTCTTAATCCAGTGGGCATCTCCACCCATCTGACAAATTTGGGTAATCACCGCCTGACTCTGATCTTCGCGACGGGCTGCAACAACGACCTTTGCACCATACTTTGCAAACGCGATCGCTGCCGCACGACCCATGCCAGAGCTACCCCCAGTGATGAGGGCAACCTTTCCTTGAAAGTTGATCATTCTGTCTCCTGATGTTGAATCGTTGTGAGAATTATTCGTTCACTTGGTCATCTAACGCATTTTCTAGATATTGTTTCCAGAATATACAGTTGTGATCGCTTTCCCCTATTGCTTCGAGGTGCTTGTAATGTGCAATTTTTAAATCAATCACCTGCAAATGATTGGTCAACTCTTCTAAATTTTGTTTGACCTGTTCGCGGTGGTTTTCTAGCAGTACACGGCGTTGACTGACCTGATCGGGGTGTTGACGAACCAGATCGGCAAAGGCTTGCACTTTTTGAATCGGCATTCCAGTTTCCCGGAGCCGCACCAAGAACTCCAACCAGACAATATCCTCAGCAGAATACCGCCGATGACCGTTTGAGGCACGTTTAATTGGTGCTAACAGACCCACTTTCTCGTAATAACGTAAAGCGTGAATGCTTAACCCCGTCGCCTCAGCAACTTGTTGGATGGTGAATTTGCTTGTCATACCAAGACTATAAAACCTAGAGTGCGCTCTAGGTCAAGACCTTATTTTCCTGAACTTGAAAATTACGCCCTAAGCTGCGCGAACGCGTCTTCATCGGAGTATAGAAAATCGTGTAGAACCCTCGCCTATCAGTAAAATGTCTGTATTAGATACAAAAACAGGTTGGTTGGCTCTCAAGAAACACATTGCGTTGAGTCAGAAATGGGGGTAAGTTCCAAACCAAAAGCCAGAGCTTTTTTCTTGAGGTTGTTAACTACACGCTCTCGATACCGTTGCTCATAAGCATCAACGCCAGAGTCAATAAATTGATCGCCAGAAGTCCAAAGGCGATAAAAAATACGTGCCAATTTATGAGCAGCAGCAGTAATAGCTTTGGGCGCACCCATTTTGGCCTGCATACGACGGTAATAAGCACCCAAGGCAGAATGGCTGCGACAGAGAGTTTGAGCCGCCATACGAAAAGCGTTGGCAGCGCGGCTAACAACAGAGCGAGTTTGAGAACTTTTGACTTTACCACCAGTCACCCGACTACCAGGACATAAACCTAACCATGAGGTAAAGTGCTTGACGGTTGGGAAACGAGTAGGATCTAATCCTAACTCGGACAATAATATCAATACAGTCAAAGCACCAAAGCCCTGGATTTGAGTAAAATCAACACCACTAATACGATAAAGATGAGTACGTAGGTCAAATTGAGGTGCATTGCCGGGCTGCTTTTTACCTCGGCGCTTTGGTTTGGTTAATGGCTTTTTTGTGACATCAACTTTATCAGCAAACGCAGCCAAACATTGCTCAATTTGTGCATCGATGGCAAGAATTTGTGTCTGGTAAAACTCGTAAAGTTGTAACTCTTGTTGCAGGATGAAAATCAGTTCACAGCGATAGTCACCCTTCAAAGCGGCGGCAATGTCTTGGGTAGAGGCTTTGATACGCCCATCCTTGAGTGCCGCTAATGTAAGTGGATTACGTTCACCTCCCAAAATAGCTTTGATAATGTTCAGCCCAGTAGTACCTGTAATGTCACTAATCACTCTGTGCAGTTGCAAATTCATCTCGGTCAAGGCTTTCTGCATTCGTTGTACGTGAACACCAGCACTTTTGATTAAGTTATCCCGTTGTCGAATGTAACTACGCAGAACACAGATTTGGTCATCTGGACGGAATGAACCGGATAATAAACCATAGCTATGTAACTTTTGCAACCACTGGCAATCCAAGACATCCGTTTTGCGACCAGGTACAGTTTTTACATAGTGGGCATTTACCAACTTCACCTCAAAACCACGGCTTTCTAACACTTGAAACACAGGTAGCCAATAAACTCCGGTAGATTCCATTGCTAGCGTTTCAATTCCACACTGCTTTAACCAATCTGCCATTGCATATAGGTCAGCAGTAAAACAGGCGAAACTACGTACACTCTTACTATCCCTGCTTACAGGAACGCTTACCCAATGTCTATCAGCACCAATATCAATACCTGCGGCATTCGGGTTAATTACAGGTAAATTTTTTGGCTCGGCGGCAATTGGTTGTTCCTGCTTCTTCATAGGTTTTGACGAGAGCGATTGCGTCATTTTTGTGTAAGGATGTACCATGCCTGGGTGAGGCCAATAAATCTAATCTCTCAAACGGGATAGTAACACTCGTTACTTCACCAATATTTCTGCCAAAATCACCCAGAACCAGGCTCAAATTCGGGCGAATAATGCACCATTGATAAGACGGTTTTTGCTGTCATGGTACTACTCAAGTGTAAGATTTATTCGCTTTAAAATGTTCGCTAGGCTGTGTTTCTTCTATATTTTGCTAGTGCGTCGCCGCGCTAGTTAGAGGCTCATATCTTGCACCTCTACGCATAACTGCAATAGTTCATCAAGAGCGAACCCTGGGTAAGACTTGAAGAAAAGATTTTACAGTATTTATGTACTACAATAAACCCACAGCTCAGTTTATAATGATGTGCGGCATTTTTGATCGCCAATGTCCACGCCTTTAAATACTACTCAACAACCAAAAGCAGAAACCCACTACGAAAGCATCACCGGAGTAGTCGAACGCCTGACCTTTCATTCCGAGGAGTCCGGGTACACTGTTGCACGTCTAACACGACCCCGCACTACCGACCTCACCACCATAGTTGGCAGTTTTGCAAATATCCAACCAGGGCAAACATTACAACTAACAGGTTTCTGGCGTGACCATCCACAATACGGGCCACAATTCCAAGTCGTTAATTATCGAGAAACCAAACCCGCTACACTAACCGGAATTGAAAAATACTTGGGCAGCGGACTGATCAAAGGAGTTGGGCCAGTAACAGCCAGACGCATAGTTGCACATTTTGGGTTGGAAACCCTAGACATCATCGAAAACCAGATTGACCGATTGATTGAAGTTCAGGGCATCGCCAAAAAACGCATCAAGCTAATCAAAAATGCCTGGCAAACCCAAAAAGCTATCAAAGAGGTAATGGTATTCCTGCAAAGTCATGGTGTTTCTACAACATACGCTGTGAAGATTTACAAGCAGTACCAAGACAATGCGATGCCTTCGGCAAGCCGCTAAGAGCGTCTACGCAACAGTTACCTCTAACCGGGAGCAACGCGATTTTCTGAAGTTAGACTTTAAACGAGCGATCGCTAAACACTAATTTCAGTACATTAGTAAAATAGATACTTATTGACCAGCAAAAATCTCAGCAATACTTAGAGAAATTTATTTTGACGGTGGTGTAATTCTATTAAAGGAACAAAAAAGTGTAGGATGCCCTTTGAGTAATAGTTTTGATGTTTAATATCAAAACAGGGAATGCCTACACTTCATGAATAAAAATATACATTCAAGTTTAGATTTAAGCAAATCACTGGCAAAGTTTCAAGAAAAAGTTACGAA
>LXQD01000063.1 GCA_003326215.1 Nostoc minutum NIES-26 | reverse complement strand
TGTTCTTACCGTGGGACTCGTGCTATTGATTTGTGTACCCCAGTAGACGGCTATCGATTGACTTATCTGGGCAGAACCGATATCCAAACGGCTCACAACGTATATAAGGGTGATAAGTTTGTTGGCATACTCTTCAAGGTCAGAAATCCAGATGAAATCTGGGAAAATACGCCACAAACTTACTATTGGCGGTGTGGGAACGGGGTTCAGTACTGGAGTGTTAGGGAGGCTATTGAAGCACTGTCAACAGCAACTGCTGTAGTCAACAGTGAAGCGCCAGCAGTGAGTCGGGAGTTGGTTGCGGCGTAGTTGAACTGGGAAAAGGGCGATCGCAGTTCTATTGATATGCGATCGCTGCTAAAACAAAATCGATAACGAATACGCATCATGCCACAAAATAGAGCAACTATACCCCCACTTTGATTTGTAAATATTAATACCTATATTGCTCGATAACAGCGATTTGACTGCTGCTAATCATTGCGATCGCGTTCGTTTAAGCGAGAGTAGTTTTCTTGTTTTAGTCCAAATGAAAAGGCGAGTGCATATATACCCGGTAAACGCACTCGCCCCAAACTGTAATCAGAAATATTAATCATGGCACAAACCACAAATATTACACTTTCCCCTCCAGACAGTTGTGATTGTGACTACTTTTTGTATGAAGAGTGTACAGAGAAAATTCTCTTGCCCCCAGACGATCCCAATGCAGAGGTGATTTCACTTGCTGGGTACAAACTTGTTTATATTAAAGGAAGTTTCCCGAAGGTATACCGCGTTTACAAAGACGATTCAATGCTGGGTGTTATATTTCAACACTTAACCCATTGGTCAAATGCTGTAGACAACATTCGGCATGACGAGCCGTTGAGTGCGGCGATAGGGTTGGACGAGTTCATGCAGGTGGCTGGGGTACTTAGGGCGGCTTCGACCGAGCAACAGTCAACTGGCTCTCAAGAACAAGAGCGACTTATGAGTATCAGTCGCTCTTAGAAAGCATAACGATATTAAGGGTTGTGGTTGTAATAAGTGAAAAAGGGTACTACTTACTGCTCAATCTCGCCGGAGAGTTGCAAAGTTTTTGAATGCATACAAGAGTTTAATCCATTCTGCATTAAAAATCAAGCAACTCAATGGCTACTTACACCACTAACGTAAGAAGGGCAGGCACATGAAAAGTGCTTGCCCCGAATACGAAATTACCGTCGCTTCGCTCCAATGCAAAATTATTAATTCAAAATTCAAAATTAATTATTGTAAGCCCCCGCATTCATTGGTGGGGTTTGATAATGAGCGAATTTTGAATTTTGAATTTTGAATTTTGAATTCCCCGAAGGGGCTGACTAACTGATAGTGCCATATTTTGTGATGCCTGCTTTTTCTCGGCTGGGAACTGGTCGGGATTTTAATCTAACTACTGGTTTGGGCTTTTGTTCAGCAGCAGTTGTGTGTTGTGCGAAATATTCAATTAGTTCAGCCCCAGTTAGCTTTTTCACTCTTGTGTGAGAACGAATCGGCTGTAAAGTACCGTTCAAGCTGCAAGATTCATCGCTGGTTTTTCTGTAGACATAAAGGATGCTGCCTGGAATACGGAAGTAGTCGCCTGTTTGAAGTTCTTTAAATGTCATAAAAACGACTTCAACTATTGAACTAGGTACACATTACCTTACACTATGATTTCTCTCAATCAGCGTAAGTTCCACTCATCAGAACCAGAAATGGCGGAGGTTGCCTAAGTGAAAGCCGTTTTCTAGTCCTAGCAGTAAAAAGCGATCGCTATTAATAGAGTCACAACGATCGCGCACGTATAAACAACAGGATTTTCAACTAGGTATCAAGTACCTTTCGTAGACAATTAAAACATGACGACGAAACCTCATGACCAGTTCGCCAAGCAGTTCCTCAAAGAATTACTGTCCCCTTTGGGGGAAGTAAGTACTAATCAAGAAGTTACCGATGAAACAAGGTTTGTTGATGTTCTATTTTCTGCAACACCAAACTCTACTGTTGAGGCAGAAACTTTAGGGTTATTGGGCAGAATTGCATTGTTAAATACGGCACTGCTAGAACCGTTTCGCAATCAGCCCAGTTTTTCCGAAGTACGTAATTGCCTTCAAAAATTGTTTACTGTGATTGCTGACGCGCAACGTCAAGCTAATCGGGAAGACACAACATTAGCAGAGAATGATTTAGCCAGGCTGTGGATTCTGTCACCAAGTGCTTCAAAAACTCTGCTCAAAGCTTTTGGGGCTAAACTAGATTTAGACAATTGGCCTGATGGAGTGTATTTTCTACCCCAAGGGGAGCGAGGAGCAATAGTTGCGATCAATAAACTACCCTCAACTCCAGACACGTTATGGTTTCGGCTATTGGGACGGGGAAAGGTTCAGCAACAAGCTGTTAGCGAACTTGTAGCACTGCCAACAGAAAACCTCTTGCGTCGCAATGTACTGGAGATAATTTACAGATGGCGTATCAGTGTAATGGCACAACAAGAGTTAACCCAAGATGACGAGGAGCTAATTATGAACTTAACCCAAGCTTACGAAGAAGCTAGAGCTGCTGCTGTACTTGAAGGTGTGGAGCAAGGAGTACAACTGGGGCAACGCCAAGTAGTAGAGAATTTGCTCAGAGTTCGATTTGGGGAAGTAGATGATGAATTGTCAAGAGTTGTTAACGGTTTACTACAGTTACCACCAGAAGAATTTACTCCCTTGTGTTTGCAATTGACCCGTGAAGAACTATTAGCAAGATTTACACGGTAAAAGAAATTTCCAGTTTTCGAGACAACTTATCAAGTTCCAAGGCGGTTTGTTAACAGCAGACCGCTTTTTGATTGCCAAAAATTACGTCTAGGCAGCAGTATCCTCAATATTTTGCTTGAACCTAAAGCGATCGCTAGTTTATTCAACGAGCGATCGCTTTCTTGCAAATCGATTCAACCACAAGATTGTGACATAGAAAGCATTGCTACGCCAAGTCTGCATTGAAAATTATGATTCAGAAAAATGAATAAGCAACAAGAACTTCAACTTGCCTGGGATGCACTGATGGGTGTGGATAAACGCCATTATGTCTCGACTGGTTTCTATGCTCTGGGTGATGCGTTTTTAATCAGCAGCAAAGACCCCAAGCGGAGAAATCAAATTGTGCTGGTAGAGCATAGATATAGAGAACAAATCAACCATTGGGATTTTATTTGCAATCAATCGGAATGCAAAAGTCCTACTATCACGACCAATGGTGATGATGGTCAGGGGAATTTGAAGCGTAAAACCCAATCATTGAAAGTTTACAGCTAGAAAAAATCCTCAGAATTCAGGAGTTTTTAATCTCACAATTCCTGAATTCCTACTTCAAACAATTTCAAACATCAAAAATATGCCAACCAAAATCAGCACTCTTCAGTCTGCTGATAATTCCAATGCTTGTCTGTTGTTTCTTAAAAATAGAGGCGGACGAGCTAAATTATCGGAGCTAACTTTTAGCAGAGATGTGATTCAGTCTTTGATAACCAAAGATATAGCCAAAGTAAAGAATACAGGCACAGGGTTTTATCTAGAACTGGAGAAGCAATCATGAAACTAAATCCTGTTTTTGAACCAAAAATATTGAGTCAATCAAAAGTGTACTTGATTGATTGTGTGCAATACAGGTTTGTGCGAACAGAGGGCAGTGGCAAGAATATCAAGTATATCTTCCAACCCCTGCCAAATCAAAGAAAGATATCTGAAATTTCCTTGAATTCCACAAAACTGGCTATCAGATGCCAAGAGGTTGAAGGAATGGTTTGTGAGCCTCCGAAAAACCAAAGTGTTGTACAGATGGAGTTTTTGTGATGTCAATACATAAACCGCCCACAATTAAGTACCCTGTTAAAGTTCAGAGGGGTAATTCAAAAAAGATAGTTTATCGGGCTATCAAAGATATTCAACAACTTAAAAATAATCAAGCAGTAGGCACAGCCAGAATTAACAAACAAACCTACATGGTGAAGAAAGAGGGTATTGGTTGGGTTGTTGTCTAGTTCTGATGAGAATTTATTCCCAAACGACTCGTGTGATGTCCAAAGATTTTCACCGCAATGCGGTAAATCAATGAAAAAAAATGAGGTACTAAAAAATGGTACAAGCCATCGCTGGTGATGAAACATTCTTGCAAAATGCAACTGTCGAGAGAATCAATTTCTCAAAACTAAATAAAACCCGAATTCGCTTTAGCATCCGAATTAAAAACAGCACAATTAGTGCAGCACCTAAATGGGCAGATGTGCTAAAGACGAATGACACTGACACCGAATCCGACTTAATCAAGGTGACTAATTCTGAAGTCGGATTAAGAGGAATTAAAGTATTCAAAGCCTTAAATGAAGCTGCAAGTCAACTCAGGCAAGAAATTGCATCAGTGCAGGAGTGGATGAGTTCTGACAACGGAGATTGGATTTGTCCGATAGACCTTGCACCTTTGGTTTGGAGTCAGTTGTTGAACATTCGAGACGCGATCGCTCCGGGTCTTCGCGCCAAGCTAAAGGATGAGTACGAGCAAGGCTTAGAGGACTATCAGCAGCGAATCGAAAACTTCATCTCTTTGAATACTTGGGAACTGCCAATAGATAAGCAACAGGAAGTTAAAGCTAATCTCCTGAAGGCATTCCCAACTTTGAGTGAATTGGAAGACTGTTTGCAAGTGGTAATATCAAGACCCGTGATTATCCCGGCACTGTCCGAACAACTCAGTCAGCAACAAGCCGAATGCCTCAATCAAATCACTCAGTTTATCAACCAGTACGACCAAAACCTGGAACAGCGACTTAAAGAAGCGGCGATCGCTGGTGGCGAACAACTAGCCGCGCAGTTGCTAGAAGAGTTGGCTGACTGGGAACCAGGACGGAAGCCAGTCTTGTTTAAGCGGAAAATGGAGAAACATCTTCAAAAAGTGCGTGTCTTGCTAGCAAATGCCTCGCCTGAAGCTGGCAGTAGTCTTCAGTCGATGATGCAGCATTTGGATTCTATCGTCAATGACCCAGATATCGAATCTAAGAACTTGGGTGGTGAAGGGCGCAGTCAATTGCAGCAAAAGATGGATGCAATCTACTCGAAGTTAGTAGACGAGCAACGCAATCTGCAACAGCTTGCGAGTTCTGATGTTGGGCTAACGGTAGCTACTGTCAGGTCATTCAAGTTTAGGTAGAAAAATAGTCTTGGGTTTTGGGTGTGTGACCCAAGACTGAATCACCTGATTAATAACTAGTGCCAAATTAGCACTTCATACAAGATGTTACATCTACAAAATTACTGAGGTTAACGATGTCGCATTTTTCCACTGTCAAAACAAAACTAATTAACCGCGAATGCTTGGTACAGGCGCTACAGGATCTGAAGCTTCAACCGAAGGTTTATGAAACGCCACAGCCCTTGACTGGTTACTACGGGAATTCTCAAGGTCAAAGTGCAGAGATTATAGTCACAGGTCGCACTATCTCTGCTCGTGCAGACATCGGCTTTAAGTGGAATCAAACCAGCGGTGTGTACGATGTCATACACGATGCCTACGAGACAGTTCCACGACTGGGACAGGACTTCTTCAGCCATCAGTTGATGCTGGCATACGGACAACGCATGGTGAGAGCTAAAGCGACCGAATTACAAGAGCGATTCGGGGAATGCACGATTACTGAAACAACAACTGGACAGGTGCAGACCCTACGTTTAACTTTTGCAGGACATCAGGAAATTCAACAATACGCACGGAGGTAATCAATGGAACGTTCTATACTGATACATTTCGATAACAAGACTTGTGAAGTGAAAGTAGAGGCAGAAGGATTTGAAGGGTTATCTTGCTTAGAAGCGACCCAGCCGTTTGAGTCAGCCTTGGGGGTTGTCCAAGGCGAACGAGAATTCAAGAGCGAAGCACAAACCCAGCAACTACGGGCTAGTTCAACTCATCAAATGCGACTTAGGCAGTAAGGAGAAACAGGGAACCACAACAATTTGGCAGGTTCCCCTATAAGCATCATGAATGCACTACCACAAGAATACCCGTTTGTTCACATTTACGCGCAGCACAAACCAAGACAACCCGTGATTATCAAAGCTAATACGGAAGGGTTGTGTGTGCTACTTAATGCAATCATTAATGCAATTGCATACCCACAACAGAATGGGATGGCAGAAGTTTTTGACGGCAATGCCGAAATGTATGAGGTGATTGTCAAAGTCGTAAAAACTCACGATCAACTCGCACCGTTACCCGATCAAAATTCACAGCAATGAACCTAAATAACATATTCAGCACCCTGGATTCTCAAATCCCGATCGTGGCATTAGAGGTGCTTGCCCCAGAAGAAGCCACAATCATTCAATGGCTCACAACACAAGCACTCATAAAACTAGACAGTCCCGTGTACTTCTTCAACTTGGGAGTCTCAACCCTGGAGCAATGTCTGATTGCCGACGATGGCGGATTGGTCTTTAAACCCGTGAGCGAGTACAAGCGACCAACCCACGCAGATCCGCTGTTGTACATCTTCGAGTACATCAGCAATTTTGACGGTGTAGGTGTTTTCATCCTGGGTGATGTCCATCCGTTTGTGGGGAAAAATTCTCCTCAATTAAGTTGGGAAATACTCACCAGAGTCAAAAACCTTTACCATCGGCTCAAACCCACAGAAAAACGTATCATTTTCCTGGGTCAAAACATCCAACTGCACGAGTCCTTGGTGCGATTGATTCCCTTTGCTGAAGTACCACTACCAACTATTGAACAGATTCAAGAGCATTTCGACTCGTACTTGCTCTACTTGTCAGAATCTGCCACCCAACAAGATGTACCATTTTGTGTGGTGTTAAGTACCGAAGAGAGGGAAACTCTTGCTAGGGCAGCCCTGGGTTTGACACTTGAAGAAATTAGCGATTTTTTGAGGCTGACTGTTAAAGAGCGTTTGAGTAGCAATGGCATTACTATTGATGCTTCAGTTACGCCATTAGTTGTTGAGTATAAAACTCGGCTGCTCTCTCAAATGGGTATTGAGTTGGGCAAGCCTGCAAGCATACCGTTTGGCGGCTTGGATTTATTGCGCGAGTGGTTGAATCGAAGACGGCGGTTGTTTACGCAAGAGGCGCGATCGCTCCATCTGCCACAACCTAAAGGTGTGCTGCTTGCAGGGCCTCCAGGTACAGGAAAAACCTTACTGGCTAAGAACATCGCCAATATTCTCAATTTACCACTGCTTCAGCTTGATATTGCCTCCCTTCTCGGTTCACTAGTTGGGGAATCTGAGGGCAATGTTCGACGGGCTTTGAAGACAGCTGAGGCTATTGCTCCGTGCGTATTATGGTTAGACGAAATAGAAAAGGCTCTTTCTGGCAGTGGCGATACTTCTGGAGTATCCCAAAGAATCCTGGGGAATATCCTCACGTTCATGAGTGAGTGTACTGCTGGGGTGTTCGTTGTGGCTACTTGCAATGACCCATCGGCACTACCAAGTGAACTCAAGAGGAAAGGACGGTTTGATGAAAATTTCTTCGTCGATCTGCCGTCTGAGCCAGAGAGAGCGCAAATCCTGCGGATTCATCTGCAACGCTTTGGCATCACTGTTGAGGATGAATACCTCGAAGCGATCGCAGCAAACACTGCAAAATTCTCAGGGGCAGAATTGGAGACGCTAGCAGCCGAAGCCGCACTACTGACGTTTGATGAAGGGCGACCGCAGCAAGTGTCATTTGGCGATCTGGAAGCAATTCGGCAGACGATTACACCACTGGCTATTCAAGATGCTGCGGCAGTCGAGCGTATGAGAGATTGGGCGAAGACTGCAAGGGCGGCTTCTAGTGCCATTGCGGATAAACCTACTCAATCTTTGAGGACTGCGAGATTTCGGAATTTGAATTAAGAAACGGGCGATTGCTTTGAACAGAAGCGATCGCTTGAACACGCTGTTTTCAAAGGATTAAGAAAATGTCTACTGACCTTGTAACTTATTACGGGCAAACCGACCGCATTGACCAGTTAGTTGATAAATACGGGTCGCATCTAGAGCAATTGGGCAGAGAAACAAAACTTTTACTTCGCATCACCTTATCAACATACGTTTTGATGCAACAAGAATACAGTGAATCTGAATATTCAATGTCAACTGCTCTAGAAGATGCGTTGTGCGAATTAATTATTCCCGATAGTATTCCTCAAGACTTGTACGATATTTGTTCTCAACTTGAGGAATTGACTGTCGATGAAGCCGAGTCAATTCTAGAAGCATTACAGCATCAACTTAGGTGGGGCAATGCCCATAGAAACGTGAATCAATAGTTGATTTGTGGTGAATATTTGCTTGACAAATGTTCACCACATCATCCATTAAAACATCAAAAACTATGGAAACATATCTCGTTTTTGTAGATGCTGCCCGCAACAGCAATAAATTCTGGTCAGCCAAAGTTGAAGGTACTCAAGTAACTGTTGAGTGGGGACGAGTTGGCTATCAAGCCCAAACGAAAGTTCATCAATTGAGCAGTCCTCAACAAGCCGCCCATAAATACCATAATCTCGTTTTTGAAAAGAAAAGCAAAGGCTACCAAGAGAGCCAACCTCAAATAGATTCTTGCAGCGTAGCAGATATCAGAAGGGCGTTGCAAATACTCAATACTCTTCGCCCTTATGTCGCCATTCACAATTTTAATCCTGGATATATTGAGGCTTTAAACGAATACTTAAAAATTGTTCCCACGCCCTTAGGAATGCAGATTAATCCTCATACTGTTTACCGAACAGTTGAAGATATTGACCATCAAATTCAACTATTAACTTCTTTGTTGCCTTCTCCTACTGTCGTTGTTGGGCAGAATAATAAAGAAGTACAGAAAGTTGAAGTGCAAATGGTTAGTTTGAAGTCTATCAGCAAGAATTTGTGGCGAAATATCTAAATCAAAATTACCAATAAATCAATCTAAAATTTGTTGGTAGTTGATTTACAAAGTACAATTTTTACCTGATTTTTGGAGTATTAAAATAACTGTATGGAAATCAAAACAATCGCTGTCACTTATCAAAGAAAATTTAACTTGGGCGACTATGAATCGCTTGAGATAGGTTGCTCATTATGGGGTCAAATTGACCCTGAAGAAGACGATGAAGGTGCTATCAAGTTCTTGTACGAAAAGGCTAAACAGTCTGTTAAGGAAGCAGCCATACCTGTGTTAGAGAAATCAGTCCACCAAATGAACAAAGCCAAAATGTACAAGAAATCTGAACTAAACCCTACTACTGACGAACTGGAGAATTTCTAATGGCTGAAATTAAACTAGGTTTGGGTAATCCACCGCTACCAGTTTACTTGTACGTTAAAAAGTTAGAAATCAATGGTCAAGTTTATGGTTGGTACAACTTTGATGTTTCTCTGGACAAGCAGACACCTGTACACCAGAGAGCATTAACAGGTTATCTGAGTGAATTACAACTGACGGATAAAGACTACAAAGGCAAAGACAACCTGAAGTTAGACATTTTTATCTTGGCTGATGAACTTTACGTTGTCAGAAGCGGAATTGAGACGAACTTTACTAAGTCTTTCTTACTCGCAGCATCAGTCGTAGAGGATTTCTCTAAACCTCTAACAATTGTTGCTAATCCCGGAGAGGAGAATGTCGTCTTTTGCGCCTTGTATGATGCTATAACCAAAACTAAAATCCGCCGGGATTGGGATGTAAACGTTGATTGGGCAGAGTTAATACAGCAGATTCAAGCAAAATTATCTGGCAGTCTTAAATATGATTTAGAAGAAGATGAACGCGATCGCCTCGTTGTAGAACCGCCCTCTGCAACTCCTCCAAAATCTGCTGCGGTTCATCCTCAAGATGCGCGAATCAAACAGATTCGTACATTGTTAGATTACCCGGTTGATTTAGTCAAAGAGTGGTTGCATTTCCAAGATGTGAAATTTCCTAATCAATTACCTATTAACAAAGTTGATGAACTAGTGAAAACCATGTGCTTGGCTTGGGCAGCTGACAAGCTTGAAAATCCCAATCATGCTTGGGCTTCCTATCAGCAGCAGGTATTAAGCGCGACGAAGAGTCGTACTGATGAAACAGCAGCGATTCGGGTGTGGATGAATTATGTAGCCGGGCAGAGGACTGCTGTAAGTTCTCGCTCTTAATCAAACTTTTCTTAAGGCAGCGAGAGGCTGTCTTATTTTTTTCTTTTTTCAATTACACAGCGTATCGAGGAAATTCTTATGACTCAAGACAAACGCATC
>LXQD01000062.1 GCA_003326215.1 Nostoc minutum NIES-26 | reverse complement strand
CATTTGGGTGGATGGCGGCTTTGATGGCGAGGCGTTCATGCAGTGGGTTATGGACTTTTGCCGTTTGATTGTCCTTGTGGTTCTGCGACCACAGCAAACCAAGGGCTTTATATTACTCAAAAAACGTTGGGTTGTCGAGCGTACTTTTGGTTGGCTTATGGGGTGTCGGCGATTAGTCCGAGATTATGAGTTATTACCAGAAACATCCGAGACGTTTATCTACCTTGCCATGATCCGAATTATGGTTAGGCGATTAGCATAAAATTTAACCCCTCAAAACTTTTCAAACATCCTCTTAGACAAGATGGCTGCATTTTTTCAATTAAAAATTCTGTTTGAGATTTTCTTTGCATTTGTTTAGCAAACCATACCAGCCAGATTTTAGTTTTTTTAGCATTAGGAATTTTGTTTTTCAAATATGCTTTACTGTTAATATCTCGTGTCAACATCAGCCTTACATAGACATCAAGCAAATACAGAATTCGGTCTGATGTATAGTCCAAAAGCTGCCATTCTTTATCAGATACTCCTTGAAATGTCAAAATAGTAATGCTAAGTAGTAATGGAAGTTTAGCTAACTCTAATAATTTTAAATCATTACTTATTTTTGACCAAAGTTCTAGAAAATTTATAGAGGTTAAATAGTTATAAATTTGGTTATTGCTTAAAGGCTGTAAGTGGATAGCACCGTTAAGTTGTAATTGAGTTGAGTAGTTATTATATTCCTCGATCCGACTACACACAATTAGATAAAGCGGTCTAGTTTCGCTTGGTAAAAACTGATTAATTACACGAACACAAAGTTCTTGACGCTGCGGTTCAAGTTCATCCAAGCCATCAAGTAATGGTAGTAATTGGTGATTATCTACCCACTCTTGACCAAGCTTTTTTGATACACCATACTTAGATTTAAGTTCTGCCACTAACCAATCAGTAATAGATTGTCGGTCATCTTTCCACGAGGACAAGTTGAATAAAACTGGAACAGGATAATCAGGCTGTTCTTGGGCACGTTGAACTAAATCTTGAGCTAATTCTAACTGTGTGGTTGTCTTTCCTGCTCCTGGCGCACCTAATATTAACAGTTTTCCTGCAATTTCTTGGGAGTCAAAAACTTCTAAAATTGTTGTGGTGTCTGAGAGAGGCTCAGGAGGTTTTTGACCAATCTTTATCTCTGCATCCCAAGGGCGTTTTACCTGCTGGGGTTGTAACTCCTTCCCCAAATTAATCAGCACGGCATTGTGTAGAGATTGCCTTAATCGCGCTGTAACTTCTTCCTTGACTGCGGCTAGTAGTAACCGCTCGTTCTTTGGTCGAGCAGGGTTGCCTACTGGTACTGTCTGCGGCCCTAAGAAAAAATTCCAGATATCGCCACCAATTCGCCCAGCATTCACAGTGTCAGCATTGATAAACCCGCCACCAAACTGAGAATTGGGTAAGTCATTGTTGACTTGCTTGGGGTCTTCTGAATCCGGCATAGGTTTTGCTTGAGCGTTCTTAAGCGTTGTTGTTCTGAATATTACCACCTATCTGGTCTGCGTTGACAATGTTGGCATCTACATTACCCCCAGCAAACTGGGAATAACGCTGATCGTAGTTGGAAACTTTCCTTGGATTTTCTGCCAGAGCTTTTTGAACTGATCCCTGTTGTTCTACTATGTCAAACAGGCGGTTAATTTGTGATTCTTGTCTGGCAATTAGTGCATCTTTATCTTCGAGCCTAGCTTGGTACTGTGCTTCTAATGCTTTAGCCGCAAATTCATAACCTTGCATGAACTCGCTGTGGATTTTTGCTTTATCTGCATCAGAAGCAACAGCGACTCTGACTACGAGAATACCACCACCCTTCTTCTCAATGCTTTGGACATCCAATGGTGTGCCTTGGTTTTCGACTTCTACTTTTTTAAACGAGTAGGCGAAAGCATCCCAGTCTATACCATTGCGGAAGATTAGGTCAATGGTTTCTAAGGATTTCTGGAACAGTTTGGTGAATTCTCCGGGGGCAAAGTTACCACTGCTGGGACGGCGTTCTTGCTGGTTCTGGCGAAGGTAGATATAGTCACAAATTACGCCAGTGAAGTTTGTAGCACTATTTATATGCCAGTCTTGTATGCAAGCTCCTGTGAAAGTTGCTGAAGTGAAATTTGTTCCTAACGCTTGAATTTTATTTAGATTAGCATCTGTGAGATTGGCACTGCTGAAGTTTAATTCACTAAGGTTTAATCCACTGAGGTTTGTGTTAGTAAAAATTACTTCACTAAAGTTAGCATCATTAAAGTTAGCTTTCCTAATATCGGTTCCAATCAGATTAGCACTGTTGAGGTTAGCTTTTCTTAAGTCAGCCCCATTAAGATTAACCCTGCTGAGAATTACTTTAGTAAGATTAGTCTCGCTAAGGTTAGCCTCTTTGAGATTAGCTTCAGTAAGGTTAGCACTATTAAGATTAGCCCTCCAGAAATTAACTTCACAAAGGTTTGCACGGCTAAGGTTAGCTTTGCTGAGATTAGCTTCACTAAAGTTAGCATTTCGCAAGTGGCATAAAGTAAGGTTAGCTTTGCAAAGATTAGCGTTCCAGAGCCTAGCGCTACAGAGATTAGCTTCGATAAGGTTAGCCTCAGTCATATCTGCATCATGAAGCAAAACTTCTTCGAGATCCGTGTTAAAAAAGTTAGCTCCAATAAGATTAACCTTGCTAAGGTTAGCATGTTGAAGATTTGGTTTTATTGCAGGAAAATTCTGTCTCCATTGATTCCAAACTTCTACCCCTTGCCTCAGTATCGCTAGATGTTCCTCATTCGCCATCACCAGCTAACCCCTCTGCTTTATCTGTAGCCAGCAAACTACTCCGCTTCCTGCCACCCATCAATTGATGCCAGTAGTATATTAATCAAAGGATTATCGATTAATTCCTTAAATGCTTCTGTTCCTCCAGCCTTCAACGCACCTATCACCCGTGCTTTCAGTGTTGGGTTACTTTCAATCTCGTCAACAGCCTTAGCCACAACACTCATTTTCTCTGAAGTAGTTGCAGTGGGGTATGATTGGCTCAGTTGGTTGAGAAGCTGCTGAATATCTGCTGCGGCTTGGGCGAGGTTCTGCTTTTGTTCGGGGTTGTAGTTAGTAATGTTGCCGCCGATTTGTCCTGCGGTCACGGTGTCGGCATTGACTAGACCACCTGCAATCTGTGCTTGTTGTAGATAATTGTTGACAACTCTTCTAGGTGTTTCTGACACAGCTATTAAACCTTGATTTACTGCTTTAAATGCTACTTCTAAACTTTGAATTTGCCCATCTTGTTGAGCTAATAAAAATATCAAATCTTCTTTTGGCAAAGCTTTCAGCTTGTTGTAAAGCTCAAAATATTCTGCACTTAATTGAGACTTATTAGCTGTAGGTACTGTCTTTGCACGGAGTAGAAAATTATTTTCACTGCGTTTCTCAAGCGCCACTATTTCTAGTTCAGCATCTGGATGCTTGTTCACTAACTGCTTAAACGAGATTGCGATCGCACGCGGGTCAACGCCTTGGTTATGGTATAGGTCGAGTGTATCAAAAATTGGTTTGATGAAATCACCAAATTCACCATCTGCAAATACTTCTTGCCTGTTGTCTGGCTTGCGGAGGGGGTCGGGGTTTTCTTTTGTGGGGAGTCGCATATAAACGTACTCACATCTTACTCCATCAAAGTTAGTATCATGAGTTACACCCCAATCTTCTATATAGGCTCCAGTAAGAGTAGCACCTGTGAAATCTGTTCCGTCTAATTGTGTCTGTACTAGCTTTGCTCTAGATAAATCTGCATCCTGTAAATTAGCTTCACTGAGATCTGTGCCAATGAAGCTAGCATCTGCTAAATTTGCTCCATGTAGATTGATTCCTCTTAGCTTTATACCATCAAAGTTTTTGTCTTTACCAAATCCTGTAATCAATAACTCTTGTATTTGTGGTTTCTCAAGATAGGTTTTACCAACGCGAGCTAGGTCAAGCTTTTTAGATTGATACCAGCAAGCACGTGTCATCTTAGCGTTTCTAAAATCTGTATTTTTAAGTATTGCCTCAGTAAAATCAGTATTAGTTAAATTAGCGCCATAGAAACTTGTACCACCTATAGCGGTCAAAAAAACACTAATCTTAGAAGTCCAAGTAAAGATTTCATCACCAGTAAAAGCTCGCCAAACGATGTAGCTATTTAGCAAGGTTACGAAGCCACTTAAAAGTGTATGCTCAAGTCCTTGTTTCCAATCGACGAAAATTATTAGCACTATCCCAGTTATAAACCCAGATCCAACTATAGGTAAAGCTAAAAATTCAATCACAGCTTTACTTCCAGCTACAGCTAAAGCCATAGTTCCAATACCAATCAGAAATCCCCCTTCAGCTACAGTCAAAGCAATGCCCCCGAATACGATCGCAGCTGCATGTTTTTGATTACCAGAAACAACACAAGCAAAAGCAGCAGCCCCAGCTATGGTAAAAATTAAAGTTCCAGTTACCAAAGCTCTTGTAAATCCCTTGCGGACAAGAATACTAAGAAAGATTAACAGTATAACGAGAACAATTACACCAGGGAAAATATTATATATTTCAATGTTGTTTTTATCTAAAAGAGCTACCGCAAAAATCCCTCCAATCATCCAACTCAGACCCGATAGCAAAGCTAGAGTAAATGATACTGTTAACCAAATGATTGCCCAGTACCATTTCAGTCCAGCTTTGGCACAACTGAAGTTAGCACCTGTCAGGTTGGCTTTAGTAAAGTCTACACCTCGGATATCAGCATGACTGAAGTCTGCATCTACTAAGTCTTGCCTACCTTTGAAAGATTGATTTTTACTATGTCTGTGTTCTTGCAACTTGTCTGAAGTACTCTAATTTTTAGGAACATTATCTTGAATATTATATGTAACTTACTCTTGAAAGAGTATGAAAACTATAAATCATAGTTGAGTTAAAAATATTTAATTTACTTTAAGTTTTAAATCAAATATCTTAAAAATAATTATTATACTTCATGATTGAGTATTAGCATTTTTAAAAACTCAACTTTATTTTATTTATTATTGAAAGATTAATATTTACTGTTATTATAGAATTTGTCTTAAATTGAGCAGTCGGGTATACTGAATAATATTTAAAACTTTTAATGATTACTAAATCAAATCTAAAGATTATGAATGAGTCGGGGACTGGAAAAATTATAGATGCTAGTTATGCTATTCGTGAAGGCTTCAAACTGGCTTTTGACTTCAATCTAACAGATGCCGAATTAGATAAACTTGTATCTGGTAATTCTATTACTATTGCAGACTTATTTAAAAATAGGAGTTTGAGTGAAGTAGGCTTATTACTCATTCGTATAGAAGCTATGGCGAAAGCAACGACAGATTTAGGAGTTCTTGCTGAACAAAAGCAGGCGGATATTTCACGATTGACGACTCTAAATACAAATGTAGAGGTAAATCAGACGCTAGGTTTAGGAATATGTGGATGCATCTATATAAATGGTCAAAAGATTTGTGGTTGTATACAACCACCAGGGGAATTTAGTACACCTGAACTACGTGCATATATAGAGTAGGAAAATACTTGATATCTACTGTTTCTTTTTGAGTACAGGGGTCAAATGTTCTGCAATTCCCTCTAACTGAATAACACTGCACCCAAGTTTGTAAGCAAACTCAACTCCTTCACCAGACAACAGCGCATTGTAAAAGCCTGTTGCAAACTTAATTGCCGCTCGATCCCCAATGTCCTTGTTCATTCCAATTACGTAGGGAATATACTTGGCGATCGCAATAGCTTGAACTTCTGAATAACAAGCATTGAGGACAACACACTCAATAGAAGGAGCAAACAACTCAAACAGTCCTGCTAGTGCTTGTGTGCTTACTAAACGTACATTTCCAGTTTCATCTTCCAAAACTAAGCCATTATCTCCTGCACCATGACCGCTAAAATGAACAATTTGCGGTTTCAAGTCCAGAAAGGATTGGTAAACATCTTGAACACGCACAGCCCAACGTTGCTTTAAATCAAACAATTCTCGTTTTTTAGCTCGTTGCAATCCACTGTCAATCTCTCGCACTTCTCGATCTAACCGTAAAGGGGAAGTCGTTGCCGGATTAGATACCAGGATGAGAATTGTTTTGACGGCACTGTTATTAGGTTCTGTTTGGCTAGGCTTTTGGGCTGAAGTATAGTTGGTGATGTCACCACCGATTTGGTGTGCAGTTACAGTGTCGGCGTTGACTAGACCGCCACCGAATTGAGCGCCCTGTAAGTTGAAATTTGATTGCTTTTTAGACCCTTCGGACATTATGGTATCTCCTTGATTTTGGTAGGTTTGGGCATAAAAGCTGGGACGCTCCAAGGCAGTCATCACCATATTTTCTAATCTGCGGATTTGATTTTCTTTTTCTGCCAGTAATAATTTAATTTCTCTTTTTGGTAAATTTTTGAGTTGATTATAGTTACTGAAATACTCTGCGCTTAGTTGCGATTTATCTGCGGCGATCGCAGTTTTGGCACGGAGCAGAAACTTATCCTGACCCCGTTTCTCCATTGCGACTATTTCAAGTTCAGCATTGGGGTGATTCTCTGCCAACTGCTTGAACGAAATGGCGATCGCTCTGGGGTCAACGCCTTGGTTATGGTAGAGGTCGAGGGTGTCGAAGATGGGCTTGATGAAATCCCCGAATTCCCCATCTGCAAACACTTCCTGGCGATTATCTGGTTTACGGTACGGATCTGGGTTGTCTTCTGTGGGCAGGCGCATATAAGCGTACTCACACCGCACCCCGTCAAACTTGGTGTCAGTGGTAATGTTCCAATCTTCGATGTATGCCCCGGTGAGAGTTGCGCCTGTAAAGTCAGTAGCGTCGAGTTGTGTCTGTACTAGCTTGGCTCTGGTTAAGTCTGCATCTTGCAAGTTGGCTTGGCTCAAGTCTGCACCGATGAAACTGGCATCTACTAAGTTTGCTCCTTGTAAGTTAACTCCCCGTAGGTTTTGTTGGTCAAAATTTTGAGCTTGTCCAAGTCTTGTTGTGACTAGCTTTCGTACTAGTGGCCGTTCCAGATAAGTATTGTCAAAACGGGCAATATCAAACTTTTTGACATTAAACCAGCAAGTACGAGTCATATTAGCTTTTAGAAAATTTACACTCTCAAGCGTTGCCCCAGTAAAATTCGCATCTGTTAAGTCACTCTCTTGAAAACGAGTTCCATCGGCGATCCCAAATAAGATTGCAAAAGTCCGAATCAAGGCATACTTTTGCTCTCCTGCTAGAGCCTGTCGGCTCATGAAAACTGATAATGCAACCTCTGCTATAGTTACAATCATAACCACAGCTAATAATTCTGGTTGCGTTTTCCCAGCGGCTACAGGAAAATATAAAGCTGCAATTGCTGATGATACAGATGTGATATTTACAGCTTTTTGACCTACAGCCGCAGCTATAGTTACTGCTACAGTTAAAACTAAAATAGCTACTATGCTAGTTGCAAAAGACATCATTCTGCTAAAAGTTGCTAACAAAGCTATAGCTACTGCGGCAATAAATAAGCCTTGACGGATAAACAAGTAACTAAAAAAGAACCCTAATATTACCAACACCAATACTCCAGTTGGGTCTTTGTTGGTAGTGAGCAAAGATATGGTATCAATAGTGAAGTAGGATAAAAATAAACCTGCTAGTATTGCAAACAATAATGCAGTAGTTAATAAAGCAATTAATCCACCCCACCTTAGCCCAGCCTGAGCATAACTAAAGTTTGCACCTCTCAAATTAGCCCTACTAAAATCCGCTCCCCGGATATCTGCATAACTAAAGTTAGCCCCAGCCAAGTCTTGACCTTTAAATGAACGACCTCTGAGATTCTGGTGAGAGAAGTTTTGGGACATGGTATGGCTAGTGAAAGCGAGGAGGGTTTACGCTAGATACAACGTGAGTATGCGCTTTTACGGACTTTTACACAAGTTTTTGTCATTAAGGGTCAAAAAACGGGAGCGATTACGGCTCCGGGGAACTTCTGTGCTTGGGCGATCGCTTAGAACAATAAGCTCTTAAAATTCCTTTAAGGTTTCCCGTATGCTTTTTTAACCTATTGTCAGTAGTATAAAGTTTTGGTGTCTTAACCTACCTGATTAACTAATATTCCAGAGGACAGGTATTTCGTCAGATTGTACTAGAAAGAAACTCTACTCTGAATCAAAGTATCAAACCCTCAAATAAAATCAAAAGTTACCATGCTCAAACAATTATTTAACTACAAAGTCTCAGTTATTCCGCTGCTAGGTGTTTTAATTGTTAGTAACGGATTTTCTGTCAAAGTATCTGCTCAAGACATTTCTGCTCCAGAGACGACTGATTCTGTTGCCGTCACTGTCAAAAATCAAGAGTTTCCCCAATGGGGATATTACACGGTGCGAAGAGATTTTCGCAAATGTGTTTCTCCGATATGCGGTGGATATTTCATCAAGCAAGTCAACTTGAAAGCTACTCCTTGTGTTGATGGCGTTTTTCGCTCTGAATGCTATGTGTCTGCAATTGATTGGAGTTCGATAAAAGTCTCAGCATCAGAAATAGCAAGAATCCAGAGTGATGATGGTAGTCGTGTACTCCTGTTAGGTAACATTGTTCCAGTGACATTTCCAGGATTCGGTGAGTTTGGGAATTTGAGAGTAAAAGAAGCCTTCTATGGCGCAACAAATGCCCCGGCGAAAGGTACTTTTGTAGGAATAAAAGACAATGGCATTCGTTGCATTACAACTCCTTGCTTTTCCACAGATCGGCTGATTCTAAATAAGCCGAAGATTTCTCAAGTTTCATCAATCGATTTGAGTCAAACGGGTGCAACACAAAAACAACTTGACGCAGCAACAAGCGAAATTTTTGGTAAAGGTTTGATTGCTGTAGGTATAACGGAGGTAGTAGAAAACGTAGATCCAATCAAGAGAGATACTAAGTTTGTTGCTACACAGTTTTATCTGAGAGTGGAATCGAACTAAAGGAATTTTGATTAGTCATACATAGCAGATTGCATGACTCTTGCTGTTAAGTTATGCAACAATTAAACAGCAAGAGTTTCGGATATATAGTACATTTTCAACTCATCAATTCACCAGCTTCAGTTCTTCGCGCTTGGTGTTTGAACCAACCATTTTAAGCAACTGCTGATTTAGGAAACTCTGAGCAGAAACATAAAGGTTATCCCAAATCACGGGATTACGGCAGATTTTACTTCCAACTGTATTCCCGGCTAGCTTCTCCGACACCAAGTATTTCTTGTAATAGTTATTCCACAGATGTTGCAGAAAATCTTCTGCAAACTCATCAAAGGGAATTATCCAGTTGTACTGTTCATCCAAAAACACCCGATAAGCGGCGACGATTGGCATGGCAATATCCGCAGGCGCACTAAACCCAAATGAGTATCGGCTATCCGGCAGAAGCGTGTTCTTGCGCGGGTCGATGGAGGCTAAATCAACAACACCCTTTCTTCTGGGCTTGGTGATATGTTCTTCAATTACCTGAAACAGCCTTTGCTCAATCCACAATCCTTTGGGCAGTAGCGGTAACAACTTTGACAGCCTTTCTCTTTCCGCTTCACTCAAGCTAGGTGTGTTGCTCACAGGTGGGTGTTTGGTTCTGCTCTTGCTGTCTGGATTGTATTTGTTCCTGTCCAGGCAGTTCATCAACTTAATAAGATGGTTGACATTGCACTGGGGGCTTTTGGGCGCACCGCTTTGGTTCTGGTAATAGGCGATGCGGAATTTTGTTTCTTCCTCGCGCTCTAGTTGGGCTAAAAACTGTTTGATGAATTTGTAGTCACCCCTGGCGTTAACTTTAGAACGCGCATCGACTGGGGCAGATGTATTGGAAGCCAGGGCGATGTCTTTTGCTTCGTCCTCACTCAACCCGATGTGGATTGTGACTTTGACTCTGGCTTCGGTAAGGTCGTACTTGTATTCTCTGGCCTGCTGAAAAGCTAAAACCGTATGCCCACCATTGATAATGCCATCGCTACCACCTTCAGAGGCTTCCAGTATCTCTAGTTCTAGCTGTGTCTTTTTGCTGTTGGGCTTGACCTTATTAGCACACAGCACGATTCCGCTATGTCTTGAAAAGAATTTTTCCGGCTCAGTGGTTAAGGAGTCAAAGATTTGTCTATATGTTGAGCTTTTACGGTTGGGTTCTCGAATATTAGGTTCTAGCGGCAGGTCGGCGGGAAAGGAATCTACGTGAACGGTAGCGATAATGCAGTGGGGGTTTGCATTGAAAAACTGGTCTACTTTCAAAGCCCAATTTTTTGGCATAGTTTTCTTAGCCCAGGAGTGCAGTGCATATTGATCCAGAGTACAGAATCCTGAACCGAATCGCACGCTTGGAAAACGTAAAGCTGTATTAAGTAAGTTTTCAACGTTTAAATATTATGTCGTACAGTGACAGCAGAATTTCCACCACAATCAAAATCACGACATACCACTCTACTCGCTGGCTACTACTATGCTGCATGAACTCCAGTACCGTTTGTGCGGTTTGGGTAATTAGCTCTAGTTTGCGTTCCAAGGCATTATGACGCTCACGAATTTCGTATTCATCCTCCAAGCGCAGATATAAGTTTTCTAACTGTGGGGATTCCCAAAGCAACTCTGGCTTATCGATAA
>LXQD01000061.1 GCA_003326215.1 Nostoc minutum NIES-26 | reverse complement strand
TAAACGAATATCTATAATTTGTGTTGGTGGTTTGCGTGCGGTTTCTTTAGTTTTTGGTCGATATATTTGGCTATCTCTATCCGCTTAAGCCATTCCACTATCAATGGTATATCGTCTATCCGCTCGGAGCTTATTTTTACTTCTGCCTCGCTCATCGATCCACTACTACCCAACATAATGCCCGTCCTCACACTACCCCCAAATCCGCTCTCATAACGCCTTTGCTTCAAAAATCGTCTTAACCATTACTAATCAAGGCATTAATTCCTTTTACTGCTTCAAAATCAGCGAACGCACAGCTAGAACACCTAAATTCTGAAATAAAAAGATGGTGCTACGCGACCCACTTCCTGAAAACATTAAACAACCAGTTAGACAAGCAACTTCTTATCCTTGGGTTGAGCGATTAGCAAGATTAGGCTATGTAAAATAATTGTCTGAAAGCGTTGAGTTAAAGATGACGGTAAACGTTTCACTAGTTTCAATCCTAGCTGTGCTGGTGATGGCGTTCCTTTACCTCTCCAAACCCGAAAATTCCAAGGAATACGACATCTTCCAATTACTAAATAAACTACGACCAGATGCAGACCACGCTTACCATTGTAAACCCTGATTAAATCACTAAACTCTTGAAATTTGCCACGTTTTTCTAAAGTTGTGAGGTCAATTATTACTTGTAAAAAGGGTTTCCTTCCTTTACCAGATGATGCTAATACATTGAAAACTGTTTGTAGTGCGGTAGAGCGAACCACACGAATCATCTCCTTAGTTGACCAAGGATTGATATTTAAAAATCGGCTGATTGCACTTGGGGATTTTGTTTGACTGTGTTCGGGTAATGGATGTCCTTGTGCCTCTAAAAATAACGCCAGCATCGCTTCTAGGTTATCTTTTTGATACTGCGTCGGCATCAACTCTTTGAGGGTGTAAACTAAATTCTGGGCGTGGGCAAGCATTTTTCTTGCTTTTTATCGAAATACATTTCACGCCCTTTCTCTCATGTTTTGAGACAAAGATGCAATCATATCTATGCTCAGGCCAAACAGTCTCTGCATTTAGCCATCTCGCATCCTCTGCATTCATCACATCGGTTAAGTTATTTTTGAAACAAAATCTACTTAGTTAATTCTATTCACCAGTTGTTACACTTAAACACTGGTTTATCTGGCTTGTACGGGTGACTACGGTTGGTGCAAGAAGTGAGCAAGCTTCAAGCATTTTAAATTTCCTCACCCCAGCCCTGCAAATAATCACACATGGTCTAAAATGATGGGCAAGCCTGCAACCAGAGCAAACCGTATTGATGTTTGGCAAGAGAAAGTTTTGAGTTTCTTGAATAATTTATCGTGACAAACTACGTTTCTTTGCTTTCGGAATTTACACGCAAAGATATGAACCTCTTTTTTAATAAGCAATCGCCTCCTACCGCCCACCACCAGCCATCATGCGACCCCAACAGTTTCGCTGAAAGACCCTTCTAAGAAGGCTAAATCGGCATCGGTCAATAGGATGTTGCGTTTGAGGAGGAGCGATCGCACTTCTTTTCAGCAAGAGCGATCGCTTGTGTAACATCTGCGATTCAATACTTCGGCTTAACCTATGCCTTGCCTAATACTGGCTTTATAACAATGATCGCTATTGCAACGCTCTTGGGCGAACGCTGCCAAGCCAAGAGCGATTGGATTAACACTCTTTAAGTCAATATATCTGTAGTGCTAAGATGCTACTTTTTCTCGAAACTGTTTGCCAGCAGAAAATGCAGGCACTCTAGTGGCTGGGATTGTAATTGTCTCCTTGGTTTTTGGGTTACGCCCTTCACGTTCGGAGCGTTCGCGTCGCTCGAATGAGCCAAATCCTACTAGCGTTACCTTCTCCCCGTTCGCTACAGCTTCGGTAACAACTTCTAAAAAAGCTGATATCACTTCATCAGCTTGCTTTTTTGTAATGTTGGCCTTTGCTGCTACAGCATCGACTAATTCACCCTTGTTCATAAATTACCCTGAAGTATTGCATCTAATTATCTCTCAAGGAGTAAATTAGTTAGTGTATCTCCTGTGTGGGCATTACTCATCCCGACAATGAAGATTTTTTCTCTAAAAAACTCAAAAGTTCCTCCTCAAACGCAGTCAAATACGGTCGCTTGAGTTCTCCCAAGCGCTTCAACACAGCACGGGCAGCTTCTTCTAAATTTTCCCTTTCCCTCAGTCTACTGATGCGCTCGCAAATCTGCCGCATCTGCTGGCATTCGGTTTCCAAATAGTTCAGTGACTTCAAGTGGTCGATTTTCACACGGTTACAGTGACGAGGTTTCGGTAGTCAAGTTATTGAGTTATTTCTGCACCGATGTTGCTCTCAACTGCATAATCCAGTTAGGTAAACCAGATAGCTATCAATACGGTAGAGTGATTAACGCAAAGCCCAACTCCAGATGAACACGAGAAGATTGTGTTCTACGATCCAACTGTAGATTAACAAAGCAACTACTTCATTACAATACCTATTCCCTCAAAGAAAAACAACCAACAAGAGAGCTGTGTTTATGTCCGAGTTTTCTAGAAATCTAGCATTTATCATCGGCATTAATAATTATACAAACGGTATTTCTCCTTTACAGAACGCAGAGAATGATGCCAAAAAGCTAGTTGAAATTCTACGAGAACAACATGGATATCAAGTATGGGTGTGTTTGAATGAACTTGCTACTCTCAAGAATTTAAATCAACTTTTAGAAAAAACACTACTAGAACAAGTAAATGAAAATGACCGCTTGCTGTTTTACTTTGCAGGTCATGGAATTGCTCTCAATGGTGATGATGGCCCGGCTGGTTATTTAATTCCCCAAGATGCCAAATTGAATGCTACCCAAACCTATCTACCAATGGCTAAGTTGGAAGAATGCTTGTCTAAACTACCTTGTCGCCATTTCTTGGGAATCCTCGACTGCTGTTTTGCTGGGGCTTTTCGGTGGGCGAGTACTAGAGATTTTTCTACTGTTAGTGAAGTAATTCACCAAGAACGATACGATCGCTTTATCCAAGATCCAGCTTGGCAAGTAATAACTAGCGCCGCTTATGACCAAAAAGCTTTAGATGCATTTAATTTGAATACAGAGCGCGGCTCATATGGCAAACATTCTCCTTTTGCAGCAGCATTGATAGAAGCGCTTGCAGGCAAAGCTGATGCTTATCCTCCTTCTACTAATGGTAAACCTCCAGGAGATGGGGTAATTACTGCTACCGAACTCTACTTATATGTGCGTGATGTCGTTGAACCAGCCACACAAGGACATCGCCAACGGCAGACTCCTGGAATTTGGCCTCTGAAGAAGCATGACAAAGGGGAGTATATTTTCCTGGCTCCGGAACATCCTCTCAACTTACCACCAGCACCACCTTTAGATGTATCGAAAAATCCCTACCGAGGTTTGAAATCATTTGAAGAGAAACACAGCGAACTGTTTTTCGGTAGAAATGAACTAGTAGAAAAATTACAGAATTTTGTCAAAACTCATCCCTTAACAGTGGTGTTGGGTGCTTCCGGTTCGGGTAAATCTAGCTTAGTGAAGGCGGGATTAATTCCTGAACTACGGAAAGACAATACTGAGCAATGGTGTATTTTGCCACCTATGCGTCCTGGTGATATGCCCTTGCAGGCATTAAATAATGCTCTCAAAAATGCCCAATTACCAGAACTAGCAGCCCAAAACCCACAGCATAACTTGGTTTTGAGTATTGATGTTTGGGCGAAAAATCACCCCAACTCTAAGTTATTGCTGTTTGTTGACCAAAGCGAAGAAATTATTACACTCTGTCAAAACGAAGATGAGCGCAAGGAGTTTTTCCAAGAGATACTCAAAGCAATCAATGCCCATAGCCATAGATTGCGGGTAGTACTATCTTTACGCTCTGACTTTGAACCCCAAATCAGAGATGCTGGCTTAAAGTTTGTCCCCACAGTCCTGAAAGTAGGAAACACAGTACTTAAAAATCGTTGGCAAAGTGGACGATTTATTGTGCCACCGATGACACGAGGAGAACTGCGAGAAGCGATTGAAAAACCCGCAGAAACACGGGTAATATATTTTCAACCACACGAACTTGTAGAACAATTGATTGACGAAGTGGCGGATATGCCGGGAGCATTGCCCTTGCTTTCTTTTGCCTTGAGTGAACTTTATCTCAAGTATTTAAAGCGACAATGGGATGCACAAAATAGAGGTATAACAATTGACCGGGCGCTAACTCTAGAAGATTATCAAGGCATGGGAGGAGTCATCCAATCACTGACTCAAAGGGCTGATGAAGAATATGAAGTGTTAGTTAAAGAAGATCCAGCTTATGCCCAGATTATCCGCCATGTGATGTTGCGAATGGTTGCCCTTGGTGGAGGTGAATTAGTACGCAGACAAGTCCCTTTATCGGAACTAGAATATCCACCAGAAAAAAATGGTTTAGTTAAACAAGTCATTGAGCGTTTTACCGAAGCACGGTTACTGGTTAAAGGAGAAGACGCTAAAGATAATCCTTATGTGGAACCTGCACATGATACTTTGGTACGAGGATGGCAAAAGCTGCTGGGGTGGAAGCAAGAGGGGGAAGAAAGTTTACTTCTGCAACGGCGGTTGACTCCATCTGCGGCAGAGTGGGAAAGTGTTAAAAGCAAGGAACAGCTATCAGGTTTTCAAGCCAAGACTAAATCTATCATTGATTGGTTCGATTGCAAACTCTATCTCGTCGAAAACTTATTTAACAAAACCACTGCCCAGTTGACTCGACTGTGGCGGCAAAAACAGAAGCAGCAAAAGCGTTCTAGAGAGAAACCTGTACAGTTTTTATGGGATGCTAATCCTTATCTCGATGTATTGAATGAAAATCTTAACTCCAGTGACAATTGGTTTAACTACCTAGAAGCCGAGTTTGTGCAAGAAAGCGTTTTACAAAAACGCCGGAACATAAGTTGGCGATCGCGGATTACTGTTGGAATAATACTAACGTTAAGTGGTTTGACTATCTGGGCTTTGATTAGTCAGAGAAACGCACAGATAGGACAAATCGAAGCTTTTCAGCAAGCATCAGACGCAAAATGGGGCTTAAACCAGGATTTAGATGCAGCAATTAATGCTTTGCAGGCAGGAAACGCTCTCAATAAACTTTTACCTTTTGGACTTTTCAAGCCAGATGTAGAATTAGCTAAAGTCAGAGGAACGCTGCAAAAGTTGGTTTACACACAGAGAGTCAAAGAGTACAACCGCTTGGAAGAGGATAGCGAACATGTATTAAACGTGGTATTTAGCCTTGATGGTCAAACAATTGTCGCGGCTAATAGTAACAACTCTGTAACAATCTGGAGCCTTGAGGGTAAAAAGCTACAAACTCTCACAGGACATAATGATGAGGTCAAAAGCGTCGCTTTCAGTCCCGATGGTCAAACAATTGCCAGTGCTAGCAATGACAAAACCATCAAACTCTGGAAACGAAATAATACAGGTCAATTTGAAACTCAACCCGATCAAACTCTTACCGCACACGATGACGGGGTAACAAGCGTCGCTTTCAGTCCCGATGGTCAAACAATTGCGACTGCAAGTCTCGACACCACGGTGAAACTTTGGAAACGAAATAGCACAGGTCAATTTAAAACTCAACCTGATAAAACTCTTACTGGGCATAATGGTGGGGTAACAAGCGTAGTTTTCAGTCCCGATGGTCAAACAATTGCGACTGTAAGTCTCGACACCACGGTGAAACTTTGGAGCATTGAGGGTCAAGAACGGCAAACTCTTAGCGGACACGATGGCGAGGTAACAAGCGTCGCTTTCAGCCCCGCTGGTCAAATGCTGGTGGCTTCGGCAGGCGGAACTATTAAACTCTGGAAGCGAGACAATAGCACAGATCAATTTGCAACTCAACCTGACATAAACCCTGGCGTATATATCCGTTCAATTCGTAGCGTTACTTTTAGCCCTGATGGACAGATACTTGCTTTAGCAACTGAGGACAAAACTGTTATACTTTCAAACCTTCAAGGTAGTGTAGTGCAAACTCTCACTGGGCATACAGGTTGGGTTTTCAGCGTCGCTTTCAGCTCTGACAAAAAGACTCTCACTTTAGCCTCCTCAACTGATCGTACAGTCAAGCTTTGGAGATTTGAGGGCAAAAAACTACCAACCCTTAGTAATATGCATAAAAAGGCAATCTGGAGGATTGCTATCAGTCCTGACGGTCAGACGCTCGCTTCGGCAAGTATCGATGGAATCGTCAAACTCTGGAAATGGGACGACAGCACAGGTCAATTTCAAACTCAACCTTACAAAACTCTGACTGGGCATAATGGTTGGATAAAAAGCGTCGCTTTCAGCCCCGATGGTCAAATAATTGCTACTGCTAGTGATGATAGAACGGTCAAACTCTGGAACATTGAGGGGCAAGAACTGCAAACTCTCACTGGGCATAATGGCGGTGTCGAAAGCGTTGCTTTTAGTCATAATGGAAAAGTGATTGCCTCTGCTGGAGGAGACACCGTTATACTTTGGAAGCGGGACAGCACAGACCAATTTCAAACTCAACCTGACAAAATCTTGATTGGGCATAGAAATGGAATCAACAGCGTCGCTTTCAGTCCCGACGATCAAACAATTGCTACTGCCAGTAAAGACAGTACAGTCAAACTCTGGAATCTTGATCGGAGTCAGGTACTACGAACCCTCACCGGACATAAAGCTTCCGTTGACAGTGTTGTATTTAGCCCTGACGGTCAAACAATTGCCACTGCTAGTGGAGACACAACTGTCAAACTCTGGAAGCGAGGCTTTACAGGTCAATTTGAAACTCAACCTTATAAAACCCTAACTGGGCATACAACTTGGGTCACTAACGTTGCATTCAGCCCTGACGGTCAGATGCTTGCCTCAGCAAGTGAAGACACAACTATCAAACTTTGGAGTTTAGAGGGAAAAGAACTGCAAACTCTTTATGGACATGGAGATGGCAATTGGATTAGGAGTATTGTTTTCAGACCCAACGACAAAAAAATTATGTCTGCCGGTACAGGAAAAATCATTTTGTGGAATTTAAAAGATTTGTCGCTGGATAAGCTGATGGAACCTGCTTGCACTCATGTGCGTAACTACTTGCAGAATAATCCCGATGTCACTGACAGCGATCGCCATCTATGCGACGATGTGCCAAAAGCAGTTGCAAAAGATAAAAGTTTTTAACTCCATAGTATCTATTCCTCAAATAATGAGTAGATTCAGTGCGATTGTCCTCCAAAAACTCTTGATACAAAAGTGCGATCGCGTCATTGTCTGCTACTGTCATCAATCAAGCATAACTCTACATCCACATTCTTCAAAAGCAAATTCTCATAACACTGCGAGAGGCAAGTCAACCGATGCGCCCTCAAAACCCCTCGCTATACCTTGTATTCCTACAGCAGTATCAACACATTCGCTCTCCCCCGCTATCTGCCTCGCCAGTATTTGTTTCGCCTCCGTCATGCCCACCATGCCGCAGTTCATGAATGGACTGATGCAACCCAGTGTGAGCATTAATCGTTGAGGGAGTTATCTTTCCCATATTCAAACTCCAACACACTCAATAATTTCTCCTCCACAGCCGTAAGGTAAGGACGGTTCAACTTCCCCAATGACTGCAACAGATTCTTGACCGTCTCCTCCAGAGAATCAGAATATATTTTGCTGATGCGATCGCAGATTACCTGCATCTGTTCGCATTCTTGGGGCAAGTATTCATAAGACTTTAAATGCTGTACCCCAACAGTACATTCGCCATCCCAGAGTCTTACAGTGCAACTAAAGTCGTTTACTTGACTGACAATCGCCCAACAGCTGCCCCTACATCTGAGTTCTGGATTATCTTTGGCTAAGATTTCGCACACCTCGCCAATCTGGTAGCTGTTGGGTACTTGGGTGCGTTCTATAATTTGTTGCACTGCGTCTTTAACAATCCTGCCAGTTGGGACTTTACCACTTGCTTTTTCCACCGCAGCCTGCCAAACCTCCTGCTGTTGCTCGGTTTCTAGCTTTGTCAATGGTCGAACTTGTCCCTCTGCTGTCGGTAAAATGTCCACAATTTGTGGACATTTATGCAGATTGTCCACAACAATAGCTGCATCAATTAATTGGTAAGAACGAGAGCGATTGTAACCGAATCTATCTTTGCAATACTCCTCAAAAGTGGAATGAGTAGAACGGTACAGTCTGCAATCGCGTAACTCTGTCAAAGCTTTACCCGCTTCAAAAAACGCGCGTTCTACCTTCCGTTCCAAATGCAAGCGTAAGCTCTGCTCCTGCTCATTTAGCTCAAGAACCTTTGTTTTTTCTGTTTTTTAGATAATTCTCGTTTAAAAAACACGCCGAAACAGAATGCTATACCTGTGCCAAAGAGGGTAATCGGTTCGGGGACAGGAGTTTGATCAGTCGGTGGCGGCTCAATCAAGCTAGTACTTATACCGACCTCGGCACTATCAGGAAGAGAAAAGTTACCTGCTCTGCTACCCAACGCCACCTCTAAATCTCCTCTAAGTACCCAAGGCGGGCCTCCCGCTCCAATCATCATTGTGCCGTGTCCGCCTGAAAATCTGCCAGTTAAGGGATTAGGAGCTGAGATAAAAGCTCCCATCGGTGGAGTAATAGCTGCATTGTTGACAAAACCTTGCCAAGTAACGGAGTTACCACCGACTGGGGCAGGCCTCACAAGTATATTACCGAATGACCCTTGAATGCCATCAGCCGCTGTTACAGGAGCCATTGGCATTGCAAAAGTATGATCAAAACTGATTCTTATATTTCCAGCACCAGCTGCCGCCCGTACTAGCTCAAAGTTAGTAAGTCTTACTATAAAATTTTGACCTACTCCAACAACCGCACCTCCAGTTCCAAGATCAACAATCCCAGAAGCAGTGAAACCCGGAAGTACAAATCCTGCTGCCCCAGCATTGGTACTGTCAAACTCAATGACATCAGCGGCTCGGTTGAGGTCACGCATTCCATTATCGTTAATCGCAATACCACCTATTGTGATACTGACAGCATGTGCGGAAGTTGCACTAAGGCACATTCCTACAGTCAATGCTACGCTCGATAGCTGGAACAGGTATTTGAATTGCAACATATTCTTATACCTTCTTCAGTAAAATTTTTAATAAAATTTACTTCTAATTTTGAGTAAAAATATTACTTACCTATCAAGATAAAAACAAGTGTTAAAAATTACTTTTTACAAATCTTGACTAAACCTCAGGTTCAGAATTTTAACAACAATTTGGGTTCTTGTCAGCTTTTGGTGAGCCAGGTTAGCAAAAGGCAGGAGGCATAAAAAAGAATCCAAACTTAACCCCTATCAAACTGATGCCTTATCTATAAGGCATTTCCCGCTATTCTGTACTCAGAAAACAAGTATGTTGTAGTTGAAGAAAATACTTCCCTGTGGACAAAGTGGACTTAAGTTCATCGCTATGTTGATGAGGCTAAACTGGATGATTCAGCCCAGGAAACGGATTTTGATGAAAGTCAGGTTTCTGAGGTGGAGGTTGAAGTAAATACGGATAAGCCTAGCAAGTATCAAATTCAAGAGATTTGTACTGAGTTGAAGAGGCTGCGGATCAATCCCCAGCCGTGTTTGGGCGTGGTCAAAAAGCATTGGGCGAATGTAACCGGTGCGATCGCTAGGGTGAAAGATGCGATCGCAGAAGGCTGGTGCGATAACCCGACTGGCTTGTTTATCAACTCGTGCAAGAGTGGGGCTAAAGGCAAGAACACCGTCACAACCGATGTCAGCGATTGGTTTGAGTGGGCTAGGCGGCAGCGGATCGTGCTGGCAATGTCGGGTACTGTGGTCTATACGCCGGATGGGAGGCTGTTGAATTGCGGGAGATGATGCGGCGGTTTCCGGTGAAAGAATAAAAACAGCAATAATTGAAACAAACCAGTTATCTTTTCACATTGTTGTCGTTGCTTGTTGTTATTTACTAGTGTGGCAAAACTTACTAGAGAAGACGACTCTCTAGATTAGCTAAGTAAGCCTTGGGGTCTCGGCGAAATCGATACTGTTCAATTCTGGCTTTGTGGTGTTTTTGCAACTGAGAGCGTAATTCGAGCCAAGTATGAATATCAACTTGAGCTAAATCAGATGCGGTAAAAGAATGAAGGGAAGTTGCGATGCCTTCGGCAACGGCAAAGCCGAACGCGCAGGCAAGTTTGACAGAACCACGAATAACCAGGGATGAGGGGGCAACCTTACGACCAGTACAACGACGTTGATGATGACGTAGCATACCAAAAGTATGTTCTAAGTCATTATTAGTTCTAGGAAAATCTTCAATTTCATAACAATGAAAAAGTCCAGACCAGTAGTTATGGGTGGTTTTTATAAAGTTATCGATTGCACTGTTCAGTGTACCAGCTTTGTGCTTTTGTTGGGACATTTGAGTTAACAGTTGCTGATAACTTTGTTTGACTCCAGCAGCATCAAGACCTATTTTATTGTTGAGAATATTACTAGCTTTATCAACCCCGTAGTAGAGTTATTGTCTCTCACAACGACAACTCAAAAACCACTGGCCGCCCATGCCCGATATCTTATCATTGTTACAATGCCTGCTGCCGCAGATAAACGCGACAACGATGCGGCAATTGAACCAAATCATCCTGGCAATGTTAGCTCTTAATGGTCGAGTCACGATGTTGGGAATTGCCCGTTGGACAGGTGCTGGCGGTAGCTATCGGACAATGGGGAGATTCTTCTCTACAGTAATACCTTGGGCAACATTGTTTTGGCTGTTTTTTCGGAAACATTTATGGCGAGAAAATGAT
>LXQD01000060.1 GCA_003326215.1 Nostoc minutum NIES-26 | reverse complement strand
AGTAAAACAAGCATAGGCATATTTGCTCTTGGATAACTAATAATTCTTTGCGACCTCCACCAGCCGCATTAATTCTAATTTTCTGACTCTCCTGTTTAGCTTTGATACCTTGGTGTCGTTGTAAGGCGCGATTTAGCAGTAATTGCAATTGTTCGTAACTAATCCCTAAAATCTGTTTTGTTCGTAGTGGATACTTTTGGATATAATCAAAAACCATAACTAATTGCGAAAAATGGTAGACACTCAATTTAACGTTTTACCATTTTTCTTTTCCTAAGTTAATATTTCGGACAAGTCTACTGGGTTACAAACGAAACTTACGAGCGTTGGGCGTTGAATGCAGAGATTAGACCTGCATTACCGGGAGTGTCAGAGGCAGAAGCACGGGCATCGTTACAGCCGCAGAGTCAGGCCGTTGTACCAAGTAAAAGACGGTAGTTCGGAACCACCAAACTCAGTTAATTGCGAATTGCCGTAAGGCACGGGCATCACTGCAACCGCAGAATCAGGCAGTTGTACCCAGCAAAAGACGGTAATTAAAAACTAATAACGGCGGTTCACAGATGAATCGCCATCCCAAAATAATGATGAAACAACTAACAAGATTTACCTCAATTGCTGCATTACCAGAATCTACTGCGGCATCTGCTAAAAAACGGTTACTAGCCACAATTGATTGGCTGCATGATGAGGGTGCGGCAAGTGAAACTAATCTCAAACTCCTGACTGCAATTGTCGAATCGATTCTCTGGTCTAAGAAATCTTACGCCAGATTTTTACAATGCGGTTTTGATGCAGCAATTGAGTTATTTGATGAAAGTTGTCAGAATTGGGATTTTGAAGAAGCAATGTTATCATGCCACAATCCCAGGAATTGGGACGAGTACAAGCAACTAAAACAAACACAGGGATTATTGCAATTGCCTAATCAATAAGTAGAGTTTGCTTAAATATTCAAATTTATTAAGACCAAAGATTTTACCAAGGTTAATAGCTTTGAAAATATAGCTTATTGTATTAGTAATTGTTATAATATCAAATTTATTGTTTGGCATTTTACTATTTCCCTAAAGCTACTAATTCTTATCTTAAGTTTATTATTCAACTTTACGTAATATTACTTAAACAAAAAAGAGTATTTTGATTATTTAAACTAAGCTTTCTACTAGAAGTGCCATTAATTTAGAATAATAAGGATGCTTTTAGTTTATATAAAATTTACAAAGACTATAATTAAAATTCATCTAGAAATAGACCAAATACTTATACAAAAACCACATAAATCTTATAAAAAAGTATATACAAGCTTAAGCGATTAAGTAATAATCAATTTATTACTTGCAATTTAACTGGATGCTCTGTATTTGGTTAATTATTTGAGTTCCAATAAGTACGGTTCAGTTAAGCCTAAAAATAACAAAAAACTTGATTTGGGTTGAAAGACTCGGTGAATGTGCGTGATACGGCTTTCCGTAGAGTCTCTTAACCCTCACAAGATACTTGTTGGTGTGAATCTGTTTCTTCTATCCAACATTTATCGTTCTGAATCAAAAAGTATTAGTTGACAAATATGTAGCTAATACTGCAAACCTCAGAGTTGACATAAATACCTAGTGATTAGCGCTTGCAGATTTAATGAAGCGCGATCGCTTTGACTTAGCTTCTTTGCTCTAAGGCTGGAAGCTTCAGGATAATTTTGTTCATTTTTTCTGAAAACTGTTTATTCAGCTTGCAACTACCGGAGAAATTTATGCTATTTAATTTGAATTCTGATTTAGTCAATAGCTCTACTGTTGAAACACTGAAGAATGCAATCCAAAATGCTTATACTTCTTTGACTAACTTTGCCAAGAGAGACGATTTTATTGCCAAAATTCAGACTGCTTTTGGTCAAGCTTATGATGCAGCTAAAGTAGAAAGTCTGCGTCAGCAATGGAATAGCGGTGATTTTTCATCATTGCCAAATATTGAAGTCCGCACAGGTGCAGAGTTACAGGGTGCGAATGCTGCTTATGCTGGTGCAACGAATACGATTTATTTCTCTCAAGATTTCTTGAATCAGTATGCAGGTAATGTTGAGGTTGTTGCTGCCGTTTTAATTGAAGAAATTGGACATTCTATAGATTGGAAAATTAATACAACTGATACTCCTGGGGATGAAGGGGAGTTGTTTTCGGCTCTTGTACGTGGAGTTAATTTGAGTCAGGAGCAATTTCAGCAGATGAAGCAGGAGAATGATTCTGTCGTTTTGAATTTGGGAGGAAGTTTGATTCAATTTGAGCAAAATAATGATGAGAAAAATGCAAGTAGTTTAATTTTAAGTAATTATTCTCCAAAATACTACGGAAATATAACTTACAGCTTTATAACGGATGAAACTGTATCAATTTACGAGGAGACATTGAAACAATATGCTCAGAATGATATAAAAAATTATAATATTCAAGCAATTAATAATGATGGTATCAAAAACAATATAGAATATATTCTAGGTGTTGTTAGTAGATTAACTCCTCTTAAATTTACTCCTGTTGTAGAAGAGGTTGAGTTAGATGCAGATGGTAATCCAGTAGATAAAAATAGTGATGGGATTTCAGACTTGAAATCCACTGGCATTTTAAGATTTATGTTTACAACTTCTTTTACAGGTGGAACAGCAGCACAGGCATATTATCCGTATAGCTTTCTTCCATCAGGTCTTGCTTCTGATATTTTTTTAAATGGAAAAGAGAAAGATAAATCTGGACTTTGGACTAAAAGGCTAGAGAAAAGCAGTCAGCAGTAACACTGACTGCCGTAAAGTCAATGAAAGTAATCGATAAATCATTGACGTGATGATCCTGACACAACTAGAAAAATTCCGCCAAGCTATCTACGATTGTTTGGGGAAGGCCAAAGATGCAGTATTTGAATTGATGGATGCAGTATTGACAAGTCCAAGTATCCCATCATTCGTCAGCTTGTCTCAAAGCCCAGTATTTCGACGGCAATGGTCGAGTATTTATGCAGCACTGCATGATAGTCGTCCACCCAGAAGGAAACTGATGAAACTGATGGTGAAGAAGGTAGAGACAGAGGAACAGCCATTTTTAGCAGGAGATCATAGCTTTTGGTCACGACCAGAAGCGAGAACACTCAGGGAAAGAACTTTTCATGGGGACAGAGGAGGGAGCATAGGCATCGGACAAAGTTACAGTACGTTAGCCTGGATACCAGAGGCAGATGGGAGTTGGGCATTGCCATTGAGACATGAACGGATAACCAGCTTTGAAACTTCAACAACCAAAGCAGTATTTCAACTCAAACAAGTGACTCGTGAGTTAGGAGTCAGACCACTTGCTGCTTATGATCGGGGCTATGGCAATGCCAAATTTGTCCAAGCAACGGGAGACATTGATGCAGACCTGTTGCTGCGTTTAGCCTCAAACCGATGTGTGTGGGGTACACCCAGTCCTTATAAAGGACGAGGTGCTCCGTGCAAGCATGGTCATAAGTTCAAGCTGAATGACTCTGAAACCTGGCCAGTAGCAAAGGAGACTCTAGAAGTCGAAGACCCCAAAATTGGTCGAGTTAAAGTGATGCGTTGGAGTGGGTTTCATTTCCTTCAATCGCCAAATCGGGTAATGGAAATCATTCGCGTCGAGGTCATTAAACCAGTAGGACGCAATCGTAAGTTCCAGCCCTTATGGCTAGCTTGGTTAGGCAAGACAATGCCTCCATTAGAGAATTTCTGGCGCAAATACCTACGCCGCTTTGCTCTAGAGCATTGGTATCGATTTGTGAAGCAGAGGTTGTATTGGACACAACCTCAAGTTAGTTCTACTCAGGCAGCAGAGCGATGGAGTGACCTGATGCCCCTGTTAACTTGGCAACTATGGCTAGCTAGAGTTGCCTGCATCGACTCCCCATTGCCTTGGCAATCAACTCAGGATACACTGTCTCCAGGGCGCGTAGCACAAGCCTTTCCCCTAATTTTAGCTGCCATTGGCACTCCTGCTCAACCCCCTAAAACTCGCGGGAAATCACCAGGTCGCGCCCAAGGGCATCAGCCATCTCCGCGTCCCCGTTATCCCTCTGTCAAAAAACACTCATCTAAAAAACCTAAAACCGAAGAATCACTTAAGAATGCTGATCTAACTGCTGCTTAGTTTCTACTTCTTTTTCAACGATTCAACTTAACTCAGCCTCTACAAGAAGTTGGGTAGCTTTCTCTTGCCTTCTATATCATTGCTGCTAAATGCCAATTAGTCCAAACTCAAGGATAAATATGATGTCGGTACTTTTAATTTTCAGGCTGTTCTCCATGAAATAGGTCATGCATTAGGATTAGTACATTCAGCA
Source organism: Nostoc minutum NIES-26 (assembly GCA_003326215.1). Classification (GTDB taxonomy): domain Bacteria; phylum Cyanobacteriota; class Cyanobacteriia; order Cyanobacteriales; family Nostocaceae; genus Dendronalium; species Dendronalium minutum. The sequence goes on along the minus strand of LXQD01000060.1, from coordinate 6,534 downwards.
AATATATCTGATGAATTGGATAATAATAGTACAACAGTAATGACATATAACACAAACACAGACGCTTATTCTGGTTTGTTTAATATTGGAAAAAATGCTATATCATATATGCCATATGATATTTTTGCATTGCAATCTATGTACGGTGCAAATTCCTACAATGCAGGAAACACTGTTTACAAGTTTAATGCAGTTTATAGCTACTCAGTTAACGGTCATCTTTACTATAATTTTGGTAATGGAGAATCTAAAAATACTATTTGGGATAGTGGCGGTAATGACACTTTAGATTTTTCATCACTTTCAGCTCGTGGATTAAATCAAATCTTCAATTTTGTTGGAGGTAGTAATCTTGTTGATTATTATTTTGATATGAATGAAGGGGGAGTATTAACCACTGGTGATGCTCATCAAGGTTCTCAATACAACCCATCAGACTATGCTTCTCCTTCTAATTGGGATCAGAGTAAAGTTTATACAACTGATTCCTATGGAACTTACCTTGCATATACTCCTAGTTACCCTTATGGTCCTGGACTTCCATCTTATAATGCAATTATTGAAAATTTAACTGGTTCTCAGGGTAATGATTTTATCATTGGTAATGATGCACAAAATATTATTTATGGAAATACTGGACGAGATAATATATTTGGTGGAGCTAATGACGATACAATTTATGGCGGAGATGGGAGTGATAAAGTATATGGTGGTGGTATCCTAAATCGTGATGGTTCACCTGGCGATCAAGTTAATACTAACGGTTCTAACACGCCCGTTCTATATAACAATGATAGTTACTATATACCAGATACAAATAATGAGATTTGGATTCCTATTTCTTTCTTGACCAGCTTTGATGGAAATGATTATTTGGATGGTGGTAATGGGGATGATATTTTAATAGGAGGTTCAGGTTTAGATGATCTTTATGGTGGAGCAGATCAAGATCATCTTTATGGCGGTACAGAAAGTGATTTTCTTAGCGGTGGAAGTGGTAACGATCAACTTTATGGTGAATCTGGCAATGACTTAATTTATGGTGATGCAGGCAACGATACCATCAGTGGCGACAACGACAACGACCTAATTTATGGTGGGGATGGTAACGACAGCATTACTGGAGATGCAGGAGAAGACAACATCTTTGGTGATAGCGGAACTGACAACATTCAAGGCAATATCGGAAATGACACCATTAGTGGTGGTAACGACAACGACCTAATTTCCGGTGGCGATAATAACGACACCATCACAGGTGATGCTGGAAACGACATCATTTCCGGTGATAACGGTGCTGACAACATTCAAGGTAATACGGGAAATGACACCATCAGCGGTGGTAACGACAACGACCTAATTTCCGGTGGCGATGACAACGATACGATTAAAGGCGATGCCGGAGACGATACCATCACAGGTGACAATGGTGATGACAACATTCAAGGCAATGCTGGCAACGACTTTATCCAAGGCAATATCGGTAATGACCTAATTGCTGGCGGCGATAATGACGACACCATTTCTGGCAATGAAGGCAACGACACCATCTATGGTGATAACGGCAACGACAAAATTGAAGGTAGCGTTGGACAAGACACCATCAGTGGTGGTAACGATAATGACCTAATTTCCGGTGGTGATGATAACGATACGATTAAAGGCGATGCCGGAGACGATACCATCACAGGCGATGCTGGGGATGACAACATTCAAGGCGGTACTGGCAACGACTTCATCCAAGGCAACATCGGTAATGATTTCGTCAGCGGCGGAGATGGTAACGATACTATTCAAGGCAATGAAGGCAGTGATAACATTTCCGGTGGTAATGGAAATGACCTAATTTCCGGTGGCGATGACAACGACATTGTTAAAGGTGACGCTGGAGACGACAACATCACAGGTGATGCCGGGGATGACAACATTCAAGGCGGTACTGGCAACGACTTCATCCAAGGCAACATCGGTAATGATGCGATCGCTGGCGGAGATGATAGCGATACCATTCAAGGTAATGAAGGCAGTGACAACATTTCTGGTGGTAATGGAAATGACCTGATTTCTGGTGGTGATGACAATGACATCATTAGAGGTGACGCTGGAGACGACAACATCACAGGTGATGCTGGGGATGACAATATTCAAGGCGGCATCGGTAACGACTTCATCCAAGGCAACATCGGTAATGATGCGATCGCTGGCGGAGATGATAGCGATACCATTCAAGGTAATGAAGGCAGTGACAACATTTTTGGTGGTAATGGAAATGACCTGATTTCTGGTGGTGATGACAATGACATCATTAGAGGTGACGCTGGAGACGACAACATCACAGGCGATGCTGGGGATGACAACATTCAAGGCGGTATCGGCAACGACTTCATCCAAGGCAACATCGGTAATGATTTCGTCAACGGCGGAGATGATAGCGATACCATCCAAGGCAATGAAGGCAGTGATAACATTTTTGGTGGTGATGGAAATGACCTGATTTCTGGTGGTGAAGGCAATGACACCATTAAAGGTGACGCTGGAGATGACAACATCACAGGTGACACTGGCAACGACCTCATCAACGGTAATACAGGCAACGACAGCATCTCAGGTGGCGACGATAACGACATCATCTATGGTGGTGACGACGCTGACACCCTAAATGGTAATGGTGGTAACGATTACCTCAATGGTAACTCTGGCAATGACACTATCCTTGGCGATGGTGGCAACGACACCCTGTATGGTGAAGATGGCGATGATGCTATCTACGGTGGTGATGGCGACGATTACATGGTTGGTGGTGCAGGCGGCGATACCCTCAACGGTGGCGCAGGTATCGATACTGCATCTTACTATGATGCATCTTCAGCGATCGCAGTTAGCTTACAACGAGGTGGAGACGGTCGCGGTTGGTTAGGTGATGCGGCTGGAGATAGCCTCCCAAATACCGAAAACTTAGAAGGTTCGCAGTTCAACGACTTTTTAGAAGGTAACGACCTAGATAACGTTCTCAGTGGTTTGGGTGGTAATGATTCTCTTGATGGCATGGCTGGCAATGATACCCTCTATGGTGGCACTGGTAACGACAGCCTCAATGGAGGTAGAGGGAATGATGTACTCTACGGAAACGTAGGCAATGACTATTTAGATGGTGACAATGGTGACGATATCCTCTACGGTGGCGCGGGTAACGATACCTTAGACGCTCGTGAAGGCAATGACCAACTCTATGGAGAGGCTGGTAATGACTATCTAGATGGTCGTGAAGGTGATGACATCATTGATGGTGGTACAGGAAATGATATCATCGACGGCGGTCGCTCTGGTAACGATCGCATTAGCGGTGGTGACGGCAATGATACTATCTACGGACGCGCTGGTGACGACATCATTGATGGTGGTGCTGGTAAAGATATACTTGATGGCAGTTCTGGTAACGATACCCTAACTGGAGGTTTAGGTAACGACACCCTTGATGCTGGAGCCAATGACGATTACCTTTACGGTGGCGAAGGTCGTGACCGATTACTAGCTGGAGCTGGTGACGACTGGCTGTTCGGTGAAGCAGACAATGACTACTTGGACGCTGATGCTGGTAATGACTATCTAGATGGTGGTGACGGTGCTGATACCTTATATGGTCAAACAGGCGATGACTATCTGATAGGTGGTAATGCTAGCGACCGACTCTATGGTGGTGCTAATAACGATACGTTATTGGGTGGAATGGGCAAGGATAGCCTCTACGGTGGGGCAGGTAACGATATTTTTGTTCTCGCGGTTGGTGCTGGTGCTGATATTTTGGCAGATTTTGTGTATGGTGAAGATTCAATTGGATTGTCCGGTGGGCTTACTTTTGGACAGCTAACTATCACCAAAAGTGTCAATAATTATGGTAAAGACACCTTAATTAGCCTGACAAGCACTGGTGAACTGTTAGCATCGCTCACAGCAGTACCAGCTAATTCCTTAAACAGTTCAGATTTCATAATAATCTAGCGCCCTCTCTCAAAAGACCACCGATATCTAATAGTGAATGACTTGACTCTATTACTACATCTGACAAAAGATTAGCAAAAACACCAAAGTCTTTTGTTTCTGCTCTTTCGTTCAGACTTTTAGCTGATAATATACCCTCTTTAAGTATTAGCTTGTTATAATGCTCACTTATATTCTGCCCGTCTTCTAACCAGATATCTATGAGTTCCTGAGATAATCCTTCCATTTTACGATCGCTGAAGTTAATTGGTTTTTGACAAAGTAGTCGTAGTAGAGTTGCGAATTGCGAATTGTCCGATGATTCAGGATTTTACTAGAGTCGATTACTGCTCAAGTGAAATATTAGCCGAGTAGATATGCCATCTACGCTGCTGTGGAGTTGAGCCAGGAACTTCATTAACTCGTCGCAGTTTATAACTACCATTAAATCGTTGCGGAGTTCCATTGGTAGTGACAGCAGTAATAGTAACTGGAATTTCAATATATAGCGAGCCTGCCGCCCCTTCTAATCTTCCTGGTTTTCCAACCTCTTCATTAACAGATACAGTGTTAGCAAAACCTTGCTTGAATTCCTCAAACGACTGCTTGCTGGCAGATCCATCTCCATCCCAAGCCAAGTAAGCTTGTTTATAGTCTTGACGGGCGATAGCATTGTAATAATCGTGAATAACTTGGACAGCTTGTTGTTCCAGCGATTGGGAATTCGCAGAATTTTGTGTGGGAGAGACAGGTGGGGAAGTTGGATTGGACGTATCTGAAAGATTGGCTGCCGTTGGGCTATTGGCGGATGGTAATTGTGATTTAGCCCAGTTATCGCAAGCGGTGATGGTCATTGTCAGCAGAGTGGCTCCAATGGCTGTAAGGTATTTTTTAAAAAAGTTGATTTTTGACAAAGCTATCTCCTGGCATATCTGCTTTTGTAGTTTGAGTTCTTCTTTTGTAACACTCAATTTATTTGATTAGATTAGCGATGCAATAATATTAATACTCATTGCCAAAATACTAGTATTAAAAAAGAAAGACAGCACCCCGTGTATCAAAGCCAAGCGTCTCATATAACGTGATGTTGTCTGAATATCTGATACTTGACTCGTCATTCCGATTACAAAAGAAAAATATAAAAAATCCCAATAGTCTGGGTCACGGTCATCTGGAAAATCGAGTCCTCCAGATACAATTTCACGACCATTGTGGCTAACATTGTGATAACAACTATGTGCATATTGCAGTGCAAACAGTGTATGCACTAGTAGCCAAGAACTGACAATTGTAGTTATTGAGAGAATAATATGTAATGTTAATATAATTGGCGAAATACCTTTTTTATCATTGAGCAAAAATCCGATCGCTAAGACACTGATACAGGCAGCAGTAATGATGAGTGCGAACAAACCCAAGCGTCCTTCATAATAGCTCAATGCCCACAGTGCTACTAGTGCCGCCACAAGATTTACACATGATTCGATAGCATCAGAAAGTAACCCTAATGGGGTTAGATGAACAGGAAGGCGCACAAAAAGCTTTAGAAAAAGTAGCAGTAAATTTATTGCGCGAGGGTATAGCAACTGAAGTTATTGTGCGTGTAACAGGGTTAACGCCGGAGCAAGTCCAGCAGTTACAAATACAGCTAACTCAAGAGAATTAATCTGCCTGGGAAAATACCCCCGTATTTTTTATGAAGATAAATATTGTCCAATAGACGGTTGTTGACGACGCAGGGCAGTCATTGCTTGCTGCTGAATTTGACGCACTCGCTCTCTACTGACATTGAGCTTCTCTCCAATCTGGGCCAAACTTCGTTCTTGATTATCTAGCAGTCCAAAGCGTAAGATTAATACTTCACGCTGTACGGGTTTGAGTGACGCTAACAAATCATTTAAATCTTGCCGTAACATTTCTTAGTGATGAGTTCATTGGGTGAAATAACCTCATCTGCTAAAAGTTCGCTCAATTCTGTATCTTGATTATCACCCACCTTCAAATCTAGAGAAATTGTTCCACTAGCCACAGTCAGGTATTCTCGAATCTGGCTTGGCTGTATGTCCAATTTTTGAGCAATTTCCGTGACAGTAGCACGACGACCGAGGGTTTGAAACAATTCTCGCTGTACTTTTTTGATTTGAGTAAGTTTCTCGTTAACGTGAATCGGTAAGCGTTAACGTGAATCGGTAAGCGAACTGTGCGGGATTTCTCGGCGATCGCTCTGGTGATTGCTTGGCTGATCCACCAGTAATAACAATTCGCAATTGGTAGAGTCGATGGGCGGTATTATCCGCCGCACCTCTCTGTTCAATCTGGGCGTGCCACTTTCGCGGCACCCAGCTTTCGATATTCTTAGCTTGTGCCTTTGCTCATGTGGGTATAATCGTGACAGGATTCGTGTACAGCAATTAGATTTTTTGGTTTCCAATTGTTGTGCTGCCCATCTATGTGGTGTAAGTGTACTCGCTCAGAACAGGTAAACTTTAAACCACAGTGTCCGCATGAATGGTTTTGTCTTTTTAGAGCTTTAGAGGTTTCGCCGTCGTAGAGTTT
>LXQD01000059.1 GCA_003326215.1 Nostoc minutum NIES-26 | reverse complement strand
AAACTACTACTGACCAAGGCGATTCTGTCAAAAAGTTTTGCAATGGTTGCGCGTCATGTAAGCCCACCACCTTGGCTATTTCTGGTAAAGTCTTACGTTTGATATCAGATAACATCCCTACGTGTAGATGTTTGAAGTTCTCAAATGTCCTTACTTCTGAAAATAAGTCTCTATACGCATTGCAATACTCATCTACCACTGTGATAGTTGAAGTAGCATTTCTTGAACCCAATTCTACACCCCTGGTAGGTTAATCTCTTAGTAATTAATTATACTCTCATAAGAGTAATAAAAGAGCGATAGACAACAATACAGCAGTAAAGCGAGAATTTTTGCCGTTGCAGGCATTGCTGGTGCTGATAGTTGGTAAGATAATCAACTATCTATTGTTGTGTATCCAGGGTGAAAATCGACCGACACGGCAAGGCCAAAGTTCTCTCACCAGACGAAATTGAGCGTCTGTTTAGCGAAGGATTGCTGAGTATCAGAGATAAAGCTTTGTGCGCGGTGATGTTATACACAGCCTGTCGTGTCACCGAATGCGTCACCCTGAAAGTTAAAGATGTGTACGACAGTAAAGGGCGGATTAGACCAGAACTGATTATCCGCAAAGGCAACACAAAAGGGAAGCTGGCAACTCGTACCATTCCTGTACTCGATGACCTCATACATTACCTAAAACTGTATCAGCCTAAGTACTCACCAGATCGATATCTTTTCCCTGGTCGCTGGGGGCGCGGTCACTTGAATCCAGAATATGCCAGTCTAATTTTCCGAGAAGCGTGCTTCCGAGTAGACATTGAAGGAGCCAGCACTCATAGCTGCCGCCGCACGGCACTCACCTTGATGAGCAATGCCAAAATTCCGTTGCGGATTATCCAAGAGATCAGCGGACACCGCAGCCTGGAGCAATTGCAAAATTACCTGGAGGTTGAACCGTCACAAGTCAGGGGTGCGATCGCGGCGTTATCGATGCTAACACCGCCGAAAGATGGCAGTAGCAAATTTGATAGTGCTGACTCTTATAATCCGAAGTTGTCCGCCGAGTAATAGATCAGGAAATATGATTTAGTTGATCTAGACACAAACAATGCCCAGGAATGACTAGAGCGATTTTTAAAAAATAGCGATTACAGTTCCATCGGCAGCACCAATTCATCGAGCAACTGATAAAAATGAGGCACAGATTGTTCTAAATTACGTAGCTCACTAATCGCGATCGTCTCCAACTCCAGCACAGTCTCCCACCGCAAATCAGTTGTCCATCGCTTGAGGATGGCTTTGACTGCCTCTACTCCTTGGGCAATGCCAGAGCGAAGCGTTTCCACGCAATGAAGTAGGGTCGTGCGATCTGGGGAAGAAGGGCTGGGGGGGAATTTTGCACAGATTTTCTCCCCCAGCTCCCCCAGCTGCACCTCTCCCCCAGATCTCAACTCTGGCTGCGTAGTATCCCCCCCCCGCTCGTGGGGGTTCCCTATACAATTATGGGGGGGGGTGGATACGGGGGGAGAAATAGGGTCAAAGCTAGACGATGACTGCGTTTTGATGTAAGAACTACGCTGTTTTTGACGGTGAGCGATAACGGACTGTGCAAATTCTAATTCCGACTTTGAGAGCGAGAAGAATTTTACTTGTTGACCGCGAGGCCCTTGCTTACGGCAAACTAACTTTAGTCCCAGCTGTTCGACTAGGGTGGCCAACAGCCAAATCGGTTGACAGTCAGTAGGGACGGTGAAACCAAGAATTGCTTTGATGTGAGCAGCGCAACTAAGCGCGATCGCTGTCATATTTAATAGATGTGGGTCAGCCGCCGTAATTTCCTCAAAAGCTACTAAACTCCCCAGGATATGATGAAGTCCCAAGTTGAATCGGGCTAACCACTTGGCGGAATAATTCCCCCAATCCATGCAAAACGGTAGCTTGTCGCGTTCGGCGCGGTCTTTTCCCGTAACAAATGCTGGTGGTAGTGGATAGTGTTTGCCAGTTTTGGAGTCTAATATGATTTCTTCTGGTGGAGATAAGATGGATTCTAGTGCGGCGATCACCCGAATTAATCTACCGCCATCATCTTTATGGACTAGTTCTGGACTAACTTCCATACCATAAGCATCGTGAATGCGGAATTTCTCACACTCGTTAATTTCGTCAGGTGAAAGGTAATCTTTGGTTTGTCGTGCGCGATACTCACTATATGAGATATTCTTAGCTTTGGCGACGGCATGATTGTGAGCAGCATCAAGTACATCAGCAGCATTTTTCAAATATTCCAAAGCTTGAGCATCATGCTCTTCACCCACTGGTACTATAGAATTGCCCATCTGGGTTAATAAGTCCCGAAGGTCAGCCCGAAGATTGTTAATTGATTGGTGACGGTTGGCTTGAATTTGACAGTAGGCATCTAATGCCCAGTCTTTCTCCGCACCCCGCTTACCTGTTTCACGGTCAATCCGCAACAAAAAAGCCGTGATTTCGTTGGTTTGGAGTAATCGCTCTTTGATTTTGGTAGCGTTGGTGTCGAGATAACCAAAGGGAGGAACAGGGGCCACCCAAACATGAATCGGCACTTTTGGGCGATAGCGCCACAGCTGTTGAGCGCACTCAGTTGCAGTTTGGGAAACGCCATGAAAAACACCGAATACAAGATCAAAATGATATTGAGCAATGTCTACACCAGTTCCAAGACTAGGAGAGGTGAGCAAAGCATCGAGGTTTTTGACGGCATTGGTAATATCTTTGATAAATGCAACATTTTCTTCACTGCCAGAGTTATCTGAATGCACAGACCAAATCCGTAGAGTAGGGTGTGGGGTGTGGGGTGTGGAGTGTAGGTTAGAGATAGGAGGGAAAGACTTGCAATGATTGCTCTTATGCTTATGAGATTGAGAACCAGAGCGCGAGTCGCCTTTTTCAATGCTCCCCACACCTAACACCCTATCCCCAACACCCTGCTGAAAATGTCTGCTGTTGTTAGCAATAGATTGAGAATCAGTAGAGAGTGAGTCAATCCCGCCATCATCAGGAGATAACTCAATGTCTAGCAATAATGATTTTTCCAGTTTCTTGATAAAACGCTTACTGTCGCTGACTACCATGACTTTCTGACCAATCATTAGTGCGGCGGAGATTTGAGCAACCAGCGCGCTTGAATTGTGACCTTCGTACCAGTAAATAGTGCGATCGCCATTCTTCCATTCATTCTTAATAATGTATGGTTGCTCAGCTTCTGGTCGCATTGAGAGGAAAAAGTCGATTGTGACATCATCCATGTGTGCGTCCGCGATGACAACAAGGGGCGCATTGTAGACAATATGATGTAGTACTTCCAAAATCACAGCCCGATGTTCTTTGCAAGTATTACTGTGTAGTAGGTGAGTTAAATACTGGCAAGCTTCATCAATAAATATGCATCCATAAGTAAGCGCTTGAGTGTTTAGTTTATGGAGACTGTCAATGGTGATGCTCAATGCAGTAGCTTTAGTCATGCCTACATAACCGAGGTCTGAATACATTTCGGTTTCCAGGCGAACTGCTAAATTTTTCAGTAGATTGACACGATGCCCGTTGTTGAGGAATCTTTGGTTAGGGTTCGCATCACGCCAAGCGCGCATCAACTCAGTTTTGCCAGTTCCCATGTCGCTGATTAGTACTACCAATCCGGAGTGGGGGAAGACAAAATATTTTGGTTGATTTTGGTGAGTTTTTTTAAGTCTGTACTTTCTTTGCGACTCTTCACTTTGAGTGTTGTAAATCCTGGGCGATTGCAGATAGACAGGTGATAAAACACCAAAGTTACAATTAGTTAGTTCTTCAGTTGGGGCTTGACTACTCCCAAGTTCATCCATCAAAAGGGCTTGAGTTAGATATTTCACATCTAATATTATTTGTGGTTTGTACTTTCTTAGCCCTCGGTGCTTAATTAAGAACGAGCGCTGGTAATCAGTAAGTGATTTGGCATCATCAACGAGTGCAGTTAGTAATGCATTGGCATCAAATCCTCGCTCAACCACGAAATCATCTACACCTTTTTGTGGCCCCGGCAAGGATGCAACTTCACACTCTGCACCAGCAGCAACAATTGCTTTACCAGTGCGAACTGTGGCGCTGTATACTGACCAGCGAGTTTTAAGTTTGGTTTCGTAGTCAAATAGGATAATGAACTTGCGCCCCGGCTGGGCTAATGGTACTAGGTCTGGGTGTAGTCTCTCATCAAAATCCTTTTTGCCCACGCGACCATTCCAAATCCCTGGCAGTGCGATCGCTACAAACCCCAGACTGAGCAAGCAAGCCGCTTTCTTCTCACCTTCACATAATATTATTGGAATCTCTGGGTGTTGCTTGACCCACTCCCAAAATATCAGTGGGTTGAGCCTATCTTGTAAACGTAGTGCTAAAAGTGAATCATACCGCTTGATGTGATACCTGCGTGCAACTAGATCCCAAATGCAGTTAGCCACATTAAAGTATGTAACTCGGTTAGGCATTTTGGGTGGTGACTCGTACTTAACTGGCTTCCCTTTTTCCCAGTCAATGCGGGGTAAGGAAGGCTTGAATCTTCCCCACTCCATTGGTCGCCAATTCTGAATCGGGTCAAGTCCGCTAATCCATAATCCCCCTGCCATTAAATGCAGATAGGCTTTCAAAAAACCGTCTGTGACTCGACCAGCGTTTTTTCGGGGGATCGCACTAGAGATGAACAGATAATCGTAAACTGTTTCTCCCTCAATATGGAAGAAGTTGCGCTCAATTAGTGCCGGATGAATGGCACTGCCCACCGCTAATTCATGGTATTCAGCAGCCGTGAGATTATTAGGGTATTCACAAATGTTACCTGATAACACTTGATCCCCAACGCCCAACTGTTGTGGGCATCGGTTATTTTGCACGGTAGTTTCCTCCGATAACTTTGTTTTCAAGTTCCAGAGGGGGGTTTTCAATCTAGATTTCAGGAATCAGGAGTCATAGGAATTAGAGTCCTTTGTAGGCGCAATCGCATCTGCCAAGTCCTTCACCTCATCTTGAAGTGAAAGTCTTGACGGGAAAATAGACCCATAATCAATTCCGAACGCTGGGTTCTAAGTTCTGGATTGTTCTTATTCACACTGCTTTATAAAAATTTACGTAATGCAAATATAAATTTTCTATCAAATTGCCAAAAACGGTCAGCAGAAATTAGCTGTACTTCTCCCTTTATCGCTATAATGGCAAAGTAAAGCAGCGTGGGATCTTTTGACAAGTCAGTGGATATAAGTCGCCAAACTTTAAGAGCCACTTTCTTCGTCACCCAGAGATCAACCCCGCTCTGAAATTATTCAGTTGTTCGATTTCCAGGCAAAGCGCTACTTCTTAGTACGTTTTGCCTACATTTTTATGTGTGCCTTATTTTCCTCCATTTCTGGTTGTACGCGTTGACAAGCTCGATCTTACAAAACTTCGGTTATTTTCGCATCTAGCAAGATTGTGATTGTTTAGTTGTGTTACCTCCGATTTGAAAACTTTTGAGGCTGTTGAGGAAACAGAATTATTAATTGCTAGTTGTTCAGTTCCCCATCTTCTCCAGCGATCCCCGCTTTGGAAGCTCTGTTGTTTGTTCTGTGTGAAAAGGATGTGGGTGCAAAAACTCTCAAGAGTTGATAACACTGTGCCAAATACAAAATCTTGAAGAGGGGAAATCAACAGTAGTAGTTCAGCTTCTGGATCTAACTCAATTACTGTGTTAGCTAACTGATTCTGTTTGATTAACAGTTGTCTGTAATCATTGATGCTACAAGCAATGATTGCAAGTGCGCGATCGCATAGTTTGGTACTGCACTCACGATGCCAGAACCAGCTTGTTTGCTGCAACAAAGTCGCTCTTTTTAAGACATTCTGGAAGCGAGTCTCTACAAAAGAGTTAATCAGTATTTCTTTCCATACTTGTGATTTAGAACAATTCGGGCTAAAGCTTTGTGCAGATACCACCCCCGACAGCCTAACCCTAACACCCTGCTCTATTGAGCGTTCTTGATTTATCACGCTAATTTACCTCTAAAACTTAATTTACAAGCTTGTAAGGGGGTTTTCACGCTGCTGCTTCTTTTAACTACAAAACTTTGATTTGTTCTTAACCAAACTTAACTTGGCAGAAACTTATAAATTTTGACAGCCAAAATTTCAACTAGAAATTGCGGAACTTCTGTGTACACCCTATATAATGGGTAGAGCAGCGTGGGTCGCACTCTCAGACAAATCTAGTGGAATACAGTCGGCAAACTATAATTGCCACTTATTTGTTCCTTCGAGATCGACTCCCGCTCTGGAGCTATATGGTTTTAATGCTCAGACAAAGCGCTACTCCTTAGTGGCGCTTTGTCCTTTCAATTTTTGATATTGTCGTATATTCACCTCCATTCTCCGCTTCAACTAGTCTTGATATTACAGAACTTTTGTCCATCTGTTCTCTAACCTTGTTTTGATTTTTAACTTCGGTTTCCTCCACATCTTTTTACCTTAAGAATAATACGAGGATTTATAATCCCCTCATATTTAGTGTTTTGAGCTAGTTTGGACAAGGGTCTTGGCTCTAGCATTAGATGCCATGCTTAATCAGTCCATTTGTACTATTGGGTAAAGTTTTGGCATATTTAGTCAATTTCACCCACTAATGCGATTCAACTGCAAATGTAAGAATGAACTTATATATGCAGTTTGCTGGTTAAGTGTGTAGCATTTTAATCATATAGCCTACAAAGGAAATTTTACTCCCTAAATAAAGTTAAAAAATGTAACGTAATTAAGGGTCAACAAGGTTAAATACAAGTCAAATGAAATACACTATCAGTTGTAGTGGTGTTATAGCCAAGCATGGACTCAAATAAAATTTTTGACATAGAGAAAATATTAGAAATTTTGGACGAGCAAGTGCTTCAAAAGGCTGGAAGGACTTTGAATCCAGCTGAGAAGGCTGTAATCAAAGGATCTTGGGATAGCAAAGAATATAAAGAAATAGCAAGTGATTATGGATACAGCGTTTACTATTTACAGCAAGAAGTCGGGCCACCATTATGGGCAATGCTTTCAAAAGTTATCGGAAATGGAATCCATGTAAAAAAAATAACTTTGAAAAATATTTTAATTAAAGTAGCGAAAGAGTATTATGTCAAGCTAGAAGCATCCAAAGTGAATAATGATTCTTTAGTAGGTAAGACTAAAATTTATGGAGAATTTCCTAAAATATCTTTTTTCTACGGTCGAGAGAAAGATATTAACTACTTGAAGAAACAAATAAATATATTTAAAAAACGTTGTATAGCTATAACTGGAGTAGGAGGAGTTGGAAAAACTTTAGTAGCGGCAAAATTGGTAGAAGAAATACTTTTAGAAAACTCTAATGTATATGACTATGTAGTTTGGAAGAAAGTTGAGCGTAATTCATCAATCGAACACGTAGTTACCGAGCTAATTAATATTTTTGATTTAAAAATAGATAAAGAAAATCTCCAAAAAAGAATTTCTTTGTTATCACAACAACTGAGTTTACATCGTTGTTTATTAGTAATAGATGGATTTGATAAGTTAATACAAATAAAGGACTACGAGGAAAAATTAGAGTATGAAGATTTTTTAATTGGACTAACACAGAAAGTTCATCAAAGTTGTCTAATTATAACAAGCCAAGTACCTTTAGAAGAAGTTGCTTGTATATCAACAGATTTACCTGTTGTATTTGTACGGCTAGAGGGTTTAGATGAAAATTCAGCAATACAAATGCTTCATGACAAAGGCTTGTCTGGAGAACAATGTAAAAACATAATTGAAATTTATCGTAGAAATCCATCAGCCTTGGAAGTAGTGGCTGACCGAATCAATAGATTTTTTGGTGGAAGCGTACAAAGATTTTTTGATTATAGGACTACTATAATCGAACCTAGAATTCAAGTTATGTTAAATAGACAATTTGGTACTCCTGGTTTGCTAAGTAGTCTCCAAAGAGAAATAATGATTTATTTAGCAGAATCAACGTCAGAAAAATTAATTTCGATTCCTTTCTTAAAGTTAATTAATGATTTAAAAGAGCGATTTAGTTTAGAATTATCAATTTCCGAAGTAATAACAGCAATGGATATTTTAGAGCAACGCTCTTTAGTTGAGGGGAACAGAAAATCAAGCAAACAAGAAGTTAGTTATAGTTTGCCACCAGTGATCAAGAAATATATTCTAGCCGATCCACTTGGTTTGGTATATAAAAGGTTTGACAGGATACAAACAAGAGAAATTGCTCTGTGAGCTACTGTATAAATCCCCTTTGTAATGAACGCCAAAACCCTAATGATGCTGAACATTGTCTAGCTTGTGGAAACTCCCTGTTAATAAACGGTCGCATTCGTTTGCTACATCCATTGACTTCTTTGGATGATGAATTTAGTTATACAGATGTATTCGAGGTTGAAGATGCTGGTACACAATTGCATCCAGAACCTCAAACAAGAGTAATGAAAGTATTATATTGGAATAATGAGCTTAAATATGTTGAGTTACTTCAGAGAGAGTCACATATATTACAGCTTCTTGAGCATCCTGGAATTCCTAAGTCTTATAGAAAAGATTATTTTACTTATCTACTAAATGATAACCTTTTAGAACTGCATTGCTTAGTAATGCAAAAATTTGAAGGTAATAATTTAGCTGAATGGATAGAAAATTATGGGCGAATTACTCAAGATATTGCATTTGAATGGTTATTACAATTAATTATTATTCTTGATACTGTGCATTGTTCTGGTTTTTTTCACAGAGATATTAAACCAGAAAACATTATTTATCAACCCAATGGGAAATTAGCGTTAGTTGATTTTGGTGGGGCACGCCAGATTACTAGAACTTACTTAATGAAAGTTAGTACTAGTGGAGGAACTAGTACAGGATTAGGTAGTGGACACGAAATTACTGCTATCAGAACGGCTTGTTACTCTCCTTTAGAGCAAATAAATGGGCAGGCAGTACCGCAGTCTGACTTTTACGCATTAGGAAGAACTTTAGTTCATTTAGTTACTGGTGTTTCTTTAAACAATATTAAAAGTGATGAGAAAACAGGAAGGCTGCTTTGGAGAGATCGAGCATCTCATATAGACAAACCTTTAGCTGATTTGATTGATGATTTAATGGCTCCTTTTCCAGGTCAGCGTCCTCAAAATACTAAAATAATTTTGCAGCGGTTACAAAGGCTCCCTCTACAAAGTAAAATTCAAAAATTAACTAGGTCTAAAACATTTAAAATTAGTGGGTTGGTTGTATTTATAAGTTTAGGATTTTTGGTTGTTTTTAAAATAATTTTACCAGGGGTAGCTAATAGTTTGGTGTCTCAAGGTGAGAAGTCAGAAATAGAGAATAATTTTTCAACTTCCCAAAAAAATTTTAATTTTGCTACAAAAATTTATCCTCCAGCTAGATTTTCTGTCTCTAAATTTTATTTAGAACAAGCTTCTCGAAATATTAATAATTTGCAATCGGCTAAAAAATATTATCAGTTAGCAATAAAATATAACGAGCGAGATTTGGGTGCTTATAATAGCTTGGCAATAGTTTGTCGGCAAATGAGAGAACTGGATTGTGCAATTAACAGCTATCAAAAGATATTAGAATTAAAGCCAGATTGGGAAGGATATTATAGATTAGGAAGCTTCTATGATGATGAAGGAAAAGAAGAACTAGCCCAAAAGCAATATGAAATAGCTATTAAACTTAACAAAAATGCAGTAGTTGCAATTAATAATTTATCTCGGTTAAAAAATCTAGAGAAGGACTACGAGCAAGCTGCCAAACTGGCGCTAGAGGGGTTAAGCAAGACCAAAGAACCTCAAACGCAAGCTACTTTATATAAAAACTTAGGGTGGGCAAGATTGATGCAAAAAAAATATACTGAGGCAGAAAAATATTTAGCAAAAGCGATTGATTTAGACAATGAAAGAATAGATGCTGTCTGTTTGCTATCTCAAGCGCAAGAGGTATTAGGTAAAATCAATGAAACTAAACTTTGGTGGGAAGCTTGTATGATTGCTAAATCTAACATACCAGAGGTTTATATTTGGAGACAGCAGTTAGTAGACCGCCTAATTAATAATTAAAAGCTAACTAATTAAAGTAAATTGTTGGATATTAATTGTCAACTACTAGCTGTATATAAAATTCAATGCAGGACTTACTCAACCTTCCCAGAAAACAAGTTTTCAAAGCTGGATTTGCACTGGTTACATCAACTTTGCTTTTTTCAAACTATAACAGTGCATTAAGTCAGTCCCATGAAGTAGTAAAACATTCATGCAGCAGGAAGATTGGTCGAGTTTATATGGGAGATCGCTATCTAAAACCAGGAAGCCAGCTTTGTCTAGGAGATCGCATTAACCCAACCAATGGAACCACGGTGAAAGCTTTGTGTTACTTAAGTGGAGAATTTTTGTATTTTAAGCAAAAAACTATTTTCGACAACTCGATATGTGCAATCCCACAAAATATTGTAGAGCTATGTACGGGAATTAATCCAAGTAGATGTTACATCTCTAAAGGTCCAGGTGAAGAGCAAAATGTACCAACGCTAATTAGTCCCTATGGCAGTTCTATGTGGGAGCAACGCGATTTTGTGAGGTCGGGTAAAAAAAGTGCGTTCACGCAGTGTGCCGCAGGTATCGCTAAAAACCAGCTTCAGTATAAAAAAGTATTTATTACGTTTAGCTAGGCATATATACATAAGAAAATTTACAAGACCTAATATATTATCAGGTGCGGGAAAATTTGTAATGGCAAGAATTCAGGTAGGATTTCCGAGTAGCAATAGTTTTGAGATTGAGGATGCCTACCTTCATGGAAAAATGTATACATGCAACTCTAGATTTAAGCAAATCATTGTCAGTCTTTAAAGAT
>LXQD01000058.1 GCA_003326215.1 Nostoc minutum NIES-26 | reverse complement strand
TGAGCGTCCCCTTCGGTTTAAATACTTTGAAACTTAATGGAAATGTTATATTTTCATAAACTCCATAAGCATTGACTGACACTATTCCATTATCTATTTTTCCTACGCTCCCTAGATATTGTCTTGCAACATAATCTGTCTTTTTACCTTTTTTCCTATCTCCAGTTTCATCTATTACTACGGTTATCGCCTGACCATTTAATGCTTTCTTTAATTTATTCAATCTTCGGCTCTTTAATTTATTTACTGACCAATCTGAATAGGCTATGAAATGATGTAATGACTGTGCCGAGTTTATATTTACTACCTTGGCTATTTCTGGTAATGATTGTCTTTTTATTGGTGAAATTATTCCTAAATGTAAATATTTGAAGCATTCATAATTTCTTACTTCTTTGAACAGGTCTTTATACTCTGCACAATATTCATCTACGAGCGCAACTGTTGGATGGGCATCTCTTGCCAGATGTTTCAGGATTTGTAATTCTACATCCATTGCCCTACTTACCTTCCAGGGTTTTTTATTCTAATACTTTTATTTAGAATACCCGGAAAGTGACAGAAGAGGGGTATTATCGGAAATTTCAAACCAGAAGTATTTAAATAGATTTCTCCAACTTTATTGGTAATATACTTTTAACTGAAAAATCACATACAAAACCAAGCGCGATCGCATTCCAGAGAAAACACCAGATATCTTCGTCTGATATTGATAAATCACTCAAAGTGTCTCAGCAAAGCTTGAGAAAATCTGTGATGAACTTCGTTTTCTCGTAGACTTCAGTTCCAAATATTACTGAGTCAACAAGTATGAAAAAGTATTTAATTGCCATCTCGGTGACTACAAGTACTTTCAGTCTCATTTTGCCTCATCCAGTTTTTGCTATTAGTCTTTACGGTGCGGGTAGTTTGAACGATAGTTTGACAGAAGTCGCCAACTCTTTTACCCAAGAGTATAAAATTCCGGTAACAACACGATTTGGCCCATCTGGTTTAACACGAGAACTCATAGAACAAGAGTTATCACAGACAGGAAAATCCGCAGATGTTTTTGCTAGTGCGGATATAAACAACCCACTCGCACTATTTGAACAAGGTTTAAGTAAACCAGTAGAAACATTTGTAAACAATCGTTTAGTGGCTGTTGCGCGATCGGATTTGTCACTAACATCAAATAACTTATTGAGCAAACTGTTAAACCCACAGATTAGATTAGGTACTTCAACTCCTCTAGCAGATCCTTTAGGGGATTACACACAGGAGGTATTTCGCAAAGCCGACCAAATCAACCCAGGTAGCTTTCAACAGCTTAATCAGAAAGCCCTACGTTTGCCCGGCGGTGCTAATTCCCCACCAGTTCCAGCCGGAAGAGTTAACTTAGTCTACTTTCTTGAAGACACGCAACAGGTAGATATTTATTTGTCTTACTACACCATTGCTCTCTCAGCCCTCAAACAATCGTCTAATCTGCAAGTTGTAGAACTATCTGAAAACCTAGCAGTTAAAGCTGATTATGGACTCACTGCACTTAAAGATTCTAGTCTAGAAGGGACAAAATTAGCTGAATATATCCTTTCACCAATTGGACAAAAGATACTAACAACCTACGGTTTTACTGCCGCTAGAACTACCTCAATACCAGAAAATCAAAGTGTAGGTGGAATTGTTCTGGCAATAGGTATAGCCTTTGCTATGCAGAAAAAATTAGCATCTACCAAAAAACTGCGATTAGATTCAAAAAACCCATCAATTCAATAGGAATTTCAGAACATCCATCAAAAGTGTATCTTGCATTACATTTTAGCCCATAAGATTGGTATGGGATTTACTACCAGATAAGTTGGTATAAACCAACGGCGAGATATTCTAATTAACGCAACTTAAGTGAGAGCCAAATGCACTAACTTAAGACAAAACCTATAGATGGTGAGGGATTAGAAGAATAGGTAATCTTTATAGATGCAGCAAGAAAAACTATTCTGAAACACCAGCATTCTCGATTGCCAGTTTCTGATTCCGTCCCTTCCCAAAGTTCTCAAACCATTGAAAATAATCAATTCTGCCAAAAATGAAAAAGCCTATTGGTCAACCTAAAAGACCCGAACTGAGATCGCGTGTAGACGCACTCCTAGACTCAATGATTGCGAAATTCTATAACGAAGTTCCGTTTTCTCAACATATGTTGAACGGATCGCAAATCAATATGGATTACTACAAGCGACACAACATTGAAACTATTCTTCGGTTGCGGCTAAAACGTACAGTGGATGCACTAGCTATCCGATACTTCACTAAGCATGACCCTGTTCAAGCCAAAGCATGGGCGAAATACACCGAAGAGGAGATGCTTCACGATACCGAGTTCTTCGTCAGGGATCTTGAGGCCGTAGGCGTATCAAAGGATGCGATTTACTCTCAAGAGCCATTGCTTTCGACAAAGCTACTGATGGGATATTTGCTCTTTGATATTGAATACAAAGATAGTCCACTAGCTTTGATCTCAAGCGTTTACTTCGTTGAATACACAACTGTAAAGACCCAACCGCAATGGCTTGACAATTTAGCGAAGATTCTGGGCAAAGACAAAATTATTGGAGCTAGGGGACATGTGAACCTCGATCTCAAAGATGACCATGACGATTTCGTGTGGGATGTGCTTGTATCTCTAATCAAGACTCCTGAAGATGATGAAAAAGTCCTCGAACATATACGTAATGTCGGTAGGCTTTACGTTGCATACTTTATGGAACTCCATCAGGAGTTAATCGTAGGTCAAACTGAGGATTTAAGTCTAGGCAAATCTCTTGATATGAGTCTGCTGGCACAGGTGTCATGATCTATGCAACAAAGTGTTGTAGAAGATTTAACAAGAAAGAATTCAGGAGGAGCCAGTGCGGTCTTGGGGTTTCCCCAAATGGAGCAACTGGCGTTCAGAATTCAGTATGAATTGGAGTCCGACTGGTGAGGCAGCGCGGTGAAGTAGCTCCCATCCTGGCTGTTCCCATCGTTAGCGCAGCGTTAGCGAGTCTTCTCCTGTCGGAGACGCTACGCGAACGAGCGTCTGGAGGACGACTACCGAACCCGTTAGCGAGTCCTCGAGCGTCAGGGTCTTGGGGGTTTCTACGCCACTACGCTTTTGATTCTGACTTCTGAGTTCTGACTTCTGGATTCTTCTTCAACAACTCTGATTGAATACTTATCATTCAGACTGACGCAGGGATAGAGGGACGCGCAGACAAAGCTCATTCAATCATCTTGCAAATATGCAACTTTTGCAAAAAAACTGGCTTGATTCGTGGTTATTTGATCGCTATATTCTTCACTACGCCACTCCCAAACAACTCATTCAACCAGCAATCAAGGAATGGATTGTCCAGGGATTAATCCAAGCAATGCCAGCCTTGAAGATTGAACAGTATTTCGAGGCGAAGCCAAACTGGTTTGAAGAATGCGATTACTTAATTGTTGCAGTCGAGGCGATATCGAATGACTTAATCGCCGTCTTGGCATCTAGTTGGGTACAAACAGACTCATTGCCCTTTCTGTACATCAAAATCCAGATGATTGCAGACCGTTACCAGAAAACACATCTGCTCAAACATATGTGGGGATTTCACCTTTACAAGGTGAATCAAGGATATTTGGGATTCCCATCAATCGTTGCTCTAAAAACCTGTCATCCTGCTGTTTTCTCAGCAATGCGCGTGTTCTCACGCTTTGACGGCGTTCAAATGTATCCTCGGATTGATGGTGAAATGCCAGACTCAGAAATGAACGAGATAGCTTGTCTGATTGCAGACAGTATCTGTCCTGGTCTGGAATTTTGTTTGCATACTGGCGCGATAAAAAATGCTAGCGTACCGACAGATTTTTACCCTTCCCTACCAACAACAAAGAAAGCTGACGTAGGACACTATTTCCAAAACAATCTGACTCCAGCAGATCGATTACTTTGCATTCTTCGCATATCAACAGATTTAGCAAAACATCGCATACTACAAGCGTTGTGCAAGAAACTATAACCATTGTTTAAAAACAGAGGTAATTTATGGAGCCTATTAGCATTAGACCTGGTTCTTACCGTCAGTTTGGCCCGTCAGAAGGTTGTACTTTTTGCTTGGTGACTAACACAGATATTTGCGATCGCTTCACCATTGAGAAAAGTGGTTCTTATACAGACTATATAACTGTCACCTATGACCAGGAAGGGTCATTTGAAGAAATACTACAAAATGAGATCCCGGAAAACTCCCATGTTTTTGTAGTTTCACCAAATCGTTTCTTCCGTTCTCCCAATCCAGAGATATTGGGGGACAAGCGCAAGCTGATGGCAATGGCTTGCAATTCTACACCAACACCACTAGAAGCTATCAAACACTTTCTTGGTGTGATTGAGCGAACCGATCCCTATGTTCAAGCAGAGTTTGCCGAGCGTTTTTTTGAGTTAGGACAAAAAAGCGATCGCTTGGAAATTGTAGATGAAGAGTACGGAACTCGTGCCATCTTTGACCATCTTGATGACAAATACGAATGGAATTTGCAAGCTGGGCCTCTAGAGTGGGGCGAACAACAGATTGCACCATCAGGAGAAATTAGCGTTTTACCTGCCGATATTTGGGAGTTTAATCCCAATCTTTACCTTGCAATCAATGGTGAGATTGCATTTCGAGGACTACCGATTCTACATAGTGGTGAGCCGTCTTTTTTACGGGAGGATCAAGCACGGATTTTCAGTCAATTGCGACACATAAAGCATCACGCGCTGATTGGGAAGGTAGAACAAGGTGTTGTAACGGATTTGCATCCCACTCACCCGGATGTAGAACCAGCAGCAGAAATGCTCAAAGCGATGGGTGCTATTGATTCCCGATATTTGACTATTTGGGAGTTAGGTTTTGCTATCAATACCTCACTCGACTTGCTGTGGGATAATTATGCGATGAATGAAGTCTATGGTGGTACTAGGGGAGCGTTGCACTTTGGGCTTGGTCTTACACCTTACACCCAGTACCATCTCGATTTGATTTGTCCGGGTATTCGGGTATATGGACAGGATAAAAAGCTGCTTCTCGGTACTCCTGAACTCACTACTACTGCAACTAGATGAGTCAAGTTTAAACGCAAAGGAGCGCAGAGGTAAGCGCAAAGGCACGCAGAGAATTCGCTACGAATTACGAATTTTGTTATGTTGTCTAGACTTTGAGAGGGTAATTATGATTGACCTCGCAGGAAAAGTAGTACTAATTACAGGGGCGGCTCGTGGTATTGGTGAGGCATCTGCACGCGCTGTTGTGGCTGCGGGTGGTTATGTAGTAGCTAATGATGTACTTGGAGAACAACTTGCTGCTTTACAAGCTGATTTAGGCTCAGACCGCTGTTATGTAGTCGTTTGCGATCTCGCTGATGTTAAGGCTGTTCCATATCTTTGGGAGCGTGCAACTAACTGGCGAGATGGCATTGACGTACTCGTGAACAATGCAGGAGTGTATGAAAAAGCCACCATAGAGGGTGATTTTGAGGACTGGCATATCTCTTGGATACGTACACTCAATATCAACTTAGTTGCACCAGCATACCTGTGCCGTGAGGCTATCCATCACTTTAAACAGCGAGGTGGTGGAAAGATTATTAACATTGCCAGCAGAGCGGGATTTCGGGGTGATTTGCCTGACTATACGCACTATGCGGCATCAAAAGGAGGAATGCTTGCTCTGTCTCGGACAATTGCGCGGGGATTTGGTGATAAGAATATCCTAGTCTATGCGATCGCTCCCGGATTTGTTCGTACAGAACTCAACGCTGAGTACTTCGATAGCTATGGTGAAGAAGCTGCTATTTCCCAGACACCATTGGGGGAGATGGCAATGCCAGAAGATGTTGCTAACGTCGTGATTTTTCTAGCCTCAGATTTGGCACGTCATGTAACAGGCGCTACTATTGATGTCAACGGTGCGAGTTACGTTCGTTGAGAATTGCAGGCTCCTGACAGCAAGTATAGGGATGAAAGTTAGATGCATAGTCAACACTTTCCGCTTCGAGGTGGATGTCACTGTGGCAACCTCAAACTTATATTTAACAGCACAAAGACTCCAAACCAATTAGCTGTTCGGACGTGCGCTTGTTCTTTCTGTCGGAAACATGGCACGCGTAGTACCTCAGACCCCAATGGAAACTTGCAGATTCAAATGATGAATCCTGAGCAAGTCATTCGTTATCGCTTTGGTATGTACACAGCCGATTTCCTAATTTGCGGTGGCTGCGGCGTTTACGTTGCCGCTCTCATGCAGCCTGAAACGCAGCAGTCTTTTGCCACCATCAATGTTAACGCGCTAGATTGCGCTCATTTAGTCTCCCAAGATTCGATTACTGTAGACTACGATGGAGAGACTATGCGATCGCGACAAGAACGACGTTTGCGAGCTTGGACACCAGTTGTATCGATATCAAAATAGGCTCGCAAACGCTTTAGCAGATCTAATTATATCTGCATTAACTCAATAAAACTTTCTCAATCCTGAAAAAAACAAAAATTTCAGCAATTATTTGTTGCTGAAAAATTGTTGGTGTTTGTCAAACAATTCGAGATATTTAATGAACTTTTCAACTAATTTCTGAAAAATATAAAAAATATTTTTTTGATGCTTGGGCAATGCAATCTAGCGCATTAATTGTTGTTGATGTTATTGATGAATTGCTCCATTTTTAATGTACAAAAAAGCTGATTTTTTTATTTATCTGGAAATACTAAAAAACATCCTATTAATCACTTGTTTTTTAAAGAAAATAGTTGTATGTTTTATTTAGCTTGTACAAGCAGATGAACGTTAACCAAAATTGGTAAATAACCATGAAGAAAGTAAACAAGAATGGTCGTTATCTTGGCACATTGTTAGGCTAATATTTTCCGATTAGCTAACTAATGCTCAAGTTAAATCTTAGGGTTTTTAAATAGCCCTCAACAGCAAACGTTAACCAAAATGGAGAAATAACCATGAAGAAAGTAAACAAGAATGGTCGTTACCTCGGTACTTTGTTAGGCTAATATCTTTGAATTAGCCAATTAGCATTTCAATTGCATTTGCCAGAGGTTTTGAAAATAGCCTCAAGAATTCAGAAATTTTATAAATCTGAGTTCTATCTAGAGTATGCAATTAAAATGTCTAGCAGCTTAATAGGAGGGGGAAATCCCTCCTATTAGTTCAAAAAAGATTCTTTATAAAACGAAAAAACGTAGATGATAAAGTAGTAAAATTTTGGCGTTGCTGAATCAAAATATGAATCACGCGATCGCTTCAAGCTTGCGGGCGCTAAGCGCCCGCAGTGCCACAGAGCCATACTTAAGATAATGTATTACTAACCGAATTGAGTATTTCAGCATTTCTTCGGTTTTAGAGTAACAAAAAGTTTTCCGATGTAATCGAGCAAGATAATGTCTTAAACGGCTATTTTCACCTTCTACTCTTGTCATATATGTCTTACTAACGATGTGGTCTTCATTGCTAATAAAGCAAGGATATACGGGATAACCATCTGTTACATAGAAGTAAGATTGCCAACACTTGATCGTTATCCACAAATGTTTAAAAGTTTCTGAACTTCTATCTCCCAAAACCCAAGCTATAATCCCCACAACGCTATGGTCTACTACTGTCCACAACCAAATTTTGTTTTTTTTGAGCCAATAAAGGTTTCAAGTTCATCAACTTCGGTAACTTCTGGTATTTCACTTCTATAAGGTGTATCTGGTAGAGTACTACCCACTTGTTTCACCCAATTTATAACAGTAGTATGATGTACTTTTTTAACTCTTTCTATGGCACGGAAACCAGATCCATTAACGTACATTTCTAAGCATTCACTTTTAATATCCTCCGTGTACCCTTTCTGATCATAAGATTCGATGAACTGACGTTTACAGTCTACACATATGTAATTTTGTTTACTACGCTGCCGCCCATTCTTCCGAATATGATCTGATGAACATCTTGGACATTTCATAGCGATCGCTCTAATTCATATTTCTATTCTGCAACGCCAAAATTTTAAAATTAATCGACTTCATATACACTTGTTGAAATTAGTGCAGATATAGTATTTCAAGTTGTTTTGTAAATAATCAACATTTTCTCTTTACGGATATTATCAACATGGAAACTATACTCATCCGTCCACAACGCCTGCGTCAATTTGGGTCTAGCAAAGATGTTCATTTCTGCCTTGTTACTAACTCTTCTTTGGTAAGCCAGTTCCAAATTGCAGAAGATAGTGACTATACTTCTACAAAGATTGTGCCTTATGATGCAGAGCGATCGTTTGAACAGTTGTTAGACGAGAGTATTCCTGAGCCAGCCCATATTCTTGTCATTTCTCCCCAATACTTCTTTGAGTCTCCTGCACCCGAAAAACTGGGACAACGTAAACTAGTCGTCATGCCTTGCAATTCCACACCAACGCCATTACTAGCAATTCAGCATTTTTTGGGAATCATGGAGCGCACCGATCCTGAAAAACTAGAAGCCTTTGCCGATCGCTTCTTCGAGCTGGGAAGAAGTAGCGAGTACCTGGAAATTGTAAATAAAACTCAAGGTACTAGAGCAATCTTTGAACACCTAGATGAGAGCTATGAGTGGAACCAACAAGCAGGATTTATCGAATGGGGAGAGCAACAAATTGCCCCAGGAGGAGAACTCAGCGCCCTACCCGATGACATCATGCGATTTAACGCCAACCTCAGACTAGCAGTAAACGGCGAGATTGCATTGCAAGGTCAACCTACAGTCCACTCAGGAGCAGTTTCCTTTTTACCTGAAGACCAAACGCGAATTTATAAAGGTCTTGAGTGTATGCGCGATCGCGCAGTCATTGCTACCGTTAAAAATGGTCTGATTACAGAATTACGGGCATCTCATCCAGAAGCTCAACCAGCAGTTGATATGCTTAATAATATGTTCGTCTTAGATTCCCGTTACCGGATTATTTGGGAAATGGGGTTTGGCATTAATACCGCTCACGAACTCCTACCTGGGAATTTTGGGATGAACGAAACCTATGGCGGCAGTAACGGGGTGTTCCATTTAGGAATCGGTTTGACACCTTATACTCAGTACGCTCTGATCCTGCTCTGCCCAGATACCCTAGTATTGGGTCGCAATGGAGAGGCACTTGTTGGTAAGCCAGTAACGCTTTCAGCAGCAAGGTAATAAGCTGATGCGCTTTTAAATAGTTTCCGCTTGCATCGGAATTACTCATATACGAATCCAAAAACTTTGCGTTCCTCTGCGTTTACCTTTGCGTTCCTCTGCGTTAAAAATATATCATTGCGATGCTAACGGATTTGATATTACATCGTAATTTGAAGAATGCAGAATTCAGAATACAGAATTCAGCCATGAATCAAGAGTTTGGTTTGCTAATTGACGGCAACTGGTGTAATGGCAGCGATAATCGCTTTGGCGAATTAATCGATCCAGCTAACGAACAGGTAATAGGACGGGTAGCTTATGCAAGTCAAACCGATCTTGACCTTGCCCTCGCAGCTGCCAAAAAAAGCTTTCTAAATTGGCGTAATACACCAGTAAGTACTCGCGTGCAGATACTAGATCGAGCAGCAACATTACTCTATGAACGTGTTGATACTGCCGCACTCTTGCTTACCTGCGAACAAGGAAAGCCACTCAGGGAATCTCGCCAAGAATTGATCCGAGCAGCCGAAAGCATCGCTTGGAATGCCAAAGAAGCAGAACGAATTTTAGAGTCCCGGAGTATTCCTGAGAACGACTACCGCAGGTTTATCGTCCCCGAACCAATTGGTGTTGTTGCTGCCTTTACACCGTGGAATTATCCAGCGGTTGTTTCTGCTCGAAAAATAGCACCAGCACTTGCTGCTGGCTGTACAATAATTCTCAAAGCTGCGGAAGAAACACCAAGTTCGGCTGTAGCGATCGCAATGGCATTAATTGATGCTGGATTGCCGCCTGGGGTAATCAATTTAGTTTTTGGCGATCCGCCAGCGATTTCTCAATACCTTCTCACTTCGCCTATTATTAGGAAGCTTTCTTTCACTGGTTCCACAGCAGTCGGCAAACAACTGGCAAAGCTAGCTACAGATAATCTGATACGCTGCACCCTAGAACTTGGCGGTCATGCACCAGCAATCGTTTTTGCAGATGCAGATGTTGATGCTACTGCCGAAGCGATCGCAACTTACAAGTTTAAAGGCTCCGGTCAAAGTTGCAATGCACCCAGCCGAATTTACGTGCATGAAACCCTCTATGAACCATTCCTCAAACGGTTCGCAGAACTTGTACAAAATATTCGCGTCGGTGATGGCATGGACGAGAATACTGACATGGGGCCAATGGCAAACCCCCGTCGCATAGCAGCAATGGAACGCTTAGTTGCTGATGCAGTAGCTAAAGGCGGACGTGTAGTGACTGGAGGAAAAAGGCTGCCAAGACCAGGATATTTCTTTTTGCCTACAGTACTTACTGAAGTTCCAGACGATGCAGCCATTATGAATGAAGAACCATTCGGCCCGATCATCCCCATTGCACCTTTTGCTGAGTTTGATGAAGCAATTCATCAAGCAAATAGTAATCCTTATCAGTAAACCAAAAAGTTTTTCTCTAAAGAGCGATCACTAAAATACTTATATTTTTTAATACTTTTTTATACAGAAGCCTTTAACGAGCAGACATAGTATAGATTATGATGACTTATGATTAGTTGCTTGAGAAATTATCAATATTAACCTGATGGAAGATAAATGCTTTCAACTACTTGATATTTACGCTGTAAGGCTTGAGATAAAAAGGCTAACATCTGTTTAAGTGTAAAAAATGTGCGATAAATTAATCGACTTCCTTTCCTTTTACGACTGATTCTAGTCCAAAGAAAAT
>LXQD01000057.1 GCA_003326215.1 Nostoc minutum NIES-26 | reverse complement strand
GTAAAGAAGTTATTCAATTATGGTCAAAGTGGGAAGACATGGGTTTGTACATCTTCTTTCTACCCAAATATTGCTCAGAAATGAACCCGATTGAATTGGAATGGCAACATCTCAAAAAAGATGAACTAGCCGCGAAAACTTTTGAGGATGAGTTAGACCTTGCCTATGCCGTCATTGATGGAGTCCAAACGAGAGGAGAAAAAGGAAATTACAGTACGCAACGTGTAAGATTTAACTCTAGTTCTTCTGCTTAACTCTTTGTTACATACTTGTAAATTTTCTCCACGACTTACTTATTAGTTCTAAATAGGTAAGGATAGATAGCCCTAACTCAGTAGCAACTCATGATAATGATGGGTAAAATACCCAATAGCTCTGGTATTGTTTTCTAACTTTTTGGAAAATGACAAGGTTTCTCTAAACAAAGTGAAACTCTATGACGTAAATTACAGTCAAATCTCTCAAGGTCGTTAGTTTTACCACTGGTTTTGCTAACGGCTTTATTTTTGATTACGAAATTGTGGCAAATAAAAAACCAGAGCGATCGCTCTGGTTTGTGCTGTGTAATAATATTTTATTTAAGAAAGAAATTACAACATTAATGTTCTAACTCTAGATTCACTTACTAACTCGACAAAGATGAATCTTATGCATCGCAATTTAAGCTGAATTATGGAGCAATTCAACTTGCAAGCAAATCAAACGCTCCTGACCTAGCTGTAATTTATCGCCATGACTCAATGGATGGGGCGCTCCACGAGGTAATAATTTATCATTGAGGTAGCTACCATTTCGGCTATCATCAACAATCATGTAAGCTTGATGAGTAAGATCCCAGTAGAGATGAGCATGGGTGCGAGAGATGATACCTGCATGGGGCAGTCCTGTTAAATCGATGTCAGGTCGCATACTGTTACTTAGGCTTTGACGACCAATGATACCAGACTCCCTCAGCAGTAGAAAACTTTGTTTGCTGGAATGAAGCAACTTCAACTGAGGACGTTTCTGATTATTGATTGTTGATGAAAACTGAGGCGAAGCGGTTGAGGTTTGAGCATAGTGGGCTGCCGAGGCTACCATAGCAGGCACTTGTACTGCTTGTGCTAAGGAAGTACCGCACATTGGGCAGATCTTAGCGTTTTGCGGCAGTACTTGATTAAAGAAAGAGCAGCTTGGCTCTGGACAACGATGAGTTTGGGTCATATTAATTTCGCTCCCTAACGATTCAGCATAGATGGCGATAAAGTGTAGTTTTTAGGTGCAGCTTGCAGCGGCACAAGACCCGCTTGCTGAAGAAGATACTGCCCATCTTGAGTTTTGAGAAAATTAGCGAAGAGCGGCCCTGATACATTCCCAGGCAAATTATTATCTCTAGGATACGCAATAATTAAAGGTGCGCTGAGTGGATAGGTTTCTCTATGAAAAGCCGATATATTAAGTAAGGGCCTTTTTTCTAGACAGAGATTGTCTGATGGAGAAATGGGCTGCGTTGTGCCGTTGGTAGTTTCTCTCAGCAAGGGCTGTACTGGGTCTGCGTTTTTTTGAGCAATAGCTAAGGGGTAAATCTTGCATTGATCCCAAGTTTTGGTCAATAGTCCGAAACTAATTGAGCCAGCTTCAGTTTTTTGCCCCTGCTTTTCTCCAACTGCGATGGAGCGCAAGGTATTAAAGGTTGAGCGTTGCTCAATTTTATTAAATTGAGCAATCAGGTTTGGATCGTTGCCTAAAACTTTTTGTTGAAACAGGCGCAATGCTTCAGGTTCCATCGGTCGATAGGGTTTGATAGGCAAATCGGGAAAATTTGCACCTAGCTGTTTCCAGTTGGTAAGTTGCCCTGTAAAAATTTGCTGCAATTGGGCAAGACTGATCTTGCCTTGCAATGCGCTTGGTAGATTTTGACTTTTATAGGCAGGTACATAGACTAAAAGACCGTCGTAGGCGATCGCTTCTTGGATTAACCCTTCTGGCAGTTGAGTTGATAAAGTGGCGATCGCAAAATTTGCTTTGGCGTTCGCTGCGAGAACTTCATCGAAGGGAGACCGTTGAGGGGCATAAGTTCGGTAGTTAAAAATAGCTGCCGTATCCAACTTGGGCTGAGTTAGCAACTCTCTAATTTTGCGATCGCTCGCAGGTTTCTTGTCCAAGACTGTTGTCCAAGTTCCTAGCGCTTCTCCCGTATAGGGATACTGCCCTGGCTGAATACCATTAACATCTGCAAATGATGGTATAAGCAGCTTAAACCTAGTTATCTCTGCATCAGTATTTGACATAGATCGGGGCAACAGCAACCACAATAGCCCTCCCAATAGAGGCAAAGCGAGTAAACTCAAAAGCCAATACTTTCGAGATTTTGGTTTCGCTGGCGATGGGCTAAGATTTCCCTGGAAACCAACAGCTGTTTCAGGTTCAGGTAGTTTAATCAAAGCTTGACGCGCCTCTGCCGCAGAGTTGAACGGGGTGTCTAACCCTAGTAAACGCAGCAGAAAATCTCTGAGGGGCGGATCGTCCTGGGGCCAGTGTTGAGCTTCGCGCGGATTTAGCGGTGCGTCAGAAGCAGAATGAATTGCTCGACCCGTCCAAAGAGCAAACGCCATCACTCCAAGATCAATTAAGTCTTGTTTTGGTAACGCCACCTGGTTGGGAGCAGGCACAAAAAGTTGCTCCCAGGATGCCAAATCGCACACATAGACGTAGTCGTTATCACTTATAACCAAACTATCAAGCCCCAAGTTGCCGTGAGCAGTTCCCGAACTTATTGCTTCAGAGACAAAACTCGACGGTTGACTGTGGAGGAAATGTAGCGACTGGAGCATTTGATTTAGAACTTGTCGCACTCGCGATGCACAAAAGGCTCCTGTCTCTGATAAAACCTGCTTTAGGGTAGGAAGTGCTGCAATTTCGCCTGAAAAAATTAGATACACGCGATCGCTCTTTGGATCGGCAATGGTATCTGATGGACTGACTAATCGAAATTCTCGATCCTTGGGGGCGGTCAAATTGCCCTTAGTAACTTGACTCAAGGCTGTTCTGCGCTGTTGTGCTTCCGCAGCATTAAAATATTGCTTAGGCAGTAAATACTCCTTGACTACAACAGATTGACCATTACTGGTCTGACCTCTATAAAGCCGTCCCATTCCCTGAGACCTAAGTATTTCAGAAATGCGATATGTGCCTAAGCTACCCCGGAGTTCAGTCGGAACTGGCAAAGTCGTGGGGAATCCGCATTCCAGACAAAATTTGGCACCCGGTATCTTCTCAATAGTTTCTATCGGCTTTTGACAGCCCAGAGGCGCATTTAGGGTACATCGGTAGAATTTAGCTAGCGTATTAGGATCAACAATAGGCATAAAATCTTCTCGGTAATTAGAGCTAAACCAAAATGATTGAATGCAATTACGACTAAATCAGATTCATCTTGATGGCTGCCACAATCACTTGTGTCCGACTTGTTACTTGCAGCTTCAAAAAAATATTGGTGAGATGCACCTTAACAGTCGGCACTGAAATGTAAAGTTGCTTCGCAATTTCATCGTTTGAGGCTCCTTGAACGAGCCAATATAGAACATCGTTTTCTCTCTCGGACAAGTTGCAGGGCTGACCGAGGTGTGAGGGTAATGAGGCTTGGGTTTTTTGGAATTTTCTAAAGAAGCCAGTGGCAACTTCAGGTGGTAAATAAATTTGGTTCTGCATAACAGTGGCGATCGCATCTAGCAACTGCTGTGAAACCTGACCCTTAAATACATAGCCATTCGCCCCTAACTGCATAGCCTGATAGATCCAGTAGTCTTCTTGATGACCCGATAGAACAAGGGTTCTACTCGATACATTGCTGTCTTGCAGCTGCTGTAAGAGGGAAAGACCATCTCCCTCAATTAATTCCATGTCAATTAGAATTAGGTCAGGATTATGCTGCTTGGCAAGGGATAAAGCCAGAGCCGGATGATTCGCTTCCCCAATCACTTCAATGGCTCGATTTTGAATTTGGGAGAAGCTTAAGAAAGTTCTGATTCCAGCCCGAAATTGACAATCGTCATCGACTAAAAGCATCGATAGAGTTTTGGTTTGTGCTACTTGGCTTAACATGCGGCGTTGTCCTCTGATAAGTTAATGGATGAAATTAATCGAGGGAGACTGATGAAAAATTCTGCACCTTTTTTGGGTGCATTGCTTGCCCATAATTTACCTCCGTGGTCGAGTACAATTTTTTGGGCAATGGATAATCCTAAACCTGTGCCTTCCGAACGGCGGGTATAGAAAGGTTTAAATAGCTTCTGTAAATCTTCTGAGGACAGACCAGGGCCTTCATCTCTCAAAGTTAGCAAAACATCGCCCTGCTGCTCTTGCCAATCAATGAAAATTGTTGCTCCTTGGGGACTAAAATGAATGGCGTTACTCAATAAATTGGCGATCGCTTGTTTGATTTGAAGTGGATCGACTTTCAAAGTCAGCGAGCGATCGGTGCAACAAACTTGAAGATCTTTCTCGCAAATCCAGCCTTGAAATTCTTCCACCGTTTCATGAACGAGACTGCAAATATCTTGCGGCACAATCTGCAACTTATTACTACTTGCACACTGCACAATCTCAGTGAGAGTTTGATTTAAGCCCTGAGCAGTCTTGCAAATGACTGAAGCTTGTTCTTGCTCCTTACTCGTAGGCAGAAGACGACTGAGGTTATGAGCGTAAAGATTAATTAAACCCAAAGGATGACGTAACTGATGCCCTACTTGTTGAACAAAATGTTCTAAAATTTGAATCTTCTGGCGGTGTTGCCAATTTTGTTGATATTCGTCTAAATATTCACTGATGCTAGCAGCCGTTCGCTTGATGAATTGCCGATGAGTATGAGACAAAGGCCCCTTAGCAAATAATAATAAGTATTGATTAGGCTGACTTGATTTACCAAAATGACAATAATAAAAGCCTTTTTCTATTGTTTCTGAATCAATCGGTTTTAGCGCGAGAGCCGATGAAACACCAGTTAGCCAAGCTTCGGTCTGTAAGTAAGCTAGGGTCTGTGTTGCATAATTAAAAGGCATTTGAGAGGCTTCAAGAACTTGTTGAGTGGACATCTGCGGATCTTGATAAACCACTCTAGTCCATTGAATCTGCGGTTGAGATGCTAGTTGATCGATCTGTAATTGTAAAAAATGCTTTAGTTTTTGAGTGTAATATTGGGGAGTCCCCTTTTCTGTTTGAGGACTCAAATTTTTTAAGAGTTTGAAACTTGTGCCTGGGTTATTTGTGAGATTATCCATACTTTCCTCCAAATTATATGCTGTACTTCTTATTCTGTTGCAAAAAGTGAATGAGATAGTAAGGCAGCAGAACGGTTTTTCGCAAAGTCGTGAAAGCATTTCACACAATTGCCGCGCGTCATGACAGTGGATAAAAATGCAGCTTACCCAAAAGCCATAAAATATTGAAAAGCGATGAAACACAAGAACAGACAACCCAGTTGCGGCAAAAGGAATACTTGAACAACATAATTGAACAAGATCCGTGACTCTTTGTTTGCGAGCAAGCATAACTAACGACTTAAAGCCCAAGCCGAACTTACACTTCTGTATAACTCATTGGGATAACTGAAATCAGAATATGCATCCTTTAAGATGATTATTGGTGTTTATACTCAGAAATAACCGCTGCATAAGTCGCGATGTCGGTGCGATCGCTGATTAAATTTGGCTGAATGAATTTAGACAGAAGTCGGATCTATTCTAATTAAAGTTGTTATTCAATTATTAAAACAGCTCAAATATTTCTCTTTAATATGCTTGCGAGTTCAATTATCGATGCTAGCTTGAGCGCGCAAAATATAGCCTTTCGCCCCAAAGGGTCATCGGTTTGTTTTGGTGTTTCGGTTATCAACCGCAGCAATCAATTTGCGTCGTTTCAACTTGAAATTAAAGCGGCGGGAGCAGGCGAACACAGTAACTGGTATCACCTTTCTCCAGATGTATCTACAGCTAAATCACCCGGCGATCGCACTGATTTTAAAGTTGAGATTTTAGACTCTCCTATTCCTGATTTCGTTGGGATCGTCAATCTCACGGTACGGGTTTTTTCGCCCCAGCTCTCTGAGGAACGACGATTAGTTCTGCGGTTAAATATAGAACCAAGTGGTGAATTAAATCTACTGCGGGTCGGACTGCCTACCGAGCGGTTTCAAGTTTATCCTCGTAACATCGTGGATATTCCCGTGACTGTCAAGAATGTCGGGTCGCAGCCTGCACAAGTGCGCTTGCAGTGTGGAGAACTTGAGCCGTCCTGGCTAGTTGGTAGCTGTGAACGGTATATAGAAATTCCCGCAAATGGAGAAACAACAACAACTTTCCAATGTCAGCCTCCTAGAGCAGATCGAGTTCCGAGTCACGATTATCCGTTTATAATCACTGCTAAAAGTCATGTGGGTTCTACCGTTGAAGCACCAGGGATTTTAGAAGTTTTGCCCGTTGGGTTCATGCAGTTTGAAGTCCAGCCTCAGCAGCAGCGTATCCCGGCTAAAAGACCCTGGCTCCCGAATTGGCGATCGCGTAGTAGCACCTTCCAATTATTCTTTAAAAATAATAGTAATCTATTGCAAACGCTCGATCTTGAAGTCCGAGGCCAAGACGCGAAACGATGCCAAATTCAGGTTAGTCCAGAAAAACCCGTTCTGCCATTGGGAGAAATAACTTCTACAAACCTAACCATCTCCCCCCGTCGTCCTTGGTTTGGCTGGTCGCGAAAACTCAAGTTTGAACTCAAGCCTTGGCTATCAGACCCCAGATTAGGGAGTAGCGACCCAGCAACTCAGATTTTATTCTTAAAGGTTTTGCCAATTGTACCCCTATGGTTATTACTGGCATTACTCGCGATCGTTGCAGCTGCTGTGTTTAGACCCACACCCATCACTCATCTGGCTGGCGTTAATACCGTGCGACTCAGTGGCACGAGTGGCAGATCGCCGCTGGTAATGAGTGTTTCAGACGACTGTTCAATTCGGACTTGGGACGTGACGGATTGGGGAACCTTAACTCCCCAAGGTAACTTAAGCAAGGGGACGTTAGCCAAAACCTGCACCAATGCTCAACCTAATTCTTCTAAGGGACTTCTGGCGGTTACTCAACAAGCAATCCGGTCGTTAGCATTAGTTCCGGTGAAAAATAATCAGGTGTTCGCAGGTTTAGAGAATGGAACCGTTCAGGTCTGGGACATCAACACTGGCAAGGAACTTTATCAGCTCAAAGACCCCAAAGACCAGACAAGCGATCGCATTTTGGACTTGATGTTTACTCGCAACTCTCTAACGCTATACACCAGCTATGGCAGCGGAACTATTCGGAGTTGGCAAAGACCGAGCGATGTCCGTTTTGACTCGAAGCCTGCTAAGGTTTTGCAGGTGAGCGATCGCTTCGCCTATCAAGCCTGGTCTTTAGCACTCAGTCCAGATGAAAAAATCCTTGTGAGTGCCGGACAGTTTAAGCGGCTTGTCTTGTGGGATCTCGCAAACTCGCAACCTCGGCAGCTAAAACTCTCAGAGAATGCTCAAAATCGCGGAGAAAACGACTTTTTCTGGGATGTCAATTTTGCGCCTAATACTTCCATCCTAGCAGCCTCTGATTCTGATGGTTACGTTACTCTTTGGGACTTAAGTCAATGTCAGAAAGCAGGGCCAAAGGGGTCGCTTAAAGAGCAACTTCCTCAGCAAAGTTGCAAACAACAGGCTAGATGGCAAGTCTCCAAAACATCGGTTCGCAGTATTCTATTTACTCCAGATCGACGATGGCTCGTGAGTGCAGGCGATGATGGTCAGATCCTGGCCTGGTCTTTGACCGCAAAGGTTACTCCCGATTTGACTCAAAAACCGAAGCAGATCGCAACCCTGCCCAGCAAAATTACTTCCTTAGACTTGATTGCTCA
This sequence comes from Nostoc minutum NIES-26, assembly GCA_003326215.1. GTDB lineage: Bacteria > Cyanobacteriota > Cyanobacteriia > Cyanobacteriales > Nostocaceae > Dendronalium > Dendronalium minutum. The sequence continues at coordinate 3,015 of LXQD01000057.1, read as the reverse complement.
AGAGCAGGGGGTTTGGATTGCCAGTGGCTCCGATGATGCACGAGTTCGCCTCTATCGCTTTAACCCAGATCGATAAAGTGGAAGAACTGTATCAACCCAAAAGTGACGGGTGGAGGCGCAGGGAAAGAAGAGGAATTTTTTTAGCTAGCTCCTATTAACCAAGCATTGTTCACTTGCCAGACTAATAGTCCTTTACTGAAGACGCTGTAAAGATGTTGAATCTTATAACACCACTCAAAGTTACACTAAATCCTCCCACCCGCCTAGAGGGTTTCCCAGGGGAGAGCGTTACTCTTCACATCAGTCTGATTAATCAAGGCGAGCAGGGAGCTGCGATTGATGTGTTTGTCGATCCCATAGCTCAAACCCTGCTGTCATGGTGTCCATCTGCAAGAAAGCGGGTCACCCTCGACCCCCAACAGGCTTGTGAAGTCAGCCTAGTCTTTGAGATTCCTTCAGACGCTCTACCAGGCAGTTATCCCTACACGGTAGTAGTAGATGCCCCGGAGCATTATCCAGAAGAAACTCCGATTCATTACCCAGCCCGTCTGGAAGTTCTAGTCAAAGAGCAAACTGTTACACGCTCAGAAAAGCTTACCTTTTCAATTCGCCCAGCAACTAGTCCCGTTCAGCCCTTACTAATTCAGCCCAACCAGTACCAGACACTATCAGTAATTGTGAACAACCACTCCAGTCGAGTGGATCGGTTTCGGCTTCATTGTCTTGACTTGGATAAAACATGGTTCACAATTCAATATCCTAATAACGAACTGAGTGAGTTAGGTGTCGTTTCCAGTACTGATGGTTTAGAGCTTAATCCCGGAGGTCAAGGCGAAATCATCATTGAGTTCCATTATCCAATAGACATGCCCGCTGGCCGCTATTCACCAACTCTACAGCTCATTTCTGAGAATGCCCCAGAAGAGGTCTTTTTGGATCTGGTGTATTTAGAGGTAAAGCCAAGACTTCACCTGAGTGTTGAACTGGAGACTATTCTGGGAAAAGTCAGTCACAGTCCGGGTCAGTATCGACTTACACTGACAAATCACGGAAATTCAATTCGACAATTGGCTGTAAGTGCTAGCAGCCGAGATGAAACCGAGTCGTGCTACTATGTTTGCAATCCGTCTTCTGTCTATTTGTTGATTGGCGAAACAGCAACGATTAGTCTAACGGTTTATCCCAAGCAGAAATGGCGCCGTCCTTTGTTTGGGTATGGCTTAGAGCTACCGTTTCAAGTCAATCTCCAAGATCTTCAAGCATTGCCGACACCAGAAAATTTACCGATGGGATTGTTAGTCTGGAAAGCACGCCCTTGGTGGCAGTTTCTGTTGTTGCTACTGGCAGGGGTTGGTGCATTGTCTGGACTCGGCTTTTTGATTTGGTTTTTGTTCTTTAAACCCGCTCCCCCGCCAATTTTGTCAGAATTCAAACCGGATAGCACTAGCTATACAGAGGGAGGCAGGGTACGTCTCAACTGGACGATCGCGAATGCAGATCGGCTCGAACAGTTGGTGCTTTCTTCAACCAAAGAGCGAATTGCAAGCAATCCCCAAGTTTACGACTTTCGCCAAGGCTTACCGACAGAACTGAACCGTTATTGCCAAATTCGCGATGGCGAAACGCCCGCCGTTGGCGATCGCAATTTAACCTGCACCAACTTTGATACAGGTGCCCGACTGGCGGGAGAATACACCTTTCAACTTCAGATTAAGGCCAAATCAGCACAAAAGCTTATTCAGCAGAAACTGGATGTTGTAATTCAACCTCAGCCACTGCCGCAGGTGACGAGTATTGCAGCACGCCAGTCTCAACTCGAAAAAGGAAAACCCTTGACCCTGAGTTGGAACATCAAGAACTTTAGCCAACTCGGTCGGCTTCAGGTTATGGGTCAACTCAAAGAGGGTAAACCAATGCTTCTCAAGACTTATAATTTTCAAAAACAAATTCCTTTGGAACTAAACAAGCAATGTCAACCTCCAGTCAACGAGACATTGAGTTGTTCCAACGTGGATATATGGCTTTCAGCTAAACCAGGCGACTATGCGATTAGCCTTCAAGCAGTGTCTAGTGGAAGTCAAAAACAATCGCCACCTTCCAAAGCAATTCAAGTCCAGTTAAAGCCAACACCCCTTCGAGTTATAAACTTTACGCTTAATAATCAAAGTTCAGAAACGAATCCCTCAATGTTCTTGAAAGTTGGACAAGTTGTGACTCTCAACTGGCAGGTACAGGGGGATGATGTCAAGGTTAAACTCGAACCTTTAGGTGATGTCCCAGCCAACGGTTCTAGGACATTTAAAGCAACTACAAATCTCTCTCAAATTATCCTTATGGCTGAAACCGAACAAGGTCAATCAGTCAAACGTGCATTTCTGCTCCAAGTTGATACGCCAAAACCACCTCAGGAGCCGACTAATACCAATTCTCCAAGAGTAATGCCTCTTTTGTCACCTTCGACCCAGAATAATCCGAAACCTTTATTTTTACGTCCCTTGTCAACAAACAATTTGAAATGATAATACTTAATTGCGATGCCTTTGGCAAACCACTCCGTGTCTTTGCCTAATTAATGACGATATCTAAGGCTCATACCATTTCACTAAATATAGCAGGAGACAGGTGATAGGTTACAGGTGACAGGCTTAAAAGTCTTTGTGTGTCTAAGTTTTCTCATTTACTGATGTCCTAACACTACTGGCTATCGCTATAAATGATCAATACCTTTGCCAAAATAAGAGCATGAAGAGGTAGGGCGTTTCGTAGTAGAGTTATTGTCTCTCACAACGACAACTCAAAAACCACTGGCCGCCCATGCCCGATATCTTATCATTGTTACAATGCCTGCTGCCGCAGATAAACGCGACAACGATGCGGCAATTGAACCAAATCATCCTGGCAATGTTAGCTCTTAATGGTCGAGTCACGATGTTGGGAATTGCCCGTTGGACAGGTGCTGGCGGTAGCTATCGGACAATGGGGAGATTCTTCTCTACAGTAATACCTTGGGCAACA
>LXQD01000056.1 GCA_003326215.1 Nostoc minutum NIES-26 | reverse complement strand
ACTCGACAATGCTGGGCGGCCTACATCTGTTGTGGTTGCTGTTCTCAACTCTTGCTCAAAGTACTGCCAATCCAAAGCCTTAGCCAGTTTTACTAACGGATGTTGTAGATTTAGTTGACTCTCCAGTAAAGATTGTTTTATTCCTTCTACTGGTGTCCTATGTTCCCCAAAATTACCGCTCATGTTCACCTGCTTTTTTAAGCTTTGGAAGATTTTCTGGCAATCTTACACACAGTTTCTCTTTCTAAAATCCCTCTTAATACTGGCTTTCATCTATTTTTCAGGGACGACTAAGTAACATCAGTTCTTGAATTAAGTACGTAATATATATCGTTAAATGATGGCCATTTTATGATTCACAATTGTGGACATTTTTTGGTCAAAGTCACACTATGCCTAATTAGCCCGTTGTCTGTTGTGCAATTGCTCTACGTGCATTGTGGTAAGACTATCTACTCTCTCTTTAAAATCAGATAATTGCTTTTACTCTCAGTAATCTCATAGTTGTGATACAGAGAATTGAGAAGATCAATTCCACCAAATGCAGCACCAAGCGTTATCAATGCGGTTGCGGCTGCGAAGCCAACTTTAGCTATTAAGACAGTTGCAGTAACTGCGGCTACTGTTCCACCACCAAAACGAAGTTAAATGACTTAATCTAAGTGTAAGTTATTTCACGAATGCTACTTGAACACCAATAGTTGAAAGATTCTAATCTTACCGAAGCTACAGAAAAATAACTAAAAGCAGGCTGTAAAAATATTACAGGCTGCTTTTAGTTTATAAAAACTGACAAAACTCAAGAAATAAATGACTTAAAAAACCTTTATTAAACCATCTTGAAAAGGTTTTTTATATTTGATTTCAATAGAAATGATTGTCACCATTTTTGAGTTTTTTAGAAGGCTATATCACACTAACTCCATATATTTAATGAAAAGTTAGTTGTTGAAGGATTACCATCCAACAAAAACAAAAGGTAGTAATTCTGGTGCAACCAATGCTGTTCCAACTCCAGCTAAAAGAAGCACCCAAGGTATATTAAAATTATGTTCAGGTAATTCGGTGTTTACGGTGAAATTAACGGTGGATGGTTCCACATGATCAGAAGGAACATTACTTACTATATTAATACCTTCAGAGGGATTAGAGTCCGCTTGAAAGGTTAACATTCGTATAATGAACACTCCACTAATTAGAGAGTTAACACCACATGTTAAACCTCTATATAAAGCTTGTTTATGGGGTACTCCTTCTGATCTATGATGATTGTAGTTATAAAAACCCCATGCAAATGCAGCAACTAATAAAAAAATTCCAAGCAGTAATCTCATATATTCTCCTAGGTGGGTTTAATACTAATCGTCTCCACAACTCCTACACACTACCTACACAGTTATAATACATGACGATTTTCATGATATTTATTTATACAATAATGCAGTCAATCATTTTATACTTTTTATTCCTCTTTTTAAACTGGCACAAGCTCGTTTTAGCTAGCACTTCTTTGTTTCTTTATAGACATTTTATTTGCTAGATATTAACTGACTGAAACATATTTTAAAAAAGTTGTGTTGCAAAAAAGCAAAAAATCTTTAGAAGACAGGGGTTACGGTGGTCAGGTAGCAGTACTACATAGTATCTCGATGGAAACCCAGTAATAAACAATTAAGTTTTGAAATTTTCTAACTTACTCGAAACCTGATTCGCAAGATTTTGAGGCATTGCAGCCTAACTATCTCGCAAGGAAAAGATGAAAATAATAAATTTATAAAAGTTAAAAATATTACAAAACTAACTCATACAAGTCTATTGAGCTAGCCAATGTCGCGCAAGAACAGTGCGAGACAATGGCGACCAGACTCATTAATCTGGCGCGGCTTGTGGTAACTAAAGTAAGAAATTAAGTCAAGACGTTTCTTACTTTGTGGTTTTTGAAAGCATTTTTAGCATCTGCTACAAGCAGGCGATCGCTCATGCAATCGTGAAACTTAGGTAATAAGGTATACTGCTTTTTATTTTGAATTGGCGAAAATACGATTTTTTGAAAATACATATTGGCAACAATTTATATTGACGGAAATATAAATTGTTGCCAAAAAAACTTGTGAAGGCTGTATTAACCAGTAGATCATTCTCCAAAGTTAGACAAAACGATGATTAGGGCTAGAGCCAAACTATTGTCATAGTAGCTACCCAAGCCCTAAGCGGAATTCAATTTTATCTGCCCATTCAGGGAAGTCGATAAGGGGATTGCGATTGCCCTGCTTTTTATAGATAGCCATATTTCGATGTTTTTCGTGTTCGTTGACAGGGTAATCTTGATGCCACTTCAGTAGAGTCTCTAGGCGTTGAGCTTCGTACTCATTACTCCTATTGTCAATTTGCTCTGGATATCGCAGTAAGAAGTAAAGAGTTGCTCGCGCTACCTCTCCCTTTCCATTGCCCGGTTCAAATTTGTTGCCTTCAGACTTGCCACAGTTAGAGCGGATTGTTTCTTCAACTTCAAAGTCAGGAAAGTCATAGAACGGGGTGTTGCCCCGGAAGCTGTTACAGGCTGGTTCGCAAGCAAACAAGTGGTGCAAGTCTCCCTTCATGGGTTCTCTTTTTTGAAACCAAGATTGAGGTACGACGTGTTCGCAGTTGTAGGGTAACTCTGCTTCCAACAGATCGAGCTGCTCACTCAGTTGAAAAGTCCTACCAAGGGATTCAGAGCGTACTAACTCCTGTAACCTAGCAGTTCGCTCTTGCTCAATTTGTAAATCTTCCCGGACGATCTGCTCAGGCTCGAATTCCAACTGTGAATAGATGCTGCGAATTTTGAGATCGGGCTGTATGTCTACCCAAGGATAAAGATGCACTCGTGGCTTGTAAGGTAACAGCTTGGTATGAGTAGTGCGGAGCAGATCCTTTAATTGCTTGAACAACTCCCGTGAGTTCAGTGATGAAACTTTGTCAATTAGATTGCCATAATAATTGTCTTGCTCAGTGCGATCGCCAGCTTCATCATAGTAGGGAATTGTTCCGCGACGGGCTTGTTCTAGAATTTGTAGCTCTTTAGCCAGTTCCGGGTCACTTTCAATATCCCACTGGGTATCATCTTGGCGGCTACTATCTGTGGGCTTGGATGACAAGTTGTCTGGTTGAGGCACAGGAACAGAGGGCGTAGCTGCTTCTCCCAAACGCACGCTCAACAGAAGCGGAATTGTCCAAGTTACACTGCCGTCACTAGCAAGGTTAGGCAATTTGGGACTAATTTTAGGTGTTTCTTCCTTAATTACTTCTGGGGGAAGTGGGAGCCGATCGAACATCTCATCTCGCAGAGGGCGCTGTGTTAGAGATAGGTTGTGCTGTTTGACATGCTTGACGATGCGGCTGATGCGAATGCCTTCATTGGCTTCCCAGGCCACTTTATCCTCTCCCAATTCCGGAGTCCACACTTGACCGTCGGTTGCTAAGATTCTGCCCTGCTCATCTTTTTTGGGAACACCTGAGTGGTGTAGCCCGACTACTTCCCACTGATCGTTGAAGACAGGAGATCCAGAAGACCCAGGCGCTGTATCTGTCTGATAGTGAAGGAAATCATCGAAGAGATCGACTAGCCGATTTTCCCGCAGTGCCAGCTGCTTCGGTTGCCCAGATGGGTGTTGAATGATGTTGACGTACTCTCCTAGAATCGCCTTGCCTTCCTCTTCTATCAAGCGATTCCAACCAAAAGTCCCTAGAAGAGGTTGTCCACTAGAACTATCTTTGACTGCCACTAAACTGAAATCAAGAAATTTATCGGTAAGAAAGAAAGTGGCAGGATCGAGTTCATAGGTATAGGACTGGAGCATTTGCCCTCCTACACCGCTTTGGTAATTGAACTCTATCAGGCTAAAACCTGCTTGTCGGGCATTTGACAGGACATGGTTGTTAGTCAGTAGGAGGCGAGGAGAAACCATGAAGCCCGTGCCATAGCCAACAAGGCGGTTGCTATTACTGCGGATGAGAATGCGACCGATAGAACGGGAGACGCTCAACCCATACTCTAGGTAACTCACACTCATTAGGTCGTTTTGACCGAGAATGCGTTCTTGGACGAGACGATTGAAATTTTCTGGAGATAAAATTTTAACCCCAGCAACTTCAGGTTGGCTTTCTTCAGCCATTGTTCTAACAGCCAGAGGATGGTTGGCGATTCGTTCGAGTCTCTTTCTGACTCGCTCTGGAGTATCTACATTGAGTAAATTCCCAGCTTCCATCTCACTCAGGTGTTGTTCGCGCTCATGGTGACGCTGTTTGTACCGTGCTGTAGTTTCTTGAATTAATTGATAGGTAATAGCCATAGGGAGCAAATGGGCTTTCAAGGAGTAAAAGTGGCTGTCTTAGGCGGTCTGTCTCTGTAGTTGACTAGGCAACTAGGGAGGCCGATACATTATGCCAAATGATTTTTTTTATACATATCCTGGAGTTGATAGAGATTTTTTTAAAAAATTAATAACTCTTGTAGTAGATGATACAAATGTTTTCCTGGTTTGAATTACCTATCTTATTGAAAGTTATAAAATTCAGGTGATAACGGCATCTAATACTTGAGTAAAAGTGTTTTTCAGTATAAGCAACTTGAACTGTTAGGGAATCGAACACTGACAGTTGCAACTTAGGAGATTTTAGATTTTTGACTTGGCGAAATTTTATATTGTCGCAAAGTTAACATTTTATAAATTAAGAAATACAAATTTTCGTTATTTTGAGGGTAAACTAGCAGCATTTATTGGAGTATATGGAGTGATTATCACCCTAGCCAGTTTCAAGGGAGGTGTCGCTAAAACGACAAGCGCCATCCATATTGCTTGCTTTCTATCTCAGCATGGCAGCACTTTGCTAGTTGATGGCGACCCAAACCACAGTGCTACAGGATGGGCAAAGCGAGGAGCATTACCCTTTAAAGTTGTGGATTTACTACAAGCTCCCATGCACAGCCGTAATTTTGACCATGTGGTTATTGACACAGCTGCCAGACCAAGCCAAGAAGATTTGGAAGCACTCGCATCAGGGTGCAATCTATTAATTCTGCCTACTACCCCTGATGCTTTAGCGATGGATGCACTGTTGCAGACTGTAGGCACACTCAAATCATTGGGCAGCTCGCGCTATCGTGTATTGCTTACAATTATCCCTCCTGCCCCTCGCTTAACAGGACAGCAGGCAAGGGAAGCATTAGAGGCAGAGGGAATACCACTATTTCAACATGGGATTAGACGATTTGCTGTTTATGAAAAAGCTGCACTGGAGGGGTTGCCAGTTTATCAAGTAAAAGACCGCAGCAGCAAAATAGCATGGCGCGAGTATCAAGAGGTGGGTAAGGAGATACTGTCATGAGCAAGCCTAGCCCCTTTAAAAAGTTATTTGAAACCAAAGAAGAACCACAAATTGAGCCAGAACAACTAACAGAAGCAACCACAGATAGTAACGTGACACAAACTCCAACACCACCCCCACCAGCACCAACTCAAAAGGAACCACGCAAACGTGGCAGACCTGCAACTGGAAAGCGGTCTGATGATGCTTGGATTGGGCGCACTTACTATGTGAAACGCTCAACAGATTTAGATGTAGAGGAAGAATTACTCAAACTCAAAAGATGTGGCGTAGAGATTGATAAAAGCGAATTGGTAGATTTTCTAATGGCTGTCTGGGTGAAATGGCAGCAAGGTGAAAATATAGATTTATTAATTGACGAATTTACACCAAGGCGAAATTCCAAATTAGACTAATCCCTAACTGAATGCCTGGAATGTAGTGTAGCTGCAAGGTGAAAATACAGATTTACTAATTGGTGAATTTACGCCAAGGCGAAATTCGCGCATTAGACTGACCCCTAGCTGAATGCCTGGAACGTAGTATGGCAGCAAGGTGAAAATATAAATTTACTAATTGGTGAATTTACGCCAAGGCGAAATTCGCGCATTAGACTGACCCCTAGCTGAATGCCTGGAACTTAGTGTAGTAACGCTAAAAGAAACTATTGCAATAATGAAGAAGACAGATGCAGCGATGCGTGGATTTTCGCTCCAGTGGAGGATATACCTAATATGACTATCAAAGAACTGCTTCTTTTAGAAATTGAATCGACCCCAGATACCATTCTGGCTGAAACCCTAGACTTTATACGCTTTTTAAAAATGAAGGAACCCCAAACACAGCATGTTTCTGAAGTGGCTCCTTCTGCCCCTCACACTACAGTAAATTCCACAGGTCGCTCACTGCTTGAACACTTAAAAACAATTGGTAAATGGGAGGGTGATGATTTAAAAGAATGTCTTGAATTAGTTTATGCCACTCGCGGCAAAGCCAAATTTGATTATGAAAATCCCTTTGAATAATGTACTTGTTAGATACAAATCACTGTAGCCAAGCAATACTTGGTAATCCCAATGTGCTTAATCGCCTCGTGGAAGTGGATAATTCTGTGACTGCAACCTGCGCCATCGTTCAAGGGGAACTGGTAGACATGGCAGAACGTTCTCAACGCAAGGAAAGTAACTTAGCCCTCATTCACCGTTTTCTAACGGGTATATACAGCCATAATATTGATGGATCTACTGCTACTATCTACGGGCAACTGAAAGCCGCTTTATTCAATCAGTTTGCACCGAAGGAGAAAAGTAAGCGAAGAAAAACGAAAATAACTGATCTAGGCTTTGATGAAAATGACCTTTGGATTGCGGCTGTAGCTCTACAACACGGTCTTACCATTGTGTCAGCCGACAGCGACTTTCAGAGGATTCAACAAGTGAAAACATTGTCTGTTGAATCTTGGCTGTAAATCCCATCCCTTATCCTCACCTGCGCTTGATTAGTTCTACCCAGAATTATTTCAGTAGCAGAAGGTCAGAATGTAATGGGAATAGCATAGGATCTGTGCTGCGATCGTTGCAATAACAGCAACACCTCTTTTCGCTGGGCAATTAGTAGGGAGGGTACATAAAGAATAATTACAAGTACCTGACTTCTTACGTAAGGAGCAATTATGGCTCTGAGGAATAAATAACAGTTTAAAACTATAGCAGTTCTTGGTTAGGTGTAGCACAGTTTTGACCTACAAGGAGAAAGGCTTTGAGTCTTACTCCCCTTCCCTGGTAGGCTACCGTGTACACACAAGTCGAATTACCCCCCTTAATCCCCCCTTGTCAAGGGGGGAAATAAGAAATCCAGTTCCCTCCCCTTTCCAAGGGGAGGGTTAGGGAGGGGTAATTTGAGAACTCGTAGCGATTCGATAACTTGTGTGTACACCGTAGCCCTGGTAGGGAAGGGGTTAGGGGTTAGGTCTGTATTCCACTCAACTGCAAACCACTATATAGATTTTTAACTGTTCGCATAGAGCCTAAATTTACTTAGTAATAATTCAGAAAATGTAATTATGACAGACCCAATTCTGCTATGGAACGAAGTTGCACTCGAAGCAAACCGCGTGAGTCATACCAACGGCAAGGGCGAACAAACAGGCCCGACCCTTAGTTCGCGTGCTTTAGCGATTGTTCACCTAGCAATGTATGATGCCTATGCTGGCGTAACTAACGATCCAAATCTGCCGCCTTATCTTGACCTATCCGCTTTGCCATCTCCCGGTACTGGCGCGTCGGTAGAGGCAGCAGTAGCTGCCGCAGCTCATACCACCCTAGCAAGTTTATTTCCGAGTCAAAAACCTTTCTTTGATGCCATCCTTGCAGGAGCAGGTGACATCTCTAATGCAGGGCATGTTTTTGGAGAGAAAGTTGCTCAAGCACTTCTCAATGACAGAATGAATGACCCCGGCGCTGCTGCGGGCGATTACAAGCCTTCGCCTCAACGCGGCAGACATCGTCCCGACCCAGACAATCCCGGTCAAGGTTTTCACGCTCCATTCTATGGAGCGAGGTCAAAAGGCTTTGCCATCACACAACGACACATGCTTGCTAAACCACCATTAGATAATAGTGAGTATTTGAGAGCGTTAAGAGAAGTGCGCGTCAAAGGCATTGCCCCCGAACTGATGGGAACTTTACCTGAAAATATTGACGATAGAAAACGAAGCATCGACGAAACTCTCATCGGCATTTTTTGGGCATATGACGGATCTGCTGAGTTAGGAACGCCGCCGCGTCTGTACAACCAAATTGTTCGTCGAGTGGCTATTGCCAAAGGTAATACACCGGCCCAAAATGCTAGTTTGTTTGCTCTAGTGAATGCAGCAATGGGTGATGCTGGAATTTTGGCATGGGAGCAAAAATACTTGTACGATTTCTGGCGACCTGTGGTTGGCATCCGCGAACACGATCGCTCTTTGGGCCCAGCACCAACAGAAGCTGACAACAACATTTCCGACGATTGCGACCCTTTATGGCTGCCCCTCGGTGCGCCAAACACAAACTCTAGGAACAAGAACTTTACACCGAACTTTCCAGCCTACCCATCCGGACACGCCACCTTTGGTGCTGCTGCCTTGCATATAACGCGGTTATTCTACGGAATCAGCATTGGAGATAGAAAACCTGACAATTTGTTCAAAGACCTTGATTTTGTCTCTGAAGAGTTTAACGGGATTAACACAGACAACAGAGGCACAGTTAGACCAAGACACAATCGCAACTTCCCTGGCGGATTATGGCAAATGATTATCGAAAACGGCCGCAGCCGCGTCGATCTCGGCGTTCACTGGGTTTTTGATGCTTTTGCAGTCAAAAATGATGGTACGCCCGATCTGACAAAAACGGACACTGATGGGAAACCTTTTGGCGGTGTGCCACTCGGTATCAAAATTGCAGAAGATATTTTCCAGGCTGGTGCAGGAAAAGGGCCGAAGAAGTCCACTGTACTTCCAAGCTCCTAATACAACAATTGACCAAGAGCATTTCGCTTTGGACAGATAGTGTTGGGGTATTAGTAGCATCAGAACAGAAAACCGAAATCGACAGTATTACACGAACACAGGGATATGCCGAAATATATATTTCAGCATACCCTTAATAGGGTGTAAAGCTAATACCATTTTGGATTTGAGATTTTGGATTGTGAAAAAGCTCATATACTCACTTTTTCACAATCCATCTGTCGCAATCATTTTTTAAATTGGTATCAAAACTTACGCACTCAGATCCCCCAACCCCTTAAAAAGGGGAGCCACTGCGCCCTTGCGGTTTCCCGACTTGTAGCAAGTGGCGTGGCTTTAGAAGTTCCACCCTTTTTAAGGGGGGCTAGGGGGGATCTAGGCTTCAGTGCGTAACTTCTAATAACAACGTAAAATGGCAGTAAGGCGAAAATATAAATTTGTTAATTGGCGAAATTTCGCATTGGCGAAATTATCACAATGGAGTTCTACAGCATTAAGAAACTCTAGGAATCAATTTCTTACCAATAGTCGTCACGAGCCTTGTATAGCAAGGTAATTGAGAGCCATTACTGTGCAAGCTCATTGCGAGGTCGTGGCTCTTTTAATAAAAAAATATCCTCAGCTTTATCACATTCACACAAAGCCAGAAAGCGTATAACGTCATCCTCTCACTCTTTCGCCATGCGTGGGTCAGGCTGTGTGCTTGGTTCAGCCACATGGTTGGCTGCCAATCGCCACTGCCCGTTCTGACTCACTAAGACTCTGGTGTAGACAAGCCGTTGTGAACCTTCACTATCGCGCTCACTTCCGTGACGTACCGTGGCTGACGATTACATCAGGCGTGAGCGCGATGGCATGGACGGGTGTGTTCTCAATCTTGATATCTGTCGGCACTACAGCAAATGCGCGCTCCAAACCCTGAGCGAATGCTGCACTTCAACCAGAATTTCATTCAAGGAATTTGTCCACCAAGCTGGTGGACAAATGACTATAAATGTGGGGGAATTTCCCCAGGGATATCGTTTTGTAGTTCATTTCACTCTATCTGATTATTTTTACCATTGTCCATTGCACGTCGTACTTTCTCAACTTGCTTGGGTGCTGCTATTTCTCTATAGAGTCGAATCGCTTTCTCAAAATTTTCCCTACTTTTTTCTAATTCTTCCATCTTTTGATAAGTCAATCCCAATTGATAGTAGGCTTCAGCAAGGTCACATTTAGCACCTATTTTCTCTAGCAGTTCTATCGCTTTTGAATGATCAGAAAATGCTGTTTCAAATTCTTGCTGTTCTCGATAAAGTTCTGCCAGACCAGTTAAAGCCCTAGCTTTAATTTGAGTGTAGTGGTTGTCATCAGCAAAGGTAACAGCCTGATTGTACATTTGAAAAGATGTTTGGATATCTCCTAAATTTTTATAAGTTAATCCTAGAAATATAAACCTATGTCCTATAGCCCATTCATTTAATTCATCTGAATCATCTTTTGATGAGTTATAACTTTTGTTAGCAAAATCTTGTGCTTTTTCTTTAAAGGATGTATTTGAATATATAAAAGCTAAAGCATAATATGCTTCTATTTGAAAATTATAATGATTTTTTTGCTGAGAAATTTCTAAAAGCTTTAAAAAGATTTCTTCTGCTTCTTGCATTTCTAATAAATCTATTTTACAAAGACCCTTGCCTACTAATGAACACATATAAAACCTATCTAATGTTAAATCATTCTGGCTATTAGTATTTGCATGTAAGCATTCTATATCTAATATTTCTGCATTTTCATACTCCCTAAGGCTTTCAGAAAGATGTAAGGATTCAGGTGAAAGAGTATTGACAAAGGGGACATTGGAGGTGGAGTATCACAAATATGAACCAAAACCTGCCTCAAGAACTAGATAGAGAAAGCTTGAACCAGTTGTCGAAGGAAGAACTGGTAGAGATAATCATTGAGCAGAGCAAGGTAATACGTGAGTTACAGAAAATCATCTACGAACTACAGCAAGAAATAGAACGTTTAAAAGTCAGTAGAGATTTAGACAGTTCTAACTCATCAAAGCCACCATCTGGAGACATTCACAAAAAGAGCGAAAATAAAAAAGTTCCT
>LXQD01000055.1 GCA_003326215.1 Nostoc minutum NIES-26 | reverse complement strand
GCTTGTAGTTGGGACAATTTTTGTGACTCTATTTTTAATTCTTTCCTTAACCCCAGCAGTGCTTAAAAAATTTTATACATAAGTTTTCTCATCCCCAGCTTTTTGTCATAATTAATACTTAGTATTAACGCTAGATTATTACCAAATTACTTCCCAGCAATCTTTTTGAGGTAACTCATCAAGATTAATTTTCGTGCTTTTCTGCGTAAACTTTGTTATAAAAATAACTTTCTGCTTAAATGTATATTTTAGCGATCGCTCGTTTAAAGTCTAACTTCAGAAAATCGCGTTGCTCCCTATTTAAGCCCTCAGTTGATAGCGCAAACAGAAGAACAGATAGGACAAGCTTTTGATGATGCCCGCGAGCGTTGGCTAGACAGAATTAATAATCAACCTGATAAGCAACCGCAACAGTTACTAGTTGATGAATTCACTAACTATTCTGAGTCAGATATCACAAAAGAGCCTGCCAAAAAGTTTGTTAAAGCATCTCTTAGCGACCCTAGAAAAGCTGAAGAAAGATTAGTCTGTATTGCTCATTTCTTTACTAATACCGCTGTTGGGGGAAGTGATGGAACTGCCAAAGGTAGAAGCAGAGGCACTATTCAAATTGACCGTAAAACCGCCGATGGTAAGACACCTTTAAAGGTTGCAATAGTTAACGGTTTAAACAATTCCGATGGAGATGCAGAAGTAGATAAAAAGGTGACAATTCCTAGTTGGTTGACTCCCGAAAGCATTCACAAGCATTTCAACGGACAGCCAATTGATTTTGATGATTAATTGTTAGGTAACTAATTCTTTATTGGCTTGTAAATTTTGCTAAAATCTTCTGAAGGTTTTATTAATAAATCCTTTTTCTCATTGATAGGTTCGGTACGATATTTGGGTTGGTTTAATCGTTCAGTTATGTTCAATGTCTCTAAACCCTCATTACCAACTTCTTTAATTGTATGAACAGTATTCGATGGAAAGAATAAGGTTTTACCTGGTGTAAGATCTATATCAATCGACTGCTTACTATCGTCACAAATAAAAGAAAATACCCCAGAACCGTTGATAACAACAATGACTGTATCAACTGGGTGACAATGATATTCTAAAGACTTTTGATTATCCTGTTTTGGTGGATCATACACTAAACGCGCTGATATATGATTATCATCACCAAATAAATGTTGGGAAATAGACAATGGCTGTTCATCGTGACCATGTTCTGTAATCAATTTATCAAAAGATAAATGCCAAATCTTGAGGCACAAAGAATTAGGGTCATGGTAGGACATCACACAGCCATCTTCACTCTCCCATATATTTCTAATATATAATGAGAAATCCTCACGAGAAATATTTTGAGACAAAATATCTTGAAGAAAGCTTTCTAAATTCATTTAAATCCAAAAAATCAAATCTTCTTTTAGAATAACCTTTTGATTCAAAAATTATTTATTCTTTTTAATACATTTTTGTACAATCGAAATACTTTGTGATTGCTGCTTATTTATAGTTAATTGAAAAACAACTGCAAATGCTTCTTTTGCAGTTATATGAGCGCCTTTTTCTATTATTAGGTCGGAGTATATACGTCTCCATCCGCTACCACTTATATGTGTTCCTATATCACGAGTACCCCATTCCGTACCTCCTCCGCATATAATAAACACTTTTTTATTTATGCGAAACTTGGCAAATAAAGCGTAGTCAACACTATTTTTTGGGATAGAAGTTTGAGAATCAAGTAATACCGAGTAAGATGTCCACCGTGCTTCCTCTATAAGCTGATTATAATTATCAAATAAACCTCCTTTTATTATAATTTCTGCTAAATTATTATTAACATCTGTTTTTTGGCTAATTGAGAAATATCTATCCGTTGATTTTTTGACGAATTCAATTACATCATTAGAAAGACCTATAAGAATATAAGTTTTTACTCCATCATCATCATTAATATTTATCTCTTCATCCCACTTTATTTGAGGAACAGGAAGACCAAGTTTCGAGAAAGCTGACACAAAGTATGAAGCAGCAGTAACATCATTTTTTATAGCTGCATTAGTAGAGAACTTCCAAACTAATTTCTGTGCCTGCTGCTTTAAACTGTTGCCAGTTTGCTGCGAGTTAGTTGGGTTAAGATCAAATGCTGGAACAATAATTGCTATAGAACCATCACCATTTGTTTTATCATCACATCCAAAAAGTCTCAAAAACCTACGTTGGTTGGAAAACTTTTCTATTCTTTCTGTAAGTTGTTCAATAATTTGAACAAGACTAGTTGCAAAACCAGAGGTTGATATACTTAATCCGATGACATTTAGTAATTCATTATGGGGAGTAAAAATGATAGTTACTATCAGTAGCAAAGATGAAGCTATTAATAAAGATATCGTGACAGATAATCGTATATTCCTAGCTAATAGATCCTGCATAAAATTAATTCCTTAGTGTAATGGAGTTTTAGATAATGAACATTTTGTATCAAAGTTAGGTTAGGCATAGCTTGAGATATAGCTTATAGCTACAACGATATGCCATTTGAAGCCAAGAAAAATAGGTAATCTGAGGTTGAGGTTTTGAAGTGGGATATTGCATCGTAGCGGATGAGAAATTTTCCCAGAAAAGTAAATATATCAGTAATATCTTTACTTAAAGCTTTTCTACCTTCTTTGATTGTCTCTGAAACAAATAAAGAGACAATTACTGCTGTTGTTAGAGGTTCTACCATAAGCTAGCACTTACGTTTAGTAGTCATTGAGTAATATACAAACTTGATCTGCAATTTTTCAGATTTTTAAATATATTTAGAATAAATACGTAAGTACCAGTGTTCAAGCTGTTAAGAGGGCAGTGCAAAATTCCATCAAAAGGCTTTAATCAACTAGGGCTAGATCCACCCCAACTACTAGAATCTGAGCGTTGAGACAGCAGATTCCAAATCCTCATCCAGCACCTCTAAGTATTTTTGCAGTGCCGACAAAGTTCTGTGACATGAAATTTTCTGGATCGCCTTCAGTGCTACTCCAGACCTGTGCATCTACGTCAAGCAAGTGCGGCGGAAGCTGTAGCCAAAAGTTGATATCAGGCATTGATAGCAACGATTTATCAACCGGGGGTGTAGAAGGGAGTATAGACAGTTAAGAGAGCCGCAACAAGAGAAAAACCAGAACACTATGACCCCGACAGCTGGATAATGTTGATGGTATTAGAAAGCGCCATTCTCAATTTTTTATACTACAGCACTGTTTAGAACTGGGGTAGAGCGGGTGGCGCAGCGGAGTGTGTGGGGCGGGCTGCTGAGTCTTGGTCACTCTACGAGTAAATTATTGCCCGTCCCCCACACCACCCGCTCTAAACTCAGTGTCCCCAGTTCGTCGGGGCCTCACGATCTGATCGGGTTGAAGCATTTTTGATATCACTGATAGCAACGATTTTCCACCAAGGGTATAGAAAGGAGTACAGACAGTTGGGCAAGCTGTTTACCACCTTATATAAGCCAAGATTATCAATCGCCCTGTGTAGAGAATTTTTTGGCAACTGAAAGATAAGTAATACTTAACTGAGGTCAGTTTTGGGGAGGTTCTTCACGAAGTGATGGGGATTTGGGAGAATGTGTAGTGTCCAGAAAATCTCGCGTAAAGAAGACAGTAGCTCCCGAATAAATGACGACCAAGCCCCCAGGACGTAAACCAAACAAGCACTACAGGTCTAGAGAATACCTTACACCAAGCGAGGTGCGATCTCTACTTGATGCAGCACTTAATCGCCAAGCTCGTTATGCCCACCGTGACTACACGCTGATGTTGCTCATGTTTCGCCACGGGCTGAGGGTCGGTGAAGCTGTGGGTGAAAAATGCGGTTTACGCTGGGATGCGGTGATGTGGGGAGAACGTCAGATTTTCATCACCAGGGAGAAAGGTAGCGATTCTGGGGTACATCCCCTCAGAGATGATGAAATGGTTTTGCTTAAGGAACTCAGAGAACAATTCCCTGATAGCAAATATATTTTCGTGTCAGAGCGTGGTGAAGTGATGTCTACTGATGCAGTGCGGAAGTTGCTCGGACGGCTGGCAGTGCAGGCAGGGCTTGATATCAAAGTTCATTGTCACATGATGCGTCATGCTTGCGGTTATTATCTTGTGAATCAGGGTTACAGCACTAGAGAGATTCAGGACTTTTTAGGGCATCGGGATATCAAGAACACTGAAAAATATACTAAGCTGAATGCTCGACGTTTCTTGAATTTTGATTGGGGTGATTTGTGACATATTTAGTATTTGCTTGTTTTGCTTGTCCTAAAAATCAACCTCTAATGCCTCGTCAACTTTGTCAAATTAAATCAAATTAATGTCAGATTTTTTTAAATGAAAGAATAAATTTATATTAAACAATTGAATTCACTTTGGATTTCCAACATTCTAAATTCAGACTTCGCACGGTACTCATTTTTTGAAAATCACTATCTTCAGATACTATAGTTAGATTGTGCTGAATGGCTGTACAGGCTATCCATAAATCGTTGGAATATATTCCTATATCTTTTATTTGGAATTTTCTTCTACCATTCTTGTCTTTTGGTGCAAATTTATCAATAATTTCAGCATGGAACTGACCATAAATTTTTGATGTATCTTTATCTATTGGATGTATAATTAAACTTTTAGCAAAGGATTCTATTAAGTCTGTATTTTCTTTTTTATTAATTGATTTTTCAGCCATTAAAATTAATTCACCATATATTATGCTGTTAATAGCTATTATGGTATCTTTCGGTAGCGATGCTAATTTATTTATTACGGCTGTGTCTTTTTGAATAATTATAAAACTACAATGATTTGTATCTAATAAATACACTGACTCCTCACTTTCTTCTTTCTTCATTTATAAAATCTAAACATTCTTCAAAATCATCTCCTTTCCATTCAGGGGAAGATTGAATAAACTTTAATAGCGATTGTATATTAGGTTGTTCTTCTTTTAGTTTTTTTAATTCCCATAAAGTTGCTTTTGCTGCCTGTCTAATACTATTAATATAATTTCTTATTTTTTCTTCATTTTCATCATTTTTTGATGTTTTTATGTAATCCCTCAATGCTTTATTAGAAGACAGAGCTTCAGAAGTAGTCTCAATAGTTTTGAGTATATTTTTGGGTATCAAAGCAACATTTCCATCCTCTAATATCTCCAACATATAAAACATTGAAGAATATAAGTTTTGCAACCAACTTAGTTTGTCATCAACTGGTTTTTTAATAGCTTCTAAATATGCTACTGTAATTTGTAGAGGTTCTGCCTCTTTTAAAGTTTTTTCTAAAGTTTTAAGATTGACAAGACTTTCTTTTATAAGTTCCCCTACGACTTCATCAGTTGTATATTCTTGACGTTTTATGATGAAGTTTTTAAGATTATTACGAAAATCCTGGATTAATTTTATTTTCTCTAATGGCTTTTCAAGTTGTTCATATTTTAAATTAAATTCACTAATAGTTTTTGTACATTCTGTTATTTCATATATGAAAATGTCAGCGTTATCATATTTTAATATTTCATTTAAGTTATTAACTATTTTTTTGATGTTATTACTTAAAATTAAACTAAATTGCTGAAGCGAATTTGTAATTTCAATATTATCTTCTGTCGATAAAGATGTAATCATCTTTCTCTCTCCAAAATAATTTTGTATTTAACACAAATACTAAAAGTATAAGTCACTTTTATTATACTAAATACTATTTACAGCGCAGATAATCCTGGTTTGTAAATGTCTTGTTGCAGGTTTGAGCGATTAGTATTGCAGGTCGCTACAGCTAAGGGCGCAGTTGAAGGTTATGTATGATGTATTATAAGTAACACTATTTTATATAAATATTCCAGATGGAAAAAATCAAAATTTTATTTTTGACAGCTGATCCTAGTGATTCTGCTCGATTACGTTTAGGGCAGGAGTTACGAGATATACGTGAGAGATTGCAACTTTCTAAGCAACGAGATAGATTTTCTTTAGAGCCTCGTGAGTCTGTGCGCCCAGAGGATATAACCCAAGCAATTTTTGATGTTGAGCCTCAAATTATTCATTTCTCTGGACACGGCATGAGTACTGGAGAAATATGCTTCGAGAATAGTTCAGGTAGAACGCAACCAATACCACCTGCTGCACTTGCTAATTTATTTAAATTGGTAGCCAATCAAGTTAATTGCGTAATTTTAAATGCGTGCCACTCAAAGATCCAAGCAGAGGCAATTGCTGAACATATTCCATTTGTTATTGGAATGAACCAATCTATTGGAGATGAAGCTGCAATTATCTTTTCCATTGGATTCTATAAAGCTTTAGGAGCAGGGCGTTCAATTGAAGATGCTTATAAGTTCGCTTGTTTAGAGATTCAGTTACAGGGCATTCCAGAGCATTTAACACCTGTTTTCTACGGTAAAAGAACCGAAGTTTTGCCAAAGAAACCCTACTTCAACGTTGAATCATTCATCACCAAAGATGATCTGCGTTCAGATAAAGGAATAGATTACAGCAATTTACGAGCTTTACTTAAAGCGGGCAGATGGAGAGAAGCAGATGAGGCAACTTTGAATGCAATGTTACAGGTGACAAGACGAAAGAAATATGGCTACTTAGATTGTGAACATATACAGAAGCTTCCTCATACTGACTTGCATACTATTGATACTCTGTGGATAAAGTACAGTCAGGGTAGGTTTGGTTTTAGTGTGCAAAAGAAAATTTACCTAGCATTTTGTGATAAGGCAAACCGGGTAAATATGTATTATGAGGATGAAGCCTGGAAGAAGTTTGGTGATGCTATTGGATGGCGTGTGAACGAGAAGTGGATTTGGCATTCCGAAGCTAGCTTTGATATCTCAGTACCGCAAGGTCACCTGCCTATAGTTTTTCCGAAAATTACCGAACCTTTGGATCAAGCTAGCTTGGTTGCAGGACTGTCTGGTTACTATAGTGTACTGTCTGGCTGTAGTGTGCCGAAAGATGTTTTTTACACATCGCCTTATAGTTTTGCTCTTCTTCGTCATAGCGGCTTTTAAGCAGGGTAGGTTGTCCTATTTTGCACATAAGCATCCACGTCCTACAGATACTTAGTAGTACTGCCTTAGATGACTATGCGGTATTTATTGGCTGGGACAATCAATTCTAGGGTGCGACCGGGCAATACGCCTGCTCAACACTGGCTCTCAAGAACTTTGCTATATAAGGATTGTGCCAACCCCAGGTAAGAAATTAATTACTAAGTTTCTTAATGCTGTAGAACTCCATCATTCCAGTAAAAGAGCATTTACTCTCCTTTGCGATCTCCGCTATATTTCCCCTGACGGGTAAGCTAATCAAATAAACTAAGATCATCAGTTAATTGAGGCACAATAGAATCAAAGGCGCTGTGAACACACAATGACTACTCAATTGATGGTTCAACCCTCATCCTTAATATCTTCTGGTATCAGGATGAGCGAATTCGGTAACATTTATCTGTTTAAATTTACCGATGAGCTACAGTCTCGCTTTGAAGAACTGTTAGAGAAGAAAAAAGCTTCGGCGCTCACTCCTGAAGAAGAAGCCGAATATATAGGTATTTCCGAATTAGAGCGAATCTTTACTTTGATTAACGCTCAACTAGCAGCGAAAAGCAAATGGTGTCCGAACCAACTCGAAAACTTGTAAGACAACGAGCTAAATATCTTTGCGAATACTGTCACTCTCCAGAATACTTAAGTCCAGACCGTTTCACCATTGACCATATTATGCCGCAGTCTTTGGGAGGTTCAGATGAACTGGATAATTTGGCTTTAGCTTGTCATCGCTGTAATGAGCGTCACTATAATTTTACAACGGCGACTGATCCCAAAACCCAAGAACAAATCCCTCTATTTCATCCCCGTCAGCAACAATGGTCTGACCATTTTATCTGGACAAAAGACGGCATAAAAATTTTAGGTACAACTCCTACAGGGAGAGCTACTAGCGATCGTTTTGATTTTAATGATGAACGTCGGGATGAGCCTTCAATTCAAGTGGCTCGTCGTTTTTGGGTAGAAGCAGGTTGGCATCCGCCGCAATCAGATCCACGTCTGGAATGAGAGAAAATGCCCTCAAGCTATATCGATTCACGGTTAAGTTCCTACTAAATCCTCCACAGTCATTCATCTTTTATTAAAGCTTCTAATTGAGCTAGTACCTTTTCTATTCGTGCCTTTTTCTTGGGGTTGTCCCACACTTTAGCTTTTTTAAAACGTCGCCAAGTATCATCTACACGTTCTTTTAATGATATTGCCTCAGTTGGCTCAGATAATTGTGAAGAGGACTGTTGCTCAATTTCTTTGACTTTCTGTTTAATTTCGCTCAGTGACAAGTTAAGGTCAATTGCTGTCTGCAAAAGTTCAATTCTGATTTTCTCATCTTTTACCCGTGCGATTACCCTGGCCTTGGTGTATTCCATTTGTCCAGAGCGCAATACCTCTAAAACATCTGCTGGCATATTTAGTAGTGGTAGCCGACTGACGCGAAAACTTTCTGGTGACAACCTGCCCACTGTTGTAAAAACATTTTCAACTACTGACCACTGCTTACGGAATACGTTTTCCGTATCCTCATTTGAGGATTCAACTTTTTTTTTATCTAGATGCGCTTTGCGGTTCAGCAAAGCGATCACTTCTTTAGTAGTGCAATCTAGTTGGCAAGACAATAAGTGTAATACTCCTTCCGTTTCTTCTACTGGATTTAAATCTTCGCGCTGCAAATTCTCCAGTAAAGACAGCTTAAAAGCCGAGGCTTCATCAACTTCGATGATTATGATAGGAACTTCAGCCAAACCTGCATCTTGTGCAGCGCGGTAGCGACGTTCACCTGCAATTAATAAGTACTTGTCATCGCTAGCCTGACGCACCCATAACGGTGTTTTTACTCCCAAGTCTAGTATAGAAGCGGTCAGAGTAGCGAGTTTAGCAGGGTCAAAGTAGCGGCGTACTTGTTCAGTATTGCAGATAATTCTATCAAGTGGCACAGTCAATTGAGCAGCATCGCTCTTGGCGTTGTTGCTGGCTATCAGTGCTTGCAATTGAGCGTTTAGAGATTCTAGTTCGGTAATGCGCTGTTGTGATTCTACTAACTGTGACTCAACTTCAGCTGCGTGTACATTAGCTGAAAAATAATCATAGTTTTTATTTTGCGCCTTTCTTGGCATTTTTACTCTCCGTCAAAATAGCTGACAGTTCTTGACAAATAGGATGTAAGTCTTTAATAGCTCTATGAGTAGGACGATGCAAGTGTAGAGGAATGCCTCTTCCAGAAGCATTACTAAATTCGCAGGAATAGCGGATGTACGGATAGCATTTAATTTTCAAAGGAGCAAGCATTTCTGGCAGTTGACTCAATAAATCCCGTTGCGCTGCTTCATTACTGTCGTATTTGGTGGGTACAAATCCTAAGATTTGGGGTGGAGGATTGAGGCGCAAGTTTTTGCAAGCTCCTCGATGCCAAGATAACAAAGCATTTGCTCCTGTTAGAGATTTTGGACTAAGTTCGACAGGAATTAATAAATGTGTAGCTACTGCCAACGCCACGTCATTGAGATGGCCAAGTGTTGCAGGACAATCTAGTATCACTAGTTGATGCGGCAGAGGAAAATCTTCAAATCTATCTGCTAAAAGGTACTCCCGGCGATTACGGACTGCTAATTCCAAACCAACTGGAATCATTACCGGGCCACCCAAGCATACTTGAAATTTTCCTTTGGGCTGACCCCATTCTGGGGTCAGCAGAGGCCAGTTGCCGTGAAAATTTTCGTCAAATACGGCGGCGATCGTTTGTTCCGAGGGTGGATCTTTATCCAATCCACAAAACTGGCTCATAGAAACATTAGTATCTAGGTCGAGAAGTGCTACGTCAAAGCCGCGCTTTGCCATTTCATAGCCAATGTGAACGGCAAGCGTAGTTTTGGAAACTCCTCCCGCATTTGCTCCAATCCAAAGAACAACTTGCTTCATCTATCTGTGATTGCAATGCTTGCGTTTTGTTATAGTCTACGCCAAAGTGAAATCTAGTTAAGGTTTGTTTTTCGCTTGTTCAAAGCTCATTGATCCTATACGGAAAACGTTTTCCGTATTTAGCCATTGGGGAATATAACCCCAACAAAAACCCAGTCATCCCGGCTGGATTTTTGAATGCGAGAGCGATCGCCCTTAGTACATCTAACAGATGAGTTTCTGGCATTGAGTTAAAATCAAGCGACCGCACCCACATCATCACTGGTTAACTAACCATCTAGTGGATGCTCCCGAATTGGTTTCTATGTCATCATAGAAAACGAGAGTTAATTCGGTGAGTATTTTTGTTTTTAGTATTGACAGGCTTTTCCCTTTTGGTATTTACAGACTTTTCTCCGAAATTTAAATCTCTACACACTAATAATTTTGGAGATAATCGATGTCAATTTATGTAGGCAATCTCTCTTACGAAGTTACCCAAGACACCTTGAGCGCTGTTTTTGCAGAATATGGCACTGTAAGGCGTGTTCAACTACCTACTGACCGCGAAACAGGACAACTACGCGGTTTCGGATTTGTAGAAATGGGAACTGAAGCTGAAGAAGCATCTGCCATCGAAGCTCTTGATGGTGCTGAATGGATGGGTCGTGACCTCAAAGTCAACAAAGCCAAGCCTAAAGAAGACAGAGGTTCGTCTGGTGGTAATCGGGGGGGATACGGTGGGGGCGGTGGACGTGGACGCTACTAAGATTTGAAACCGGAAATTTGAGAGAGCGAATTTTCAGGTTAGACAAAGAGTCTGCCTTTTTTGCACTTTAGTTAACTGGGCAGCTTACCACTATCGCCTTTGTATAGCAGAGGGGAAATTTTGGTCGCTAAGAGCAACTGTCCCATTTTTGGTGATTGGGGCGACTACAGTGAGTCAGCTGCATCAACGCAAAATCAAGCTTGAACAGCATCTACTGTCTCATTTTTAGTCAAAAGCGGGACAGTTCACCTCTTCAAATATCAGAGTAGGCTGAATTGATACTGATTGCTGAAGTGCTTCTTCTGTCTGGCTTTCAGTACCATCGGTTTCCTTAGCGACCAAAATTTCTCCATTGCTATACAAAGGCGACTATCAGCCATTAAGTAAGTCAAATTAGCAGGAGAGATAATGACCCAAATAGTAGTGGGTGACAATGAACACATTGAGTCAGCCTTACGCCGATTTAAGCGAGAAGTTTCCAAGGCTGGGATTTTTCCAGATATGAGGAAGCATCGTCACTTTGAAACGCCTATTGAAAAACGCAAGCGCAAAGAAATTGCTAAGCACAGGCAGGGTAAAAGACGTTTCCGCACTTGAGTGTAACATAGATATAGGACTAGTATTTGATTTCTGAAAAAACTCCGTACATCTGGAGAGACAGAAAATCAAAGGCAGTGTTTCGGATAAACCACTCAAACATCCACTTTAAATGAGAAAATGTTGGAATTAAAGCACAAAAACGTCTAACCCAGGTTTTTGCTTGTAACCAAATATCTTCTATAGGATTTTGTGATGGACAATGAGGAGCAAAGCGGACACAGTGAATTTTCCATTGCTCTTGAGATAAACCTTGATTGATTTCATCTAAAAAGTTTTGAATCAGATGTGAGCGATGGTAAGAAGCACC